>CAJTPJ010000007.1 GCA_910578145.1 uncultured Christensenella sp. | reverse complement strand
CAGGAAACTGCGGGGCGCTTGTTTTTTATTTGAAAATTATTTAATTGATTTTTTTTAAACTATAGCGTTTAAATTTAAAAATAAACGATTTTTACTTCGCTGGATTTGGCGTAATTTACCGTATAATAAGTTCCGCCCGTTTTTTGCGTTAAGTAGCAAAAAACGACGTCGGCGCGCTCAACCATATATCTGTCGCGCTTTTGCATACAGCCGTTATAATAGAGGGGCGCAAGCACTATTTTTTCGTTGCAAGCGGCAAGAATTTTGTCGTACCTTATTTTATCAGCCTGCGAATAATACGCGCTTTGACTTTCGCACGGAATGCACGCAACCAATTTTAAATCGTGTTTTCTTTTTAACTTTAAAACAATTTCCGCACAAAGCAAATCAAAACCAACCGCCATTCCGCACAAAAATTCGTTTGCGCCACCTTGAATAAGCCCTTCAATTTTTTCTTCCAACAAGTTTTTGTCAAAGTCCTCGGGCAATAACCTGTGCCCGGTAAAAGCGCACGTACTCATAACGGTTTTTTTCGCTCCAAACCGCGCCCGCGCGGATATTTCAAAGGAGTAGGCGCAACCTTTTTTATTATCACGGCGCGCCTTTTTCCGCAACCTTGCGGCAGCTCGTATTCTTCAACTTTTTCTATAGCGCCGCCTAATATTTTTAAGGCGTTTAAACTATCGTTTAAATTCTCGCTTTCGCCCTTATAAGCGATAAACCGTCCGCCCACTTTCACGAACGGCAAACAGTATTCCGCAAGCGTATTCAGCTTTGCAACCGCACGTGCTACCGCAACGTCAAATTTTTCCCTTAGCTCAGGCGTGCGCCCCCCGTCTTCGGCGCGGATATTAAGAACTTTTACACAATTCAACCCCAATTTATCCACAACAACACTAAGAAATTCACATTTTTTCCCCGTACTCTCGACAAGCGTAAAAGAAAGGTCGTTTCTAACTATTTTCAAAGGAACGGAAGGGAACCCTCCGCCCGAGCCAATCTCTATAACCGACGCGTTTTTCTTAAAAAAATCACAGGGAATAACGCTGTCGAGAAAGTGTTTTACGTAAATCTCGTTTTCGTCGGTTATCGCGGTTAAATTGTACTTTGAATTGTATTCCAAAAGCAGACTTTTAAAAGCCTCTAACCTATCGCCGTACTCGCTTTTTAGTTTTTCCAAATCAAAAATCATACGCCTATTATACCTTAAACCCCGAGATAAAGCAACAATATGGTTTATAACTTTTTTCAAAGGTGGACAAAGGTTTGATAACCCGCGGTTTTTCAACAAAAATATTCACAATACAAAACCGTAAAAAAGCGCTTATTTTCTTGCATTTTCAACGCAATTCTGTTAAAATATAAAAGGTTTTTATAACTTATCAACTTTTCCACAGACCCTACTAATAATAACTACTTATTAAATACTTTTAATAATAAATTAAGAAATAAATACGCTGAGGCAAAACGAACGTATTCAGGAGAAAAATATGAAGTGTGTATGCGAAGGTATCGATTTATCCGACGCCGTGTTAAAGGTAGTTAAAGCCTGCTCTTCCAAAACTACCGTTCCCGTATTGGAATGTATAAAATTATCGGCTAAAAACGACGGTTTAACCCTTTCCGCCACCGACGGCGAAATTTCCATAATTAAAACTATAAAATCCGAAGTTTACGAAGAGGGCGAGCTTTGCGTGCCCGGCAAGTACTTTGCCGATTTTATTAAAAAGTTGGAGGGCGTGCAAATTTCCCTTTCTTCGGTTGAAAAGAAAATGGATATAGAATACGCCGACAGTCAGACGAGTATGCAGGTTTTGCCTGCCGACGATTTCCCCAAAATCGATACGGAAATTAACGAAAACAGCTTTAAATTAAAGACTTCGGACTTAAAAAATTATATACGCGCCACGTCTTTTTGTTGCGCTTCGGACGATTCGCGCCCTATTTTAAAGGGTTGCCAATTCGTTATAGGTGAAAGCGGCGTTTGCGTTACTTCGCTTGACGGTTTCCGTTTGGCTACGGTTAACGGAAATATAGTTTCGACAACGGGAAATATGGAAATTATATGCCCCGCCCGCACTCTCAACGAAATTGAAAAAATGATTCCCGACGGCGACGGTGAAACGGAAATTTTCGTGCAACGCGGTATGATTCTCGTTTCCGGCGAAAACACTATTTTAACTTCAAGATTATACGGCGGCGACTTTATCAAAAAGGAAAATATTATTCCCAAAAGTTTTATAACCACCGTTACGGTAAATAAAGAGGCTTTAAAAGCAAGTATAGAGCGCGCGGCTATTTTGGTAAGAAACGACAAAAACAGCCTTATAATTTTCGATATCGGCGGTGACAAAATTGAAATTTCTTCGGCTTCGGAAATAGGTAACGTACAAGAGCCGGTAAAGGCGGAAATAAACGGCAAAGACGTGCGCATAGCAATGAATTCCAAGTTTATAATAGACGCCGTAAACGCTTTAAACGAGGAAAAAATTACCCTTTCTTTCAATAATCATATTCAACCGTTTATTTGCCAAAACGAGATTGATAAAAGCAAACTTTATCTTATTTTGCCCGTAAGAACGAACGCAAATTAACTTTTTTATTAATTTTTTTCGCGTTTTTAACGGATAAACGCTGAAATTTGCGGGATAGAAAATCGCTTGACAGAAGTTTTAATTTAATTATATAATAGGAAAGATTTTAAATAAAGAGGTATAACGATGAAAAGGACTTACCAGCCCAAGAAAAGACAAAGAAGCAAGGTTCACGGCTTCAGAAAGAGAATGGCTTCCACTGCGGGAAGAAACGTTTTAAAAAGAAGAAGAAACAAGGGCAGAAAAAAGCTCTCCGCATAACGGCGGATTTTAGCGGTGATACGGGTGAAATACCTGCGCATCAAAAAAAACTCCGACTTTCAAAGACTGTTTAAAAAGGGGAAAAAGATATTTTCCCCTGATATTACGTTACTGTATTTTCCTGCGGCAAAAACGGCTATGGGCGTTGCCGTTTCCAAAAAACACGGTAAAGCCGTTACGAGAAACAGGATAAAAAGGCTGTTGCGCGCCGTTTTTTCGGAAAATTGCGGGCTGTTGGACAAGCCTTACGCTTGTATTCTCATTCCTAAAATTAAGGAAGAATACACTTATAAATCCTTTGAAAGAAGTTTAAAAATTCTTTTTAAAAAGATAAGCGAAAGTGGGAAAATTTAAAAAATTGTGTAAAAAAGCACGGCGCAAAGTTTTTAAACCCTTTTTAAAGGCGTTTTTTATGCGTTTAATAGTGTTTTACCAAAAAAATTTTTCCCGCCATACCTGTCTTTACGAGCCTACTTGTTCCGAATATATGAAGCGCGCCATAAACAATAAGGGCGTAATTTTCGGAATTTTATTAGGATTATGGCGGATTTTACGTTGCAACCCCCTTTCAAAAGGCGGTTACGACCCCGCGCCCGAAAAATATTTTAAATTCAGGTGGGTTTTGTAGCGCGCCGCAAAATGGTAATATGACGACATTTAATTTACTCGTTTCAAATATAGTCAATTCGTTTGGCGTAGGCACCATTCCGTCCGACGACTTAAACTGGATTGGCAAAGCAATCAGCTGGATTTTCGAGCTTTTTCAAGGCTACGGTTCGGTGGCTTTGGGCGTGCTCGTTTTTACGCTTTTGCTTAAAACGTTAGTACTTCCTCTCGATATTTATTCAAGGGTGAAAACGAAAAAGCAGTCGCTGTTAATGGAAAATATGCGGCCGCAGATGGAAAAACTTCAAAAACAGTACGCAAACGACAGAAATATGTACAGCCAAAAAGTTATGGAGCTGCAAAAAGCCAACGGCTATAACCCGCTTGGTGCGTGCCTGCCTATGATTGTTTCGCTAATAATATTTATGGTCGTTTTCTCGTCGTTTTCAACGTACTCCAACTACGCGACTTTACGCGACTATAACTCTATGGTGGAAGCGTACAACGCAAGCGTGGTACGCTACGTTCGGGTTGACGATAATGATAATAACCCCGAGCATTTTTTGGTGGGCGAGGACAACGTTTACGCGGTTGATTTTGAAACGTTTGTAAATTTGTACGAACCCTGGTACAACGAAACGCATAAAAACGACGAAGGCGGCGCAAAAACGTTTGCCGAACTCGGTTTCGACCTGCTTGACGAAAGCGGTAAATGGGAACACGTTATTACGTTCGTACAATTAAACGCGCGGGAAGCCGTAGTTGAATGGTACAAAGCAAACAAGGCGGCTACAGAATTTTTATGGATAGGCAATATGTGGTATCCCGATTCGCCTTTAAACCATAAAGTTCCAGATTTCAACAACTTTTCTTCCGCCGTTGCGCGTGCGGTAGGCGTTGGCGCAACCGCGGCTTACGAGGACGATTATAACGAGGTTACGTTTAACCTCACCGCGGAAAAAAACAAGCCTAACGGCTATTTCGTTTTAATAGTGCTTGCTATAGGGCTTATGTTCTTACAGCAATTTATAATGATGCGCACGCAAAAGGCGGCTAACGAGTTAAGCTCGGTTGACGGCAGCGCGGCAAAGACCACTAAGTGGATGATGATAGTTATGCCGTTGATTTTCGGCGTGGTTTCATTCTTCTATTCGGCGGCGTTTTCGGTGTATATGATAACCAACACGCTGTACGGTCTTGTTTCAACGTTGATAATTAATAAAGTAGTTTCGGTCAAGTTTGCCAAAAACGGCGGCAACAGTGGAAAGGGCAGACCGACAAACAAAGCAAAGAGGTTAAAATAATGGAACAAAAGTACGTATTTACGGGCAAAACCGTAGACGAAGCGTTGGATTTGGGCTTGAAAGAGCTTAAACTTACGCTTGCAGAAGCTGATTTCGAGGTATTGGAAGAGGGAAAGAAAAAACTGTTCGGCTCGGTTAAGGCAAAGGTAAGAATTATCCCCAAACAGGAAGACGGCAAAAGAGCGGCGGATTTTATAGACGGATTGCTTGCTATTATCGGTATTAAAGCGGTTAGCGAAATTATTTCCGACGACGAAAATCTTACTATAGATATTAAAACTTCAAGCTCCGCAAAAGTTATAGGCAAGCGCGGCGACGTTTTAGACGCAATACAGACCATTGCCGGCGCGGTTGCAAATATCGGCAGGGATAAGTATAAAAAAGTTGTAGTAGATTGCGAAAATTACCGCGCACAGCGCGAGCAAACTTTAAAAGAACTTGCTTTAAAACTTGCAAAATCGGCTGTGGAAACGGGCAGAAAAATGATTTTAGAGCCTATGAGCCCTTACGAGAGGCGCATTATCCACGCGGCGCTTATGGACAATACCGAAGTTAAAACGGTTTCCGAAGGGCACGAGCCCGCAAGATATATAGTGGTAATTCCCAATAACGCAAAGCCCTACGATAAGGGCGTGCGCTATGGTGAAAGACGCGACCGCCGCGACGGCGGCAGGCGTAACGAGCGTGGCGGCAGACCCGAAAGGCACGGCCGCGGCGACAGAAGAGAACGCGGCGAGCGTGACGGCGAAAAGAGATTTGACCGCCGTGACCGCAGTTCCCGTCCCGCCGGCGGCAAACGCGGCAAAAAGGAAATTTATTTCGGAACTTTCCTCGGCAACAGCAACGAGTTAAAGAAAGAAGAAACTACCGAAGTTAAAAAAGACGAAGAATAAAAATACCCCCGACGAAAACCGTCGGGGAGTTTTTTACTCGTTTTTAAGTAGATTTTCTATTTCTATTAATTTTTCGTGCATACTTTGCAACACCGTTTTTATATTTTCAACGTTAGTTTCGTTTTTTCCGTAATCTGTTCCCAAAAAATACAGTAATTGTTTGGGTAAGTATTTTTGTAAGCGGGATATTTTTTGTCTTTACGGCTACTGCAATGCCCGTAACCGATAGTGATAAACCGACGTTGCTTTTTTAAATAATACGCGCAAAAATACTTACAGTTTTTGCTAATTTTTTTATTATTTTCTTCCATAATTATATTATACCCCGCGTTTCGCGGGCCGTCAACGCGAAACGCGGGGTATGTGATAATATTTCATTATGGAATTAGGAAAGAAATTAAAAGAATTAAGGGGAGAAAAGCGTTTAAAACAAAGCGAAGTTGCCAATAAGCTGGGAATTTCCGTTAGTTGTTATGGCGGATATGAGCAGGGTTATAGAGAACCTGACTTAAAAACCCTTATTAAAATATGTAAATTTTACGACGTAAGTTCGGATTATTTATTAGGTTTAGAAAATATATTTTAAGAATTTAATCTTTTCACATACACATTATGGTTTATATTTATGAACAATCAAGCAAAAATCGGCAATAATTTATAAAATATGAACTACGGGGTGTAACAAGTGGAAAACTTTGGGGCAAGGGTAAAAAGCGAACTTAAACAACAGGGAAAAATGCAGAAAGAGCTTTGCGAATATTTGCAGGTTAATAAATCTACTTTGTCACAGTGGTTAAACGACGTTAACGAACCGCCTATGGCTTGCATAGTTAAAATTGCGGTATTTCTCGGAGTATCAACCGATTATTTGTTTGGATTGGAAAACTGATAAAAGTTTTTTAAACAAGGCGGATGTATTGCTTTACCGAAGAACAGTAAAAAACGTGAGCATAATTATAGTAAAAGTATATAAGCGTGATAACCTCCCCTACGAAAATCGCAATTCTAATAGCGATTAAAAAACTAAATTATTAAGAGTTGTACTTTTAAGCGAGGACAAAAGCTCTCGAACATATCGTTCGAGAGCTTTTTACTACAAACTATTTAGAAAGACAAAATGAAATTTATCTTATTATGATTATCTTAACTGTCGCAATTTTTTAGACTGCCGTACAATGCCGAATATACATAAGCCTAATACCACCGATGAAACCGAAATTAAAATACTGTAAATGGTTAAAGTTGTATGTTGTTTTAACGATTCCTTATTCACAGACAGACAGCATAAACCATTATCGGCTATAAGCATTTTCTTTGTCGGTTCGTCGGCTATCATTTGCTTAATATACAGCTCTCGCGCACTCAACTCATCTCTTGTTGTGCATTCAACTGTGTCTAAATATTCATCCGTATATGTGCGATTGTTGTCGTCAATATATTCATATACTATGTGAAAACGCCCTTTATATATTCTCGCGGTGTCGCCACGTGAGCCTACTAATCCATAATCATCATAATAGCCTTTTATATAAGCATCAACTTCAACGCCGTTTTCGTATAAATAGTTTTCTTGTTGTTTGTACTCAATAGCTTGCGGAAAACCACATATTGAAATAATAATCAAAGCACTTGCGATAATGGCAAAAACGCAAGATATAATCAAAATTATTACATATTGTTTTTTACTGTCTTTTTGTGTTTTCATTTAATCTCCGCTAAATTACTGTTTATCGTAGTTTCATAATATCACGAAAAATGAAAGAACGCAACCTATTGAATTTTGCGGGAAATATAAAACATATCCATATTAAAACATATCTATATCTCACTAGGCTACGAGTAGCCTAATTCGTCCACGAAAAAAAGTACAGAAAAGGCACAGCTTAACGCTATGCCTAAATCTTTTATTTGCGTCTTATTAAATTCCCTATGGGAATTACGGTAAACCGTCTGGGGGGGGGGGTAATTAACTTTTATTCTGCTTTGTCGTCCGTCTTTTTAGCGGCAGGCTTAGCCGTTTTGCAATTCTTTTTCAAAGTTTCAAGGCAATCCAACAGCTCTTGGGGGATTCTGTCTTTAATAGTGCCGTTGTAGTAGCCTTCAATTTCTTCGGCTTCCTTAGCCCACTTTTCCTTATCTACGGCAAGAATTTCTTTAAGGTCGTTAAGGGTGAACTTTTTGCCTTTTTTAATTTCGTAGTCAAGGTCGGTGATATCTATATCTTCCGCCTTAGGAACGTAACCTATAGCCGTTTCAACAGCGTCCGCAGTTTGGTCGCAGCGCTTTAAAATCCATTCAAGCACGCGCATATTATCGCCGAAACCCGGCCACATAAAGTTGCCGTCCGCGTCCGTTCTAAACCAGTTAACGTTGAAAATTTTGGGCGGATTTTTAACCTTTTTACCCATTTCAATCCAATGCGCGAAATAATCGCCCATATGGTAGCCCGTAAACGGCTTCATTGCCATAGGGTCGTGACGGAGCACGCCAACCGCGCCTGCCGCCGCAGCAGTTGTTTCCGAGGACATTGCCGAGCCTATAAACACGCCGTGGTTCCAATCCCTTGCCTCGTAAACGAGCGGGGTGGTGGAAGCGCGCCTGCCGCCGAAGATAATTGCCGAAAGGGGAACGCCCTTTTTCGACTCGAACTCGGGCGAAACGCAGGGGCAGTTAACCGCGGGTGCGGTAAATCTCGAATTGGGGTGAGCCGCGCAGGTAGATTTATCTTTTTTGTCAAATTTTTCGGGGTTCCAGGGTTTGCCCGTCCAATCTATGCAGTGCCGGGGCATTTCCTTGGAAAGTCCTTCCCACCAAACCGTCATATCGTCGGTGTTAAGCGCAACGTTGGTAAAAATGGTGCCGCGTTTCGTGGACTGCAACGCGTTGTAGTTTGAGTGGTCGTTGGTGCCGGGAGCAACGCCGAAGAAGCCGTTTTCGGGGTTTACAGCCCAAAGTCTGCCGTCTTCGCCTACGCGAATCCACGCAATATCGTCGCCCACGGTTTCAATTTTATAGCCTTTTTCAAGGTAATGTTTGGGGGGGATGAGCATTGCGAGGTTGGTTTTGCCGCAAGCAGAGGGGAACGCCGCCGCAACGTATTTTTTGGTGCCGTCGGGGAACGTTACGCCCAAAATAAGCATATGCTCCGCCATCCAGCCTTCGTTTTTGCCGAGGTAAGAAGCAATTCTCAACGCAAAGCACTTTTTACCCAGCAACACGTTGCCGCCGTAAGCCGAGTTTACCGAAATAATGGTATTGTCCTCGGGGAAGTGCATAATATATCTCTTGTCGGCGTCAACGTCGCATTTTGCGTGGAAACCTTTAATAAAATCGCCGTCTTTGCCAAGCGCGTCAAGGCAAACCTTTCCAACTCTGGTCATTATGTTCATATTAAGAACGACGTAAATCGAATCGGTTACTTCAATGCCGATTTTCGCAAAAGGACTGCCTACTACGCCCATAGAGTAGGGGATAACGTACATCGTCCTGCCTTTCATCGAACCGCGCGCAATTTCGTTGCAAAGCTCGTAAGCCTGATTGGGGTCCATCCAATAGTTTATGGGACCTGCGTCCTCGCGGTTTTTCGTGCATATGAAAGTCCTGTCTTCAACGCGCGCAACGTCGTTTACCTTGGTGCGGTGAAGATAGCAGTCGGGCAAAAGAATTTCGTTAAGTTTAATAAGTTCGCCGCTTTTTACCGCTTCAGCTTTAAGCGCGTTAATCTGTTTTTCGCTTCCGTCAATCCATACAATTTTATCGGGTTGACCCAGCTCGGCGCTTTCCTGTACGAATTCAAGAACTTTAGCGTTCTTAGTTATAGCCATAAATAACTCTCCTTTGAAAATTACAAAACTTTTACAAATAATATTATATAACTAATCGGTAAAAAAATCAAACGTTAACGCAAGTATGTTTGTAAATTCACACAAATATTACACAATACTACATAATTATATAATATTTTCCCTGCGTTTATGAATATAATACAAACAGTTAACTTAAAATTTACGCGCAATTATTACCGTTGCGCCGTATATCGTTTGTTAATTTAAGGTGTGTTATGGCAGGATATTCTAAAAACATTGCCGTTATTAAGGGTTTAAAAGACGGGTTTTCGGCGGACGGCGGCGCTGTTTCGGGGCTGGTTAAAGCCGAAAAATACGGGCGTTCGCTTAAAGTGGAAGTTTCCTTAATCAACTTTGCGCCGCTTTCCGAGGGGCGCTTCGTAACCGCGCTTTCCGACGGAAAAGTTACGCTGTGCGTGGAAGACAACTGCTTTGAAGGCGTTTCCGAGCTGGATACGAGCAACGGGTTTGCCGCGCTGGTTTGTTACGTAAACGGCAAAATTTTCCCCGTTGCCTCGGCAATATGCGGCAATTACCGCGGAGAAGCGTTGGGTATAAAGAAAGAATTGGAGCGCATTGAAAACGCCAAGCCTGCGGAAAAGGGCGGCGCGGCGGTTGCGGAAAGCGAACGAAGCGAGGTTTACGAGGACGAAGCCATAGCCGAGGACAACTATTATGAATACGAAGATAATGAAAGCGAAAGTGCTTTACGCGAGGATAAAACTCAAAAAAAAGACGGGCAAAAGCCTGGGCAAGATGAAGCGGCTGTTGGCGCTTTCAAAGAAACCGAAAGCGGCGTAACGGGCGAAAACGCGGCATATTCGGGGGGCAAAAGTAAAAACGAGGGCGTTTCAAAACTTGCAAGCGGCGATTTTTACGAAAAAATGCGCGGAGAAATAGAAAATATTTTTTCGCAATACCCTGCCGAGAGTTCGCTTGAAAAGCTGATTGAAGGGTCGCGCTGGGCGCGCATTTCTTACGGCGAAAGCGGGTTTTACGTTTTCGGGGTACTCTATAACGAAAAGCGCGCCGAATACGTTTGCTACGGCGTGCCCGCAAGCAACGGCGACGTGCCGCCCGAAAGTATGCGCGGCTTGGCTTCGTTTATCCCCGCGCCTGCGGACGGCTTCGCGGGGTTTTGGGTTATGTACCAGGACGCCAAAACGGGCGCTTCACTTAAAATAGAAAACCAATAGAAAATCCGTTGCTACACGCAACGGATTTTCTACTTTAAACCCTTAAAGGGTTTGAAAATTATCAAGGAGTAAATTGTAAACAGGGCGGAAACGGCGCATATCGCGTAAAAAACGCGGTACGCCACGGTGGAGCCGAAGCTGAGAAAAGCTATGATATCAAAGCCCGTAAAAGCGTATACACCCCCGCATATGCCTAAAATAACGAGGTTTGCCACGCACGTATAGCAAGTTAGTTTCATAACCGCAGTATGCGCAACGCTGCAAATTTTATGTTATATTGTCCACCACCAATTTGTCGAACTCCGGTTTTTCCGCAAAGTCGCGCGGTAAAAATTTCACCGTGCGGAATTTGGCGTAGCTGAAAATATGCGTTTTTAGGAGAATGGGCGTAGGTATATCCAGCTCCTCGCAGATATCCGAAATGTAATTGAAAAAGCGCGAATAGGTAAATTTTTCGTCGCACTCGTAAGTTATTTGCTTGGTTATTTTTTCGCCGACGATAACTTTCGCCCAAATTTTAAACATATAATTATTATAACGGAAATGGGCGCCGCGCGCAAACCATTTGACTTTGTTTTGAAAAAATTATAAAATATTAAAAACACTTGCGGGGGGATTTTATGAATAAAACCGAACGGGAAATAGTGGCGCTTTTAAAAGAGGATTCGCGCATAAGCGCAGCGCAGATAGCCGCGGCGCTTTCAATAAGCGCGGACGAAGCGGAAAAGTGCGTGCGCTCGTTGGAAGAGCGGGGGATTATAGTTAAATACACCGCCATTGTAAACGCCGACGGCGTGGACGAGGACGAGGTGGAAGCGCTTATCGAAGTTAAGGTAACTCCCCAGCGCGGGCACGGGTTCGACGCGATAGCGGACGAAGTTTCCGCGCACGGCGAGGTTCAAAGCCTGTACCTTATGAGCGGCGCTTACGATTTGGCGGTAATAGTAAAAGGCAAGTCGCTTAAAGAAATTTCGCGGTTCGTTTCCGAAAAAATTTCCACTTACGAAGCGGTTATTTCCACCGCCACTCACTTCATTTTAAAAAAATACAAGGTAGAAGGCGCGGTTATGCGCGAAGCCGAGGGCGGCAAGCGCCTTAGCGTGCAGGCGTAAACCGCAAAGGGCTATGAGAAATTTCGTAAATAAAAAAGCAGCGGAGCTTGAACCCAGCGGGATAAGAAAGTTTTTCGACGTTGTGCAGACTATGGACGGCGCTATTTCGCTTGGCGTTGGCGAGCCGGATTTTATAACGCCCTGGACGGTGCGCGACGCCGCTATCCGTTCGTTGAGGCGGGGATATACGCAATATACGGGCAACCGCGGGCTATTGGAGCTTAGGGAGCTTATTTCGCAATATCTAAAAGAAAGGTTTTCGGTGGATTATCCCGCCGACCGCACTATTATAACCGTGGGCGCCAGCGAAGCTATCGACCTTGCGCTTAGGGCAACCTGCGAAGAGGGGGACGAAATATTGGTGCCCGAGCCTTCGTACGTTTCATATTCGCCCATAGTAAGGCTTGCGGGCGGCACGCCCGTGCCCTTAAAATGCACTGCGGAAAACGACTTTATTTTAACCCCCGAAATAATTGAACAAGCAATTACCGAAAGAACGAAAGCTCTTATTTTACCATACCCCAACAACCCCACGGGCGCGGTTATGGATTACGCGCAATTAAATGATATTGCGGGGGTAATTAAAAAATACGACCTTTTGGTTATATCCGACGAGATATACGCCGAGCTTACTTATACGGGCAAGCATTGTTCGGTTGCCGCTCTGCCGCAAATGGCGGAAAGGACGGTATATATAGGGGGCTTTTCAAAGGCGTTTGCAATGACGGGCTGGCGCGTGGGCTTTATTTGCGCGCCCAAGGAAATAGACGCGGCTATGCTTAAAATCCACCAATACACCATTTTGTGCGCGCCGCAAACCAGCCAGCGCGCGGCGGTGGGCGCGCTTAAAGAAGGGTTTGCAGACGGTTTTGCCGCGGTAGAGGAAATGCGCCGCGAATACTGCCGCCGCGGTAAATTTCTTGCGGGAGCTTTAAATAACCTCGGTTTAAAATGCTTTATGCCCAAGGGCGCGTTTTACGTTTTTGCGTGCGTGGAAAGCACGGGTATGGACGGCGAAACGTTTGCGGAAAAGTTGTTAATGCAACAAAAAGTTGCGGTTGTTCCGGGCAGCGCGTTCGGGCAAGCGGGCAAATATTTCGTCAGGGCAAGCTACGCAACGTCTATGCAACAGCTTTCCGAAGCGGTGCGCAGGATAACTGCGTTTCTCGGAAAAACCGTTTAAAGCGTTATGCGCGCTCCCGTTAATTTAAACGCGTTAATTATTTGGGCGGCTTTTCATTGACAAGCGGCAAATAAAACTATATAATAGTGTAGCAACTAACGGTGGTTTCGCGGAAAGCGAAATCACTTTTACTTATATTTTTCAAGACAGGAGCTATAAAATGGCAGAACTCATTGTTATGACCCAAAAAAACTACGATGATTTGAAGAAAGAGCTTGACTACCTCGTAAAGACCAAGCGCCCCGAAATTATTGAACGCATAGCGGAAGCCCGCAGTCACGGCGACCTTTCGGAAAACGCCGAGTACGACGCGGCGCGCGAAGAACAGCGTTCAAACGAGGGGAAGATTGCCGAAATAGAGTATAAACTTAAAAACGCCGATATCCGTAAGGAAGTTACCGACAACAGCTACGTGCATTTGGGCAGCGTGGTAACCGTATACGACGAGGATATGGAGGAAGAGCAGACTTACACCGTAACCTCGGTAACCGAAGTTGACGTTATGGCGGGCAAAATTTCCGTTGAATCGCCCGTGGGCGTTGCGCTTTTACGCAAAAAAGCGGGTGAAAAAGTAACGGTAAAATGCCCCGACGGCACCAACTACACTCTGAAAATCTTGAAAATAAGCTAAGGATAACGCATATGCAGGAAAATTTGAATAATCCCGTAGCAGGGGACGACGCGGAAAATATTGCCGAGCAGGCTAAAATCCGCCGTGAAAAGTTACAAAAATTACAGCAGGAAGGCAACGACCCTTACCGCAAAGTTAAGTTTGAAGTAAGCGCGCTTTCGCAGGCGGTTAAAAACGGCTTCGACTCGTTAGAGGGCAAGCAGGTTTCTTTGGCGGGCAGGCTTATGTCGCGCAGAATTATGGGCAAGGCGTCGTTTTGCCACATACAGGACGACGGCGGGCTTATCCAGCTTTACGTAAAGCGCGACGACGTTGGCGAAGAAGATTATGCATCCTTTAAAAAGGACTACGATTTGGGCGACGTAGTCGGCGTCAGCGGCTACGTTTTCAAAACGCAGACGGGCGAAGTTTCCGTGCATTGCACGCATATTGAAATGCTGTCCAAGTGCCTTTTGCCGCTGCCCGAAAAACAGCACGGGCTTAAAGATACCGATATCCGCTACCGCCAGCGCGAGCTTGATTTAATAGTAAATCCCGAAGTTAAAAACACTTTCGTAAAACGTTCCAAAATAATTTCCGCCCTTCGCGCTTTTCTCGACGGAGAGGGATTTTTGGAAGTGGATACGCCCGTTTTAAACACCATTGAAATAGGCGCTTCGGCAAGACCTTTTAAAACCAGACACAACGCGCTGGATATCGATATGTATTTGCGCATCGAAACCGAGCTTTACCTTAAAAGACTGATTGTCGGCGGGTTTGACAGGGTTTACGAGGTGGGCAGAATTTTCCGTAACGAGGGTATGGACGCGTTCCATAATCCCGAATTTACCACTATCGAGTGCTACGCGGCGTACCTTGACTATTTCAATATGATGGATTTGGTTGAAAAGATGTACGCGGCGGTTGCTCGGAGTGTTTGCGGCACCACCGATATAACTTATCAGGGCACGGAAATACGCCTTGGCGGCAAGTGGGCGCGTATGACTATGAAGGAAGCCGTTAAAAAGTACTCGGGCGCGGATTACGACGCGTGGACTTCCGACGAGGACGCGCGCAACTGCGCAAAGCAACTCGGCGTTACCGTTGAAGAGGGCGACGCGGCTACTAAAGGGCACGTGTTAATAGCGCTTTTCGACGCGTTCGTAGAAGAAAAATTAGTTCAGCCCACTTTTATCTACGATTATCCCGTGGAAAATTCGCCGCTTGCCAAGAGAAAGGCTGACGACCCCGCGTTTACGCAAAGGTTCGAGTATTTTATTTGCTCGCACGAGTTCGGCAACGCGTTTTCCGAACTTAACGACCCCATTGACCAGAAACAGCGGTTTATAAAGCAGGTTGAAGCAAAGCGCGCGGCGGAAAAGGGCTGCAACGCGCAGATAGACGAGGAGTTTGTTACCGCGCTGGAATACGGCTTGCCTCCTACGGGCGGGCTCGGTTTCGGCGTAGACAGGCTTGTAATGCTGTTGACGGACAGCGCAACCATACGCGACGTGCTTTTGTTCCCTACTATGAAACCGCGCGTAAACCGTTAAAAAACGATAACCACCACCATCGGAGTTTATGTATAATTATCTCATCTACAACCAACTAAAAAATTATGCAAAAGCCGACAAGTCTTTCCATATGCCCGGTCATAAGGCAAGGGGGGATTTTAAAAGTAAATTCGCGGTAGCTCCGCTTGATATAACCGAACTGTCCTATTCCGACAATCTTTTGTGCCCCAAGGGCGTAATTGCTCAGGCGCAAGCGGATATTGCGGAAATTTTAGGCGCAAGCAAAAGCTATATATTAACCGACGGTTCGTCGTCGGGCGTGCTTTCTATGCTCTTCGCCGTTGCTGGGCTGGGCGCAAAAGTAATTGTGCCCCGCAACAGCCACCAAAGCGTGTGGAACGCTTGCAAACTTTTAAATATCGAGCCGGTTATCGTTCAGGGCGGAAGCCGCGACGGCGTGCTTTTGCCGCCCGACCCCGCTCTTATCGAAACTTTGGTTTCCGGCGATAAAACCATTTCGGCGATGATTGTAACCTCGCCCGATTATTACGGAAATATCGCCCCGCTTGAAGAATATAAGAAAATTTTGCATAGGCACGGCAGATACCTTTTAGTAGACGGCGCGCACGGCGGACACCTTGCTTTTGAAGCGTACAGGCGGGGATATGCGGGAGTTTACGCCGATTTATGGGTAGACGGCGCGCACAAAACTATGCCCGCCTTAACGCAGGGCGCAATAGTTTCCGCAAATTGCCAAAGCCTTATTCCCGCGCTTGAAGAGGGGCTTTCTGTTTTCAGAACCACGTCGCCCAGCTTCCCCATAATGGCTTCGGTGGAGTATGCGGTAAAATACCTTTACAACAATCCCGAAATAGTTGCCGAAGCGCGCGGGGCGGTTGAAGCGTTTAAGTTAAAATCGTCCTTTAAACTTTACCCATCGGAGGATTGGACTAAACTTGCGGTAGACTTTGAACCGCTTGGAATTTCTTCGCACGGAGCGGCACAATTTCTTGAAAAGAAGGGCATATATGCCGAGCTTTCGGACGGAAAGCATCTTTTATTCTATCTTTCGCCAATGGTTACCGCGGCGGATTTAAACGCGCTTTCGTCCGCGCTTACCGCCGTTACTACGAATAAAAAATTGAAAATACCGTTTATCAAAAAACCCGACTTGCCGGTGCTTCAAAGAACGTACAGTTTCCTTTACGCATTGCGCCAGCCGCGCGAGCTAGTGCCGCTTTCTCAGGCGGCAGGCAGAATGGCGGCAAGAAACGTAGGCATTTCGCCGCCCTGCACTCCCGTTACGGTTGCCGGCGAGATTATTACCGAAGCGGCTTTAAAGGTTTTAGAGGACGCGGACGGATTGTTCGGCGTTGACAACGGCAATATCTGGGTGGTAAAAAAATGAGAGGCAAACTCGTCGTTTTCGAGGGTTGCGAAGGCTCGGGCAAGAGCACGCAACTAAGGCTTTTATCCGAATATTTAAAAGAGCGCGGAGTGGAGTTTATTCTCACGCGCGAGCCGGGCGGCAGTGAAATTTCCGAACAGATTCGCAAAATAATTTTAGACGGAAAAAACGCCGCTATGTGCGACGAGTGCGAGGCGCTTTTATACGCGGCGGCGCGCATTCAGCATTTAAAGGAAACGGTAGAGCCTGCGCTTGCGGCGGGCAAACTTGTAATTTGCGACAGGTTCGTGTATTCTTCGCTGGCTTATCAGGGCTATGCGCGCGGGCTTGGCGAGGAGTTTATTTACGAAATAAACAGGCTTGCCGTAGACCATTACCCCCCGTATATGACGCTGTTTCTCGATATTTCGCCCACGGCGGCGTTTGAAAGAAAGCACGGCGCGGACGAAAACGACAGAATGGAGCAACAGGGGCTCGAATTTCACGAAAGGGTGTACGCGGGCTATAAAAAACTTGCGGACAAGCACCCCGATATAGTGGCGGTGGACTGCTCCGGCACTAAATATCAAACCGCCGAAAAAATTAGAAAACTAATAGATAAAATAATATAAACTAGTGAAAAAGCTGATACTTGAAACAACGGCGTATAAAATTTTGGAGGGCGATTTGCGCGCGGGCAAACTTTCGCACGCGTATATGCTCGACTTTCCCGACGCGAAAAACTTAAAAAACGCGCTCGTAATTTTTGCGTTGAAATTTTTCGGTACAGACGCGGACGAAGCTAAGGGCGCAAGAATTGCCAACGGCAGTTTTCCCGATTGCAAGTTTTATCCCCGCGACGACAAAAAGCTGAGCGCAGACGTAATAAACGAAATTATTGACGACAGCGCTATGCGCCCCGTGGAGGGAGCGAAAAAACTTTTTATAATCAGCGGTTTCGACGGAGCTTCGGCGCTGTTGCAAAACAAACTTTTAAAAACGCTGGAAGAGCCGCTTGAAGGCGTGTACTTTCTTTTGGGGGTTACCTCGGTTGCTCCCGTTTTGGACACGGTGCGTTCGAGGGTGAAACTTTTGGAAATCCCGCCTTTTACCGAAGCTCAGGTTTACGGCGCTTTGGAGCGGCGGCGGCACGACGACATGAACGCGGCGGCGGCAAAAAGCTCCGGCGGGGTGCTGGGCGCGGCGGAAAATATGGTGGACGGCGGCTGGTTTTTAGAAGTGGTTTCCGCCGCAAACGAAATTTGCCGCACTACCCGTGCGGGAGATATAGGGGATATCGTTGCGAAATACGGCGATACCAAATACAAAAACGAACTTTTAAGCGAAATGCAAAGGCTGTATTTTTCGGCTTTGAACGGCGGCGAAAATTTACCGCTTGTAAAGCCCGCGCTAATTTACGCGGTTGAAAAACTTAACGGCGCGTTTGGCGAGTTAAAGTTTAACGCGGTGTTTTCCGCGCTGTTGTACGACTTTCTTTTAGCGGTCGTCAGGGAGAATAAAAAATGGCAGAAATTATCGGAGTGACCTTTAAAGCGGGCGGAAAAGTTTACTATTTCGCGCCCGACAACAGGGAATATAAAGTCGGCGGCGGCGTTATAGTGGAAACTTCGCGCGGGATGGAATATGCAACCGTGGTTTTGGGGCGCACGCAGATGGAAGACGAAAAGCTGGTTACGCCGCTTAAACCCGTGGTTCGCCCCGCAACCCAAAAGGACGAGGAAACGCACAAACGCAACGTCGAGCGCAAGAGTGACGCTATGAATACCGTGCGCGAAAAGATAGAAAAATTTAAGCTGGATATGAAGCTGATAGACTGCGAATTTGCTTTCGACGGCTCGAAAGCCGTTTTCTATTACTCGTCGCCGCAACGCGTGGACTTCCGAGAGCTGGTAAAAGAGCTTTCTTCGGCGTTTCATATGCGCATAGAATTAAGGCAGGTAGGCATACGCGACGAAATAAAACTTATGGGCGGCATTGCACCGTGCGGCAGGGAATGCTGTTGCGCAAGCTGTATGCCCAACATTAAAAAAGTTTCCATAAAAATGGCTAAAAACCAAGGGCTTTCGCTTAATCCCGTAAAAATTTCGGGGCTTTGCGGCAGGTTAATGTGCTGTTTGGGGTATGAAAACGACTATTATTGCGACGCGTGCAAGCGCGTTCCCAAAATCGGCGGCGAAGTAGGCACGCCGGACGGCAAGGGCACAGTGGTTACGGTGGATATGCTTAAAATGACGGCGCGCGTAAAGATAGAGGACAAGGCTAAGGACTCGGTTTCGTTTAAAGATTATAACGTTAAAGACCTTAAATTTCACCGCGCGGTGAAAGAAAGCGAAGAAGAAGTGCCCGACGACGTAAAAAATCTGGACGATTAAACTTAAAATTTTTGCGCCAGCTCTTTACACGGTTGGTTTTGTATGATATAATATGCGTAGGCTTTTAAAGCCGTTCCAAATTTTAACGGAGGACTGTTATGGCACATTTAATCACCGACGAGTGCGTAAGCTGCGGCGCTTGCGCGGGAACTTGCCCCGTAGAGGCAATTTCGGAAGGCGCGGATAAATACGTAGTTAACCCCGACGTCTGCATCGATTGCGGCGCGTGCGAGGACGTATGCCCCACGGGCGCTATCAAAGCCGAGTAATTATTTTAAAGTTTAAAGGCGGGGCAACCCGCTTTTTTACTTGTTAACGGTGATTTATGCTTAAAGAAAACGAAGTTTTAGAAGACTTTTTCGGTGAAAACGGCGAAAAAAAGATAATCCAAAATACCGCGCTGTACCGTTTTACTTCGGACAGCGTGTTGCTTTCCCGTTTCGCCCGCGCAAAACACGGCGACGCCGTGGCGGATTTTTGCTCGGGCAGCGGCGTGGTGGGCTTTCACTTTTTTTGCCTTAACCCGCAAATTTCTTCGCTTACGCTGTTTGAAATGCAGGAAAGCCTTGCGGATATGTCGCGGCGCACCGCGCTTATAAACGGGTTTGACTGCACCGTGGTGTGTACTCGGTTGCAGGATATCGGCAGAGAATACGACGATAAGTTTTCTTTAATTTTATGCAACCCCCCGTACGAACGCGGCGGGTTTGAAAACGAAAGTTACGAAAAGGCCGTTTGCCGCAAGGAAATAACGCTTACGCTTGCGGAAATAGTGGACGCGGCGTTTAAAAAGTTGAAATTCGGCGGCAGGTTTGCCGTAATAAACCGCGCCGACCGCGCCGCGGAGCTGATATATAAACTTAAAAGCCGCAATTTAGAGCCCAAGCGGATACAATTCGTTTCCGGCACGCCCGCGGCAAAACCTTATTTGGTTATGGTTGAGGCGGTAAAGGGCGGCAAAGAGGGCGTGGAAATTTTGCCCACGGCGGTAAACGCAAAATAGCCGCCGCGTGCGTTTATAATTTTGTCAATTCAGAGGTGTACTATGAAAGATATCGAACTTATTGAAAAACTTTGCAACTGTCGCGGCGCTTCGGGTTTTGAGGACGAAGTGCTTGTAATCGCGCGCGAATATCTTAAAGATATCGCGGATTTTCAAGAGGACAGTATGCGCAACCTGTATATAACCCCGCGCTTTAACAAGGGCAACCGCCCCGTGGTGCTTTTAGACGCGCATTCGGACGAAGTGGGGTTTATGGTTCAGGCAATTAAGCCGGACGGCACTTTGCGCTTTATCCCCATAGGCGGCTGGAACGAAAAGGCGTTGCCTTCGTCAAAGGTGCAAATATTCACTAAAACGGGCTATATATCGGGGGTAATCGGCGCGCAGCCGCCCCATCTTACCACTGCGGAGCAGCGCAACGCGCCGCTTAGTTACGGCAATCTATTTATAGATATCGGCGCTTGTTCGGCGGAGGAAGCGGCGGAGTTCGGCGTGGAAATAGGCGCGCCCGTAGTGCCCCTTTCCCCGTTTGAATACGATGGCAAGCACGGCATTTTGCACGGTAAAGCGTTTGACGACAGATTGGGCGTTGCGGCGCTTTTAATCTGTGTTAAAAACCTTGCCAAAACGCCGTCAAACGTGGATATATTGGGGGTAATTTCCTCGCAGGAAGAAGTTGGCGAGCGCGGAATTACCGCCGCTATGCACAGGGTTAAAGCGGACGCGGCTATCTGTTTCGAGGGCTGTCCCGCAGACGATACTTCTGCGCCTGCGTATATGGTGCAGGACAAGTTGCACGGCGGGGTAATGTTAAGGCATATGGACGCAACGGTTATATGCACGCCCAGATTTACGGCGTTTACCCAAAAAATCGCCCAAGAAAATAACGTAAAAGTGCAAATGGCGGTGCGCTCCGGCGGCGGCAATAACGGCGCGTATATAATTTCTGCCAACGGCGGCACGCCCGTGATAGTGGCGGGCATACCCGTAAGATACATTCATACCTTTAACTGCATTGCCGCGGAGGATGACTTTTATTCCACTGTAAAATTAGGCGAAGAGCTTTGCAAAAATCTTTCCGCCGAAATAATAAAATCATTTTAAAATATGCAAAAACAAAACTACGTTAAGCGGTTTGTAAAGTATTACAAGCCGCACAAAAAACTTTTTATAATAGATATGTGTTGCGCGCTGGTTATTTCAGCGTTCAACTTATTCTATCCGTATATCACCAAAGAAATAATAAATAACTTCGTGCCTAACAAACTTTTATATCTTATGCTCGCGGGGTGCGGGTTGCTTTTGGGGCTGTATATAATAAAGGCGGCGTTAAACTTCGTGTTGCAGTATTGGGGGCATATAGTGGGGGTTAGAATACAGGCGGATATGCGCGCGGAGCTGTTTGACCACCTGCAAAAACTGCCCTTTTCATACTTTGACGACAACAAGACGGGCGTTATTATGAGCCGTATGACCAACGACCTTTTTGAAATTTCAGAGCTTGCCCACCACGGACCCGAGGACGTTTTTTTATCGCTGGTTACGCTTATAGGCGCGTTTATTATGCTGGCGTTTATGAATATTTATCTGGCGCTAATCGTGTTTGCGTGCATACCTTTTATAGTTATCGCGGCTATGCTTTTGCGCAGGCGTATGATAAAAACGTTTAAGCGCGTGCGCGTGGTGCAGGGCGAAATAAACGCGGATATAGAAAGCGCGGTTTCGGGTGTGCACGTTTCCCGTGCGTACTGTGCGCAATCGCACGAGGCGGAGAAGTTTGGCAAGGGCAACGGCGAATTTGTAAAGGCGAAAAGCAAACAGTATAAAGTTATGGGCGAGTTTTACTCGACTATGAACTTTTTTATGGACTTTCTATACTTTGCCGTATTGCTGTCGGGCGGGCTGTTTTTCTATTACGACGTAATAGATGCGGGCGAATTCGCGGCGTTCGTATTGTACGTAACCACGCTAATAACGCCGGTGCGCACGCTTACTACTATTTACGAGCAAATTCAGGAGGGAATGACGGGGTTTAAACGCTTTTGCGAAATTATGGATATTTCTCCCGAAGAGCAAAGCGAAAACGCGATAGTCCCCGAAAGGCTTAAAGGCGAAATAATTTTTGACGGCGTTACTTTCGGGTATTCCAACGACGACGATTCCCGCAAGGTTATAGAAAATTTTTCAATGCAAATCCCCGCGGGCAAAACCATTGCGTTGGTTGGACCGTCGGGCGGAGGCAAAACCACCGTGTGCCATCTTATACCGCGGTTTTACGAAATCGACGGCGGAAAAATTACTATCGACGGCTACGATATCCGCGAGTTAGACCGTATGGCGCTGAGGCGGAACATAGGCATAGTGCAACAGGAAGTTTTTCTGTTTAACGGCACGATACGCGAAAATATCGCGTACGGCAACTTTAACGCTACCGACGACGAGATAGTGGCAGCGGCGAAAAAAGCCAACATTCACGACTATATTTTAAGTCTGCCGCAGGGTTACGAAACGGGGGTGGGCGAGCGCGGCGTAAAACTTTCGGGCGGGCAGAAACAGCGCGTTTCCATAGCGCGGGCGTTTTTGCGCAACCCGCCTATACTCATTCTCGACGAAGCTACCTCCGCGCTTGACAATGCAACCGAAATGCTTATTCAAAGCGCGCTGAAAGAGCTTTCAAAGGGGCGCACCACGCTGGTGGTCGCGCACAGGCTTTCAACGATAAAAAACGCCGACGAGATTATAGTTGTTACGGCGGACGGGATAGCCGAGCGCGGCACGCATAACCAACTTATAGCGGCGGGCGGCATTTACAAAAATTTGTACGAATATCAGTTTAAGGCGGAATAAAATGATTTACTTCGTTGCAACGCCGATAGGCAATTTAAAGGATATAAGTTTGCGCGCGCTGGAAGTATTGCGCGGTGCGGACGTAATTTTTTGCGAGGATACGCGGCATTCGCTTAAACTTTTAAACGCTTACGAAATAAAAAAACCGCTGTACTCCTGCCATAAATTCAACGAGCGGGAGGCGGCGGAAAAAATACTTTCGGCAAGCGTTTCGGGCAAGCAGGTGGCGGTAATTTCGGACGCGGGTATGCCCGTAATTTCCGACCCCGGCAACATTGTTTGCAAAATTTTAAGGGACGCGGGCGAACCATTTACCGTTATCCCCGGCGCAAACGCGGCTCTTTCGGCGCTGGTGTTGTCCGCAATGCCTGCGGACAGATTTGCGTTTATCGGCTTTTTGCCGGATAAGGTGGGTGAAAAGCGCAGGCTTTTGGAAAAGTATAAAAATTTAGAGCTAACGCTAATCTTCCATATCGCCCCGCAGGACTTAGACCGCGATATATGCGCCGTTTACGAGGTTTTTGGCGACCGCGAAGCGTGCGTTGTGCGCGAAATTACAAAGTTGCACGAGGAAGCGGTTCATTTTAAACTTTCGCAGGGCTTTAAGGGCGAGGCGCGCGGCGAATTCGTACTTATAGTCGCGGGCGCGGCGTTGGAAAATCCGTTAAATTCGCTAACCGCGGAAGAGCATTTGTCGCGGTATATTGCGGGGGGAATGGATAAAAAAGAGGCGATAAAGCTGGTTGCAAAGGAGCGCGGCGTGCCTAAATCGGAAATTTATAAAATAGCATTACAAATAGATTGAGGTATATTATGAAAAGAATTTTAACGATGCAAGATTTATCGTGCGTGGGGCAATGCTCGCTTACAGTGGCTTTGCCCATACTGTCGGCTTACGGAATAGAAACTTGCGTTTTGCCTACGGCAGTACTGTCAAATCACACGATGTTTAAAAGTTGGAGTTATCTTGACTTGACGGGCGAAACGGAAAATATTTTCCGCGAGTGGGAAAACAACGGGTTTAAATTCGACGCGTTTTTGTTGGGATATCTCGGCAAAAAGGAGTTGATGACCGTTGCCGAAAGTTGTTTTGAAAAGTTTTCGGCAGACGGGGCAAGCGTAATCATAGACCCCGTATTCGGGGACAACGGCAAGTTATACGGCGGTTTCGATTTGACGTACGTTGCGGCTATGCGCAAACTTATAACAAAAGCGGATATTATTTTGCCAAACGTTACCGAAGCGTGTTTTTTGACGGAAACCGAGTATAAAGAAGTTTACGACGGTGCGTTCGTAAAAAATCTTATAGCCAAACTTAAAAAACTTACCAAGGCGAAAATAATTATAACCGGCGTGGAAATAGACGGCAAGATAGGCGAGTTTATAAGCGGAAATACGAGTGAGGAAATACTGTGGCACACTCTTCTGCCCGTAAAAAAGCACGGCACGGGCGATATATTCGCTTCGGTGTTTACGGCTAATTATTTGCTTGGGAACGGAACGCATAATTCGTGCGACACCGCCGCAAACTTCGTTGCCGACTGTATTAAGAATACGGACGAAGGGCATTTTTACGGGGTTGAATTTGAAAAAATATTAAAAGCGCGTAAATAAAGTAAAAACAGGCGGATAGATATCCGCCTGTTTTATTATATTAAAATTAATATATACCTTACGATAAACGCAACCGCGCTTAGCGAACAAAACGTTGTAACCGCAATAAATACGGCACGTTTCTTTTTTAGCACGCGCAAATGCGCAACGCCCAGCATAGTGGGAATACCTAAATAAAACAATTCGTGGTAGCCGATAGCGCTATTCAAATCTCCGCAGAAAAGCGCGACGTGCGCTCGGGTCATTCCGCAAAACGGACAGTCGATTCCGAAAAACCTTTTTACGGGGCAACCAATCAAAAACGCGTAAACGGCTATAACCGCAAGGTACAATAGGTGTAATAGTAAAGTTTTTATTTTCAAAGCAACATCATAAGTTTGTTAAAGTTCTTTTCTTTTGCTTTTTTATAGCTGATAAAAATATCGATAAGCGGCCAAATTCCGCAAGTAGCCCAGCCCAAAAGCAGTTTGCCGATGCCTATACCCGTGTCGCCTATCATAAAGCGGTCGATACCGAATCCGCCGAGGAAAATCGAAAACAAAAGTATATGCGTAGGGTTGTATAAATTTGCGCACATAATTTCGTCATACTTTTCGTCAGCCTGCTCGGCAAGTCTGTTTTTCAAAACCATAACTTTGTCTTCAGGCAGTTTATCGCTTACAAGCGCGATAATTTGTCTTACACTTTCTTCTTTCATATTTTCACCTCATAATTATTCAAAACGTGCAATTTTGTCTAAAAATCGCTCATTTTGTACTATTTTAAGTTAAAATGTTGAAAAAGTCAACCGTTTTGGTGAAAATTATGTATTAAAAGCGCACGTTTTGTATAATTAGCACGATTATGAGATTATTGGAATTGCGCAAAGAATGCGGATTTAAACGCAGTAAAGTTGCCCTCGATTTAAATATCAACGCGGGCACTTTGGCTAATTACGAAAACGAAATAAGGCAGGCTCCGTACGAGTGGCTTTTGAAGTTTGCCGACTATTACGGGGTAAGCGTGGACTATCTTTTGGGCAGGGGAGAGCGGGAAATGCCGTTAAAAGCGGTTGCGGCGCTTTCTGCGGACGAGGCGGGGCTAGTAGCTGATTTCAGGAAGTTGGGCAAGACGGGAAAAAGCAGGGTTTCGGAGTACGTAGAGCTGTGGCTGGACAGAGAATATTAAAAACGCGCCGGATAGATATCCCGCGCGTTTTGCTTTGTATTAAGTTGCGTTGCCGTTTATTTATAAACCTCTTCTATAACGCCGCCGCCCAAGCAGTAGTTTTCGTCGTAAAACACCGCGTACTGCCCTTCGGTTACGGCGCGTTGCGGCTGTGCAAATTCAACCGTGGCGCAGTTGCCGTCCACCGTTACTTCAACTTGCTGTTCGGGTTGGCGGTAGCGGAACTTTGCACCGCAAATTACCCGTCGTTCGGGCATATATCCTATCCAATTTAGGTTTGAAACCTTGCACGCCTTAGAGAAAAGCGGGGTTTCGTCGCCGTGGGAAACGCGCAAAACGTTGTTTTTTAAATCCTTTTCAACCACGAACCAACGCCCTTCTTCGCCTTTTTTGCCGCCCAACTCAAGCCCTTTGCGTTGTCCCAAAGTGTAGTACATAAGTCCGCAATGTTCGCCCACGGTTTCTCCGTCCAGCGTAACTATTTTGCCCGGTTGCGCGGGTAAATACGTTTGCAAAAATTTTTTAAAATTGCGCTCGCCGATAAAGCAAATTCCCGTAGAATCCTTTTTTCTTGCAGTGGCAAGCCCCTCGCGCAAAGCAATTTCCCGCACTTCGGGTTTGGGCATATCCGCAAGCGGGAAAAGTGCGTTAGTCAGCTGATATTCCCGTACCTGATTTAAAAAATACGTTTGGTCCTTGTTGGCGTCGGCGGCTTTTTTAAGGCGGGTTACGCCGCCCGAACGCTCTATTCCGCAGTAGTGCCCCGTGGCAATGAAATCCGCGCCCAAACTCATTGCGTATTCGCGGAAAGGTCCGAATTTTATTTCACGGTTGCACAAAACGTCGGGGTTGGGCGTTCTGCCCGCTTTGTACTCGGCAAGAAAGTGCGAAAACACGCGGTCGAGGTATTGTCGTGCGAAGTTAACGCTGTAATAGGGGATATCCAGCGCGCCGCAAACCCTGCGCACGTCGGCAAAGTCCGCGTCGGCGCTGCACGCGCCGTTTATATCGGTTTCCTCCCAATTCATCATATAAAGGCCTATAACGTTATAGCCTTGTTTTTTTAGGACGTACGCGGCTACGGATGAATCCACTCCGCCGCTCATTCCAACAACTACAGTTTTTGACATCTTTTTACCGTAAAAAATAATTTTTATTATTATAACACGGTCGATTAATATTTGCAAATAATTTGTTTTGTGGTATAATATGGCTATGAATTTATCGGGCGACCCTTTCATTTTGCTTTCGGTTGTAAATACCAAACTGCGCGACTTTTATAATTGTTTACAGGACTTGTGCGAAAGCGAAGACGTATCCGCCCGAGAGCTGCAAGCCTGCCTTGCCGCGGTAGGCTACGCGTACGACGAAAAGTTAAACGCGTTTACAGCCGTTTAATTAGCGGCTTTCAGTAAAGAAATTAATTCGTGCCCGTGGTGGAATTGGATACCATTAAGGCCTCCGACGCCTTCGGTTCGGGTTCGAGCCCCGACGGACACACCACAAGCCCCCGCGACAGATAAAACGTACGCGGGGGCTTTTTTGCATAAGCGTTGTTGAGTATTTTTATAAAAGCAATTAACTTGCGCTTAAAAAGCTAACAGGTGAAGAACTTCCGACGGCGGATAAAATAATTTCCGCAAAGCGTAAAACCACGGCGGAAACAGAATAAAAAAACAATTTAAAGGGGGGAGCGGCTGTAACCGTTCCCCCGTTTTAACTATCCCCGCGTGCATAGGTTGTCGTTTTCGCGACATAATATATATTGACATTCAAACCGTAATATGATATATTTATTTTGATTGTAATAGGGGAGCATAATGAAATTAATTAGTTTTACCGTGCCTTGCTACAACTCGCAGGCGTATATGGAAAAATGCGTGGACAGCCTTTTAACGGGCGGCGACGACGTTGAAATTATCATCGTTAACGACGGCTCTAAAGACGGCACGATAGATATTGCAAACGCGTACGCTGAAAAATTTCCCGATATTGTAAGGGTTATAGACAAGCCCAACGGCGGGCACGGCTCGGGCGTAAACGCCGGTCTTAAAATTGCAACGGGTATTTATTATAAAGTCGTGGATTCGGACGACTGGCTGGATTCCGAAGCGCTTAAAAAATTATTAGACGTTATAAAAATCCATAAGGCGGAAAATAAACTTCCCGACTTGTATATTACTAATTTTATATACGATAAGGTTCACGACAACACCAGATACGTTTCTTCGTACGAGAAAATGATGCCCGAAAACGAGCTTATCGGGTGGGATAAGGTAAAAAAATTTAAGTCGTCGCATATGCTTTTAATGCACGCGCTCACTTACAACCGTGAAAAGTTGCTTGAAAGCGACACCTGGCTTCCCGAACATACTTTCTACGTGGACAACCTGTTTGCATACAAACCCCTGCCGTTTATGCAAAGCATATATTATTTAAACGTGGATTTGTACCACTACTTCATTGGCAGGGAAGACCAGTCGGTAAACATTAAAAACTTTGTAAAGCGTTACGAACAGCAGCAACGCGTTATGCGTTGTATGGTTGACGCGTACTCCTGGAACGACCTTAAAAAAATGCCCAAGGGGCTTAAAAGATATATGTGGCACAATCTCGAAGTAATATTGATGAACACGATATTCTTCACCTGTGCCGACTGTGACGACGCGCGCAAAAAAGCGCTTTCGGAAATGTGGAAGCATATTAAAGAGCGCGATATAAAACTTTATAAAAAATTAAGGCACGGTTCGTATGCAACCGCTTTAAATTATCTGCCTTGGCGTTTCCGCGGGTGGGTTATGACTAAGGGTTACTTTATACTGTGCAAAAAAATAAAGCTGGGTTGAGTTATGAACGATTTGAAAAACGTGGTTAAAAAGTTTATCGGCGTGGATATCGGCGGTATGACTATCAAGGGCATTATCATCAACAATTCAGGCGAAATTATAGTTGAAGATTGCGTGCCCACGGACGCGGATAAAAGCGCGGAGGCTATGCTTGGCAACATCGTCAACCTTATAAACCGTATGATTTCGGCGGCTGGCGTGTTAAAGCGCGAAGTTTCGGGCGTGGGTATAGGTTGTCCCGGGCTTATAGACAGCAAAAACGGTATGGTTGTGTTTGCGGGCAATCTCAATTTAGAGTATTATCCGCTTGCCAAAGGCGTTTCGGATAAGGTAGGTTTACCCGTTAAGTTAACTAACGACGCTAACGCAGCGGCTTTGGGCGAAGCTAAATTCGGCGCGGGTAAAAAGTATACCGACAGCGTGCTGGTAACGCTGGGTACGGGCGTAGGCGGCGGAATAGTAATAGACGGCAAGTTGTTCGAAGGCGGCAAATCTGCGGGCGCCGAAATAGGGCACACGGTAATAGTGGAAGACGGTTTGCAGTGCACTTGCGGCAGACGGGGCTGTTTCGAGCGGTACGCTTCGGCGCGGGCGCTTATGGAGCAGACGCGCGCGGCGATGGAAGCGGACAAATCCAGCGCTATGTGGCAAGCGTACACCCCCGAAACGGTTTCGGGAAGAACGCCGTTCGAGTATGCGGAAAGCGACGAAACGGCGAAAAAAGTAGTAGATACATACGTTAAGCATCTTGCTTGCGGCATAACGGATATAATAAATATTTTCCGCCCGCAGGTGGTTATGCTTGGCGGCGGAGTAAGCGAGCAGGGCGAACGGCTTACCGTGCCCGTCCAAAAGCTGGTTAACGGCGAAATGTTTGCGGGTACGACGTTTGCGCCCGTAAAAATAGTAAAAGCCGCTCTCGGTTCCAAGGCGGGGGCGTTCGGCGCGGCTGCACTGTTTATGTAAAGGAATAAATTATGTACGACTATCTTATCGTGGGCGCAGGGCTGTTCGGCGCTGTATTCGCGCACGAAGCTACTAAAAAAGGCAAAAAGTGCCTTGTAATAGATAAACGAAACCATATAGGCGGAAATATTTACACCGAAAAGGTGGAAGATATCACCGTGCACAAGTACGGCGCGCACATTTTCCATACCAGCGACAAACGGGTGTGGGATTACGTAAATTCTTTCGTTTCGTTCAATAATTTCGTAAATTCGCCCATTGCTAATTTCCACGGCGAAATTTACAACTTGCCTTTCAATATGAATACCTTTTCAAAAATGTGGGGGGTTACTACGCCGGATGAAGCGCGTGCAAAAATAGACGAGCAGGTGCAAAACTCGGGCATATCCGCGCCCCAAAACCTTGAAGAGCAGGCAATAAGTATGGTCGGCAAGGACATTTATTTCAAGCTCGTTAAGGAGTATACCGAAAAACAGTGGGGCAGGGATTGTAAGGAATTGCCTTCGTTTATTATTAAACGCCTCCCCGTAAGATTCACTTACGACAATAATTACTTTTCCGACCGCTATCAGGGCATACCCGAGGGCGGTTACACGCAGCTTATAGAAAAACTTCTTGAAGGCTCGGATATTAAATTGGGTGCCGAATATGTGGCAAATAAGGCGCGTTTCGACGCTTTGGCGGACAAGGTTTTGTATACGGGCGCGCTTGACGAATTATTTGGGTATTCGTTGGGCAAGTTAGAGTACAGGACGCTTGAATTTAAAACCAAAGTTGTGGATTGCGACAACTATCAGGGCAACGCGGTGGTAAATTACACGTCGCACGACAAGCCTTATACGCGCATTATCGAGCACAAGCATTTCGAGTTTGGCAAACAGCCCAAAACGGTGATAACCGAAGAATATCCCAAGACCTGGCGCCCCGGCGACGAGCCGTACTATCCCGTAAATAACGATAAAAACAACGCGCTTGCGGAAGAGTACCGCGCGCTTGCGGAAAAAGAGGGTTACTTGCTTGGCGGCAGACTTGCGGACTATAAATATTACGATATGGATAAAATAATTCTTTCCGCGCTAAATCTTGCGGAAAGGACGCTTTAATTCCCTTTAGGACGGAGTTTTCTCCGCCCTTTTTTATTGCTTTCGTTACATTTTGCAAAATTTTTGCAAAATGTGTTTTGCGGGCGTTGACTTTGGGGTATATTAATTGTATAATGGTTAACAGGAGAAAACAAAATGTTATTGGAATTTAGAGCTAAAAATTACCGTTCGTTCAAGGACGAATTTGTTTTCAGTATGATTCCTGCGGCAAAGCAGAAAGATTTGAGTTACAGCGTTTTAAAAAAGAATGCAGGCGGGCGCGAATACAAAGCCCTGTGCTCTTCCGTGGTTTACGGACCTAATGCCGCGGGCAAATCGAATATAATAAGCGCGATGGATACGTTGAAAAAAATATTGCAAAGGGGCAACGTTTTAAATCCTGACGAAAGTTCGGTTACGCGCATAAATCCCCCGTCGGTATATCTTGACCTAATCCCTTTTATTTCGGGTGACGAAAACAATCCAACGTCGTTTTTTATAAAATTTATAACCGAAGATATGTTGATAGAATACTCTTTTACGGTTGCTTTGGGTAAATTTGCAAGTTTGGATTACGAAAGGGATATACTTGAAGAATCGTTGTGTGTGAACGGTTTGCAAGTTTTTTTGCGCGGTAAATCGGACGGCGCAAATACTTTGGCGCTTAGTTTTGACGGGTTTAAGGGTAAGGAACAATATCTTAACGATAAAGTCGTTGAAAATTTTGACAGCTTGTGTGCAATTTCTCTTTCAAGCCTTAATAAAACCGAACTTTTTCTTACAAGCGGTTTTAAAACTATAGTGGCGAATAAGTTTGTCGAAGCGTTTTTAACCTGGATAAACAAAAAATTTATAGTTGTTTATCAGGCGGACGCCATTCAGTTCGGTAAAAAAATGCCGAATTCCGAACAGGACCACGCGTATATCGACGACAGAATAGATAAAGCGGCAAAAATTTTCGGAATATCTTCAAACTCGATAGGTTTTGTTTATCCGGACGGGAAGCGCCCCGTGCTTTCATCGGTGTTTAAAAATGGCGAAGATATGGTAACTATCCCCGCGAGGCTGTTCGAGTCTTACGGAACGGTGCGCTTCATAAACGAGTTTCCGTTGGTTATAGCTGCGATACTTAGCGGCGGTACATTGGTTGTGGATGAATTCGACGCGTCGCTTCATCCTATGGCGCTTATGAATATAATAAATATTTTCCACAATGACGAGATAAATAGAAATAACGCCCAGCTTATTTTTAACACTCACAACCCCATTTTTCTTGATAAAAATTTATATCGTCGCGATGAAATAAAGTTTGTGGAGCGCGACGAAGAAACGGGGGCAAGCAGTCTTTACTCGCTTTCGGATTTTAAAACCTACGGAACGGAGGGTAGAAATAACGCCGACTATATGAAAAATTACTTCCTTGACCGTTATGGCGCGATAAAGGATATAGATTTTTCGCAAGCCTTTATCGAATGGATGAATCAAGCCGAAGAAAAGAAGGCGCAAAATGGTTAGGAAAGAAAATTTTACTTACTATCTTTCGGTGGAAGGTGAAACCGAGAAATATTATTTCGAGCATTTGCGCGACATTATAAACGCCGACCCTGCCGCAGTGCGTACGTTTGTATTGCGCTGCGACGTGGAAAAAAATCCTTTAAGCTACGCAAAGCGCAAAAATGCGTGCAGTATAGAACGCATTGCTCATATTTGCGACTATGAAAGCAAAGAAGATTGCCACGTGCGCAATTTTACCGACGTTTTAGAAAACTTAGTTAAAGCGCGGGAGATAAAGCGCCTTGATTATAAATTGGGTTACAGCAATTTTACTTTTGAATTGTGGATGGTGCTTCATATGCAAAACTGTTGCTGTTGCCTTACTCACAGGTCGCAATATCTTGCGCACGTCAATAAGGCGTTTAATGAAGAGTTTGCAAAACTTGACGAATATAAGCGTGAAGACGTTTTTAAACGTTGTCTTAAAAAAATAGGAGTTAACGAGGTGCGCGCCGCCGTTGAAAGGGCGGAAACTATTTTGGCGGAAAAAGAAAAGAACGGTATTCACGAAACCGAATATAAAAAATTCAGTTACTTTACAGATAATCCTTCAATGAGTATACATAAAGTCGTAAAGGAAATTTTAGACCTTGCGTATAAAACCAAGAGAGCTTGAAAACGGCTCTCTTTTTTTATATAAAAGTTGCAATTTTTGCGGCGCTGTGATATAATTATTCAGGTTAAGAAAAATTTACCAACGAAGGAGATTTTTACGATGCAAATGATTTACGGCGTAAAGGACAGACCCAAAGCCGGTCAGCTTATCCTTTTTGCGTTGCAGCAGCTTTTGGCTATTCTCGCGGCTACTATCACAGTGCCCATAGTCATAAACAACAACCCGCTGTGCGCAAACGCAAATATGTCCATTTCGGCGGCGTTGTTCGGCGCGGGCGCGGGCACTATAGTATACCTGCTGTTCACAAAATTCAAAAGCCCCGTATTTTTAGGCAGTTCGTTCGCGTTTCTCGGCAGTATGGCGGCGGCGTTTTACGGCGGCGTTTCCGCGGCGCTCGGCAACCTCGGGTTGATAATTGGCGCGGCGTTCGCGGGGCTGGTTTACGTAATAATTTCCGTAATAGTTAAATTTGCGGGCGTAAAGTGGATTGATAAAGTTATGCCCGCCGTGGTAATAGGTCCTACCGTTGCTATAATAGGTCTTTCGCTTGCCGGTAGCGCCGTCAGCCAATTTGCCGGAGGGATAACCGACCCCGACACGGGCGCGTACGTAATGGGCGTGCACGGCATATTAAGCGTAGTGTGCGGCGTGGTAACCCTTGCAACCACTATCGCCTGCTCGGTTTACGGCAAAAAACTTTTAAAAATGATTCCTTTCGTAGTGGGTATTCTCGCGGGCTACGTCGTTGCGGCAATTTTCACCGCGTTCAGCTATATCGAGGGCGCGGAAGCAATGCGCATAATTGATTTCACCGCGTTCACCCGTATGGAATGGTACCCCAACTTTGCGTTTTTGCAGATGATTAGCGACGACTACGGCACTGGCACGGTCGGCTCGATAGGCGCGTATATCGGCACTATCGCAGTAGCGTATATCCCCGTTGCTTTCGTAGTGTTTGCCGAACACATTGCAGACCATAAAAACATTTCTTCGATAATAGGACAGGATTTACTCACCGACCCCGGGCTTTCCAAAACGCTTTTGGGCGACGGAATAGGCTCTATGGCGGGCGCGGTTTTCGGCGGCTGTCCCAACACCACCTACGGCGAGTCGGTGGGTTGCGTGGCTATTTCCGGCAATGCTTCCGTAATAACCATTTTCGTTACGGCGTGTATGGCTATAGTGTGCGCGTTTATAGCGCCTTTCGTAACCTTCCTTTCCACAATTCCCGCTTGCGTAATGGGCGGCGTGTGCGTGGCGCTTTACGGCTTTATCGCGGTTTCGGGTCTTAAAATGATTCAAAAAACCGACCTTGGCGAAAACAGAAACCTGTTCGTAGTTTCGGTAGTGCTTATTGTCGGCGTGGGCGGTATGGCGTTGCAATTTGGCAAAGTTACCGTAACAGCGGTGGCTTCCGCGCTTATACTCGGCATTCTCACCAACCTTTTCGTAAATATAAAAAACAAGAAAAGCGAAGGCGAACAGCTTACTATAGACGAAGCGGCTAAAACCGTAGTTGCAGAAGAAGAGGAGAACGCAGATGAAAAATTATAAAAACGTATTCGTTTTCGACCACCCGCTTATCAAACACAAAATAGCTATTTTGCGCGACAAAAGCACGGGTATGAAAGAATTTCGCGAACTTATCGAGGAAATTACCACCATTATGACCTACGAAAGTATGCGCGACGTACAGCTTACGCCCGTTACAGTGGAAACTCCGCTTGAAACTACAGTTCAGTATAAAGTCCCCGAAGAGAGCGTGGCAATCGTGCCCATACTCCGCGCGGGGCTGGGTATGGTAAACGGCGTGCACAAGGTTTTCCCTACGGCGCGCGTGGGGCATATAGGAATGTACCGCGACGAGCAAACGCTTGAACCTCAGGAATATTATTGTAAACTGCCCGAAGGAATAGAAAACAAGACGGTTTTTCTCGTTGACCCTATGCTTGCCACGGGCGGCTCGGCGTGCGACGCGTTGGACGCGCTTAAAAAACGCGGTTGCAAAAACATTAAATTTATGGCTATAATCGGCGCGCCCGAGGGCGTTTCCAAGGTGGCGGAAGCCCACCCCGACGTGCCCGTTTACGTTTCCACGCTGGACAGGCAGCTTAACGAAAACGGTTATATTTTGCCCGGGCTCGGCGACGCCGGCGACAGGCTTTACGGCACTAAATAAGTTGCCGCGGCAAAATAAACGTTTTTGGTTTTACATAAAAGTTGTGAGGAATAATAATGATAGAAGTTTCTAAAAGAGTTTCATTAATAGCTCCGTCTATGACGCTGGCAATTTCCGCAAAAGCCAACGAGCTTAAAGCTGCGGGCGTAAAGGTAATTAATTTCGGCGTAGGCGAACCCGATTTTAACACCCCCCAACACATTTGCGCGGCGGCGAAAGACGCGCTTGACAAGGGATATACCAAGTACGTTGCGGCGGCGGGTTTGCCCGCTTTGAAAAAGGCTATTTGCAAAAAGTTTAAAAATGAAAACGACCTTGATTACGACCCCTCGCAGATAATAGTTTCCAACGGCGCAAAGCACTCTATTTTCAACGCCATATTTGCAACTATCAACCCGGGCGACGAAGTTCTTATACCCAAGCCGTATTGGCTTACTTATCCCGAGGTGGTTAAAAGTTGCGGCGGCGTGCCCGAATACATATACGCAACCCCCCGCCACGGCTATAAAATTACCGCCGCGCAGGTGGAGGCGGCTATACGTCCGCAAACGAAAATGCTTATTTTCAACAGCCCCTGCAACCCTACGGGTGCGGTTTATACCGAAAAAGAGATACGCGCCATTGCGGAGGTGTGCGTAAAGCACAATATAGTAGTACTTGCCGACGAAATTTACGAAAAATTGATTTACGGTGGCGAAACGCACTTTTCCATTGCGCAGTGCTCGCCCGAAATGAAGGATTTGACCATAGTAATAAACGGCGTTTCCAAATCCTACGCAATGACGGGTTGGCGGCTTGGCTATCTTGCCTGCCCCTCCAACGTTGCAAAAGCAATATCTTCGTTCCAAAGCCATTCCACTTCTAACGTAAACACAATGACGCAGTACGCCACGCTCGCCGCGTTGGAAGGCGATGCGGCGCCTATGAACGAAATGATTAAGGCGTTTGGCAAGCGCCGTGATAAAATGCTTGAAAAGCTGGACGCAATGAAGCCGCTGGGGCTGGATTACGTTAAGCCCGACGGCGCGTTTTACGTAATGTTGCTGTGCGATAACCTATACGGAAAAAGCTACCAAGGCGTTAAAATTAACGGCAGTATGGATGTGGCGGATTTGCTTTTAACGCATAAGCAGGTGGCGATTACCCCCGGAGTATGCTTCGGCGACGACGACGCGGTGCGCCTTTCGTACGCGCTTTCAACCGCGGATATGCTGGAGGGATTGGACAGAATTGCGGAGTTTGCACGCGAGTGTGAATAAATTTTCATAAAAAATTTTCCGTAATCTATTGAAATTCCGTTAAAAAACTGATAGAATATAATAAACGGTGGAATATTGCCGTTAAGGAGACTTGAAATGATTAAAATTATTTACGGACCTAAAGGCACAGGCAAAACGAAAAAACTCATTCAGGCGGCTAATGAAAATGCTCAGGACGCCAAGGGTTTAAGCGTTTTCATTACCGACAACAAAAGATGTATGTACGATATTGCTCGCAATATCCGTTTTATTGACGTTGCGGACTGGGCGGTTGCCGGCGAAGAGGCGCTTTGCGGGTTCGTTAAGGGCGTTGCCGCTTGCAATAGCGACCACGAATATATTTACATAGACGGTATTGCACGCATTGCCGGCAAAGACGTAAAAGAGCTTGCGGGCATATTCTATATGCTTGACAAAATTTCCAACGAAAACGAAATTACCATAACGGTTACTTTCAGCTGCGTAGAAGCCGACCTTCCCGATTTCGTCAAGAAATACCTTTGATTTTAATTTGCGGCGGCACGGGCTTGTGCCGCCGTTTTTTGCGTTTAACGGAGTATATTTATGAAATTTATAAGCACAAGAGGCGGTGAAAAAGTTACGGGCGCGCGTGCTATCGTAACGGGGCTTTCGGAAAACGGCGGGCTGTATGTGCCCGAGAAATTTCCGCAGGTTTCCGTGGAAGAATTGGGGGAAATGCTTGAAATGAGCTACCCCGAGCGCGCGGCGAAAATACTTTTGAAATACCTTGACGAGTACGACGGGGCGGAGCTTTTAGCCGCGTGCGAAAAGGCGTATTCCAAGTTCGAGGGTGACGACCCCGCGCCTTTGGTAAGGCTTGACGACGGCGTGTATATGCTTGAACTGTGGCACGGGCCCACCTGCGCTTTTAAGGATATGGCGCTTACCGTTTTACCCTATCTTTTGAGAAAAGGGTGCGATATATGCGGGATTAAAGAGGAAATTTTAATTCTCGTAGCAACCTCGGGCGATACGGGCAAAGCCGCGCTTGAAGGCTTTAAAAATGCGGACGGCGTTAAGATAATGGTATTTTATCCCTCGGACGGCGTTTCAAAAATGCAGAAGCTGCAAATGTGCACGCAGGAGGGTTCAAACGTAAACGTGGTTGCCGTTAAAGGCAACTTCGACGACTGCCAAACCGCCGTTAAAGAAATTTTTCAAAGCGCGGAATGCGCCGTTAAGTTAAAGGAAAAGGGCGTGGTGCTGTCCTCTGCAAATTCAATAAACTTCGGCAGGCTTGCGCCGCAAATTGCTTATTATTTTTCGTCATATCTCGATTTGGTTTCTTCCGAGCAGATAGCTATGGGCGAGGAAATTGATTTTACCGTGCCTACGGGCAATTTCGGTAACATTTTGGCGGCGTATTACGCTAAGCAGATGGGCTTGCCTATAAGGCGGTTACACTGCGCTTCCAACTCCAATAAAATACTTACCGATTTTTTGGAAACGGGCGTTTACGATTTGCACCGCGAGTTTTACAAAACCACTTCTCCGTCTATGGATATTCTCGTTTCAAGCAACCTTGAAAGGCTTATTTTTGAAATTTCAGGGCGGGATTATAAGCTGACGGCTAAGCGTATGGCGGATATGAAAAATGACGGAAAGTACGCCATATCCGCGGGGGAACTTGAAAAAATACGCGAAACTTTCGACGGCGGTTACGCCGACGAGGACGAAAGCGTGGAAGCTATGTACGACGTGTTCGTGGACGTTGGATATACTATGGACACCCACACGGGCTGCGCTATGAAAGTTGCGGTGGATTGGTTTGAAAAACACAAAAAGGACGAAACTAAAATGGTTATAGTTTCAACCGCCAACCCCTACAAATTTCCGCAGGACGTGCTTTACGCGGTTACGGGCAACGACGTTAAGGACAGTTTTAAGGGTATAAAACGTTTGCACGCGGCAACGGCTATGGCGGTGCCCAAGTGCCTTAAAGAGTTAAGGGACAAGCCCGTGAGGTTTAGCAAAACTGCCGAAGCTAAAAAACTTTTTAGCGAGGTTATGGAGTTTATCGGTTAATTAAATCCGCGCGGGGCAGCCCGCGCGGTTTTTTTGTGTAATATAAGTGAATAAAATGGCTAAGTTTTGTGATTGGTAAATCAATTATAAAAAAACTTTGCATTTTATCGGCGGATATGTTATTATTAATGCGTATATGGAAGAAAGTAAAAAGTTTCTCTACTCGGCAGTTCAGCCGACCAATAATCTTACTATTGGCAATTATATAGGCGCAATACGTAATTGGACTATGCTTCAAAACGATTACAACTGTTATTTTGCCATTGCAAATATGCACGCCATTACCGTAAGACAAACGCCCGCAGTGTTAAGGCAAAGAACGCTTTCGTTGCTGGCGCTTTATCTTGCCTGCGGCGTAGACCCCGAAAAATGCACGCTGTATTTGCAATCGCACGTGCCCGCGCACGCCGAACTTTGCTGGGTTTTAAACACTTTCACCTACGTGGGCGAAATGGAGAGAATGACGCAGTTCAAAGATAAAAGCGCCCGCCACGCCGAAAATATTAATATGGGGCTTATGGATTACCCCGTGCTAATGGCGGCGGACATCCTTTTATATCAGGCGGACGTTGTGCCCGTGGGGCTCGACCAGCGTCAGCACGTCGAGATTGCACGCGACATCGCTCAACGTTTTAATAACGCATATTCGCCTACGTTCAAAGTCCCCGAGGCGCTTTATATGAAGGTCGGCGCGAAGATAAACGATTTGCAGGACCCTGCGAAAAAGATGTCGAAGTCGGGCGAAAACCCCAACGGCTCGGTTTTCCTTTCGGACGATAGGGACACTATTATCCGCAAATTCAGGCGCGCCGTGACCGACAGCGACTTAGAAATCAGGTACGACCCCGAAACCAAACCCGGCGTTTCAAATCTTCTGTCGATTTACTCGGTATTTTCGGGAAAGACCGTCGAAGAGGCGGCGGCGGAGTTTAGCGGCAAGGGCTACGGCGACTTTAAAGCGGCTGTGGGGGAAGTTGTTGCGGACAGGCTTGCGCCCATACAGGCGCAACAGCAAAAGTTGCTTGCGGATAAACCTTATCTTGACGGAGTGCTTAAAAAGGGCGCGGACGGCGCGGCTTACGCAGCGAATAAAACGCTTTCAAAAGTATATAAAAAGATAGGATTTTATCAGTTATAATGTTTGGATATATTAACCCTGACGCGCCCTATCTTTTTAAAAAGGACGAAACTTTGTACAAGGCGCTGTATTGCGGGCTTTGCAAAAGCATAGGCGCGGGTTGCGGGCAACGCGCGCGCACTGCGCTTACCTACGATATGGCGTTTACTTCGGCGCTTATTCATAATATCCGCGGCGAAGACGTAAAAATAATACGGGCGCGTTGCGCGCTTCATTTTATTAAAAAACGCCCCATAACCGCCGTTGACGATACCACGGTTGCGATAGGTTGCGTAAACACTTTGCTTGCCTATTATAAACTTTGCGACGACAAGGCGGACGGCGATAAACGCGGCATATTGCGGCACCTATACAAAAAAGGCTTTAAAAAAGCGGTTAAAAAACACCCGCGCGCGGAGGAGATTATCCGCCGTCATACCGTAGCTCAGGCGGAAGTGGAAAAGGGCGGTTGCAACGTGGTGGACGCCGCGTGCGAGCCTTCCGCCAATATGATGAAAGAGCTGTCGGAATATCTTTTGGGCGAATATTCAAGCGCGGAAACGCAAAAACTGTTTTATGCGCTGGGTAAGTGGGTTTACCTTGCCGACGCGCTTGACGATTATGAAAAGGACGTTAAAAAGGGCAGGTTTAACGTATTGTACAACGCTTACGGCGGCGCAACCAAATGCGAAATGATTGCAAAGTGCAAAACGGAAATGGAATTTGTTTTCAACAGTTTGTTTGCGGATATGCGCGCCGCGCTTTCAAACGTTAAATTTTATTTCAATCACGATTTAACCGACAATATAATTTTGCGCGGTATTCCGTTAAAGACGCGTGCGCTGTTTTACGGCGAATGCAAGTGTAAAGGAGCAGAAAATGAACAGAAAAAATCTTGAAATACTTGGGCTTGACGAGGACGCCACGTTTGACGAGGTTACTTCGGCTTACGAAACGTTGCGCGAAAAATATCTTGAAGAGCGTTTTCAGGACGGCGAGGTGGGCAATAACGCGGCGCGTATGCTTACCCGCATAGAAACCGCTTATAACGAGCTTATGCACGAAGCGGGCGAAAGCTCGGCTATGGGCGAGGGAGGCGATTCGTTTGCGCAGGTGGAAAATTTTCTGCGCGACGGTAATATTCAGGAAGCCCAGCGCGCGCTTGACGCTTTTAACGAGCGCGGCGCGCATTGGCACTATCTGCAAAGCGTTGTTTTTTACCGCAAAAATTGGATTAACGAAAGTAAAAAACAGCTTGAAATAGCAATTCAACTTGACCCCGACAACCAAAAGTATAAGGAAACTTACCGCAAATTAAACGAAAAAATCAACTACGACGCTTCGGCAAACCAAAGCTCCCGTCAGCAGACCTATCAGGGGCAAACTATGAATTCTACGTCGTCGGACGACCAAATGGGCGGGAACTTCTGCGCAAGTTGTATTGAGTGTTGCTATATAAATATGTGTATAAACATTATGTGCAACGGGTGCTGTCGGTAAGTAATGGGTAAAAACAAACACTCGAAAAGTTTTGAAATAGCGCTTTCGGGCATATCGTGCGCCATTGCGGCGGGCGCGCTTGCAATGGGTATTTTAAGCGGTTATTTAGTTGCCACGGGTTATTTTATCGGCATTATCGCGCTTATGATTCCCCTTTCAAAGCAATTTTACAAGGGCGGCGCGCTTGCCTATCTTGGCACGGTCATTCTGGCGGTGGTGCTCGGCGCGTCAATCAGGTTCTGGGATTTAGTGCCTTTTGCGATGTTTTTCGGGGTGCACCCGCTGATAAACTCGCTTCAAATCCGCTTCAAAATCAACAAATGGCTGGCTTTCATCGTCAAGGCGTTGTGGTTTGACGGCACGCTGATTGCGGCGTACTTTCTCGTTTTCGGCGGCGAGCTTTACGGAACGATACTGCCGCAGGCGGTGTACGACGTTCTCAACAGCGGGTATTTATATCTGATAATTTTTACGCTGGGAACGGCGGCTTTCTATCTTTACGACTATCTCATTTTCAAGTGCCAGATTGCGGTCAATCTTCTGGTGCTGAGGATACACAAATGACTGAAAGCGATAAACTTCTTGCGAACGCGGAAAGGCTGATAAATAAAAACAAGCTCGACGAGGCGCAGAGCGTGCTCGATACCGTTATCGGGCGCGACGGGCGCTGGCACTTTATTCAGAGCAAGCTCTTTTTCAAGCGCAATTGGCTCAACGAGTGCAGAAAGCATCTCGAAAGCGCGATTGAGCTCGAACCCGACAACGAGGAGTACAGGAAAGTTTACGATAAAGTAATTAGTTACGGTCAGTCGGACGGCGCGTTCACAAACCCCTATTCCAAGCGGCAGATGGGCAACTCCGATTTGAAAGGCGTTTGCGCCGAAGTGTGCATAGGGGGCGGCGGCGTGTGCTGTTGCGAGGCGATTTTACAAGGGATATGCGACGGGCTATGATTAAAAACGAAATATACGAAGGTATCGTCGAGGGGCTTGGTTCCGAGGGCGAGGGAATAATAAAAAACGAGGGCACAACGGCGTTTGTGCCTTTTTGTCTTGTTGGGGAAAAGGTGCGGTTTAAGGCGCTCAAAGTCAAGGGGAATATCGCGTACGGAAAGCTCGAAAGCGTGTTAAACGCGGCATATTGCCGCACCAATCCGCCTTGCCCCGTGTTCGGGAAGTGCGGCGGGTGCGATTTGCAGCATATGGATTACGCGGCGCAACTTGAATTTAAGCGCGGGCTCGTGCAAAATTGCCTTTACAAAATAGGCGGGCTGGAATTTGAAGTTTCCGCGGCAGTTCCTTGCGAAAACGAATACCGTTACAGAAACAAGTTGGCGTTGCCCATAGGCGAGGCTTGCGGCAAAACTGTTTGCGGATTTTATGCGCCGCACAGCCATAGAATAGTGCCCGTAAACGACTGCTTAATACAGTCGCAATGGGTTAAAAGAGTTATTGCGGCGATGGAAAATTACTCTCAAATCAAGCATATTGCGGGGTATAACGAGGAAACGGGCACGGGCGTGCTAAGGCGCATAGTAGTGCGCGAAATTAAGGGCAAATACGTTTTTGCGCTGGTGGTAACGCGGGTAATAGACGCTTCGTACCTTATAAACGAGCTGGAAAAGGATTTTGGCGAGTTTACTTTTCTTTTAAACGTAAACGCGGCTAAAACCAACGCGCTTTTTTCAAACGAATGGCGTATATGCCGCGGTTCAGGCTATTTTCAGGCGGAAGAATGCGGTATAAAGTACCGCGCGGGCGCTAATACTTTTTTGCAGGTTAACGACGAGGTTCGCGGTAAATTGTACGCGCGCGTGCTTGACGAGGCGGAAGAGGGCTGCGCCGCGCTGGATTTGTACAGCGGCGGTGGTATGCTTACCGCAATGCTTGCCAAAAAGTGCGGGCTTGCTTACGGTATAGAGGTGGTTGAAGAGGCTTCGCGCTGTGCGGACGGGCTAAAAGAAGAAAACGGGTTGCAGGGTAAAATGTTTAATATCTGCGGCAAGGTGGAAGAGCGGCTGGGCGAAGCGTTTGCGGCAACGCAGGGCAAAGATCGTATTATAGTGTGCGACCCGCCGCGCAAGGGTATGGAGCGCAGCGTGGTAAAAGCCGTGGCGGATTCGGGCGCGGATAAAGTAGTGCTTATTTCTTGCAACCCCGCAACGCTTGCGCGCGATTTGGGCTTGCTTGCGGGCACGCTTGATGAAGTCGACGGCGCGCTGATAAAAACGGGCGCAAGTTGCGGCAACTACGAAATAGAGTCCATAACGCCTTTTGATATGTTTCCGCAAACCAAGCATATCGAGACACTGGTCGTTCTTTCCCACAAAAAGCCGGACGGACATATCAACATTAAAGTTGAGTTCGGGGAAGAGAAAGGGCAAGTATCTTTAAAAGAAGTTGTAAAACGTGCCGAAGAGCGCAAACCGAAAGAGAAAGTAACCTACAAGAAGATTCAAGACCATATTGAAAAGTCCTACGGCTTCAAAGTGCATACAGCCTATATCGCAGAAGTCAAACGGGATTTGGGCTTGCCTATGTACGATGCTCCCAACGCCGTAGAAGAATTAAAAAGACCGAGAGCGCATCCCACACCGCAAATGGTAGAAGCAATAAAAGAAACGTTGAAACATTTTGATATAGTTTAAAATGAAGTGACAGAACAAATATTTGCTCTGTCACTTCATTTTTTGTCGCCTAAATGTTTGATAATATAAAAACTGTGTTATAATGAAAGCATAGAGCAAATAACCTTTTCAGGCTTGCCTAAATTTCAAATAAAAATGACTATAAATTAACCACTCAATAGTGGTTGATCAGTCGTACAATTAATCACAAAGGTTTGTGGTTAATTTTTTATTGTAAAAATTTAGGGAGGTTAAAATGAAAGAGTTCACAATAAAAGCAAACAGTTATTTGGGGATGGATATAAAGGGTTATTACAACTGTGACTACGTTGGATACCAAAAGAGCGGTAATCCGGATTTTATCAATCACTTAAAAAATATGACAAGGAAGTCAAGCGAGTTGGATCTTGTTAAAGACTTTATGGCGGTTTTTGAAAGAACAAGCGAAGACTTAAAAGAAATTATCAAGATTGAGAAATTGCAGGATTGCGTAATTGTTGTTGCACCGAGGTCAAAAGCTGAAAATCACTATAAACAAAGTCAACTTTTGTTCAAAAAGGCTGTTTCTTGCGTTGCCGATAAAATGGGCTTTCATAACGGCTTTAATGCCATAAAGAGAATCAAAGATACTAAAACTACCCATTCTTGGAGAATGGAAAACAATACGGGGGATATGCCGTATGTCGGTATCACAAAGGATACTTGTCAAATCGATAAAACAAAAATCCTCAGTAAAGACGTGATACTTGTTGACGATATTTACACGGAAGGTGTTTTTGTTGCGGAAGATTGTATTCAAACATTGTTGGATTTGGGTGCAAAAAGTGTTATACTGTACGTGATAGCTAAAACGAGGGGTTAAAATGTATTCTCAAACGGCATTAAAATTATATGCGCTAAAAAAAGAACGCAGAGTAAAATCCAACGCTCATTTTTGGCGAGAGTTCAATGACATTGAAAAAATTAATAATACTAACGTGGATTTTAAAAAATTTGAGCAAGAAGTGGAGGATAATGGAGTTAGTTTAATTTGTGTTTTTGACGAGGGGTTTCCGCAACTTTCCACAAATCTTAAATTGAGCGAAAAGCCGATTTTGTTTGGATATAAAGGCGATATTACTTTACTTGCAAATTTCAAGCAAAACGTTGCGGTTGTGGGCGTTTTAACGCCGACGGCTGATATTATAGAGCGCGAACGCAAGATAGTTGAAAGATTGGCACAAAAGGATTCTTGTATTGTAAGCGGACTTGCTGACGGTTGCGATACCGTTGCGCACGAGGAGTGTTTATTCTGCAACGGAAAGACGGTTGCGATTTTGCCTACGACGCTTGATAATATCTATCCCAAGAAAAATATAGCCCTTGCGGAGAAAATCGTGCGTAGCGGCGGACTTTTGATTACGGAATATATTACCGAACCGAATAATCGATATGAAAGCATAAAACGGTTTATCGTGCGCGACAGATTGCAGGCAATGTTTTCAGAGAAAATAATTTTAATTGCAAGTTATTTGCAGGGGCAGGGGGATAGTGGTTCGCGACACGCAATGGTAAAAGCAAAAGAATACGGCATAGAACGGTTTGTTATGTATAATGAACTAACCGATGCCGAAAACCGGATGCTTGCGTTAAATAAAAGTCTTATTGCGGACGGAGCAAAGATATTAACTTCAAAAATACTTGAAAGATTTTAATGAAATATATATTTGATTTGGACGAAACCTTGATCCAATCGACAACATTAAATAATGACGCCTACAATTATGCTTTGGAGAAGTTTGGATATCCGAGAATTAATACAAGCGAACGAATAACAAGAGAAGAACTGAATTTTATTCCTGAGGAACTTTTGCGAAAGATAATCAAAGAAAAACAAAAATATTTTACAAGTGAATGGCTGCCGTACAGAATAATAATCAATAAAGAGCTTGTTAAAAAGCTAAAAGAATACGGCAGGAAAAATTGTTATCTGTGGACAAAAGCCAACAAGGACAGAGTTAAATCGATTTTAAGTTGCTGTAAACTTGAAAGGCTATTCAATAAAATTATATTTGATAATAAAACTGCGTTTCAAACGTCTATTTCAAAGTTAAATGTTGCTACACATTCAGATGTGTTTATAATTTATGAGAACAATAAAAAATTTTTTGATAATGGGTGTGTTAAAATAATTGAACATTTAAAAACAAAATACTTTGATGTTACAAAGTATTTAATATATACATAAGGTCCTTTCAGAAAGTTTTTCTAATATTTAAGTGTTTTAGTTGTCGTATTGATTAAACATATATTGCATTATTAGTTTGTTTGTGTTATAATAAATGTGTATAGTAATTTAAGGAGGCGATAAAATGGACGGTAAAAGTTCTGTCTTGAATAGGCTGTTTACACAAAATTCATTTAAAGAAATCCTTGAAAGCTATCAATATGAAAATAAGATAAAGATGTTATATGCGGCAGTTAAAAGATGTTTAGTTGATACGGAATCTAAAAGCAATGGGGAAGTCATTTCTGAAATATATAGATATATTGGGGATAACTATCGCAACGAATATTTTTATAAGAATACACTTTTAAACAAGTTATTATTAGGCGTTCATAAACCTACAACTACAACTGCGTTAACAGAGATTCCTATTGGTAATTCTAAAGCTGACTTTGTTATGATTAACGGTAAAGCTGTTGTATATGAAATTAAAACAGCGCTTGATTCTTTTGAACGGCTTGGTACACAATTAAAAGACTATTATAGAGCTTTTGATAATGTGGTTGTTTTAACCGATGAAAAAAATTGTAAGTTGGCAATGAAACTATTACGGGATACACCTGTTGGGGTTTATCTTTTAACAAAAAGGGATCAAATTCATAAAGAGAAATTGCCTGTTTCTTATACGGGGAGTTTAAATTCATTAGATATTTTTAAAGTGTTAAACAAAAATGAATATGAATCTGTGATAATGCAAGTTTATGGCGAGTTACCAAAAACTACCGACGCAAAATATTATCGTGAATGTTTTAAGCTTTTTGATGAAATAGATTTAAATGAAAGCTATAACTTATTTAAGAAAGAGCTAAAAAAACGCAATAAAATTATAATAGAAGAATATGCTGACGTGCCGTATGAGTTAAAGTCGTTGGTTTATTTCTCAAATTACGGCAGATGTAATTATAATGAGTTGACGGCTTTTTTAAAAGCGGATTATATAGGGGGTGAATGATGTATTTTCCATATTTAAGAGGCAGGCAATTTGAGTTAATAGCTGTACGTGAGCTGGCGACAAATAATAAATTATCTCACAAAGTAATACCTATAATTGAGCCTGTAAGATTTTCAAGTACTTTAAAAAATACTCTTGAAGCAGTAGGGGAAAATGATTTTAAGATAGCTCTAATTAAAAATCCGCAAGTAGGAACATATTTTAGTGAAGCAAGAGAAGATAAAACAGGAAAAAAACTTGAGTTCCTTAGGAATTTCGTGCTAAAAAACGCTTCAATTATTAAAGCTATTTTAGTTGCTCCTGATACCGCTACGCATTTACAATGGCTCAATGAAAAAGGAATAGATAATTCGAATATTATTTCTATCTATACCAACAGAGATTTTATTAATTACTATTATGACTTATTTAAAGAAAAGTCTTTATATAATGTAATTCCTTATGAACCGTCTTTTAGAAGAATTAGAGGGGACAGGATTCAATTAAATGATAGATTCGCTCCTTTAAAAAAAGAAAGGAATGTAGATTATTTGTTAAATGAAGATGAGTTCTTTTCAGATGATCATTTGTATTATGCGGATGACAATTATAAAGGATTTTCGGATTATTCGATTGTAGGGAAAGATTATCAGGATAGCGGTTTCGCTCCATACGCAGTTGCTATACATATTGTATATTTTGCTGAAGATATGAGTTTGCGTGTCCATCATTTTGTATCTGATTCAAACGATGATATTAGTGACCCTGCGCGAAAATTTTATGAGGCAGTCAGTAAGTTACATGATTGGAATACTAATATGAAGTTAAATACTTTGGGTATACAAGAATTTGAAAAGTTATACGAAACTGAGGCTTATCCTGGATTAGGTGTCATTAAAAAATTATCGATTATGCATCATTTGGAGTTAATGGGAGAGTACTTGGAGAAGGTTTAGATTTTATTATGTACATAGGAGAATGTTGTTTTACTGACCCTGAAATTATAGAAAGGATTACTTCTCATAAGAAACGTGGGCGTTGTGAGGTAACGGGTGTAAAAGACACTTGTGTTTATGATACAGATTCCGATGACTATTTGCAGGGCATTTTTAATAAATTAATTAAAATTTATGTTCCGGCGAAAACATATCCTAAGCCGTTAACTGCAGATAAAAAGGTTTTTATTAAAGATGATGTGCCAAAAAAATGGAATATCTTTAAGAATATTGATTCTGCTCAAATATATAAAATCTTAATTACATTGTCGGCTGAGCTTTATAATGAAGAACCATTCCTATTTGATGAACCTGTAGTTGATAGTTCGTTTGATGATGAAAAATTTGTTAATGAAAATAGTATACTAAAAAATGCGGATTGGAGTAATTTTGTAAATACCCTAAAACATAAAAATCGTTTTCATACAAATTGCGTTAATATAGAGAACTTAAATAAAATTTGTACGTATATAAGAAAACCATATAAAAAGGGCAATAAATTTTTTAGAGGGCGTATAATCAATGATGTTGGTTATACGGCGGATAATATGGGTGCGCCACCTCCTGATAAGGCTACTGCCGGACGTGCGAATTCAGCTGGTATTCCAAGACTGTATTTAGCAACTAATAAGCAGACCGCATTACACGAATTAAGAGCCGGTGCATTTGATTCTATAACGATAGGAGAATTTGAGCTTTTAAAAGATATAACTGTCGTTGACCTTAAAATGTTGGATAAAATAAGTCCGTTTATTGAAGAGTTGGATCCAAGATTATTGTTAATTAATCGAGAATGTTTAAATAAGATTAACGAAGAAATTTGTAAACCTTTACGTAAAAATGATAGCACTTTAGATTATTTGCCAACGCAATACATCGTTGATTTGATTCAGTCATTTATCAACGAAGGTGAAAGCGAATATAACGGGGTCGAGTATAAAAGTACGCTGAACTCGGACGGTGTTAATTTAGCTATATTTGATACAACGTTGTTTTGTTGTAAATCTGTTCAAGATTATGAAGTTAAAGAGTTAATATATAAAGTAAATCCCGAGTTTTAAAATAAATAATTAAAGAGTTAGCGCCGCCTGTGATGGGCGGCGCTTTTAACGTGCTTTTAATGAGCTGTAATTACGTTAATCAATGTTTTTAATCTCTTTAACAATTGCAGTAATCAAAGGCAAATACTTTTCATCAATGCTTACAAGCTGGGAACACAATACTTCAAGTTGACTTAATTGGTATTCGTTATCCAAGCCCAATAAATAGTCGGTGGAAGCCGATAAGGCAATGCTTATATTTTTTAACGTTTGCAATGAAACTCCAACTTTGCCGGATTCGACTTCGGCGAGGAAGCGCGGACTTACGTCAATCAGTTCGGCTAATTTTTCACGGGTTAAATTGTTTGCCTTACGTCCAAGTCTAATTCGTTCTCCTAATATAACATTTACGTCTTTCATAAGTCAAATTCCTTATTTAATATGAGCTAATTCATATTTTATATGAACAGTTAATTCATAACAATGAAGCAACTATTCACTTGACTTATGAAGTAATATTTCATATAATAAGAAAAAATTAGATTTACTAGGAGACTCTTATGAAAACGAAGTTTTTATCGGTAATTAGCACGGTTATAGCAATGCTTATGACGTGTACCGTATTTCTTGCCGGTTGTTTCGGTAGCGGTAACAATACGCCCGAGGATACTACGCCGAAAGAGTATACGATTCAGTATACCGATGACAGCGGTACGCATCAGATAACCGTAACTGCGGGTATGCCGTATGCGTTGGACGTTGTTCCCGAAAAGACGGGTTATACATTTACAGGTCTTTTTGATGCGGAAGTAGGCGGTACGCAATACGTTTCTGCGAGCGGTGCGTCTTTATCAGCTTTTACCGACGGAAAGAATATGGTATTGTTCCCGCAGTTCAAAGCAAAAGACTATACCGTGATTTTAGATTATCAGGGCGCAACTGTCACGGGCAGCAGACAGCTTACCGTGGCTTACGGTTCGAGCTTGCCCGAATTGCCCAAAAACTTAACGAGCGAACATAAGGAGTTTGCGGGTTGGTATACAAAAGCTAATTGCGAAGGAACGCAGATTGCGGATGAATACGGACTTATTCCCGTAGTGTCCGTTCTCAATGATACTAACTTCGATTTAAGCGGCGAGTATGTTTATCTATACGCGGGTTTTGAAATCGAAAAGTTTACGGTAACTTGTTGCTTCGAGGCGGGTATGGATACGGAGGACGTGCAAGTTGAATACGATACGCCCGCAAGCCAAATTGTACCTAAAACGAGAGTGAACGGCGAAGCCCCGCTCACTTGGTCTAAAACGCAGGGCGGCGAAGTATGGAACGGTAAAGTAACTGACGATATGGTTTTATATGCAGTTGAGTATGCGCCCGTAATCGAGTTTGACAGCAACGGCGGTAATAAAGTTAATGCCGTAGTCGCTCGTGCCGGTTCTACGATTGCTTTGCCCACGCCAACGAAAGATATGGCAAAGTTTGCATATTGGGAAGATATGCAAGGTAATAGATATACTTCTACCACTATGCCGAGCAAGAGCATTTCGCTCAAAGCCGTATGGCAAGCAAAGATGGTATTCGATAGCAACGGGGGATCTGACGTGGACGATATTTCAGTTGCGGCAGGAAATAAAATAACGTTGCCCACGCCCGAACGTGAAGGTTTTATATTCGCGGGTTGGTACACGGCAGAGAAAGAGCAGTATACTTCTACAACTATGCCATCGACAGGCGTTGCGTTAAAGGCAGGGTGGTATAAAGAAATGAGAGAGGTGGTTATTGAAGTTGCTTCAAATACTTCTAAATCAGGCAATTTGATGAAGCCAAGCGTAAATTCATTATGTTTTACGTTTAAATATGACTCATACTTTAAAAATCTTGAAAATGTCAATGTTGTTATAGATTGGCATGTGAAGCTAAAAACGGGAAGGAGTTCAGTAACAGAGATTTATGCGGATTATTATTCGCGAATGCAAATAAGTTCTGTGTATTTACTTAAAACGGAAAAGTTTGAAAATATTTCGCCGTCAAATTATCGTGAATTTAATTTTACTACGAGCTTTGTTTGTAGCAATGATTTTTATGTGTGCTGGTACTGTCCAAGCGGTTATGGAAATGGAAGTAATGTTATAATACAAGATTATTATTATACGGTTCATTATCCCGACACAACAAATTTGTATTTATAATAGTTTTAATTTCGGATGAAATGTTTTATGAAAATTCTAATTAATGCTGAAAAAAATTTAAATTCAATAGTTTGCGGATGTGATGATTATAATTGTGGCTGCGATGTAAAAGGTAGTTGTAATCCCGACTGTCCTGTATATAATCCTTGCAACGATTGCTGGGTAGGAGGTTGAACATGGAAATTATTTTGAGTGCGCAGTTCGCCAATGAATCAATTTTATGTGGATGTGATTGCTTTACCTTTAATTCTTCCGATGATGGAACGGATGAGTGCTCTCCTTATGATTGTATTATGGGTGCTTAAATGTTTTACAAATACTCTTATTACAACATTGTGCTAAAAGAGAATGACGAGTTTGTATATTTATACAACTCTTATTCCGGTGCGCTTTGTAAATTGGAAAAAACAGTGCACGATTATATTTTAAATACTGTGCTTGATGATAAAAACAAATGCAATTTCTTTGATAAACTTTTATCTCAAGGTTTTATAAAACCACTTGATTTAGATGAGTACAATAGAATTATTTTAAACGAACGTGTCGCAGTGTTATCGTATCCTAAAAGAACACTTTCATATGTTATTGCTCCTACACTTGCCTGCAATCTAAATTGTGACTATTGCTTTGAAAGCGGATATAGAAACAGTAAAATCATTAGTGATGAAAAGATTATTGAGATAGCCAATTACATCATTAGTCGTTTAAGTGACAATATTGATGAAATTCATATTGGATGGTTCGGTGGCGAACCTTTAGTCGCATATGAACAAATTATTAAATTTAGTGAGTATCTAATTCCTAAACTTGAAGAAAAGCAGATTAAGTACTCTGCAAGTATGATAAGCAACGGAGTACTTTTAACGCAAGACAAAGCCAAAATATTATATGAAAAGTGCAAGATAAATCAAGTTCAAATTACGATTGACGGAACGAAACAAATTTATTGCACAAGAAAACGTGCAACAGAGAAACAGTTTGATGATTTGCTGGAAAACATTAAATCGGCGTTAGAGTATCTTAAAATTACTATTCGTTTAAATTGTGATTGCAATAATTACGATGATTTAAAAACTGTAACTGAACAGCTTTTGCGTTATTGTAATAATCACAAAAATTTAATTGTTTATCTTGCTAAACTTGTGGACTACACAAGTTGTGGTGGCGAACAGTTTTTTTCTCAGGATAAATTTGATCAAAAGCGTATTGACTTTGATAAATTCGTTTGTCAACATCAGAACAAGCCATATGAACCGCTGGTTTATAAATACCGTAAGTCTTTTTGTGGATTATACAAAATAAATAATCAAGTTATCGGTCCAGATGGTGAAATATATAAATGTGAGCACCACGTTGGGCAAACCGATAAAATTGTTGGCAATATAGAATATGGTTTAAATTATAGCGATTTCCTTATGAAATTTATAGCTAATGAACCGCTTGAACAATGTAAAAGCTGCAAGATATTCCCAATTTGCTTGGGTGGATGCCCTGCTCAAAAGGTTGATTTGCCAGAAGGACAATCGTGTTTTTTTAGTCAGTATTATATTGAACATATTTTAAAACAATATATAGCAACTTATCAAAATAAAACTACGTAGGAGAAAAAATATGGATGGAATTATTTTAGCAATTTTGACCGTTTTGGGTGCGGTCATCAGTGCAGCCATTACCATATTGGTAAAAAATTATAAAGATAGAAAGATAAAAAGAGTAAATCCTACATTTAAAATCGGCAATGATGAAGTTGAAGATATTGATTTGAAGCTAAAAAACATTAATGATTATTGGATTTATGATTTGAATTATGTTGATGATTTAGTCAATAAAGAACATTATTATTTTTACTTCATTGTGCTCAAAAATTACTATTTGTTTGACTGTAAAATCACATATCAAGTTACATTTACAGATGATACAAAATTGCCAGAAGAACCTAAATATAGTGCAATAGGAACACTATTCCCCCACAAAGGCTATATGTTACCTATTGAAAAGACGGGTAGAGAAACCTCTATAAAAATAATCCTAAAATTTAAAAATGAAAATAATGAAAATATAAAATTTATTTTAGTTGCTGAAATAGATAGTAATAAAAAATGGTTTAAAACAGTAACTGAAACATCGTATAGAGTAAAGGGAAATGATGAGAAAAACGAAAGATTAAAAGAAATAACATGTTTTAGTCGGAATATGTCTAATATTAATTCTGCAAAAGCCATATCCATAAAGCTGAATGGCAGAACATTAAACAAAACGGAGATAGACAATGGAAATAATAATACAAGCCAATCAGCTTGACTATCAAGATAATTTAAGAGCGACAGACGATTGCGGTTGGGACGGCGGTTGCAGTTATGATTGCTCTGACTGTGGCTGTGATAGTTATGACGATTAGATAAAATTATAGGAGAAATACAAGATGAAAAAGAAAATATTTTTAATTTTATTTTCAATAATTGCGGTTGTTGCAGGTGCGTTGGCTCTTTCGGCATGCAGTAAGGTTGAAGATATGCTTTACAGTGCGCCTGAAAATATTGCATACGACGGACAGTACATAACTTGGAGCAAGACGGAAGGAGCAAATCACTATACCGTTTCCATAGACGGTGGCGACGCGGCGCGTTCTAATTCCACGACATACGCTTATGCTTCTACCGATACGTTCGAAGTAACGGTAACGGCAGTGTTTGACAATTCCGAAAAATCTACTTCGGTAACTTTCAAACCGCTTGCGACTATCGAAAATATCACGGTGAGCGATAACGGCGAAGTAAGTTGGGACGCGGTTTCGGGCGCAAACGCCTATTCGGTAAGCGTAAACGGTGCGGCGCAGAACGTAACGGATACGCGCATTACAACGCTTCCCGAAGGCAGTAACCGCGTAAAGGTAAAGCCTATCGTTTCGGGCGACAATACATTCTATTCGTCTTTCAGTCAAGAGATAAACGTATATATTTACGGCGTGCCTACAAACGTAAAATACGACGGAACGACGGTAACGTGGACGGGTAGTTCTGCTTCCTACGACGTTACTATAAACGGTGTTTCCAAAGAAGTAAAGGGTAATAATTTTGCGTATAATTCCGAAAATAAAGATTTTACGGTTGAAGTAAAGGCGCTCGGTAATCATACAAGCACTTACGACAGCAAGAGCGTTTCGGAAGAATTTCACTATCTCGACGCCGTAACGGAAATTTTCGTAGAGGACGGAATTATCAAATGGAACGCCATAAACGGCGCGGAAGGGTATAAGCTAAAAATAGGCGGCGTGGTACAAAAAGCAAGCGTAACCGCGACACAGTACGAAAATATTTCGTCGGGCAGGTCGCAGGACGTAGCCGTTATGCCGTATAATGAAAGCGGCAATTACTTCTCGTCGTGGTCTGCCGAAAAAACGGTATACATACTCGATACGCCCGTCGTTTCGTGGAATAACGATTTGGAGCTTGACGGAGAAGCTAATAACAATCTTACTTGGAATGCCGTAAACGCCGCAGACGGATATACGGCGCGGCTTATCAAAGACGGAGGAACGCCGGAAATCAGTACATATTCGGACGTGCAACGTGCATTCTCTCGCGCCTATGCAAGCGTCGGCAAGTATACGATAGAAATCAAAGCGAATGCCGCAAGCGGAAGCACCGATTATTACGACAGTAAGTATTCCGCGCCCATTACGGTGGAAAGGCTTGCCGCACCCAAAGCGGTAGACAGTAATTTTATCGTGAGCGCAAGAGATAATCTCGCAAGCGGTTTTACCGTCAACTTCGTACAGGTAAACGGTGCGAGCGGGTATCAGTTATATAAAGACGGTGTATTGCTTAACGGAAAATATACTACGAATGCCGCACTTACGGATAATAACGTAGCGGACAGCGCAAATATTTCCGAACAGCACTATACATATACCGTGCGCAGTATGGGCGGTGTAAAAACCGTATCAAATAGCAAGTACGTTACATTGCCTTGTCTTTCTACGGAAGCATTGTCTTTCGATATAACCGTTCAAGCAGTTCCGCAACATCCTACAATGAGCGGGTATACGCTTTCGTGGGAAGCGGTTGCGGGTAATAACGGTTATACCGTCGCTTATGCGGGAACGAGCGTAACCGCGCAAGCGGAAAGTTTTGACCTTTCTACAATTAAAGCGGGTAGTTATTCGGTAACGGTAAGTGCAAGGGGTAACGGTAGCAATGTGCTCGCGTCCAATGTATCCGCGCCCGTGGCTATTCAGCGTTTGGAAGCACCGAAAAACATCAAAATTTCGGCAAGCGGCAACGGAACATTGCAATGGGACGACGTATCCAATGCAAAAAGCTATGAAACCTATCTCGGATTGTCTAAAACTCCGCTTGCGGATAACGCTTACGGCAATATGTATCAGTTTATAGATACCGACGGTACGACGCTTTCTATGGTTGCGGTTGCGAACTATTACAACGAACTCGGAACGCTGTATTATATGACGAGCGAAACTTCGCCCACGCAGCAGTTTATCCGTCTTGCCGCGCCTAAGTTCCCCGAAGGGGCTTTGAGTAATAGCGTCGAGCTTTTGTGGAGCGCGCCGAGCAATATCAATACCGCTGAATATACGCCGACTTATAGAATTTTCTCGGCAGTCGGCGAACAAATCGGCGGCGGCGACCAAAACGGAACAAAGTTTAATATCGAATACTTGCAGGGCGGCGGCAACTATAATTTCTACGTCAAAGCAATCGGTAACGATACAAAGTATCTCGACAGCGATTATTCTGTTGTTATAACGGCTTATAAAATCAATACGCCCGAATTCGATATAGTGAACGGTCAGTATGTTTGGTACGCTATGACAAATGCAAGCTCGTACTACCTTGAAATAGACGGTAAGAAGGTAAGCGATGATTATCACGTTTCGGGTACGCAGTATTCATATACGCCGAGATTTACTACCGAAGGCGACCATATCGTTAAACTTAAAGCGGTGGGCGACGGGCGCGGAAATCTCGACAGTGAGTTATATACCTATACGCAAAAAGCGCGTATCTTAAAAGCGCCCGTTATCGAATACAAGTATTCCGATGAGCATTATGTAACAAACGGAAGCATTACCGTAAAGATTAAAACGCAGTCCGATAACTGTTCGGGGTATCAGTATGAAATCGCGGGACAATCGCTTACAAGTACGGAACTTACATACAGCAAAGTTATTCAGAGTCCGGGCAAGTATTCCGTGCGCGTAAAGGCTTTGGGCGGCGCGTTTGACATTAACGACGTTTACTACATCGATTCGCGGTATGCGGGCGGCGCGACAACCGACGTTATCAATATTTTGGCTGCTCCCGCCGAATCGTCGTTCAGCATTACTTCGGACGGTGCGGTTAAATGGGACGCTATTTCGGGTTCGTTCGGTTATGAATATCAAATTTCGTATAACGGCGAGGGGTACGGCGAAGTTAAAACTACGGGATACAATACTTTCACAGTAAGCAATCACAAGCAATACCGCTCTATTACCGTTAAAATCCGTGCCAAAGGCGACGGGAACAAGACGGTTGCATCCGAGTGGATTGAGTGGACTTGGACTAATTCCAATCCCGTATGATCGGCGATATACTTGTTTGCTTTTTATTGCAGATAGCGTTTACGGTAGGCTTGATAATCCTATTCGGTTTTCTAATCGCGCTTTGCAATAAACGATTCTATGCAAACTTCGGGAATTACGGCGGAGCGGCGTGTTATATCACGGGCGCAATCGGTACGCCTTTGCACGAATGCGCTCACGCGTTGTTCTGCGTGATTTTCGGACACAAAGTAACGGAGATTAAGCTGTTTCAAATCAACTCGGCAGACGGAACGCTTGGGTATGTAAACCATAGCTATAATCCGAAAAATATCTATCACAAAATCGGTAACTTCTTTATAGGTGTAGCGCCGATAATTGTTATATCGGCAGTATTGTATTTGCTTGCTTGGTGGCTGTTGCCGAACTTTGTAGCCGAGATAAGCGGAAGTTTTAAGATAAGCGATTTTGTAAGTAGTATCGGCAACGTATTTACAAGTTTGTTTAACGTGTTACAGTCGTTTTTCTTGTGCGCATTGTCGTGGCAGTGGTGGGTATTTCTAATCGTAGGTGTTTTTCTCGCCTTGCATATGACGTTAAGCAAAGCGGATATTAAAGGTGCGTTAAGCGGCATTTTGTTCGTGCTTATAGTGGTATTGGTTGTGGACGCAATACTCGGACTTGTAAGCGGGAATTTGCTTACAGCGTTTACGCAAGAAGTGTTGGGTATAGCAAGTTATCTTCTTTGTATACTTGTGCTTGCGCTCATTATATCCATTATAGCCGTGATAGTGTCGTTTGCGTTTCGAGCAATCAAAAGGAAATAAAAGCATAAAGTAATTTTACCCGATTGGAATAAATCGGGTGTTCCCGAGTGTATATAGATAGGGAGCAAACACAACTTAATAGCAACGTGAAAGGAAAGTTTGGTAATACGGGCTTTCCTTTTTTGTACGAAAATTTTGTTGTAACCCGATTTTTTGTGCGTTTCTACGGCTTTATAGTAGAGGGAATATTAAAATTTGATGAAATTTTCGGTTTATGGTTGTACTTTTGCAAAAAAGTGTGCTTGGTTAAGTGAAGAGAATTTTTAATCAGACCCCGAACTTTTTGAGATACGTGTCCTTGTTAATATAGAGGGGTATAAAAAAGTTTTTCAAAATTCTCTACAGGTAGGGGTGAAATTTAGTGTTAGTAAGTGTAAGGCAATTTAACTATGCTGCAAAGGAGGTGGTGCGTATGCGCTAATAGTAGACTTGCAAGCGGTCTGTAAATGCTTGCAATAAATAAGAAAAAACGGAGGAACAATGGAACAGGAACAATTAAAGCAATTTACATTCTACGAGCTATATGCCGATATACTCAACAGTTTGAACGATGTTGACGCAGGGAAGTTTGCAAAGAGAATTTGCGAGTACGAGTTTGAGAACGCCGAGCCCAACACCGCTATGACGGACAAGGAAGTTTTCTATTGGAGTAACATCTCGGATATGTTGGCGGAAGTTAAGGAAATAGAAATACGGGGCAAGATATCCAAAAAGTTCAATCTTCGCGCCAAACATTTTACTTTCTACGACACCTACTTCAATGCAATGAAGCTGTTAAATGACCGTCAATGCGGTATGTTTGTAAAAGCAATGTGTGAGTATATGTTTGGCGGCGTTATGCCTGATTTCAATGACAAAACTATGCAAGGTTACTTCAATCTTTGCAAACGCAAAATGGATATAAGCAAGCAAAGAAAGGCGGTAGGGACAAGCGGTGGTAACGCAAAGAAGAAACCGAAAAGGGAAACGGATGCGGAAAGGGTACTCACTGAAACAATGTCTTACGAGGAGTTCAGACAAAAGTATCATGAAATACAAGGTGAATTGTACGGTTCGGCAGAGCGGTATAAAACAGTATTAGATTGGTCGGACGTAGCTACAAAGTTGGAAACAGACATGGACTTGCAGAACGAAACGAATATCTACCGCTTAACGCAAAAGTACGTTCAAAGATACGGCGAAAAACGGTAAGCAAAGATTTTGGGTAAACGTACCAAGTGGTGTGATTTTTTGTAGCAGGATAAGAAAATCGTAAATTTTGTGGCTATTTACGATTTTGCTGTCCGAAGCGGGAAACCCGCCTTCGGGCATTCGTCCACACGAGAAAGAATAAAACAGGAGGGAAAACACATAAGCAATCAACCGATTATATTCAACATTACATATACTCCGTGGAAAATCAAAAGCAATGCTACGGAAGAGGAAAGAGCGAAGTTCGAGCGCGAACGCCCGTACTACGAAATGTCAGACGGCGGCAACAATATCTACAAGTATATGACTTCGGATAGGAAACTGAACGGCGAAAATTCAAAGACGGAAACGACGTCGCTCATTAACTATTTCGAGAAGTCCACAGGCGTGTTTAACGGCGACGGTGTTATCACGCAAGAGCAGTTAATACAAATTCAACAACGCGCCCACGCGCCCAAAAATATCTGGCACGGCTTTATATCTCTAAACAAGGAAATGTCATATAAGATAGATACGCCCGAAAAGTGTATGCGGATGATTAAGCGCACGTTCGGAGAGTTCTTTAAGGATATGGGTTTAGACCCGAACAATATAGACCTAATATGTGCATTGCATAAGGACAAGCCGCACCATCTACATATACACTTTTGGTTTGCCGAAAAAGAGCCGAAGTGCAAGTACAGAAAGAAGCAAACGGAGTTTCGGCACAAAGGTAAGATAGAAAAGCGGGTGTTGGATAGGATGCACGTGCGGCTTAATATGGATATTTCGGAATCGCATCCGAGGTTGCATGTGTCGCGTGATGAGGCGTTGAGAGACTTAAAGAAAATATCCGCGCTCAAAGACATAATAACCAAAGACGACGTAAAGGAAGCCGTTCTCAAATTAGCAAAGACAATTCCGAAAAGTTGCAGTTTTCATTACGGCAGTAAGGATATGATACCGTACCGAGAACAAATAGATAAGGTTGTCAATAAGCTCTTGATGTACGACAAAACAGCGAGGAAAGCGGATTTGCGTTTTCATACCGAGCTTGAAACCGTGCGCCGAAAAGTAAACAGTCTTATTAGCGGCAACGGCGATGATACAAACCATTACAAAATCGATCCGAAGAATATAACTCTTATTGACGATATAGAAAATGATTACAAGCGCAGGCAGGGCAACTTGTTATTAAAAACGGTAAAGTACATAAAGTCTGTAACATTTGAAACCAAAATAAGACACAAGGTAAACGATAAAGGACTTAAACGGCGGCTTGCCATTTCGTACAGAAAAGTAGGCAAATTGTTTGACGGTTTACTTGCGTCGTTCGGCGGCGAAAACGAATTATTGGAGCGCGACTTTACAAACCGACTGCAAGAGATTGAAAAAGAAATAGAAATAGAAAAAGAAAGGGAGGTGCAAGGCAATGTGGAAGTAAATACAGCTTCCAAGTGGACGTGGGGGAAATAATATGTAGGAAACAAGCCAAAGTCGTATTAATATTCCGTAAACGCTTGACTCTATCTTCCCGTTGTGCTAAAATATACTAAATCGTATAAATACGATACGATATATTTTGGAGGTTTGGTTATGGAAAGCAGCAGAAAGGTTAAGGATAAGCGTTACGAAGAACGACACAGAGAAGAAAGAAAAGCCAAATGTATGGTTTGGGGAACGAGCGTACCAAGAGAGAAAGCCGAGAGAATAAACGAATTTTTGAAGAAGTACGGCTACACAAAGGTACAGTTAATCGAAGCGGGATATGAAGAGGTATTAGCCCGACACGACACCGAATTTGCAAAGCTCAAAGACGGTTATGATGACTTTTTCGGTTTTGAGGAAGTCAATAAAAAGAAAACCGAATAACTATTAAATCTTTTCGCAAAAGGAGGAACACGCGATGGAGAGAGAACATAGTATTCAAAGCTATAAGGACGCGGAATAATTCCGAGTTAACGTCCGAATAAGGATACTTGAACAACAATCAAACAACTAACAATCAAAATAAAGATAATGAAAAATTCAATGTGTTCATTGACATAATGGCGCAACTTATTAAAAAATACGGCAGTACGGTATTGAAAGATACTTCACACAATACGGAGAAGAATAATGAATCGAGAAGGTAAAAAGTGCATTTTGTATCCCAGAGTAAGCACAGAAATGCAAGTTGAAGGATACAGCCTTGACGGACAGAAAAACAGTTTGAAAAGATTTGCCGAACGGGAAGAAATGCAAATAGTCGGAATCTACGAAGATGCGGGCAAGTCGGGAAAATCGATAGAAGGGCGTCCGGCATTTAAGCGGATGCTCTCAGATATTCAGGAAGGGCTTGACGTGGATTACGTTTTGGTTTATAAGCTTTCCCGTTTCGGCAGAAATGCCGCCGATATTCTCAATTCGTTGGAATTCATTCAGTCCTATGGAGTGAATTTGCTTTGTATTGAGGAAGGGATTGATTCTTCGCAGACAAGCGGGAAACTTTTAATTTCCGTTTTGTCTGCGGTTGCCGAGATAGAGCGCGAGAACATTCTCGAACAGACAATGAACGGGCGCAGAGAAAAAGCTCGGCAAGGTAAGTGGAACGGCGGTCCCGCTCCGTATGGGTATAGCTTGAAAGATGACACTTTAATTATAGAAGAAGGTGAAGCCGAGGTTGTGCGGACGATTTTCGATAAGTTCGTTTATACGAATATGGGCTATACAGGAATAGCGAAATATCTTAATTTACAAGGTATTAAAAAGACGCCGCGCAAGAAAACCGATATTGAAGAATTCAGCGCGCATTTCATTAAAATACTTTTGGACAATCCCGTTTATTGCGGTAAGATTGCTTACGGAAGAAGAGTGCGGGAAAAAGTGAAAGGCACAAAAGCCGATTACAAAGTTGTGAAAAAGCAAGATTTTTGTTTGGTTGACGGTTTGCACGAAGGAATTGTCGATGAAGAGCTTTGGGCAAAAGCGCACGCGAAAAGACAGGAAACGGGAGTTAAATCCGAATCCAAATACGGCAAAGAACGCGCTCATTTGCTTACTGGAATTATAAAATGCCCAAAGTGCGGTAGCGGGATGTACGCCAACAGAGTTTGTTGGACGAAGAAAGACGGCACATATAAAGAGGTTATGTATTATGCTTGCAGTCGGAATAAGCAGGAACGGGGACGGTCTTGCGATTATAGCGCAAATCTCAAAAAGACGGACATTGAGCCGCTCGTAATAGAGTTTATCAAAGAGTTGGTGAAAGACGAACACTTTGCTACCGAGATAAAAAAGAAAATAGGTTTGCAGGTCGATACCGCGAAAATCGATACGGAAATACACAACTACGAAACAAAACTGAAAGAGGTGGAGCTAAACAAAGCGAGGTTGGAACGTGAAATCGATTCGCTTCCCATAGATGTAACATACCGCGAGAGAAAAATTCACGATATGACTTTACGGCTTGACGGACTGTACGACACGATTGCCGAAATAGAAGCAAATATCGAGGATGCGAGAACGAGAAGAAAGTCTGTGGAAGCGGAATTCATTACAATGGAAAATATTTATAAAATATTAGAGCATTTTAACGAATTATATGATATAATCAGTGATGAGGAAAAGAAAGAGTTGATTTCCACTTTGGTCAAAGAAATTCAAATTTATCCCGAAGGGGAGAGCGAAATGCCCTTAAAATCAATGAAATTCAACTTTCCCGTATATAAAGATGGGAAAGAGGTAAGGGAAATCTTTTTGAATAACAGTACAAACGTCGAGACGTTGGTGGTGCTTAAAAGGAAGAATTATGACTATTCATCACGATAAACTCGCGTATGGAAGGCTGGCGAAAACCAGCGAGGAACTTTCCGAAGACGATATAACGCGTATGCTCAAAGAGCTTAAAAGTGAAGAAGAGGAAACCGAGGAGGAAACTTCCGCGCCTTTAGACAGCAAAGAAAAATAATTCAACACGCCCTCTTGCGTACTAATGGTATTTGTGTTGCGCAACGATAAAAGTATGGCTAGCTACACTACACTTATTTTTTCGTTTTTATATGATATAATGACTGTAAAATAAATCGTAATTTAACGGAGATAAACGTTATGGTTGAATTTAGGTGTAAATTAGACAGCAGTAAAAGCCGTGCGCTTAATATGAAGACATTCAAAAAAATATTGTGGCTGTATGCTCTTTTAACGGTTTTTCTTATCGTATTCGGTGTTATAAGTATCTTATTCCGCGAAGACGGTTCTGACTTTGTCGGAGGCATAGTACTTATCGTATTCGGCGTGTTGATTACTCCTATTGGTTTTCTGCTAACGCCTTGTTTGCAAAAGCGCAACGACAAAGCGTCAACGTATATAAGCGAATAAACGGAAGAAGTTTATACGTTCAACGAGCAGTACATAACGCTAACGCAGACGAGAGGTGGCGTTTTTACGACCACGCCAAGAGCAAAATATTCGTATATCTATAAAGCAAGCGAGGACAATAAATATTTCTATCTTTATATTTCCAAAATACAAAGCCACGTCATAGATAAATCATCGATAACGCAAGGCTCTTTGGAAGAAGTTACTATGCTGTTAAAAGCAAATCTCGGCGATAAGTTTAAAAGTAAATAAACGATAACCGATAAGATAAATAAATGCTCCCCTTACAAAGGGGAGCATTTATTTATGGAACGCATCCGTTAAGCGGGGCGCGTTCATTTTGTTGTGAGCTTGAGCCCGAACGTTTACGGTGTTACATATTTTTCTTTTATCATTTCGCAAACGAAACTGTCGGTAAAAACTCCCGTAACGGCAAGCGTGTAAACCGCCAGCGGAACGATAATCAAAATTGCAAGCAGAGCGTTTAATAAAAATAAAACGACGGCGAAAACGACGAAGATGGCAAAAAGAATTAAAAGAGAAGCGGCGTAAAGCAGTACGTTTTTAGCGTTTACAACTTCGCTGAATTTCATTGTAGCGTCCCTGTGTATTATCCAGCTTGATGCCAACGCTATAACGGCGAGCACTGCCGCCATTCCGATATACGCCAAAATGGCAAACGCTTGCAACGCGCCTAAAATCAACAGCGCAACCACCGAAATTGCCGCAATAAACATAGGTTCTATAATTGTTGCAATTAAAAACTTTTTAACTCCGCGTTTTGCGTTTTTGCGCCTGAGCACGTAACGGGTTGCGTAGCTTGCGCAAATAACTCCCAAAACTATAAGGGTAACCGCCGCGGCAAACCCGCCCGCCATTGTAGCGGTAAAAGCATAAATAATTTCGTTAAGTCCTTCGCTAAACCCTTCTACGGAAAGATTTAGCGTTGCAAAAAACCCCTCGGCCGTAGTTTGAATCCAATTAGTTTCAATAATCCGCCCGACTATATCGAAAATATTTCCACTGGTGTCAAGCTGAGAAATGGCGTAATTCATAAATTCTTTTATAGAATTGCCCGAGTCACCGGTGGCGGCTTGGATAAACGCAGCGCTGTCGTTTAACATAGTTTGCACGCTTTCCAATGTCAAAGCCGCGTACATAAACAAGGTTATCAGCGTGAAAAGATAGATAATGCCCATTGCGACGAACAGGTAAATAAAGTTTTTAAAGTAAATTTTAAGGGTGTTTTTTATCATTTGAATAACGCGTGTTTATTTTATTAATGAAATTATAACCCAATCCGCAAAAAAATTCAATCAAATTATTGACAAAACCCCGCTTGCGCGTTTATAATGGCTATGATATCAAAATGATATCAAAATAAATCTGAGAGGTTTAAAAAAATGAACTCGCAAATTAAAGAAAGGGAAATTAAGGGCGTTAACGGCTGGATTATGCTGTTCGTCGTGCTTGCAGGCGTGATAGGCGGCATAGCTTGTATGGCGGTCGGCTTTGCATTGGTTGGCGGCGACGAGGTACCCGAACGCCCCGGCTTTTTCGCGCTTGCGGCAGTGGGTATTATAATTGTTATCGTTTCAGCTATCAGTCTTAACGGGTTTAAGGTGCTTGCGCCCAACGAGGGCTTGGTTTTAACGCTTTTCGGCAAATATCACGGCACGCTTAAAAGGGACGGTTTTTACTTTATAAATCCTTTTTGCGCGGCGACGAATCCCACGGTTTTCGGCAAATTCGGCAAAAAACTTTCGTTAAAGGCTATGACGCTTAACAACGACAAGCAAAAAGTAAACGACGAAGAGGGTAACCCCATAGAAATAAGCGTAGTAGTTATATGGCGTATTGCGGACACGGCGCGCGCAGTGTTTGCGGTGGATAATTATATGAATTTCATTTCCACGCAGTCGGATAGCGCTATAAGGCAGGTGGCGCGCCAATACCCCTACGACGTTAGCGAAAACGGCGATGAAAAGTCGCTTCGCGGTTCCTCGCAGGAGATTGCCGACGTGCTTAAATACGAACTTCAAAGCCGCGTTGAAATGGCGGGCATCGAAATTATGGACGCGCGCATTAACAATCTTGCGTACGCGCCCGAAATAGCAGCGGCTATGCTTCAACGCCAGCAGGCTTCCGCAATCATTGCGGCAAGGCAAAAAATAGTTGACGGCGCGGTTTCAATGGTGGATATGGCGCTTAAAAAACTTTCCGACAATAATATCGTAGAGCTTGACGACGAAAGAAAGGCGGCTATGGTTTCAAATCTGTTGGTTGTGCTTTGCGGCAACCGCGACGCCCAGCCCATAGTTAACAGCGGGTCTATTTATTAATTCCGTTATGGAGAAAGAAAAGAATTTAAAAAAGCAAATACCGCTACGCGTTTCCGAAGCGCTGTACGTTGAGCTGGAACGTTGGGCGAACGACGAGTTCCGCTCCGTAAACGGACAGATAGAATATCTTTTGACCGAGTGCGTAAATTACCGCAAAAAGGGCAGAAAAAAGGACGGCGAAGAGTGAGGCGCGGGCTTATTATAAATAACGCGTATTCCGCGCTTGCGTCCGCGTTGAACCAATCTTTACGGCTTAAAGAGGAGCTTGCGCGTTTAGGCGTTGCGGCGGATATTTTAAACGGCGCGCCCGAACTGTTTATAGACGGCGGGGGCAATATATCCGCGCAAATTTCGGGTTACGATTTTTGCATTTATCTGGACAAGGACAAGTATGCTTCGCGTATGCTTGAAAAAAGTGGGTTGCGGCTGTTTAACAGCGCCGCCGCAGTGGAAATTTGCGACGATAAAATGAGCACGCATATCGCGCTTGCAAACCGCGGCGTGCCTATGCCCGAAACGGTGGCGGGGCTGTTGTGCTACAACCCGTCCGCAAAGTTAAAGCAAGAATTTGTAAACGGATTGGAAAAGCGGTTTGGCTATCCTTTGATAGTAAAGGAAAGTTACGGCTCTTTGGGCAAGGGCGTTTATAAAGCCGATAACCGCGAGCAGTTGGATAGTTTATGTAAGAAGCTGATGTGCGTGCCGCACCTTTTCCAAAAATTTATTAAGGAAAGCGCGGGCAGGGATTTGCGCGTTATAGTTGTGGGAGGCAGGTGCGTTGCGGCAATGCGGCGCGTTTCCAACGGGGATTTTCGCTCTAATTTAGAGCTGGGCGGAAGCGGTAACCCCGCGGATATATGCGAAATAACGCAAAATTTGTGCGTGCGCACGGCTGAAGCGCTGGGGCTGGATTATTGCGGGATAGACCTTTTGTACGGCGAACGGGGTATGTTGGTGTGCGAAGTTAATTCCAACGCATTTTTCGGCGGAATAGAAAAGGTTACGGGCGTAAACGTAGCGGCGGCGTACGCCGGTTATATAGTAAAAGAAATTTATAAATAACGCAAAAGGGGCGCATATATGCGCCCCTTTTCATTATTCTATGCTGTTTTTGCCGTCTATTTCGTTGTACATCTTGTGGAAAAGCGCAATTTCTTCGGGGTCGAGGTTAATCCGCTGGAAAAGCCCCGTGCACTCGTTGGCGCTTGCGCAGGTTTCAAACACTTCTTCTATAAGTTTAGTCTTTTTTTTACTGCTCATATTCTTATTATCGCCAACCCTCTTGAAATTATACCGCCGCCGTGGTATACTATACTTATGAAGTACGTTCTTTCGCTGGACCAAGGTACCACCAGCACGCGAGCAATAGTGTTTGACGCGCAGGGAAAAATAGTTTCAAGCGCGCAAAGGGAATTTAAGCAAATTTATCCCCGCCCGGGCTGGGTAGAACATTCACCGCAGGATATATTGGGGTCTACGGTGGCAGTCGTGGGCGAAGCTATAGTCCGCGCGGGCGCAACAGCGCAGGATATAGCGGCAATAGGCATAACCAACCAGCGCGAAACTACGCTGGTATGGGATAAGGAAACGGGCAAGCCCGTGTGCAACGCCATAGTTTGGCAGTGCCGCCGAACCGCGGATTATTGCGATAGGCTGCGGCGCGAGGGTTTTGCCGAAAAAATTTACAACAAGACAGGTTTGGTGCCCGACGCGTATTTTTCCGCAACGAAAATAAAGTGGATTTTGGACAACGTAGACGGCGCGAGGGAACGCGCCGAGCGCGGCGAGCTGGCTTTCGGAACGGTGGATACGTTTTTATTGTGGCAGTTGTCGCGCGGTAAAATTTTTGCTACCGATTACACCAACGCAAGCCGTACTATGCTTTTCAATATCCATAAATTAAAGTGGGATAAAGAGCTGTTGCGTTTGTTCGATATACCCGAAAGTATGTTGCCGCAAGTGCGTTCGTCAAGCTATAATTACGGGTGTACGGACGCACGGCTGTTCGGTTCGCCCATTCCCGTTTGCGGTGTGGTGGGCGACCAGCAGGCGGCGCTTTTCGGGCAACTGTGCATTTCCAAGGGCGACGTTAAAAATACTTATGGTACGGGCTGTTTTCTTTTGATGAACACGGGCGACAAAGCCGTTAAAAGTCACAACGGTCTTTTAACTACGCTGGGCGCAACGGCGGATGGTAAACCCTGTTTCGTTTTGGAAGGTTCGGTGTTCGTTGGCGGCGCGGTGGTGCAGTGGCTTAGGGACGAGCTTAAAATTATTTCTTCCGCCGCCGATAGCGAGGCTGTGGCGCTTTCGGTAAAGGACAGCGGCGGCGTGTACGTAGTACCCGCGTTTACGGGGCTTGGCGCGCCCTATTGGGACGCGCGCGCCCGCGGTACTATAACGGGTATTACGCGCGGCACCACTCGCGGGCATATCGTGCGTGCGGCTCTCGAAGGCATTGCGTACGAAGTAAGCGACTTAGTAGAGGCAATGCAAAAGGATTCAGGGCTTAAAATTTCGCGGCTTGCCGTGGACGGCGGCGCAAGCAACAATAATTTTTTAATGCAGTTTCAGGCGGATTTGCTGGGTTGCGAGGTGGAGCGCCCCGTAATTTCCGAAACTACGGCGTTGGGCGCGGCGTACCTTGCAGGGCTAAACGCAGGCTATTGGAGCGGAATAGAAGAGCTCAAACGCAACGCCGCGGTTTCGCGCGCGTTTTCCCCGTCTATGGACGAGGAGGAGCGGCGTTTATTGATAGACGGATGGCGGGGTGCGGTTAAACGCACGCTTTCCCCGTCGTGACACAATATGTAGAAATTTGTAGAAATGTTTCACACAACATATTGTACCGCAATGCTTGACTTTAAATAATTAAAGTATTATACTTGACCTTGCCGCGTTTAAAGGCGGACAAGGTCTGTTTTTTATTTATTAGTTATTTTTATATACGTAAACACAATATATTGTAGTGCAGGTAGTTGACAAACCACAAAATATGTGATATCATACGAAGTACTTGCACCAAAGGAGAAAAAGGATATGAAAGTTATCAAGCGCGACGGTTCAACTTGTGATTTCGACCGCACCAAAATTGCCGTAGCAATATCCAAAGCAAACGCTGCCGTTGATTTCGAGGACAGAATAACCGACGCGCAGATATCTGAAATAGTGGATGATATCGCTTCGCGCCACAGAAAGCGCGTGCTGGTTGAAGACATTCAGGATATGGTGGAAGAAAAGCTGATGGAATTACAGAAATATCAGCTTATGAAAGCGTATATTCTCTACCGTTACGAGCGCGCTTTAATCCGTAAAGCAAACACCACGGACGAAAGCATACTTTCGCTTATCCGCAACTCCAACAAAGACGTAATGGAAGAAAACTCCAACAAAAACGCGCGCACGGCTTCCACCCAGCGCGATTTAATTGCGGGCGAAGTTTCCAAGGATTTGACTAAACGTATTCTCTTGCCCGAGCATATTTCCAAAGCTCACGAAGAGGGCGCAATCCACTTCCACGACGCCGACTATTTCCTGCAACCCATTTTCAACTGCTGCCTTATAAATATTAAGGATATGCTTGAAAACGGCACGGTTATGAACGGCAAAATGATTGAAAGCCCCAAGTCGTTTCAAACCGCGTGCACCATTACCACGCAAATTATCGCTTCCGTCGCTTCGTCTCAGTACGGCGGGCAGTCGGTAAATATCGCGCACCTCGGCAAATACCTTCGCCGTACCCGCGATAAATATATAGCGCAGTGCGACGAGGAGTTTGGCGCAACGCTGGACGCCGAAACGAAAAAGCATTTCGTGGATATGCGCGTAAAAGAAGCGCTTAAAGCCGGCGTTCAAACTATACAATACCAGATAAACACGCTTATGACCACTAACGGTCAGTCGCCTTTCGTCACTCTTTTCCTCTGGGTGGACGAAAAGGACGAGTTCGTAGAAGAAAACGCTATGATAATAGAGGAAATACTTAAACAGCGTTACGAGGGCATTAAAAACGAAAAGGGCGTTTTCGTAACCCCCGCGTTCCCCAAACTTATTTACGTGCTTGACGAAAACAACTGTCTTAAAGGCGGCAAATACGATTACCTTACCAAGTTGGCGGTAAAATGTTCGTCCAAGCGCCTTTATCCCGACTATATCTCCGCTAAAAAAATGCGCGAGTATTACGAGGGCAACGTGTTTTCGCCTATGGGTTGCCGTTCGTTCCTTTCCCCTTGGAAAGACGAAAACGGAAACTATAAATTCGAGGGCAGATTTAACCAGGGCGTAGTTTCAATAAACCTGCCGCAGTGCGGCATACTTGCCAAGGGCGATGAAAAGAGATTTTGGGAAATTCTTGAAGAGCGGCTGTCGCTTTGCTACGAGGCGTTAATGTGCCGCCACAACGCGCTTATGGGTGTAACCAGCGACGTTTCGCCCGTGCATTGGCAGTACGGAGCTATTGCAAGATTGCAAAGCGGCGAGGTTATCGACAAGTATCTTTTAGACGGCTATTCCACGATATCTTTGGGATATATAGGGGTCTACGAGCTTACTAAGCTGGTAAAAGGCGTTTCGCACACCACCCCCGAGGGCAAGGAATTCGCGCTTAAAGTTATGCAAACTCTGCGCGACCACTGCGAGCGGTGGAAAAAGGAAACGGGGCTGGGCTTCGGGCTTTACGGCACCCCTGCGGAATCGCTTTGCTACCGTTTTGCGAGAATAGATAAAGAGCGTTTCGGCACTATAACCGACGTTACCGACAAGGGTTATTACACCAACAGCTATCACGTTGACGTGCGCGAGAATATAGACGCGTTTTCTAAGTTTAACTTTGAAAGCCAATTCCAAAAGATATCGTCAGGCGGTGCTATTTCGTACGTGGAAATACCCAATATGCGCCATAACCTCACGGCTATGGAGGACGTAGTAAGGTTTATTTACGACAACATACAGTACGCCGAATTTAACACTAAAAGCGACTATTGTCACGTTTGCGGCTTCGACGGCGAAATTATCATTAACGACGATAACGAATGGGAATGCCCCGTTTGTCACAACAAGGACCAGCGTAAAATGAACGTAACCCGCCGCACGTGCGGATATTTGGGTGAAAACTTTTGGAACGTTGGCAAAACGAAGGAGATAAAATCGCGAGTGTTGCACCTTTAAAACGCACGCCGCAAAACTGCGGTTAAAGTTTTAAGCAAAGGTTTAACGCTTGCGCATCGTTAATTCACGGAAAACCGCGGGGCGCAAGAAACCGCGGTTTTTGTGAGGGGACTTATGAACTATGCAACTATAAAATGGTACGACGTTTCCAACGGGCCGGGGGTGCGCGTTTCGCTTTACGTCAGCGGTTGCCGCAATCACTGCAAAAACTGTTTTAACCCAGAAACGTGGGATTTTAACTACGGCAAACCTTTTACCGAAGAAGTGGAAAAATCTATCATAAACGGGCTTAGACCCCCATATATCAAGGGGTTTACGCTGTTGGGGGGCGACCCGTTCGAGCCTGAAAACCAGCTTGTTTTGGCGCCTTTTCTCAAAAGGCTTAGAAAGGAATTTCCCGAAAAATCGTTTTGGTGTTTTACGGGTTACGACTACGAGCGCGACCTTTTAACGGGCAAATTGGGCGATGCGGAAAGGGTTGAAGAAATGCTTGAATGTTTGGACGTTTTGGTTGACGGAAAGTTTGTGGAAGAGCTTAAAGATTTAAACCTGCGTTTCCGCGGTTCGTCCAACCAAAGAATAATTTTACTAAAGCCCTCGCTTGCGCAGGACAAAATCGTGCTGTGGGACGATAAGGCTGAATTATAGGAGAAGTATGTATTTCAATTTCGACAAAAGACAAGTTTCCGTAAAAAAACTGAGGAAAAACGCAATTTTGCCCACTTACGGCAGTGAGTGCGCGGCGGGCGCGGATTTATACGCCTGTATAGATAGCGATTTAACCATAAACGCGGGCGAAACCGTGTTGGTACCTACGGGTATTGCTATGGAAGTGCCTTTGGGTTGCGCGGGGCTTATTTACGCCAGAAGCGGGCTTGCTTCAAAGCGCGGGCTTGCGCCTGCAAACAAGGTGGGCGTGGTTGACAGCGACTATCGCGGCGAGGTTATGGTAGCCCTTCACAATCATTCGGGCGCGCCGCAAACTATCGGCAAGGGCGAGCGCATCGCCCAGCTGGTTATCACGCCGTACGTTACCGCGGAATTTATTCTTTCGGACGAGCTTTCCGACACCGTCCGCGGCGAGGGCGGTTTCGGTTCTACGGGTACGAAATAACTTAAACGCAACAAAGCGCGCTGCGGCGCGCTTTTTTATTTGCCGCGCCGCAACTAAACCGAAACTAAACCGTAGCGCAGGCTTATTTGATAAAAAATTAGCAATACCCTTGACGGTTCGCCGCCGCTGGTGTATAATTGAAGAAAAACGGTAACGGGGTAAATTTTATGGCGCTGTATATGGGCATTGACGTTGGCGGAACGACGGTCAAAGGCATTATAATAGATAAAAACGGTAAAATTTTGTGCGAGGGCAACGTTCCCACGCTAATCGGCGAGGAGCTTGCGGATTGCATAATAACGCTTGCGGATACTCTGGTACATAACAGCGGCAAAGTATTTTCGGCAATAGGCGGCGTGGGTGTATGTTGCCCGGGCATTATCGACGGCGCAGAAGGCAAAGTAATTTTTTCGGGAAATCTCGAACTTAAAAATTACCCTTTAAAACAAATCCTTTCGGATAAATTTAAAATTCCCGTAAAAGTTTGCAACGACGCAAACGGCGCGGCTTTGGGCGAAGCCAAGTTCGGCGCGGGCAAGGGCAATAAAGATATAGTAATGGTAACGCTTGGCACGGGCGTAGGCGGCGGCATTATCCTCGACGGCAAAATATTCGAGGGAAACAAAGGCGCCGGCGCAGAGGTCGGGCATATGGTTATAGAGCGCGGCGGCGATTATTGCACCTGCGGCAGGCGCGGCTGTTTTGAAGCATACAGTTCGGCGCGGGCGCTTACCGCGCGTACGAAATGGGCAATGGAAGAGGACACAGGCTCGGATATGTGGAAAACGTACAACCTTTCCACTGCGGACGGGCGCACCGCGTTTGAGTATATGGACGGCGACCGCACCGCGCGTCAAGTTGTGGATTGGTATTTAAAATATCTTGCCTGCGGCGTGGCAAACCTTGCAAACATATTCCGCCCGCAGATAATAACGATAGGCGGCGGGGTGGCGGCGCAGGGCTCGCGGCTTACCGCGCCTTTGCAAAAGCTGGTTGACGAGGAGCTTTTTGGCGGCGTTGATTACGCGCCGGTTAAGATAGAGTGCGCAACGCTGGGCACTCGCGCGGGCGCATACGGCGCGGCGGCGTTGGTAATGGATTGACAGGTGAAAAATGAGAAGCGACGTACCGATTACAAGCTTGCAAAGGCTACCGGTTTACTTAAATTATCTTAAAACGCTGGGCGGCGGGGTAACTTACGTTTCCTCGGGCGCGATAGCGCGCGCTTTGGGTATGGGCGAAGTGCTTGTAAGAAAGGACCTTGCCTACACCTCGGCGCAGGGCAGAACGCGCGTGGGGTATTTGCTAAGCGAGCTTATAGCCGCGCTTGAAGAATTTCTTGGTTGCAACGACAAAAAAAACGCCGCCATAGTTGGCGCGGGCGGGCTGGGCAGCGCGCTGCTCGCATACGGCGGGTTTGTAAATTACGGAATAGAACTTGTTGCGGCGTTTGACAACGACGCCAAGAAAATAGGCACGAAAATAGCGGGCAAGCCCGTTTTGGACGCGGCTGAAATAGAAAGCGGGATAACGTCGCACGCGGTAACGCTTGCGGTAATATGCGTGCCCGCTAAACACGCGCAGGACGTTGCGGACAGGCTTGTAGCTTGCGGGGTGAAGTCTATTTTAAACTTTGCGCCCGTGCTTTTGCGCGTGCCCGAACACTGCGTTGTGCGCAACATAGACGTTGCCGCCAACCTTGCCGTGCTTTGCAGTATGGCGTAAACGGTATGGCGTAAGCAGTATGGCGTAAACGGTATGGCGTAACACTAAAATTAAACTTAAAACGCCCCCTGCGCAACCGCGCAGGGGGCGTTAATTTAC
>CAJTPJ010000006.1 GCA_910578145.1 uncultured Christensenella sp. | reverse complement strand
TACAATTTATCAATTAGTTGAAAATAAAAACGAGGGCTTGTAGCAAATGGCTACAAACCCTCGTGCCGTTGTTTAGGTTTATGATGTTCGGCGCAACCTCGTCACCGCAAACTCCGCTTTAAGCCGTTTGTTATTTCAAACGGCAACTTTGCTCCGTTGCGTTTCCTCTTCCCACAAAAATACTTCGTCTTTTTGCGTGAGCCCTATTATGTAACTCTTTCATTTATATACCGCTCACTTCGGCGGTAAGCGTAGTTTGATTGCTTCTTATAAGCCCCATTTTTAAATGGTCTATGGAAATATACGCTATCTTATATTTTTCCATAAGGCGTTGCGCCAAATAAGTTTTACCCGTATGCGTTGCGCCCGAAATTAAAATTAACATAAAAATATTTTTCACCAAGGCAAAGGTTCGCCGCCGAGGATATGTATATGCAAATGAAAAACCGTCTGCCCAGCGTCGCCGCCCTGGTTTATTATAAGCCTGTACCCGTTTTCACAGCCGTTTGCGGCGGCAATTAAAGGTATTTTTCCAAGCATATACTTTACAAGCTCCGCGCGGCTTTCGTCCATATCGGACAGCAGTTTAAAATGGTCCTTACAAATTGCCAAAAGATGAATTTTTGCCTTAGGCTCAATATCCTTGAATACCAGCATTTTATCGTCTTCGTACACTTTTTGCGCGGGAATTTCCCCCCGTAATATCCTGCAAAAAACACAGTTTTTATCTTCCATAGCAGTATCTCCTTGACTTTGTTTTAAATAAAAATTCAGCGTTAAACGCCGCGCTCTTCAATAACTTCCGCCAAAGCGCCGTCCCTGAACTTACCCACAAGACGCACGGCGTACTTTTTGCCCGCTTCCGCAGTTTCGGGCAGGTAAATTTTCACGTAATTACCCGTATATCCCGTCCAATACCCGTCAACGCGTTCTTCGGCGATAAATTCAAGCGTTTTACCGATAAACCCCGATATATACGCCAACGAAGCGCGTTCGCCCGCCTCTAAAAGCGCGTGCAAACGGCGCGATTTTACCTGCGGCGGAATATCTTTCAGTTTAAACGCCGCGGTGCCCTCGCGCGGCGAAAACGCAAACGCGTGCACACGTGCAAACTTAGCCTCGTCTATTATTGAAAGGCTTTTTAAAAAGTCTTCCTCGCTTTCCGTCGCAAACCCCGCAATTATATCGGTGGTTATTGCGGCGTCGGGAAAATACTCGTAAATCAACGTGCACTTTTCAAGATATTCCTCGCGCGTGTAACGCCTGTTCATAGCCTTTAAAACTTGGGTTGAACCGCTTTGCAACGAAAGGTGAAACTGCCGCGCAAAATCGTAAAGCCCGTTTAACGCTTCAAGAAATTCCCGCGTGATAATATTGCACTCCAACGACCCCAGCCTTATGCGCTTTTTAACGCTTTTAAGCGCCGTTATAAGGTGCGTAAGCGTTTGACCTCCGTCGCAATAAGACGAAATATTTATGCCGTTAAGCACTATTTCGGGGCTGTCCGTATTTTGGATCTCCCCCAATATATCCTCTATTTTCCGCGATTTTTCCCGCCCGCGCAGGTAAGGAATAACGCAGTACGAGCAAAAGTTGTTACAGCCGTCCTGAATTTTTATAAACGCACGGGTTTTGGTTTGCTTGGGGAATAACAACCCGCAGTTTTCGGCGTTAAATTCCGCCGCAACCGCCGCTATTACCTCCGATTTATCGCGCGCGCCGCACACGAAAGTCACGCCCTTTTCTTTAAACGCCTCGGCAGACTTTTGCGAAGCGCACCCGCACACGAAAATTTTGGCTTCGGGGTTGAATTTACGCGCCCGCGCCACAAGCTGGCGGCTCTTTTTTTCCGCCTCGCGCGTGACTGCACAGGTATTTAAAACGTATATATCCGCGGGGCAAAGCCCGTCCGAAACCTCGAAACCCAACTTTTCAAGCGAAGCCATAATAGCCGCGCTTTCCACTTCGTTAACCTTACAGCCAAGCGTAAAAACTACCGCTTTCATTTAAGTTCACCAAGCGCAAACGCCACGAGCGCGCACACCGCAACCGCCGCCGTTTCCGCGCGCAAAATGCGTTTGCCAAGCGATATCCCCGAAAAGCCGTGCTGCTTTGCAACCTCGTACTCCCTTTCGGAAAATCCGCCCTCGCTACCCACAACCACTACGGTTGCGCCGTCCAGCTTTGAAATATCCGCCTCGGACGAGTGCAAAAATTCGCACGCAAACAGCTTGTTTTCGTATTCCGCCGCAGAAGCCAAGGCTTCCTCCAATCCGTTAAAATATTCCACTTCGGGCGCGCGCGAACGCAGACACTGCTTTGCCGCCTCACGCGAAACTTTTCTAAGCCGTTCCAGCTTATTTTCGTTCATATACGCAGAGCAATAGTCGGAAGAAAACACGCCTATTTTGCTTACCCCAAGCTCGCACGCTTTTTGCACTACAAACTCGGTTTTGTCCCCTTTCAACGCCCCGCACAACAAATATACGGGCGTTGTAGGCTCCTTATCGCCGTCAATTACCCCCGTAATATGTGCTAACAACCGCTTTTTTTCAATGTCCGCCACTATTGCGGAAAACTCCTTTCCGCTACCGTCTAAAAGCACTATTTCCGTACCCGTTTCAACGCGAAGCACCGTTTTGGCGTGAATAAATTCCTCGCCCTCCAAGTAAACCTTTGTAACTTCGGGATAGTTTATTTTATCAACGAAAAATCTTTTAGGCGCGCTCATAACCTAAACGCAAGAGCCAACCACTCCCCCTCCCGCACTTGCTTTTCAAGCCTGAGCCCCTGCGCGGAAAACGCTGTTATAACCATTTCAAGGCGGCTTTCGATTATGCCGCTTAAAATCAGCGTTCCGCCCGCTTTAAGATTTTTGGGAATGGACGGCGCAAGCCCGCACAAAATTTCCGCGGTAATGTTGGCAAGCATAATATCGCCCTTAATTTCGGCGTCGTCCAAAAGGTTTGAATGTGCAACCGTTACTTTTTCCAACACGCCGTTAATTTCCGCATTGTGCTTTGCGCTTTCCACGGCAACGTAATCTATATCGGTAAGATACGCGTAATTTGCGCCCAGTTTTATTGCAGAAATGCCCAAAATACCGCTACCGCAACCAACGTCGATACAAACGCTTTGCGGCGTAATGTATTCCTGCAACAGCTTTAAACACATAGAAGTGGTTTCGTGCTCGCCCGTGCCGAACGCCATATTGCTGTCCAGCTTAACAACTTGCTCTTCGGGCTGTTTTTCATATGTAATCCACTCGGGGCAGACTACTATGCGTCCGCCTATACGTAAGGGTCTGAAATGCGACTTCCAAATACCTATCCAATCGTCGCCCTCCACTTCGCGGCAAGCCGTTTCAAGCGAGCCGAGCGCGGTAAAGCCCTCGCAATTAATTTTAAGCTCTTCCAAATCCGCGCGGATTTGCGGCAAAACAACCGCCGTTTCGTCCTTGGGCACAAACGCCTTAACAAGCACGTCGCGCCTTTCGGAAAGCAAATTTTCGTCCATATAGTCCCAATACATAGCCTTGTTTTCCTGCAAAGCAATAACGTCTTTAACGTCGGAAATGGCAACGCCGTAATTGGTGTACCGCCAAAGAATATCGGCTATAAGCTCGCTCCCTTCGGTGGTGGTGTTGATAGTAAGTTCGGTAAAAAGCATAGTAACCTCTTATTTTCCGGAAAGGTATTCCACGGCTGAATGAACGGCTATATTCCCCTCGCCCGCCGCCTTTATATACTGATAGGGTCTGCCCGTGCAATCGCCCGCGGCAAATACGCCCTTTATATTGGTTTCGCAACGGCGGTTTACGGTAATGTGCCCGTCCTCAACTTCCAGCCCGTGCAAAAGCGCGGACGGCGCAACCGAGTTTCTTAAAATAAAAATTCCGTCAACGTCTATCTTCCCGTCCTTAAACGCAACGCTTTCAACCCGCATATTCCCTGCAATTTCAACGGGCTGTTTGATAATAATTTCAATATTATCCCCCTTAATTTCGGGGTTGCGGTACATAGGCATAAAATACACCTTTTCGGCAACCGAGCTTAAAAACTCAACCTCGTGAGCGAAAGACTTGTCCGTGCAATACACGGCTATTTTTTTGCCTTTGAACATCATACCGTCGCAGGTGGCGCAATAACTTACCCCCCTGCCCAAAAACTTTTCCTCGCCCGCAATCAGCTTTTGCGAGTAAACGCCCGTGCACAAAATTACGCTTTTTGCGGCAAAATCGTTATTCCCCGCAAGCAGCGTAAACGTTTCGCCCGTTTCGTAAACGGCTGTAACCACCTGTGCGTTGGGCGTGATTTGCATATTTTCAACGTGTGTTTTAAACGTTTTTGCAAGCTCCGCGCCCGTTATATCCGGCAACCCGGGGTAATTTTTTACAAGCTCCGCACGCGCAACTTTTTCAGAACCGCCGCCGCTTGCAAACCACACGAAATTTTTATTTAAAACTTTGGCGTTGATAGCCGCGGAAATTCCCGCCGGCCCGCCGCCTATTATTGCTATATCGTAAACCATATTTTATTTATTGACTTAACCGCCGTTTTTACTTCATTTTGGATAACTTTTCCGCCAAATCTTCCATTTCTTCGGGCGGCACAGCCTCTTGCGAAGTTTTTACCAGCTGTGCAACGGCAAACTTCGCCCGCTCTGCGGGAATAATAGTGCCCACGCCTGCAACGCAACCGCCGGGGCAACCCATTCCCTCTATCAAATACCCGTCCAACTTGCCCGCCTTGGCAAGCATTAACACCTTGCGGCAGTCCTCAAGCCCCTCGGCGTGCTGTATTTTAACTTCGGTATCGGGAAAGTACTCTTTAACGCACTTTTCAATGGCGCTTGCAACGCCGCCCGCGCAAGCGTAACCGCGCCCCGCGCCCGTTGCCTGCAACTCTACGGGCAACTCCTCAAGCTCCTCCAATTTAAGGCCCTTGGCGTCGAACATACCCGCAAGCTCTTCAAACGTAATTACAAAGTCCACGTAACTGCGCACCGTCCTGCGCGCCGCTTCTAACTTTTTAGCCGCGCACGGACCTATAAACACAACGCGCGCGTTGGGGCGGTTTACTTTTATAGAGCGCGCAGTGGCAACCATAGGCGTAAGCTCTTCGGAAACTTCGGCGGCAAGGTCGGGGAAAAACTTTTTAACCAGCACCGCCCAGGCAGGGCAACAGCTTGTGAAAAGAAAGGGAAGCTCGCCCGTGGCAACCGCCTTTACGTAGTGGTTAGCCTCGGCAATACAGCCCACGTCCGCGCCTACCGCCACCTCGTACACGTCCTTAAACCCAAGTGCCAAAAACGCGGATTTAAGTTTACCGGGCGTAACTTTTGCGCCGAACTGCCCTATTATTGCGGGCGCGACGGCGGCAACCACCTCGTCGCCCTGTTTAATTGCCTGTATAAGCTGGAAAATTTGAGATTTGTCTGCAATAGCTCCAAACGGACAGGCAGACATACACTGCCCGCAAGCCACGCAAATTTCGTTATTGATATGCGCCCTGCCGTATTCGTCTGAAGAAATAGCTTTAACGCCGCACGCGGAAGCGCACGGGCGTTTGTGATGAGCTATCGCGTCGTAAGGGCACGCCGCCTTGCACCTGCCGCATTTTATGCACTTGCTTTGGTCTATAAACGCCCTGCCGTTTACGATGGAAACCGCGCCTTTGGGGCAACTTTTAATGCACGCGTGCGAAACGCAGTTGCGGCACTGGTCGGAAACGTAATATTCGTTATCGGGGCACTTGTCGCACGCCGAAGGGATAACCTGCATAAGCGGCGGCTCGTAATACTTGTCCGCAATGGTGCTTTTATCCACGCCCGAAGTTATATGCACGGGCTTGTTTGCGGGGCGAAGCGAAAGCCCCATAGCCAATCGCACCCTCTCGGAAGCAATCTGTCGCTCGCGGTAAATACTTTCGCGGTACTTAGGCTCTTCGTCGGGAGTGATTATAAAAGGAATTTCTTCCAAATCCCCCGCGGGGTTATCCGACGAATACGCAACTTTTGCAACTTCGGTAAAAACTTTTCTTCTTAAATCCGTTACTACGCTTTGACTTTTCATATTCATTCCTTTAAAAATACGGCGTTCCGCGAACGCCGTACTTAGTTTTATTCTGAAACGGCGTTGCCGCTTTCAGGCGTATCGCCCGCGTCTTTTACTTCCTCGCCTTTATCGACTTTATCGTCTTTATTCTTTGAGGCTTGCAGTTCGGGGTGCTTCATAAATTTAGAAAGTACGTAGTACTGTAAAAAGATATAACCCACGCCCAAAAGCACCATTATAATGCTTAAAATTTGCGAAGGGCTTAACGCCGCACCCGCAACGCCGCCCCTGTCGTCAATGCGGAAAAATTCTATAATAAACCGCCATATACCGTAGGCAATTGCGTAAACGCCGAAATTGTAGTTAAGTTTAAATTTAAAATACAACAGCGCCATAACCCCCGCAAGCGCAAACAAAAACAGCATTTCAAACAACTGCGTGGGGATAACCGTAACGCCGGACATATTCATTTTTAAAGTCTCGTTCCAGCCGTGGGCGCATTTAAGCCCGTACCAAGCGTCGGTGGGTTTGCCGTAACAACAGCCCGCAAATAAACAGCCAAGCCGCCCGAAAGCGTGCGCAATGGCAATGCCTATGGGAATAAACGGCAACGCGTCGGAAAGCGATGCGTTCATATTGTTTTTAAGCAATTTAATTTTAGTGCGCGGCGCAATTACGAAAACGTACAAATTCCACACGCCGAGGAAGCTGCCCACGCCGCCTATAAGCCCGCCGAGGAAAGTCATTCCCTCCAAATGGAAACCCGACGAAGGGTCGGCAATATAGTTGTAAACCGATTGGAACAGCATAGATGCGAAAATGCCGAAACCCGTCCCGAACAAACCAATCAACAAAATTTTATCGGTGGCGTCCTCGTTAAATTTCTTATACCACATAGTGAACATAAGAAAAGCGAAACACGCCAAAATACCCACCGCCATACACAAGCCGTAAGCGTATACGGGCGCGCCGAATATATGAAACAAAGGTCTATGATACATATTATTTTCTCCGCCTATCATTTTAGCACGGGCGGCGGTAATTGTCAATTATTATTAACGCCCGCCTCCGCAGAGCGGTGTTTGGGAAGTTTTTTAAACGTAAACCCCAAAAACGCCAGCGCAAACACCGTGCTTACGCTCCAACCGATAGCCCACGCCCAGCACACGCCCAAAAATCCCCAGCCGAGATAAACCAAAAGATATACGAGCATAACCCTTAGCCCAAGGTCTATAAAAGTTGAAACGGTAAAGCCGAGGTTGCCGCCGCAACCTCGCACCGCGCCGTCCGCCATTATTTTTAACCCCACAACGGGCAAGAAACACGAAACTATGGTAAGAAAGGTAACCGAATATCCCATAGCCGCGCCCGTAAGTTTGTCGCTCTGCACGAAAAGCCGCGTTAAAAACGCAGGGCAGGAAACGAATAATATTAAAAACAGCGTGCTTGCCACCGTCATATAACCAAGCATTATCCAAAAGCCCTTTTTAATGCGCCCGTATTCCCCCGCCGCGCGGTTTTGCGAGGCGAAGTTGGAAAACCCGTTTGACATAGCAACCGTTCCCATATTTGCCGTTACTATAATTTTAAACGCCGTGGTAAACCCCGTAGTGGCGTCGCCGTTTGCGTCAAGCCCGTTAATACAGCGGTTTACGAAGAAGTTGCCCACCGAAACGAAGCTCTGCTGTAAAATTATAGGCAACGAAGTTACGGTAAGCTCCTTTAACAGCCGTTTGTCAAATATTTTCGGCTTCTCTTCGGACTTGACCGAACGCATTTTGCCCGCCAGCACGAAAACGGTTAAAACGCTGGAAACAGCCTGCGAAATAAAGGTGGCCCACGCCGCCCCCGCAACGTCCAAATGAAGCAGGTAAACGAAGCATATGTCCAGCCCAACGTTTAAAACCGAGGATACAACCAGAAAGATAAACGGAGTTTTGCTGTCGCCCAAAGCCGAGCATATGCCGCACCCTAAGTTGTATAAAAACACGAACGGAAGCGAGCCGATATAAACGTAAAGATATTCAAGGCAATCGCCGTAATACGCGCCGTGTACGCCAAGCGCGATTAGCGCAACGCCCGCGCACGCAAACCCCAAAGCCATAATTGCGGCGCACAAAACCGAATACGAAATAAGCGCGGTGCTAACCGTTTCCCGCACGCGCTTGAAATTATTTTCGCCGAAATACCGCGCCACCAGCACCGAGCAACCGCCGTTAGCGCCCAACGCAAACGCAAGCAACACGTTTATAACCACCGTAGCGTTGCCAATAGCGTCCACGGCAAGCGCGCCTTCCTTTGCAAAGTTGCCCACCACCAGCAAATCCACCAACGAATACAGCTGTTGAACTATAGCGCTTCCGAAAAGTGGCAGACTGTACGCAAGCAAAACTTTCCATACCTTGCCGCCCGTTAAATTTACAGTTTTTCTATTTCCCATTTCGTGTAATATTATATTACACGCTTAAAATTTTGCAACTTTTTCATAGACCTTAACGCAAAAAAATTCCGCCCGTTTTTAACGGACGGAATTTGTAAATATCAAACGCTTTTAATCCTGCCTTTCGTACGAGTGCGGAATGGAGTACAAATCAAACTCCTCGTCAATGTCAAAATCCGCTTCGTCGTCAAACGCGGCAAGTTTTGAAATTGAAACTTCGTAAGCAGTCATAGTAACGAAACTTTCGTCAGGCTGTTTTTTCTGGTATTCACGGCTTTGAATTCTGCCCGACAACGCCACTTTATCGCCCACCGAAAGGCTTTTTACAAACCTTGCGTTCCTGCCCCAAGCTATGGCGGGGATATAATCCGATTTATTATAACTGCGGTTTACTGCGATAAGCAGGTCGGCAATTTCCCTGTTGAACGGCGTTGTTCTGTAAACGGGCGGTTTGCAGATATACCCGGACAATACTATCGAATTTGGGTTTTTGCCCGGCTGTTCTTCTAAAAGTTCCCTTATGAAAACGGTAAGCATAAGCCGCGACTTGCCGTCCTCCAACTTGTTGTACGAACGGAACTGCCCAAGCGCGCTGATAAAACCGCCTATACGCATATCTTCCGTCATAATTCTTTCGGAAACGGTAACGGGCAAAATATCCGCCTGCCCCGAAAGCCGCATAACTTTTACCATTAGCTCGTAAAAGCCCTCGCCGTAAACCTCGTGCGAAAATTTAGCTTCCGAAACTATTTCACCGTAAAGATAAACCTTATTGTTTTTCTCCGTGTTGTAATTCATTTATATTTAGCCTCCAAATTTGGTTTTTCTTAATTAACCCGCACTTGTTTCTGGCGGCCGGTGCCGTCTATCGCGTAGTTTTCTTTGTATATCAGCTCGCCTACGGGCACGAAAGAATAACCGCGGTTTTTAAGTGTTTCCAAAATTATGGGAACGGCTTCGGCGGTGTGCAGCCCGTTGTTGTGCATAAGTATTATCGAGCCGTTTTTTACGCCGTTGACGACCCGCATTGCTATATCCGAAGCGGATAAATCTTTCCAATCAAGGCTGTCTACGTCCCACTGTATGGTGTAATAACCCTGCTCAGACGCGGTTTTTATAAGCTCGTCGTCGTAGTCGCCGTAGGGCGGACGAAACAGCTCCACTTTATCGCCCGTTATATCCTCTATCGCTTTAGAGGACGCGGCAAGCTCCGCTCTTATATCCTCTGCGTTCATTTTTGACATATAGCTGTGCGTTGAAGAGTGAGTGCCTATTTCACAGCCTCCGTCCTTTATTTTTTTAACGAATTCAGGATATTTCGTAGTCCAGAATTCAACCATAAAAAAAGTTGCGCGCACGTCTGAAACTTCAAGCGCTTTTAAAATTTCGTCGGTGTATTCGGTGCCCCAGGCGCAGTCGAAAGTAATAGAGCAAAGTTTTTCTTCACGCTCTACCGAATAAATAGGGATAAGTCTGGGCGTATTGCCGTAAAACACGGCGTACGCGCCCGTAAAATAAACCGAAAAACTTAACACCCCAAGCATAAACACGGTAACGAAACCAAGCAATAAAGTCTTAAATTTAATAGTGCGTATCAACTTACTCTCCGATAATACCAGACTTGATGAATAAATTTTTGTCTGCTATTTTGTTTTATTTTGTTGTTTTGTCGAAAGCGCTTTTCACCAACCGCCCCGTTTACAATAATGTATTAAACTCGTCCGCGTTTTATGATTGCAAAAACACTATAAATATGCTATAATAAATATGAATACAGTTACGACGGTTTATCTATGGCAAAAGCATTGTTTTTGAAATTAAAAGAAGCGCTTATATCCGTACTTCCCGTTACGGCGATAGTGCTGATAATATCGTTTACTCCGCTTATCAACCTTACGGTAACCGAAACCGTGGCGTTTGCGGTTTCGGCGGTTTTTCTTATTATAGGAATAGCCCTTTTCAATTTGGGCGCGGACCTTGCTATGACGCCTATGGGTGAACACGTTGGCGCGGGTTTGACCAAATCCAAAAAACTCGTGGTGCTTATATCCGTATGCTTTGTAATGGGCGTGCTTATCACCGTTGCCGAACCCGATTTATCAGTTTTAGCGGGGCAGGTTAGCGCCGTTATTAACCCCACCGTGCTTATAGTTACCGTTGGCGCGGGCGTGGGCGTGTTTCTCGTTATCGCAATACTTAAAATAGTTTTCAGAAAAAACCTTTCCGCCCTTTTAACCTTTTTCTATATGATGCTTTTCGCCGTGTGCGCATTGCTTATACAGGAAGGCAAAATAAGTTTTCTACCCCTCTCCTTCGATTCGGGCGGGGTTACCACCGGCCCCATAACCGTGCCTTTCATAATGGCGCTGGGCGTGGGTATTGCAACCACTATAGGCGGCAGAAACGCCAACGAAAACAGCTTTGGTCTTATCGCGCTGTGTTCGATTGGTCCTATGATTGCGGTAATGTTTCTCGCGCTGTTTTCAAACGGCGAAATTTCCTACGAGGTTGCCGACTACTCGGTGCAGTCCGGTCTTGAAGACTTTTGGCACGTTTTGCTTGAACACGGGCTGGACGTTTTAAAGGCGCTGGGATTAGTAGTCGTATTTTTCGCAATTTTACAACTAACCATATTAAAACTGCCCAAAAAGAAAATACTTCAAATTGCCGTAGGCATTGCGTACACCTTTTTCGGGCTGGTAATATTCTTAGTTGCGGTGGTAATCGGCTTTATGCCGATAGGTTTTAAATTGGGGCAGGAGCTTGCGGGCAACACCCCTCTTTTAGTCGTGTTCGGCTTTATTTTAGGGCTTGTGGTAGTACTTGCCGAACCCGCGGTACACGTTTTAAACAAACAGGTTGAAGAAATAACGGGCGGCGGCGTAAAAAAAATAGAAATGCTGTTGGCGTTATCGCTTGCGGTAGGCGTTTCCATAGGGCTTTCGCTTATAAGAATGATATTCGGGTTTTCGCTTTTATACTATCTTATCCCCGGTTATCTTATATCGTTAGGGCTATCCTTTTTCGTACCCAAAATATACACGGCTATCGCGTTCGATTCGGGCGGGGTTGCCAGCGGTCCTTTAACTTCCAGCTTTATCCTGCCGCTTGCAATAGGCGCTTGCACTGCTATGGGCGGGGACGTAATGACGGACGCGTTCGGAATAGTTGCAATGGTTGCAATGACTCCGCTTATAACCATACAGGCGCTGGGCTTTAAGGCGGTTACGGCAGCTAAGGTAAGGCAAAAAATTACCATTAAGCGTATGCTTTCCGCCGACGACGAGCAAATTATCTATTTTAAATAATAAGGAATAACTATGCCAACTATACGAAAACCTTCGGTACGCAAACAATCCGCAACAAAAAAAACCTCTAACGCCCAAAAAGTAACTTCCAACAGGCTTAAACTGTTAGTCACCATAGTTGCAAGAAACAAGGCGGAATACTACGCCGACCTTTTGCAGTCGTTCGAGGTAAATATGCAGTTTTTAACTCTTGCGCACGGCACTGCGGACGCTAAAATGCTTGACCTTTTGGGGCTTACGGACAACGACAAGGCGGTTATATTCAGCGTTATACAGGAAAGCAAAGTCCCCGACGCGCTGCATACGCTGGAAGAGAAGTTTAAAACCATAAAAGGCGGCAAGGGCGTTGCCTGCACCGTGGCGCTTTCAAGCGTGATTGGCACGCTTATTTACGGCTTTTTAAGCAACAACAGATTAACCGTTAAGGAGAATAAACAATGAACTACGAAATGATATTATGCATAGTAAACACCGGATTTTCCGAAACGGTTATGGACGCCGCCAAAGAAGAAGGCGCGCGCGGCGGCACGGTTATACACGCCCGCGGCACCGCCAATAAGGAAGCGGAACAATTTTTCCATATTTCGATACAGCCCGACAAGGAAATAGTTTTAATATTGGTACCCGCGGAAATTAAGGATAAAGTATTGCACGCGGTATACAGGCAAGCGGGGCTTAAAACCGAAGGTCAGGGCATAGCTTTTTCACTTTCGGTAGACGACGTAGTGGGCATTTCCGCCCCTCCCGCACAGCAGGAAGAACCCGAAACGGGCAAGGAATAAATTTGTGCAAAATATAAAAATTTTCCAATTCTGCGCTTAAACAGTTGACAAAATTTAATATATAATTTATAAGTTTGCTTATGTTTCCGCTTGGAAACGTAAGCAAAATAAAAAAAATTTTTGGAGGATTTATGAAATCAGTTACCAAAAAAGTTGCCATTGCGGGGCTGGGTGCTGCTTGCGTAGTTTCACTTTCGCTGTTCACCGGTATTCTTGCAAAAAACAACGGCGTTGCTAATGCTGACGGCAATAACGCACCGGACGCAACCGATTTCTTCTACGACTACCTTTTAGACGTTAACAACAACGAGTACACGCTGGCTAAAAGGTTTTACGAAGCGTTGGAAGAGATTAATCAAGCAGGCGATTTTAAAAAAGGCGTGGTTGATTATCCGATAAACAATATAGTTACGTCCGCACAGCTTAAAAGCTGGGTTGAAGACGGAAACCTTGAAGTACCCAGGGCGTTTAGCGCCGCGCGCGACTCCTTCCTTACCGACCACCCCGAAATATTTTACGTAGACTTTTACAAGTTGACCATAAGCGTGGGCCGCAGCGGCGGTTCGTACTTAGGGTTCATAAACAGCGGCAGAGAAGCCAACGTATTTTACGACAACGGCTTTAATACTGCCGAACAGGTTGCCGAAGCAATAGTTAAATACGACCAAAGAATTGACGAAATAATAAAGAAAGCCAACGATTTGGAAGCGGCTGACGAATACACCGCAAGGGACGCTTATCTTGCTAAGGAAGTAAACCGTATTCTTACAGAAGAAATTAAATACGATTACGTTGCTTACCAAAACCAAAACGACCCCAACTACATAGCCGCGGCCTACATAAACACTTCCTACGGCGGACTTGTAGAGGGCAAAGCCGTTTGCGGAGGCTACTCCACTTCCTACAAAGTCATAATGGATAAGTTGGGCATACCCTGCATTACCGTAAACGGTTACACCAACAACAAAGACCAAAACGGCAATAACGCAGAGAATAGCGTTTACCATATGTGGAACTACGTTTGGCTTGAAGTTCCCGAAGCACAGCCCCAATCGAAAGCGCGCGCGGCGGAAAACAAAAGTAATTGGTATTCCGTTGACGTTACTTGGGACTACTCGGCGACCAACAAATACAGATACGCTTTATTGAATAAATCTTCGGACGAACTTATCCACGTTAACGACGGCGTTATTTCCTCGTCAGGCTACAAATTGAGATACCCCTCTCTTTCAAAGTTTAACTATGGCAGCACGGGCGAAACGGACGGTTTGCAATATTCCAGAGTTTACACCCCCTTATCCGACGGCTCAACCGACGACAACGGCAACCCCTTAGTTGTAAACTACTCGTCGGTAAGCTATAACGGCAAAAGCGCTAAAAGACTGCTTGAAGAAGACGGGCTTTACCTCGTTTGCCGCTTTGCAAATTTGAAAGACGGAGAAATTAACTGGTATAGATGGTTCTCCTTGGAAGAATTTAGAAAATACGTCGTGCTCGCTATGGACCGCCCCGACGAGATGATGCAGGATAACGGCATTGAAACCCGTTTCTACGACAACACTTCGGCGTATTTCACTCAATTTGCCGTGTTTGATTACAAACCTGACGCTTACGCGTTTCAAGGCGAAGAAATAACAAAATTCTATTATTCCGACGAAGTTATAAATAAGAATAACTCTATGGCAATAGGCGAACCTATGGTTAACCATACCTACGGCACGTATACTCCTCCTCCCTACGTTCAAAGCTCTACCCCGAGTTATCAAGTAGAACACACTATAAGCGACAATATGCGCGAAGGCTCCACGCCGATTATGGCGGAAAGCAAAGCGTTTGAAATTACCGTAACTTACGACGAAGAGCTACATATCCTAGACGAAACTAAACCTATAGGCGTACATTTCGTTTCCGAACACCCTAACGCTCAGAAATACGCAAAATTTTATAAAATAAGCAAAGAATTGGACGCAAACGGCAACGAAGTTTATGCGGAGCTTATTAAAGCCCCCAAAAACTCCGGCGATTCCACTATGATTTATAATACTATCAGATTTAAGTTTGCACCCAGCCTTATGTACGAACACAACAGTGAAGACTATAACATTTATTTCACTAACGTCGGTTCGGCTAAGATAATTTCAAAGCGCGTTAACGGCGAGCTTATCGAAACTACTTCCGATAAACTTCCCAACCCTGCAAACTTCTCGTTTGGACGGTTGTATATGGCCTGCCCCGCAGTATTTAACTACGACGGAAGACTTTGGATTGACTGCTGCGCGCAGCCCACTCTCGTAACCAACTCCGACCTTTCGGCAATGGATTTCAAGGACGAAGACAATAACAGCACTTTCTCCGAAAACCAAAGAAGCCAGATGATGCTTGTTGCAGAAAAGGCAAACACTGAAACCGTTAATACGATGCTTGACGAAATTACCGACAGCGACGCGATAACAGTAAATAAGGACGATATCAAAACCACCCAAACTTACGATATCAGATTACAGATATGTAATAAATATCCCGTTATTCCAGATGGCAGCTATGTTAAAATAGCGCTCGGCTTCCCCGAAGGCTACGGTCCCAAAGACGAAGGCGTAACGTTTAAACTTTTCCACCGCAAACACGACAAAGCAACCGATACGTACACTATAGAGGAAGTGCCTTGCGTAGTAACGCAGTTCGGCATAGTTGCAACCGTTACCAGCTTCTCCCCCTATATGGTGGCCGTGGTAGACGCGGACAAAGCAACCGACAAAACGATTTATGCAAGCATTGAGGGCAAGGGCGGCACGCTTTCCAAACAAGACGGTAAAATTATTTCGCTTAAAGAGGGCGGCACCCACACCTACACCATTAAACCCAACGATGGATATCAAATTTATTCCGTTAAATTGAACGGCGTAGACGTTGCAAGTAGAATTGAAAACAATAAACTTACCCTCGGTTACGAAGAACTTGGAACTAACAACGAACTCGTTATCCAATACATTGCTAACGAGGCGGCGGCGCGCATTCAGCAGAAAATAGACGACAACGTTATTGACCAAGACGTAGAAGTTACCAAATACGTAGTTGCCGTTGCAGACCAGCCCGTTTATCCCGATTTCGACCCTATCGTTACCCCCAACGCGAAAGCAGGCAGCAACAAAACGGTTATAATAGTAGTTACCGTCGTTTGCGTGGCGCTTGCCGTTGCGGCTTCGGTTACGGTTACCGTAATTGCTCTCCGCAAAAAACGCAAGCAATAACTAAATAGAAATTACAAACACGCAAAAAAGTCGTTTTCAAATGAAAACGACTTTTTTATTATTTATTATTAAATTGTAAACGGCGTCAACGCGCGATATTTAAATTAAAATCAACCGCGCCGTGCGCGCTTTTATGTACGCCCTTTATTGCATACTTCTTCTTTTCCACTGCAATCTAAAATGGGCATAAAATGACCGTTTTCGCAAGAAAACGGTCATAATTTGTCTTATTTGTTACGAGGCTGGCGGATATTCGCCTGTGCCGCTGCTTATTATCGAAACCGCCGAGCATTTACTCTCTTCAAGCTTATTCTCTTGCGGTTCGCTAACCTTGCAGCGCACTTCTCAATTACTTTCTGGGATTCTTGATATTAGCCTGTGCCGCTGCTTATTATCGAAACCGCCGAGCATTTACTCTCTTTCAAGCTACTCTCTTGCGGTTCGCTATCCTTGCAGCGCACTTCCCAATTACTTCCTCGGGTTCTTGATATTCGCTTGTGCCGCTGCTTATTATCGAAACCGCAGAGCATTTACTCTCTTTCAAGCTACTCTCTTGCGCTTCGCTATCCTTGCAGCGCACTTCCCAATTACTTTCTAGGGTTCTTGATATTAGCCTGTGCCGCTGCTTATCATCGAAACCGCAGAGCATTTACTCTCTTTCAAGCTACTCTCTTGCGGTTCGCTATCCTTGCAGCGCACTTCCCAATTACTTCCTCGGGTTCTTGATATTCGCTTGTGCCGCTGCAAGACGCGCGATAGGTACGCGGTAAGGCGAGCAGGAAACGTAATTCAAGCCAATCTTGTGGCAGAACTCGATAGACGAAGGGTCGCCGCCGTGTTCGCCGCAAATGCCCACGTGCAAATTCTTGTTGCTGCTTTTACCAAGTTTAACCGCAGTTTCCATAAGTTTACCAACGCCGATAGTATCAAGGCGTGCAAACGGGTCGCTTTCGTAAATCTTGTTAGCGTAGTACGAAGGCAAGAATTTACCTGCGTCGTCACGGCTGAAACCGAAAGTCATCTGCGTAAGGTCGTTAGTACCGAAGCAGAAGAAATCAGCTTCCTTACCGATTTCGTCAGCGGTAAGCGCCGCGCGGGGAATTTCAATCATAGTGCCCACTTCGTAATTAAGTTTAACTCCGGAAGCCTTGATAGTTTCGTCCGCAGTTTTAACTACTATGTCCTTAACGTATTTAAGCTCTCTGGTTTCGCCTACGAGCGGAATCATAATTTCGGGAACGACTTTCCAGTTCTTATGTTTCTTTTGAACGTTAATAGCCGCTTTGATAACAGCCTTGGTTTGCATAACCGCAATTTCGGGATAAGTTACGGTAAGCCGGCAACCACGGTGACCCATCATAGGGTTAAACTCGTGCAAGTCGGAAATAATTTGCTTAATCTGCGCAACGGTCTTGCCCTGCGTTTTTGCAAGAGCGGCAATATCCGCCTCGTCGGTGGGCACGAACTCGTGAAGAGGGGGGTCAAGGAAACGGATAGTAACGGGCTGTCCTTCAAGAGCTTCCATCAGCCCCTCGAAGTCCGCCTGCTGCATAGGCTCGATTTTAGCAAGCGCCGCTTCTCTCTCCTCAACGGTGTCCGAACAAATCATTTCTCTGAAAGCGCCAATACGCGCGGGGTCGAAGAACATATGCTCGGTACGGCAAAGACCAATACCCTGAGCACCGAACGCCGCAGCCTGCTTAGCGTCGCTGGGGGTGTCTGCGTTAGTTCTTACGCCAAGCGCCTTATACTTGTCAGCAAGTTCCATAATTCTGCCGAAGTAGCCGGAGTTGGGGTCTGCGGGTACGGTGGGGATAAGGCAATCGTAAATGTTACCGGTGGAACCGTCAAGCGAAATGCCGTCGCCTTCGTGATATACCTTTCCTGCAAGCGTGAACTGCTTATTCTCTTCGTCCATTTTAATGTCGCCGCAACCGGAAACGCAGCAAGTTCCCATACCGCGCGCAACGACCGCCGCGTGCGAAGTCTGTCCGCCGCGTACGGTAAGAATACCCTGCGAGTACTTCATACCTTCGATATCCTCGGGAGAAGTTTCAAGACGAACGAGCACTACCTTCTTGCCTTTCTTGCCTTCGATAACTGCGTCTTCCGCGGTGAACACGATAGAACCTGCCGCCGCGCCGGGAGAAGCCGCAATGCCCTTGCCTACAACGTTATTTTTATCAGCTTCTTTCAAAGCCTTGGGGTCGAACTGCGGGTGAAGAAGCATATCAAGCGACTTAGCGTCGATTTGCATAATAGCTTCCTGCTCGGTAATCATACCCTCGTCGATAAGGTCGCAAGCGATTTTAATAGCCGCCGCCGCCGTACGCTTACCGTTACGGGTCTGTAACATATAAAGTTTTTCGTTTTCAACGGTTAATTCCATATCCTGCATATCGCGGTAATGGTTTTCAAGAATTTTGCAAACTTCCTGGAACTGCTTGTAAACTTCGGGGAATACTTCTGCCATCTTTGCAATGGGCATCGGGGTGCGCACGCCGGCAACGACGTCCTCGCCCTGAGCGTTGGTAAGGAATTCGCCCATAAGTCCCTTTTCACCGGTAGCGGGATTACGCGTAAACGCAACGCCCGTGCCGCAGTTGTCGCCCATATTACCAAACGCCATCATCTGAACGTTTACTGCGGTACCCCAGCTGTAAGGGATATCGTGGTCCATACGGTAGATATTTGCGCGGGGGTTGTCCCACGAACGGAATACGGCTTTTACAGCCTCGAAAAGCTGAACCTTGGGGTCGTCGGGGAAATCGGTACCAAGCTGCTTTTTGTATTCTGCTTTAAACTGATGAGCAAGCGCCTTCAAATCGTCGGCGTTAAGCTCTACGTCCTGAGTTACGCCCTTAGCTTCCTTAAGCTCGTCGATAAGTTTTTCAAAGTATTTTTTGCCTACTTCCATAACGACGTCGGAGAACATCTGGATAAATCTTCTGTAGCAGTCCCAAGCCCAACGGGGGTTGCCCGATTTAGCGGCAATAGTGTTTACTACCTCTTCGTTCAAGCCGAGGTTGAGGATAGTATCCATCATACCGGGCATCGAAGCCCTAGCACCCGAACGAACGGAAACGAGCAGAGGATTTTCCTTGTCGCCGAACTTCTTTCCGCAGACTTTTTCCATCTTGTCGATGTAATCCATAATTTCTGCCTGAATGCCGTCGTTGATTTTTTTGCCGTCCTCGTAGTACTGGGTGCAAGCCTCGGTAGAGATAGTAAATCCCTGAGGCACGGGAAGACCGATATGGGTCATTTCCGCAAGGTTAGCGCCTTTACCGCCCAGAAGCTCACGCATTCCAGCGTTGCCCTCCGTAAAGAGATAGCAATATTTTTTTGCCATTTATATTTCCTCCAAAAATAAGTTTTTAATTACTTATTACATTTTAATATATAATTTTGGTTTAAGCAAGTGTTTAAGCAAAATTTTCCAAAAAAACAGTGCTTTTTGCATTATTCTTGGCAGAGTATATAATTGGTATCCACTTCCAAGACTTTACATAAATTTGCAAAAGTATCAAGTGCCGGCATTTTATTTTGATGCAAATAATTTGCTATCGTCTGTTGACGTACTCCTATTTTCTTTGCTATTTGCGTTTGCGTCATTCCGCTTTGCTTTATCGCTTCCTGTAAACGTTTTCTTATTTTTTCAACACTAATCATTAAATTTTGTCCTCTTTTAGTTATTTTGCATAAATTTTACTACTATTGCCTGTAAAATACTTGCATTACAGACAACGGTAGTAATATAATGGGCATAACTAAGGAAAAATTACTATGAACGAAAATAAAACTTGCGAAAACTGCGAAAATTTTAGAAGATACTATACGATAGGTAACACACATTTGTTTTTAGAACAATGCGGAAACTGCAAAATACTTTGGCAAACCGTTGACTGCTCGAACAGTTGCGAAAAGTGGCGGCAATCTAATAATTTACCATTAAAGCCGCAAAACAAAAAGCGCCTTTTATTGGCGCTTAAAAATCTTTTACTATTGTTGAACGAAGAAATCAAATAATTCTTATGTATTCCGACAGGCTTTTAAATTGATTGTCCGTTTTATACGAAAAATACTCTCTTAAAAGGCGCAGAGCGCGCTTTTCGCCGTCCTCGCATATAAAATCCTTTTCGTAGCTCTTACCCGCCAGCTTTCTTAAAACGTTGTAGGTAACGCGGCTTGCCCCCGCGCCCGTGCCGCAACAAAAGCAGGTGAACGCGCCCGAATCCATATCGAAACGCAATTTGTCGGCGTTGATAAGCGGACTGCCGCACTCCGCACAGCTATCCAGCGACAACGCGTAACCCGACTTTTCCAAAAGAAAAATAAGAAATTTTATAAGCGAAAGCCTTTCTTCGCCCGTACATATTGCAGAAAGCGTTTTAATGCTTTCGTAAAAAATTTCCGCACATTCCCCGCCCTCGTAAGTAAGCGCGGAAACGACTTCAACAGCCGCGCTTGCCGCGTAAAACTTGTTTATATCCGTGCGCAAATCGTAAAAACTTTCACATTCCGCGCAGTTTATAACGGTGTGCTTGTCCCCCTTTCGGGCGAGGATATATTCTGCGAAACAAAACGGCTGGGCTGCGAATTTAAGTTTTGCAGACGGCTTTTTAACGCCTTTTATCGCTGCGGAAATTTTGCCGTATTCCGCAGTTAAAAGGGTTAAAATTTTATCGTTTTCGCCGTAATCCGCCGCGCGTAGCATAAGCGCGTTGACCTTAATTTCCATAGCACCCGAAACGTTTTTTATTCTTTTCCGTCAAGTTGTTTGTACAACATATAGTAGCTTACGTTGCCCGTCTTTTCAAACATTTTCCAAGCGAGCTCCGCCGCGTCTCTGTCTCTTTTCATTTCGACACCTCTCTAAAAACAGAATGTGCCGTTTTTTTAAAATTATTACTGCGCGAAAATATCTTTTACAAGCCCGGGGCGGTTGCGCCAATCCTCTTCCACCCGAACGTAGGTGGTAAGAAAGACTTTCGCGCCCAAAAACTTTTCCATACCCTCGCGCGCGAACGCAGAAACTTCCTTAATAGCCCTACCCTGCTTGCCTATTAGTATTGCCTTGTGGTTGGACTTTTCGCATATTATATCCAAATTTATATCGTAAGTGCCGTTTTCCTTGCGCGAAAAATTATTTATTACTATGGCGATTCCGTGCGGAATTTCGTCGTCGAATTTTAAAAGAATTTTTTCGCGCATAATTTCCGCTATCATAAACTTTTCGCTCTTGTCCGAAACTATATCCTCGGCAATTACTTTATCGCCTTCGGGCATATTCTCCGCCAGATATTTTTCAAGTTTGGCTATATTTTTATACTTCCTTGCGGAAACGGGGAATACGTCGCACTCAATACCGTTTTCGTACAGCTTTTTTGCGTCGGCGGCAATGTTTTCTTTGGGCATAATATCAATCTTCGTATACGCGATTGCCATAGGAATATGCCCCGACGAATACTTTTTCATAAGCTCGATATCGCCGTCGGAAACGCCGCCGTGCCCGTCGTGAACGAACAAAATAAAGTCCACGTCTTTCGCCGCGTCGTCGGTAGCTTTCATCATAATATCGGTAAGATAATTGGCGCTTTTGTACAGACCGGGCGTATCTACGAAAACAAGCTGGTATTCCTCCTTGGTAAGCACGCCCATAATAGAGTGCCGCGTAGTTTGAGGCTTGGGCGAAACTATAGCCACCTTTTCGCCCACCAGCACGTTTACAAGAGTGCTTTTGCCGGCGTTCGCCTTTCCTATAACGCCAATAAATCCGCTTTTCACAGTTAATCCCTCGCCAAGCCTAATTTTTTTAAAATTCTTTCTTCGAGAGGGCGCATTTCCCGCTTGTCCTCTTCGGTCATATGGTCGTAACCCAACAAATGCCACAGCCCGTGCGTTGCAAGATAGTGCAGCTCCCGCTCGAACGAATGCCCGTACTCTTCCGCCTGCTCCCGCGCGCGTTCGGTACATATCGCAATACTGCCTAAAAACAAATTGCCCTCCTCGTCAATATCGGCGGGAAAATCGTCTTTTTTCAGCATTACCCCCCGTATATGCTCCAACGACGGGTAACTCAGCACGTCGGTAACCGCGTCGTTTCCGCGCGTTTCGCGGTTGAGACGGCGTATTTCTTCGGCTTCGACAAGCACTATTTCCGCGGACAAACCGCAGTCGCTTTCCACCTCGCCGTCAAACGCCTCGGCAAGCGGCGAAAAATCAAATTGGTCGCAATATATATTCAAGTTAATCACTTCCTGGAAAGGGTTAGTTTGGGGTATTTTACCCTTGAATGGTACACGCCCGCAAGCTGGTTTATGCAAGTGCGCGTTACCAGCGTAAGCTCGCGCATAGTTATGTCGCAGTCGATAAACTGCTCCTGGTTCATACGCTCTTCCACGATGCTACCAACCAGCGCGGCAACCTTTTCGGGCGAACGGTCGGAAAGCGAACGCGCTGCCGCCTCCGAAGCGTCCGCAATCATAACTATCGCCGCAATTTTCGTAGTGGGCGTAGGTCCCGCGTACGAGTAGTTTGCCACGTTAAGTTCGCCGTCGGAAAGTTTTAACGCCTTTGCGTAGAAGTACTTTATGGGCATAGTGCCGTGGTGCTGTACCGCAACGTCGGCAAAGATATCGGGCAACCTGTTCTTTTTAATCAATTTTGCGCCCTCTTTGGTGTGCGAGCGAATAATATCAACCGAAAGCTCGGGAGTAAGTTCCTTATGCAAGTCGTACTCGTTTTGGTTTTCGGCAAACATTTCGGGATTTTTCAGCTTGCCTACGTCGTGATAATACGCCACAGCCCTTGCAAGTTCGGCGTCCTCGCCTATCGCGCTTGCGCACGCTTCGGCAAGTTGCGCAACCACCACCACGTGGTTGTAAGTACCCAGCGCGTGCTTTTTAAGTTTTGCCATCAGCTTTGCGTTGTCGGAAGTAAGCTCGCGCAACCTAAACGCGGTAAGCTCGGCGAAAAGCCCCTCCACCACGGGCAAAATACACATAAACAACAGCACCGAAAGAGTGCAGTCAAACACGCTGAAAATTATATTTTCAAGGATATCGAACCAGCTTTCCGCAGTTACGAACGGCAGCTGCATTACCAAATTTATTACTACTGTGGGGATAAACAACACAAGTCCTACCAGCACGCAGCCAAGACGGGTTTTAACGCTTTTTAAAAGGAAAATACCCACTATGCCGCCGCAGAATATTGTAAGAAGGCTGGAAAAACTTTCTATCATTTGTACGGTTCCGCCAACGATATCGGTACTGTTGAGATAGCGGTTGAACACGAACAGCAACAGCATATAAACGCTGTTTAAAAATATAGCTTCCCTGCGCCTTAAAATCATACAAATCATCAAAGGATAGAAAAGCAACGGGCGCGCCGTGGGCGAAACGTATTTTCCGAAAACGTTAGCAAAAAGCAACGCTATATACAAAAGAAAATATATTTCTATCATCTTTTTATAGTTTGCAAGCAACGCCTTGTTTTCAACGAGGAAAAAGAAATACACCACTATGGAAAGCACCGTGCTTGCTACCACTACGGTTATAAGGTTGGCAACGTTATCGTGCATTAGCGGCACGAAATCGCCCTCCGTATTTATAACCACCATTAAAAACAGCACGAACAGCAATCCGAGATGACATAAAAGGCAGGTAAGCGCCGAAAGCGCAATTTCCTTTTTACTCAACTTTGTCTTTACCATTTTTCCTCCCCGCCGCGTCCGCTTCGTAAGCCCTGACTATGCTCATAACCATAGGGTTGCGCACGACGTCTTTATCCGTAAGGTATATTTGCGAAACGCCCTCCACGTCTTTTAAAACGCGCGTGGCGTGTTCTAGCCCGCTTTTCTTTCCGTCGGGCAAATCAATCTGAGTAACGTCGCCGGTAACCACCATCTTACTGCCGTCGCCAAGGCGAGTAAGAAACATTTTCATCTGTTCGCGGGTGGTGTTTTGCGCTTCGTCCAAAATTATAAAGGCGTTTGAAAGCGTTCTGCCGCGCATATACGCCAAAGGCGCAACTTCTATAGTGCCGCGCTCCATAAGTTTAAGATAGGTTTCCGTGCCCAGCATTTCCTCCAACGCGTCGTAAAGCGGACGTAGATAGGGGTCGACTTTCGTCTGTAAATCCCCGGGCAAAAAACCCAACTTTTCGCCCGCTTCAACAGCGGGTCTTGTTAATATTATTTTATCAACCTGTTTTTGCTTATAGGCTTGTACCGCAAGACATACGGCAAGATAAGTTTTACCCGTGCCCGCAGGTCCCACGCCGAACGTCACTGAGTCTTTGCGTATGGCGTCCACGTACGCTTTCTGCCCAACCGTTTTGCATTTAATGGGCTTCCCGCGCGAAGTAATTGCAACCGCGCCCGAAGAAAGTTTGGTTATATCCCCCGCCTTGCCTTCTTTGGCAAGTTCAAGGCAATACGCCACCCTGCCTTTATCCACGTTTTCGCCCGTTTCCGCAAGGCTTAAAAGACTTTCCACCGCCGCAGAAGCAAGGTTAACGGGCTTTTCCGCGCCGCTTATAACTACTTTAACGCCGTCCACGCGGATTATAACACCCGTTTCCTGCATTATTAAATTTACGTTTTCATCAAAAGCGCCCAAAAACTTTTGCAAAACATCAGCGTTTTCCGCGCATATCTTTCTTATAGATTTATCCATACGTTACGTTAAATTTATTGATATTCTGTGTAAATACGAAAAATTAATTACGAACACAACCCCGCCTTCGGTGGGTTTTACCGTGTGGCTTTTGGAAATTATTTCTTCCCCTTCCAATAAAAGCGACGAATACGCCCGTTTAAGGTTTTCCTCGTCGTCGGTTTCGGCAAAAAATTCCGCCGTGCGCGCGCACTCTATTTCCGCATACCCCGCCGCGAGACAACTTACCGTCTGCTCTCCCGCGAGCGTGTGCGCGTATATAAGCACGTCGCCCCGCTTAACGGTATCACCCGTTTTCACCGCCGCCGTGCCGCAAACGGCAACCACGTTTTTAACCACGCCGTCGCAGTCGGACAAAAGCGGCTGCTTATCCGCCGAACCGTAGTGTTCCGCGTCGGTCTGCACGTCCACCACAAGCACGCTGCCCCGCTTTTCTATGTTGCAAAACGTCACCTGCGGCAACGCGAGTATGCGCCCCGTGGCGGTGGAAGCGTTAAGCGCCGAAAACCGTTTAAACTCGCCCGCGCCCTCTTCGTAAATGATTTTGCGCACCTCGGCTTCAAGGTAACTGCCGTTGCCGCTTACCTTTATTTTAAGCACGAAAGTATTGGCTATCACCGCCGCCGCAACGAAAATCGCCGCGCCCGCTATAAGACCGGCGCGCACCGCGGCAAATGACAAAAGCCTTGAAATACGGCTCTTTTTTATTACTTTAATATTATAACACGGCTTATCGAAAATTGCAAAAATTTTTTTAACGTCTTTGTGTTTAACGAAAAATATCAGCCGCGCGCCCTCTTTTTTTAGGTCGTAAACGGCAATTTCTGCTTTTTTCACCTTTCTAAGCGCGTTTTCCACGGTGGAAACTATCTGGATTTCGGCTAAATCAGTCAATTTTCACCGCCTTTATATCCCCTTTTACAAAGATATCCTGCTCGAAATACCTGCCTATTGCAAGATTTTCCCCCTCTATCGTCAACACGGTTTTTTTGAGAACCAGCGTTATTTTTTCGGGAGTGTATTCAGCCACGCTTTTCACGCTTTTAAAATACCCGCCGAACGACGGCACCACGGTAAACGCCTTTACGGTGTCCGCGCCAAGCTCGTTTAAAACCTGTTCCAAAAGTTTCATAATACTAAGTTATGAATTTCCCGCCGCGGATATGCCCCCGCCGCATCCCCCATTAAAACCCGTTTTGCGACAAATATTCCGTAATTTTCCGCCGCCGCCCAAGTTTAAAATTATCACTATGGCAAAGAAAATTCTTTTGACTAGTTTCAAGGGCGGAACGGGGGTTACCACCTTCGCCGTGGGTTTAGGGCTTGCGCTTGCCTCTATGGGCGAACGCACGCTTATAGTTGACGGCGACGCGGTTACGGGCTGCGCAACTATCACGGGCGAGTGCCGCGATATGATTGTTTACACCCTTGCCGACTACGAAAAAGGCGCGTGCCGCGCAAAACAAACGATTATACCCCACCCAAAGGAGAGCAATCTTGCTTTTATGCCCGGCATAGGCGTAAACGACCTCTCTTACGTGGGGCGCGCCGTAAACGACGTGGACGGGCTGTTTGATTACGTGCTTTTGGACAAAACGGCGCAAAACGTCTGCTCGGCGGCGTTTATCGTAACCGAGCCTTTTCCCCCGTCCATAAAAAGCGCGGACGCCTGCCGCTCCTTTCTAAACGACGGCGGAATAAAAGATTTGCGGCTGGTTGTAAATAAGCTGAGCGCCTGCCAAATTTTAAACGGCGAAACTATGACCGCGCACGAAATTTCCGCACTTTTGAGAACTCCGCTTGCCGCGGTTATACCCGAAGATTTAACTTTATCCACGGGCGGGTGCAAAAAGTCCACCGCAAAAGCGTTTAAAACCGCCGCCGCGTCGCTTACGGGCAAACGCGACGAAATTTACAACGTACTACGCGGTATGCGCGGAATAAACGGATATATTAAAAGGAAGATGAGAAATAAAATATGAAAGAAATTATTCTTGAAAGGGACGATATGTCCGACTTTGAACGCGGATTGTTTTTAAAGGATTTAAAACGCGTTACCGACGAATATTTTGAAGCCGACGGCGCGGCTTCTTTGGAAATTACGCGCACCGAGGAAGGTTTTCTCGTCTGCGTTATTTTCTCCGCCCGCCGCATAAAATCGGTAAAACGCCCCGTTTAGCTTCTTACCGTTAACGAAAAACACTTTCCTTACAGCCCGTCGCAAAAAAATACCCCCGCCCCGCAATACTGCGGTGCGGGGGTTGGATTAATCGCCAAAAACCTCTTTACCCAACGCTAATCCTATTTTAAAGCCTGCCGCAAAATTTGCCCGCGCACTTTCCGCCTCCATATTACCGTATAAAATCCACAATTCGTTAAAAAGTAATCTGTGCTCGTCGTCAAGCGCTTCAAAAACTTTATTGTAATTGTTATCCGACCTTTTAAGTTCCTCCCAAAATTCATCGCTTAACTCTTTTGTTCCCGCTCCACGAAACAAACCTTCCAAAATAGAATTCATTCGTATACCTCCGACGCCGCAATTATACTATGCCCAATAGCGATAAGTTAAGAATATTTATCGCCAATAGTCATATAATTTTTTTATGGATAAACAGTTGATTACGCTTAAACAAATTCAAGCAAGACTTGCCGAGGCGATAAAAAACAGCGGATTAACCCAATCGGAAATAGCCCGTTGTTTAAAGGTAAGCCAATCAAATATTTCTCATTACTTAAAAGGCGACAAAATGCCCGCTCTTGATACGCTTGCCAATTTATGTAAAATTATAGATTGCGACGCTAATTATATTCTTTGTCAAAATTAGCCGCTTGGGTTTAAGCCTTACAGCTTAACGCAAAAAATTGCCCCTGCACGAACGTGCAGGGGCTTTAATTTACCCTATAATATCCGCTACTTTCCGCAATTCCGCGTCGTCGCGCGTAACCGTCCACTCCGCGGGAACGGGCGTGCAACCGTCGGATTTGGACAACGCCACGTCGTGAATGCACTTGCCGTTTGGCCAGCAAATGCGCGCGGTTGTCAACTTTAACGCTTCGCCCGTAAAATGATTAACGAAAGTAGTTTGCATTATTCCCTTGCCGTAGGTTTGCGCGGTTTTTGCACCCACGCCCGCCCATTCAAGATATTCCGCCGAATAATCGGAAACGAAAATATTTTTATAATCCAGCAATCCGTAACTTACTAAAACGCCTATAAGCGCTTCGGAAGCACTTGCCGTGCCGGAGTTTGCCATAACGTAAATTTCCGTATCGGCAGGAACCAGCCCGTCGCCGTGCTTGTAGCAGTTGTAAACTTCGCGCTTGCCGTTTTTGTACTCCGCCGTCATAGCCACCGAAGTTTTGCTTGTCAACGACGAAACGAAATACCCCGCCATATCCTGCATAAGCGAAACGTAACCGCCGCCGTTGTTTCTTAAATCGAGAATAAGCGAAGTGCAATTATACGAATTAAACTTTTTCATAAGTAACCCGAACTCGTCAGCGGCAGTACCGTAAAATTGCGAAACTTTAATATATCCCGTACCCTCGGGCAAAAAATCAATAGCGCCGTCCCTATCCTCGATAAGCGGCAACCCCTTGCCGTCCGCCGAGGGAACCGCCTCCCACGAAGTTTCCGAAGTTGCAAAAAACGCGTAGCTTGCGGTGTAAATTTCCTTTGAAAGCGTAAACTCGCCGTCCGCGGTTTTCAAAACGAACCGCTCGCCAGTGGAATACCCGTCGATAAACGCGGAAAAATCTTCCGCCGAATTAAACGTTACGCTTTGCCCGTTTTTCTCGCCGCCCACAAGATAATCGCCCGCGCGCAAACCCGCCTTATCCGCGGGGGAATTGCCCACCACCGTATTAAGCAAAACGCCCTTGCCGCCCACGAAACTGTAAGAGATACCCACGCCGCTTTTCTCGCCGGAGTTGTCGCGCAGTTGCGCCTGGTACTGCTCTTTGGTGTAATATTCCGAATACCTGTCCAACTTGCTTGCAATGGCGTAAAGCGACAGATTTTTCGCGGCGTCCGCGTCGAAATCGTCGTAAAAAAAGTAATTGTCTTCAATGGTGTCAAGCATCCATTGCATAGACCTTATTTGCGCGTCCTGCGAGCAACCTTTTATAAAGAACCCCGCGAAAAACGAAGCAACGGCAATAACCAAAGCGGCTAAAATTACCGTTAAAGCGCGAAGAGTTTTGCCGCGGACGGCGGCGTTTGAATTAGTTTCATTTTCCATAAGTTTACCTATTTAAGAATATAAAGATAATGCAAAAGTTTAAAGTTTACCGCGCTTGTAAAGTCGCGCAAATCCAGCCCCGTCTGGCGGCGTATAGCGCCCAGCCTGTAAATAAGCGTGTTTCTGTGCATATACAAAACGCGCGCCGTTCGCGAAACGTTAAGCCCGCAATTTAAAAACGCGTCGGCGGTGCGCATCATTTCCTCGTCCTCGAAAATTTTTGCAAACGACATCATATCGTAGCCCGAAGTCAACTTCTCCCTAAACGTTTTGGGAAGCGCGGAAATAATTTCGGTATAGTCGGTTTTATTGCCGTCGTTTTTGCCGTAAAAACCCGTTAAATCGGGCATATCAGGCACTCTTTTATCGTTTGCGCCGTTAGCGCCCCCGTCGGTAATTTTATCCATAATCCAACCTCTTTGCGACATTATAGCAAAGTTTAAAAGCATTTGCAATACTTTTTATTATATCCACGCGCGCGCCCAAAAATAACGTGCGCGACATAAAAATCAAAATATTCGGCAAACTGTATTCAAGGCTGAAAACGCGTTAAAACGCACATATTCCGCGGTCTATTGCAAAAACACGTTAAAACTTGGGCGGAAAATTTACGTTAATTTGCCAATTTTTTGCGGTTTTGACTTATTTTACCTTAAAAACGCCGCCAAAATAAAGCGATTTAGGTTAAAAATTATTTCATTTATCCTTGACATATGTTGGTTTTTGGTATAAAATATTATGTACATAAAACATTTTGGAAGAAACTAATTTCGCCTTTTGACGGAACAAACTTTTTAAACGGAGATTTACTAAAATGGGAAAAGAGAAAACCACCGGAAAAGGCCCCAATAAAGTTGCTGCGCTGATTACTTACGTATTAGCGCTTATCTGCTTGCTTTTGGGTCTGTTTTTACCCTTCGGAAACGGAGCGGAAACAACGGTCGGCAATATGCTCGGGCTTCAGATTCCCGCGGCAGTTAACGCGTTGTATCCTCTTGAATTTCTGAAATCCATAGCTGAAAAGTACCCTTTTGCTTACAATTACCCCGTAAATTTTGCCGACAAGTTTACTCTTGATTTCGGCGCGGTTTTCGTACTTTTGTACGCACTCGTAACCGTTATGGGCATAGTTGCGCTTATACCCGTTATAGCAAACGCGGCAAGCAAAAAATCGAAAAAGAACGTTGCGCTCAGAGCGGCTTCGTTTATAGAAGCGCTTGCGGTTGCAGTGCTTTCCGGTCTTTTGATTTTCGTAATTTCAGACGCGCTTTCGCCTACGGGCAAAGGTTTGGAGGCGCTTACTAATTGGTCGCTTTTCGCGGCGTTCGGCGGCACCCTTCTCGTGCTTACGGTTCAGGCGTTAATCTACAAAAAAGGTTCGGGCGTTATTAAATTCGTGCTTGCGCTTATATCTGCGGCGGCGTTGTTTATTACGCTTTTCGATATCACCAAGGCGCTTCCTTTCCTTGCCGATAAACTTCCCGCAATAGGCAACTTGCCTTATGCTCTTTACGGCAGCTCGTTTGAATTTATGGGCGAAACTATCACCCTTCCCATTCAAGCTATCAACACCATTACGATGTTGTTCAGCGGCACTTATCCCGCGGCGGCAGACGGCATTCAAAACTTTATCCTCTTCCTTGCGGGTACGGTTACTTTCTACACCGTTTGCGCAAACTTCGTGTTCGACGCAATGGGTCTTGGCAAAAAAACCAACGTTGCAATGCTTATAACTAACTTAGTTAGATATATTATCCAGCTTGCGGCGGTTGCGGTTATCATAATTGTTGCGGCAATTACCGAAGGCGCTACCATCGGTATAATGAGCATTGCAATAGCGGCGTTCGCGCTTATTTCTCTCATTATTAATATAATTCGCCTTGCGGTTTACAAACCCCGCAGACGTAAACAGGCTCAAGCTAAAAAAGCAAAGGCGGCTAAAGAACCCGTAGCGGTTGCGGCTGTTGAAGAAAAGCCTGCAAAAGAATCCAAAAAGGAACGAAAAGAAAGAGAAAAGGCTGAAAAACTTGCGGCTAAACAAGCTCAGAGAGAAGCCGAAGAAGCTGAGAAACAGACCAAAAAAGCAGAAACGGCACAGCAAAAGCAAGAAGCAAAAGAAGTTGCTGCTCCCGTTGCGCACACTGCCGTTGAAGAGCCTTTAAACTACGCTTCCGAAAACGACGTTGACAACCCTGCGTTCTACAGACCTGTTATTTACAAAGGACCTGTAGACGAGTTTATCCGTCTTTTGAACAACGAACAGAAAGTAGAGTTTGCTAGAGTATTTATCGAACGCCAGAGCGGACCTTTAAACGGTATTCCCGAGTACGTAATCGGCGGCGACAACGGCAAGTTCTTCTCATCGGTATTTATCTACTTCGCAAAAATACGCGACCTTATCTCTGACGGTCTTATGAACGAAATTTACAAACAAGCTAACGTAATGAGATAATCGTTATAAATAAAAAAGCGTTGCGGTTTACGGTAATTCCCATAGAGAATTTAATAAAACGCAAATAAAAAGATTTAGGCATAGCGTTAAGCTGTGCCTTTTCTGTACTTTTTTTCGGGACGAACTAGGCTACTCGTAGCCTAGTGAGATATAGATATGTTTTATATAGCACGCAAAATTTAATGGATTGCGCTCTTTAATTTTTCGTGATATAATAATTGTACGATAAACAGTAATTTAGCCTCTATCTTTATCGGCGTGGAAAGCAAGTTTTAATATAATTATTAATCCCTTGAAATTATTACTTTTCTATGATATACTTATAGTACGAAGATAAAAACACAGTCCCCGTTGAGTAGTCGTGGGCAATACCTATTTGGTATTCAGTAACCTGCCTCCTTGGTTGTCTCTTCTTCAAGTAAAAATTTTAAGGAGGTTTTTTCTTGATGGAGGCAACAAATACAACACTGACTATTTATTTTGACGGTCAATTTTATATTGGACTATTTGAACGAATAGAAAACAATAAAATATCTGTTTGCAAATATATCTTTGGTGCAGAACCAAAAGATTACGAAGTATATGAATTGGTCTTAAATAAATATTACAGTTTGCGGTTTAGTCCAACTGTCGAAATTGAACGCAAGCCTATTGATTTAAGAAACCCTAAAACAAGACAGCGCAAAATTAAAAAAACTATTGCTAATATTGAAATAGGCACAAAATCTCAACAGGCAATAAAAAAGCAAATTGAAGAGCGTAAAATTGAAAGGAAGGTCAATTCAAAAGTTCGTAAAGAGCAAATGCTTGAAGATAAATTTCAAGAGCGGCAGAAAAAGAAAAAAGAAAAGCATAAAGGGCATTAACTTTATGAGAAAGCGGTTACGATTTTTTTCGTAACTGCTTTTCTATTAAAAACTCAAATAGAGAATTTAATGCAATAAATTTCAATTTGTCTTTCCAAATAGTTTGTAATAAAAAGCTCTCGAACATATCGTTCGAGAGCTTTTGTCCTTGCTTGAAAGTACAACTCTTAAAAATTGAGTTTTTTAATCCCTATTAGAATTGCGCATAACCGCAACGCTTTTTTTATATCTTTACTCCGTACGTTTAATAAATATCCTCAGCCCGCCGTCCGTACGCTCGATAGCGCCGAAGCAAATACTTTTAACTATAAACATTCCCCTACCGCTTTCCGCCAGCACGGAAGGCAAACTCGCGTCGGTGTCCGCCAATTCCATACCCGTAGCCTTTACGGTTATGCAAATTCTGTCGTCCAACAACTCGCCCTCGAACCCCGCACTCTCTTTGCCGTGGATTATAACGTTTGAAATAAGCTCGCACGAAGCAAGCCTGCAAAGAAAAATGTCGTCCTCGCGCACGCCGCTTTTACGCAAAAGCGCGTCGAAAGCGCGAAGCTGTTCGTTCATTTTTTTTAAATCGTCAACCTTGAAATTAACAATCATAACAGCGCGTCCTTCAACTTTTCCACGATTTTCCGCTCTGCGCGCGAAACGAACATCTGGCTAACGCCCAAAATTTTGCCAACTTCCGTTTGCGACTTGCCCTGAACGAACCTTAGCGTTACCACCTGTTTTTCCGTGGGACTCAACTTTTCAATTTCGCTCTTTAACGACTCAGTGTCTTCAAAATCTTCAAAAGAATTGCCGTCGGCGGCAATTACCTCGTGAAGCGCCGTTTCCGATTCGCCGTCGCCACCTTGCACCCGCGCGTCAAGACTGATTGTCGGGCGGCACTCAAGCGCCTCTACGATAAGCTCTTCCGAATACCCCAACTTTGCCGCAAGGTATTTTACAGTCGGCTTTACGCCGTGCTTGGAATAATAGTCATTTATCTCTTCTTTTACCTTAGCAGCAACCGCATAAACGCGCCGCGGCACGCGCACCGAACGCGAATAATCGCGGAAATAGTTTTTAATCACACCTGTGATTGTGGGCGTTATGTAGGTGGTAAATTGGTTGCCTAAATCGGGGTCAAATTTCTCAACCCCCGCTATAAGTGCTTCGGAAGCAACCTGAAAAAGGTCGTCGTACTCCACCCCTCTGCCGGAAAACTTTTTGGCAAGAATTTCGGCAATATATAAATAATTTTCAACCAGCTTGTTGCGCAAAGCCTTGTCGCGCGTTTGCCTATACTCGCTAAACAGCCGGTTAGCCTCGTTTTGCGCAATCATACTTTTAAAGTCAGTTTCTCTATTATTTCGCCGCTTCTTTCAATTTCAAAGCCGCCAACCAGCGCGGAAATAAGCGCAAGCGACAGCTCGTTATCGCCGCCGCAGGGCGAACCGCCACCGCCGTAAACCGAACAGGTAAGTTCCTTTTCGCCGCCGAACACCGCGGTAACCGTTTCAAAACCGCAATTTTTAAGAATAATCGCGCTTTCGGTAACGCAAACTTTAAAATCTTCCAAAGCGTCCAAATCAAGCTCGTAATTGCAGCCAACCGCGCCGCATACAAGCCTTAAAGCCGTCATATATTCGCTGTCGGAAAGGTAAAATTTAACGGTAAACTCTTTCATCAGCGTATCTCCATAATGGTATTAAGCGCGCAAATATCAAACAGTTTTTTCACGTTGGGGCGCACCTTGTCCAAAATCATAGTAAACCCGTCGCATTTAAGTTTTTTAAAAATTTTAACGAAAGTGCCCAGCGTAGTGCTGTCTATAAAAGTCAAAGCGGCGCAGTCGAAAACCACGTTCTTTTTGTCGTGTTCGTAAGCGGCGGCAACCTGAGCGTAAAAATCGTCGCTGGTAGCCGCGTCTATTTCCCCCGACAGCGAGAAAACCAAATTTTCGTCAGCCGATAAAAGTTTAACCTGTTGCATTTTAATTACCTCAATATATTTATAACCCGCAAACGGGCTGTAAAAACATTATATTTGTAATTTGCGGCTTTGTCAAACCGTCACGTAGCGTTCACAAAAACCTCGTTTGACATATCGCCCGATTAGTGATATAATTAGTAAAATACGCGCTTACGGAGTTTAATTTTGAATTTTAACGACGCCGACCTAATTATAAAACATTCGCACAAAATTTCACAGCTGGCAAAACTGACCAAGCAAAATAACAATATCGACCCCGAAATGTACGAAAAGTACGACGTTAAGCGGGGCTTGCGCGACAGTAACGGCAAGGGCGTACTTTGCGGGCTTACGGAAATTTCTGAAGTTACTTCCTGGGAAATGCAAAACGGCAAACCCGTGCCCGTACAGGGCAATTTGTGCTACCGCGGTTACAACGTGAAAGATTTAGTAAAAAACACCGTTGAAGAAAACCGCTTTGGGTTTGAGGAAACCGCGTATTTGTTATTATTCGGGCAACTTCCGTCAAAGTCGGAATTAAGCGATTTCAGCGAAATCATATCGGAATTCAGGCTGTTGCCGCGCAATTTCGTGCGCGACGTTATTATGAAACAGCCGTCTAAAGATATGATGAATATGTTGGCGCGGTGCGTTTTAAATTTATACAGCTACGACCCCGACCCCGACAACACGTCCATAACCAACGTTTTGCGGCAGAGCCTTGCACTTATTGCGCAGTTGCCTATGATTGCCGCGTACTCCTACCGCGCATACCGTTACTACAATACGGACGACGGTTCGCTGATAATACACAAACCCGTTTCCGAATATTCCACCGCGCAAAATATATTGCACGTATTAAGAAAGGACAGCGCGTTTACCGACCTTGAAGCCAAAGTTTTGGACGTTGCTTTAACGCTTCACGCAGACCACGGCGGCGGAAACGCTTCCACTTTCACAACTCACCTTGCCACCAGCACGGGCACGGACACCTATTCCGCCATTGCCGCGTCTTTGGGCTCTTTGAAAGGCCCGAGGCACGGCGGGGCCAACATTAAGGTTATGCAAATGCTGAAAAATATCAAGGAGAACGTAAAAAAGCCCACGCGTGAAAATATTTACGATTACGTTGAAAAAATTATAGATAAAAAGGCTTTTGACAAAACGGGATTAGTTTACGGCATAGGACACACCGTTTACACGGTTTCCGACCCGAGGGCAGAGGTTTTAAAGATATACGCAGGCAAACTTGCAGAAGCTAAGGGGCTTTCGGACGAGTTCGAGCTTTACAATAATGTTGCCGCCGCGGCTTCGGAAATAATTTGCAACAAAAAAAACCTTTTAAAGCCGCTAAACCCCAACGTGGACTTTTACTCCGGTTTCGTGTATTCTATGCTCAATTTACCCGCCGCATTGTACACCCCGCTGTTCGCCATTGCAAGAATTACGGGCTGGAGCGCGCACCGTATGGAAGAACTTGCGTGCGGCGGCAAAATAATCCGCCCCGCATACGCCTGCGTGCAAGACCGCAGACCTTACGTCCCTATGAATAAAAGATAAAAAACGCCCCCTGCCCGAAACTCGGCAGGGGGAAATTATTTTTTACAATTTAAAAGAGCTTTCAAATTTGATATCGTTAAGGTATTTGAGATTATCGTTTAAACTAAACTTTAAATGTTTGGCGATAAGACACTGCCGCGTTAAGCGATATTTTTTATTTAAAACACCGTCTCCGTACTTTTCGTCGCCAAGCACGGGGCAACCTATAAACGCCAAATGCGCGCGAATTTGATGGGTTTTGCCCGTATGCAAAATTATTTTTACAAGCGCCACGTCGCCACGGTTTTCAATCAGCTCGTATTGGGTAACTATTTTTACCGTGCCCGCCGCAGGACGTTTAAAAACCTTTACCAGCGACGCCGAGGCGTCCTTTTTTAGGTATGCGGTAAGCAATCCACTGCCCTTAATAAACTTATTTTTGCACAAAGCGATATACGTTTTTTCCACGCCGCGGTCTTTAAAAGCCGCTAAAAGTTCCGCCTCGGCAGCGCGGTTTTTAGCAAAAACGATAAGCCCCTGCGTGTTTCTGTCAAGCCTGTGCACGGCGTAAAATTCGCCGCCGCGGCACAGCTCCGACAAAAGTCCTTCGCTGGAAACACCGGAAAACTTATCGGCAATATATACGTTTTCGTCCTCGTACCTTATTTCGTGGCTCGGCTTTTCCTCCTGCTTGGGCGTGGTGTAATAAACCACGCTGTCGCCCGCTTTAAGCGGAACGTTAGCGCCTACGCGCGCGCCGTTTACCTTTATATCTTTCCCGCGCAGAAGCGTGCCCAACGCAAAAGCGCCCTGCGGATATACGGCGGAAGTAAAGTCTTTTAAGTTCGTGTTACTGTCAACGGTAAAAGTTTTCATATCCAAAGCAACGTAAGCCTAACCACGTACCCGCCGAGAAAAGCGAGCAGCAACTGTAAAGCCACGCATTTTAACGTAAATTTAAGCCCCACTTCCTTTACGGAAGCCGAAAACGCGGAAATGCACGCGGGGCATAAAAGCATAAACGTGCAAAACGCAAGCGTGGGCGCAAGCGCAAGATTAACGCCGCCCGGCATTAACAGCGCTATTGACGCCGCAACGTTTTCCTTGGCGGCAAACCCGCACAAGGCGGCGTAAGCTATTTGCCAATCGGTTACGCCCATAGGGTAAAACAGCGGCAAAACAAGCCTGCTTATTGCGGCTAACATACTTTCGTCGGCTTCCGAATACCTGAAAGTAAACGAAAAGTGCGACAAAAACCAGGAAATCACGCAAAAAACCATTACTATGCCCGCTACTTTAATTATAAACCCTTTAAGCTGAAAACACAACTTTTTTAAAACGGCTTTGGCTTGCGGAAGCGATATGGGCGTAACTTCCGACAAAAGCCCCTCGTTGCCGCCCTTGATTGCAAGCGAAACCAGCAGGGAAACCGCCACACCCGCAAAATAAAAGCAGGTTACGGCGGGGAAAGGATTTGAAAAAAGCGGCGACAAAAACGTTAGAAATACGGGAAGTTTCGCCCCGCAAGGCACGAACGGCAAAATTGCAACCGTGCGCCTTTGCGCCGACGGCGTGGAATAACCGCGCGTGGTAAGTATAGCCGCCGCGGTACACCCAAACCCCGAAACAAGCGAAAACGCCGCCCTGCCCGAAAGATTTGCTTTTTCAAAAAGCCCGTCGGTGGCGAAAGCCAACGCGGAAGTTATACCGCTTTCATCCAACAAAATCAAAAACAGATATAATATGGCTATCTGCGGCACGAACGAAATAACGCTGCCCGCGCCGCCTAAAATGCCCTCGGAAAACAGCGAAATAACTATTTCGTTTTGCATTTTAGAAGTAAAAAACGCGCCGAAAGCGTTTATAGCGCTTTCAACGAGCCCTTTTAAAAGCGCCCCCGGCATAATTGGGTGAAAGGCGAAAAAAAACATTAAAATTATGGATAGGATAAAGCACGCAAGCGCGAAAAAACGGTTGTAAAACAGCCTATCCGTTTTTGAAACGCGCAAATTCCCGCCCGAATACGCTTCCGACAGCGTACAACCGCCTTTTGCCGTAAAAGTAAAGTTACCGCTTTCTATAAATTTTTTAAGCTGTTTGGGCGGACAGTCGAAAACGGGCACACCCAAATACTCGGAAAGTTTTTCCGCGTCCGCAAATCCTCCGCGCCGCTTTAAATTTGCGCATTTGGTCAGATATACAACCGTTTTCGCGCCCGTTGCTATAATCTGGCGGGTTAAATTTAGGCTGTTTTCCAGCGTAAGCGCGTCAACTACGTTTATAACCAAATCCGCCGACTTTATTTCTTCCACCGCCGAGCGTTCTTCCATAGAATAGGTGTTAAACGCATACGCGCCGGGCACGTCCACGAATTCGGTACCGCCGCAAACCTTGCGCGAAGGCGAAGTGGTTACGCCGTGAAAATTGCCCGTGCGCAAATTGCTTTTGGTAAGCGCGTTGAAAAGCGTGGTTTTGCCCGCGTTGGGATTGCCCGCAAGCACTACTTTCATTTTTGGCGCAACCTTTTCCGCGCCACCGAAAAACCGCTTTACACCGCGCGTTTTTTCACCCTTCGCACCCTTAAAGGCGGCGTTATTTGAAAAAAACTTCAAACTTCCACCTCTATTTTCTGCGCCATACTTTTTCTAAGCCCAACGCGCACGGCGTTGCAAGATATCAACACACTGCTTTTCAAAAGCGAAAAACTTATAATTTCTATCTTTTCGCCCTCTTTAATGCCAAGCGCGTACAACCTTTCGCGCGCGCCTCCCGCAAGGTCTATTTTAGTAACGGTGGCAACGTCGCCCATTTGCAAATCAAAAACTCTCATAGATTTAATCTATGAGAGTTCCTTAATTTTAATGTCGAAATAAGTCAACAAATTCAGCGTTTTATGAGCGTTAAAGTAACGGTTTCGCCGTTAACGTTTTGCTCTTTGGTAAACCCGTCGGGCAAGCCCTCGGCAACCTTTTCGGCAAGCACGTCGGGCGCAAATCCGCCCGCTTTAAGCACGGCAAGCGCCCTGCCCGAAGCCTTGTACCACACCTCAATCCTGTCGGTAACCTCAAAGCCCGCTTCCTTGCGCATATTCTGTATTTTAGAGACCAGCTCGCGCTCTATGCCCTCGGAAATAAGCTCTTCGGTAAGCTCGCAGTTAAGCGCAACCGTAACGCCCCTGTCCTCGGCGGCAACAAAGCCCTCCTCGCTTACGGGGAAAATTTGCAAATCTTCCTGCAACAGCGTAACGCCAAGCCCCTCTATTTCGTACAAGCCGCCGCCCTTTACGGAGTTAACCACCGTTTTCGCGTCGCATTCGTTTAAAAATTTGGTTATTGCGCCAAGCTGTTTGCCGTATTTGGGACCCAACGTTTTAAGCTGGGGTTTCAATTTATAACTTAAAAACTTTTCCGCGTCCGAAGCCTTTTTAAACTGCTTAACGTTCAGTTCGTCTAAAACTATTGCCTTTTCCTCGTCAGACAGTTCTATATTTTTGTCTGTAACCACGTACATTTCAGAAAGCGGCTGACGGTTTTTAAGATTGCCCGCGTTGCGCGCGGCGCGCCCTAAAATAACTATCTGCAACACCTCGTCCATACCCGCTTCAAGCTCAGAATTTATAAACGAAGGGTCGGAAACGGGGAAAGCGCACAGATGCACCGACTTGGGCTGGTCCTTAAAAAATTCGGGTACTAAGTTTGAGTACATCATTTCGGCGATAAACGGGGTGTACGGCGCGGTTAATTTTGCAACCGTAACCAAAACGGTATAAAGCGTTGTGTACGCCGCCGCCTTGTCGTCCGTCATATCCGCGCCCCAATACCTGTCGCGGCAACGGCGCACGTACCAATTTGACAGTACGTCTGAAAAATCCTGCAACGCGCGCGAACTTTCGCATATTTCGTAATTTGCAAGGCTTTCGTCTATAAATTTAACAAGCGAGTTGAGTTTGGACAAAATCCACTTGTCCATAAGCGAAAGTTTGCATTTTTTTAAATTAAACTTAGACGGGTTGTAGCCGTCGATTTCCGCGTACAGACAGAAGAACGCGTACGTGTTCCACAGCGTGCCTATATACTTACGCTGAGCTTCGGAAACCGTTTCCGCAGAAAACCGCGAAGGCAACCACGGCGCGCTGGTAGAATAGAAATACCACCTAACCGCGTCCGCACCCTGCTTATCTAAAACGGACCAAGGGTCTACCACGTTGCCCTTGTGTTTAGACATTTTAATGCCGTTTTTATCGTTGACGTGCCCCAAAACTATGCAGTTTTTAAAGGGCGCTTTGCCGAATAATATTGTATTTATTACCAACAAAGTATAGAACCAGCCGCGCGTTTGGTCAACCGCTTCCGAAATGAAATCCGCGGGAAAAGTCTTTTCAAACAAATCCGCGTTTTCAAACGGATAGTGGTACTGCGCAAACGGCATAGAGCCGGAGTCAAACCAGCAGTCTATAACTTCGGGCGTGCGCTTCATTTTTCCGCCGCACTTAGGGCATTTGCACGTAAGTCCGTCAAGGTACGGGCGGTGCAATTCAATATCCTTGCTATCGGGAATGCCGCATTTTTGTTTAAGTTCCGCCTTACTGCCTATAACTTCTATCCCGCCGCAATCAGGACAAACCCAAACGGGCAACGGGGTGCCCCAATATCTGTCGCGGGAAAGCCCCCAATCGATAACATTTTCAAGGAAGTTGCCCATTCTGCCCTCTTTTATGTTGTCGGGCATCCAATTAACCGAGCGGTTTGCGGCGATTATATCGTCCTTTACCTTAGTAACCTCTATAAACCAGCTTGATTTTGCATAGTACAAAAGGGGCGTGTCGCAACGCCAGCAGTGCGGATAGTCGTGCTCGTAGGGTAAAACTTTAAACAAAAGCCCTTCGGCTTCCAGCCTGTCGATTATGGATTTATCGGCTTTTTTAGCGAAAACGCCGTTTAAAGAATTAAACCTTTCGTCAAAACAGCCGCGCTCGTTTACAAGCTGAACCACGGGCAAGCCGTACTTTTTACCTACTTTATAGTCGTCCTCGCCGAACGCGGGCGCAATATGCACTACGCCGGTGCCGTCGCCCATAGTAACGTAACCGTCGCAAACGACGTAATGCGCTTTCAAAGGCGCGGCGGCGGGTGAAATACGCTTAATTTCAGCCGAAGTTTCGGGGAAAAGCGGCTGATATTCAAGGCGCTCCCACTCCTTGCCGGACTTTTTGTCCAAAACTTCGTATTCATCGAAAAATTTTGAAACCAACGCTTCCGCCAATATATACTTAGAGCCGTCCGCCTGTATTTTTACGTACGGCTCGTCGGGGTTCATACACAAAGCCACGTTTGAAGGCAACGTCCAAGGGGTCGTAGTCCACGCCAAGATATACGTATCTTTTTCGCCCACGACTTTAAAGCGGGCTATTGCGGAATTTTCCTTTACCTGCTTGTAGCCCTGCGCAACCTCGTGCGAGGAAAGCGCCGTGCCGCAACGCGGGCAGTAGGGCACTATTTTGTGCCCCTTGTACAAAAGTCCTTTTTCGTGCATTTTTTTAAGCGCCCACCACTCCGATTCGATATACTTATCGTCGTAGGTGACGTAAGGGTTGTCCATATCCACCCAATACCCCACGCGGTCGGACATTTTTTCCCATTCGCCCTTGTATTTCCACACGGACTGCTTGCACTGCTTTATAAACGGCTCTATACCGTAACTTTCTATCTGAGGTTTGCCGTCAAGCCCCAAAAGTTTTTCAACTTCCAGCTCTACGGGTAAGCCGTGGGTATCCCAGCCCGCCTTACGCAAAACGTGCTTGCCTTTCATAGATTGGTAGCGCGGTATTAAATCTTTCATAACGCGCGTTAAAATATGCCCCACGTGCGGTTTTCCGTTAGCCGTGGGAGGTCCGTCGTAGAAAGAAAATTCTTCTCCGCCCTCGTTTTTGCCGATTGACTTTTCAAAAACGCCGTTCTCTTTCCAAAAATCTATAACTTCCTTTTCGCGTTCTATAAAATTTAACGAAGTGTCAACTTTCCTGTACATACTTTTTACCTAAACTTTTTATTCGCTTAATTATACCACACGCCAGCGCGATTTGCAACAATTTTAATTATGAGGCGCGCCCTTGTAAAACCGTTAAACGCTTTCCCTGCAAGCGTTGTTATTACCTGAAAATTTGCGTTATGCTAATGGAATTTGCGCCTTGGCGTTTAAATTTAAATCTGCAAAGTTGCCGTTTAAATATTGTATAAGCCCTTCGGAGGCAATCATTGCCGCGTTGTCGGTGCAAAATTTCTTTTCCGGCAATATTAATTTTAAACCGTGCTTTGCGCACTCCTCTTGCAACGTTTGCCTTAAATATCCGTTAGCAATAACCCCGCCGCCCGCGGTAACAATTTTTACGCCGCGTTCAACCGCGCATTCAACGGTTTTTTTAACCAGCGAATCCACCGCCGCGTGCTGAAAGGAGCAAGCCACGTTCTCTTTAACTACTTCCGCACCTTTTTGCCGTGCGGTGTGACAATAATTAATAACCGCAGTTTTTAAACCGCTGTACGAAAATTGCAGCGTTTGCGAATTTTTTACCGTGCATTTAGGCAACGGAACGTCGTTTTCGCCGCACTGAGCAAGCCTTTCCACGTTAACGCCGCCGGGGTATTCCAACCCTAAAACGCGCGCGACCTTATCAAACGCCTCGCCCGCGGCGTCGTCGCAGGTAGAGCCCAAAACGTCGAACTGCGTATAATTTTTAACGTGTAAAACGGCGGTATGCCCGCCGCTTGCAAGTAAACTGATAAAGGGCGGTTTAAGAGTTTCGTCCACCAAATACGCCGCCGCCAAGTGACCGCGGATATGGTTTACCGCAATTAGCGGCACGCCCAGCGTAAACGCAAGCGATTTTGCAAAAGACAGCCCAACCAAAAGCGCGCCCAAAAGCCCCGCGCCGTAAGTTACCGCCACCGCGTCGATATCCTTTAAAGCTATGCCCGCCGCGTCCACAGCCTGTTTAACGACATCGTCCACGGCTTCGGTATGCGCCCGCGAAGCTATCTCCGGCACGACTCCGCCGAATTTAGCCTGCTCGGTTGCAGAGGATATTATTTTGCTTGACAACAGCTTTCTGCCCTTTATAACCGCCGCCGCGGTTTCGTCGCAACTTGATTCAAGCCCGAGTATTACGGGCTCGCTTTTTATTTTAAAAGTCGATTTATCGTACATAATATTTTTTTCTTACTACGCCCGCCGCAAAAACAAGCGGCGGGCGTAGTAAACGGCGTTATACCGTCTTTTTAAGATAGTCGATAATAAATCCCTGTATATCCCCGTCCATAACGCCTTGAACGTTTGTGTTTTCAAAGCCCGTGCGGTGGTCTTTTACGAGGGTATAAGGGCAGAAAACGTACGAGCGGATTTGACTGCCCCATTCTATTTTCTTTATTTCGCCCTTTAACTCGGCGTCGGCTGCCTCGCGCTCGGCAATCTGCCGCTCGACGAGTTTCGCGCGCAAATACTCGAAAGCCATAGCCTTGTTTTGTAGCTGGCTTCTTTCGTTTTGGCAAGTAACTACTATGCCCGTGGGAAAGTGGGTAATACGGATTGCGGTTTCGGTTTTGTTTACCTTTTGCCCGCCCGCACCCGACGCACGGTATACGTCTATGCGTATATCCTCGTCCTTAATCTCCACGGAGTTGTCGTCGTCAACCTCCGGCATAACTTCAAGCGAAGCAAACGAGGTGTGGCGGCGTTTGTTGCTGTCGAAAGGGGATATGCGCACAAGCCTGTGCACGCCCTTTTCCGCCTTTAAAAAGCCGTAGGCGTTTTCACCGTCAACCTTGAAAGAAACCGATTTAAGCCCCGCTTCGTCGCCGTCTTCAAAATCCAGCTCGGTAACTTTAAACCCCTGCTGTTCGCAGTAGCGGCAGTACATTCTGTAAAGCATTGACGTCCAATCGCACGCCTCGGTGCCGCCCGCGCCGGAATGCAGGTTTAAAATTGCGTTGTTTGCGTCGTACTTGCCGCGCAAAAGTGCGCGTATGCGCATATTTTCAATATCCTGCTCGGCGGTGGAAAGCATTCCCTCAAGCTCGGGTATAAGGCTTTCGTCGTCGGCTTCCTCTATTAAATCTATAAACGCGTATGCGTCCGCCAGCGCGTTTTCGCCCTTTTTATAGGAATTTATTTTGTTTTCGGTTGCGGAAATTTCCCTGCCTATCTTTTTGGACTTTTCAAGGTCCTGCCAAACTTCCGGATTTTCTTGCTCGGTTTTAAGCGCGGCAAGGCGCGCGCCGAGATTATCTATATCCAGCGCGTACTTTGCCTCTGCAAGCGTGTCCGAAAGCGCTTTTAGTTTTAATCTGTAATCGTCCGCCTTAAACATTGCGTTTTACACCTTACCGCAACAGTTTTTGTATTTCTTGCCGCTTCCGCAAGGGCAAGGGTCGTTCCTGCCGACTTTAGCCGATTTGGGCGCGACTTTGGGCAACTGCTTGCCGCCGATATTAGTCATAAGCGCAGTGGGCGCTTGCGGCGCGTCGCCGATTACGGGTCCTTCGCCCGAGCCGTTTTTAGCGGGCTTTTCCGTAGCGGTATTGCTCTCGTTTTCAGCTTCGGCAGGCGCGGGTTGCGCGCTTTCGGCGTTAGCGGGAGCTTCGCCCTTTTCACCGTTTAACGCCTTTGCCGCGGCTTCGCGCTCTAAATGTTCCTTTATGCGGCGTTGCATAACCTCGCGCGCCTTAGCCATCATTTCAGGCGTTATATTGTTGGGGCGCTGCTGGGGCGCGTTTTGCTGAACGCGCACGATTCTGCCCTTTAACAGCCTTGAAATGGTGGTAGTTTGAATACGGTCAATCATCTCCTCAAACATCTCGTAACCCTCTTGTTTGTAGGATATTACGGGGTCTTGCTGGGCGTAACCGCGCAAACCAATGCCCTTTCTAAGCTGGTCCATAGCGTCGATGTGGTCAATCCAATTTTTATCTACGCTGCGCAAAAGTTCGTTGCGCTCTACCTGGTGATAGTCCACCTGCCCGTCCGTCATTTCGGAAATGTTTAATATTTTTTGCTCGTAGGAATTAATAACTTCCTTGGAAATTTTATTTATAGCGTGCTCGTAATCCCAGCGTTCAAGCATTTCCCGCGTAACGGTAAAATTGCACTCGTCGGGATAAACGCGCTGGCGAAGCGCCTCGTTTAAAGCGTCTTCGTCCCACTTTTCGGGCATTGCCTCGGTATTAACCGCCTCGCCCACGACTTTTGCGATATAATCGGGGATATATTTAAGCATCTGCTCGTGAACGTCCGCGCCCTTTAAAACGTTAAGTCTTTCGCCGTAAATGGTTTTACGCTGTTCGTTCATAACTTCGTCGTATTGCAACGTGTGCTTTCTTATGCCGAAGTTTCTGCCCTCGATAGCCTTTTGCGCGTTTTCGATACTGCGCGTAAGCATTTTAGACTGCAAACACTGGTCCTCGTCTATTTTGAAAACGGTGTAAAGCTGTTTCATACGCTCGCCGCCGAATCTCTTTGCCAAATCGTCTTCAAGCGAAATGAAGAACACGGATGCGCCGGGGTCGCCCTGACGGCCGGAACGTCCGCGAAGCTGGTTATCGATACGGCGCGATTCGTGGCGCTCGGTACCCAAAATGCAAAGTCCGCCCGCCGCAATAACTTCCTGCTTTTCCGCATCGGTTTCCTTTTTATAACCTGCGTAAAGTTCGGCGTAACGCGCCCGCGCTTTCTGCTCCTCTTCGGTAAACTCTCTGTCCGCATAAGATATAGCCACTTCCACCATTTCGTGGTCGTAACCCTCCTCGCGCATACGCTTTTTGGAAAGGTATTCGGGGTTGCCGCCAAGCAAAATATCCGTTCCGCGGCCCGCCATATTGGTTGCTATGGTAACGGCGTTAAGTCTGCCCGCCTGCGCTACTATTTCTGCTTCGCGCTCGTGGTTTTTCGCGTTTAAGATGTTGTGTTTTATGCCGTTTCTTCTAAGCAACCTTGAAATTTCTTCCGATTTTTCAACGGTAACCGTACCTATAAGCACGGGTTGCCCCTTGGCGTGGCGCTCTATAACTTCGTTTACGATTGCCTTCTTTTTGCCCTCTACCGTAGAATAAATCATATCCGAATAGTCTATTCTCTGCACGGGGCGGTTGGTGGGAATGGGCACAACGTCAAGCGAGTAAATAGTTCTAAACTCATCCTCTTCGGTCATAGCCGTACCCGTCATACCCGCAAGTTTTTTGTAAAGGCGGAAATAATTTTGGAAAGTTACGGTTGCGTGGGTCTTGTTTTCGTCCTTAACCTTAACTTTTTCCTTGGCTTCTATCGCCTGATGAAGTCCGTCGGAATATCTTCTGCCGTTTAATACGCGCCCCGTAAATTCGTCTACGATAAGAATTTCACCGTCGGGCGAAACTATATATTCCTCGCCGTTATGGAAAAGCTCGTGCGCTTTCAACGCCTGCTGGATATGGTGGTTTAAGTCGGCGTTTTCTATATCGCCGAGGTTTTTGATATTGAAAAAGCGTTCGGCTTTCTCCGCGCCCTTTTCGGTTATGGTAACCGATTTATCCTTGCGGTCGATAACGTAATCCCAATTTTCCATTTCTTCGAGAATTGCCGTAAGGTTGTCCTGCGCAGCCTGCTCCGCTTCGGAAAGGTCCTTTTTCTTTTTGGAAGGAGCGCGCTTTTCCGCGTCCTTTTTATCGTCGTCAAATCCGCCTTTAAGAGTGCGTACGAACTTATCCACGTCCTCGTAAAGTTTACTGCTTTCGCCGCCTTTGCCCGAAATGATTAACGGCGTTCTCGCTTCGTCTATTAAAATAGAGTCAACTTCGTCTATTATGCAATAGTTAAGCTCGCGCTGAACCATTTGCGGAATGGAAGTTTTAAGATTGTCGCGCAAGTAATCGAATCCGAGTTCGTTGTTGGTTGCGTAAATGATATCGCACTTATAGGATTTTTGCTTGTCCGCGTCGTCCATACCCGGCACTACCACGCCCACGGTAAGCCCCATAAATTTATGGACTTTACCCATCCACTCGGCGTCGCGCTTTGCAAGGTAATCGTTTACGGTTACTATATGCACGCCCTTGCCGGACAGCGCGTTGAGATAAGCGGGCAGCGTGGAAACCAAAGTTTTACCTTCGCCCGTTTTCATTTCGGCAATACGCCCCTGATGCAAACATATACCGCCCACAATCTGTACGTGGAAGTGCTTCATACCGAGTACGCGCCAGCTCGCTTCCCTGAATGCGGCAAACGCGTCGAACATAATATCGTCAAGCGTTTCCCCCGCCGCAAGGCGTTCTTTTAAAATGCGAGTCTGGTCTTTAAGTTCCGCGTCGGACATCGCCGCGTATTTACCGTCAAGTTCTTCAACCTTATTGGCAAGTTTGTTAAGTTTTTTAAGCGCGCTCCTCGAATCCGAACCGAGGATATACTTTATAAGACCCATATTAAAACCCTTATTATAATTTATCTCTCTTTATTGTACTATAATTTGGAAGATAAGTAAAATTGTTTTTGACTTTTTCACAAAAATTTCAGTACATTTATTTATAAACCGTTTTATAAACGTTAAAACCCGACTTGCCGTCGGGTTTTAATAAATTATGCGTTAATATCGGTAAACGTAAACTTTTCAACGTCGAAAAGTCCCGCGTCGGTTATTTTAAGTTTGGGAATTACCGCAAGCGACAAAAACGCCAGCGACATAAACGCCTCGTATTCGCGCTTTACGCCCATTGCGTGCGCCCGCTCGATAAGCGCGCGGCTGTCGCGTTGCAGGCCGTCCGCCTCGCGCGAGGACATTAACCCCGCTATATCCAGCGTTAACGAGTGTATTTCGCCATTTTCCCTGTCCACTATAACCATTCCGCCGCCAATCTCTTTTAAGCGGTTTGCGGCTTTTGCCATACTGCCGTTGTCGTCGCCCAAAAGTATGATATTGTGCGAATCGTGAGCAATGGTAATGCCGAGCGCGCCGCCTTTAAAGCCGTAACCTTTAAACAGAGCCTTGCCTATATTACCCGTCATTTTATGCCTTTCAACCACGGCGAGTTTAAGTATATCCGTGCCCGCTACAACCGCGTCGCCGTTTTTACTTTCAACTTCCACTATTTCGCAACCCGTAACCACGCCGCCCGGCTCTATAGTCATCGCTTTGGCTTTTTTACCCTTTAATTTAAGAATAAAATCATCCGCCGTAAGCTCTTTGATATGCACCGTGTTTAACACGCTTTCAGGCAAGTAACGCTTTGAAGTGTCAAATAACGGCGCGCCGTCCTTTGCAACGAGTTTACCGCTTTTAATAACGTACTTTGCGTTAAAGTTTTTCAAATCGTCAACCGCCACGAGGTCGGCAAGATAGAAAGGCGCTATTCCGCCGCGCCATTTAAGCCCGTAGCACTCCGCACAGTTTAAAGTGGCGCATATTACCGCGCGAACGGGATCTGCGCCGTCTGCAACAAGCCTTCTTAAAGCGTCGTCCAAATGCCCCTTTTCTTTTAAGTCTGCGGCGTGCCTGTCGTCCGTGCAAAGGATAAAGCGGCGGCTGTTAGCATCCGTCATAAACTTTGCGTTGCCAAGGTTTTGCGTGGACGAGCCGTGACGGATGTGCACGTACATCCCCTTTGAAATTTTTTCTTCTATCTCTTCGCCCGTAACGCACTCGTGGTCTGTGGAAATACCGCCGCAAAGGTATGCGTTTAGCTCGTGCCCGTAAATGGCGGGCGCGTGTCCGTCGATTATCTTGCCGGCGGCGTGCGCGGCTTCTAACTTTTTAATTACGTAGGGGTCGGAATAAACTACGCCGGGGTAATTCATAAACTCGCCCAAACCGAAAATATAGTCGTTTTTAATATTTTTTTCAATATCCTTGCCGTCCAAAATTGCACCGCTGGTTTCAAACGGAGTTGCGGGCACGCACGAGGGCAGTTGAAGTTTAACGTCCAAAGGCACGCTTTCAGAGGCTTTGGAAATATACTCGCACCCCGCCATACCGCAAACGTTGGTTATTTCGTGAGGGTCGGCAATTATCGTGGTAGTGCCGCGCGGAACTATAAGCGAAGCAAATTCTTCGGGCGAAAGTTGCGAACTTTCTATATGGACGTGACCGTCGATATAGCCCGGCAACACGATAAGGTTAGAGCAATCTATTTCGGTTTCGCCGCTATACTCGCCCACGCCCACTATCTTTTCGCCTACTATAGCAATATCGCCCTTGCGAAGTTTTGCGGTAAACACGTCGAGGTAGGTTGCGTTTTTTAAAACCAGCGAACTTTTAACTTCGCCTCCGGCAGCTTTTATATACTTTTCAAACATAGTTTTTCACCTTGGTTTTTTTTATTATTATAGCACGAAGCCGCCGCTTTTTCAAGCGGCGGCCGTAAATTTTTGCAATTATCAGGTGAGAATAAACGTCGCAAGGAACAGCGCGCCTATTACCCAGGTTGCCACGCTTATTTCCTTAACCTTGCCCGTGCAAAGTTTAACGATGATATAAGCGAGTATACCCATACCTATACCGTGGGAAATGCTGTAACCGAGCACCATAGTTATAAAGGTGAGGAAAGCCACTATTGCTTCGCCCGCGTCTTCCCAATCAATCTTTTTAACCGAAGTCATCATAAGTACGCCTACCCAAATTAAAGCGGTTGCGGTAGCCGCAGAGGGAATAAGTTTGGCTATGGGACTTAAGAACATTGCAAGGAAGAAGCAAGCCGCAGTTACCAAAGCGGTAAAGCCCGTTTTGCCGCCCGCCGCAACGCCTGCCGACGCTTCAACGAAAGTAGTAACGGTTGAAGTACCCGCAACCGCGCCCGTGCAAGTTGCGATAGCGTCGGAAAGCATCATTCTGTTCATACGGACGGGAACGCCGTTTTCATCAAGCAGGTTGCCCTTTGCGCAAGCGCCGTACAAAGTGCCTATGGTATCGAACATATCAATCATACAAAGCGACAGCGCGGTGGTTATCAAAAGCACCACGAGCGTGCCTGCGTTGTGACCGTTGCCCGCCAAATAATTATCGAAATTAAATCCATTTACGAATACCTGACCAACGGAATCTTTACCCCAAGCGGCAAACGCGTTGAAAGGGTTAAAGCTGAACTCTTTACCTATGCTTTCAAAAAGCGAAAGGCAGCCGGCGTCCTTCCACGCGCAACCAAGCCCCGCAAATATGTAATACAGCGCGGCAGAGCCGAGTATACCCCAAAGTATTGCGCCTTTAACGTTCTTTTTAGTCATAATAGCAATGGCGACAACGCCCAAAAGCGCAACCAGCGGAGCTATTACTTTGCCCCAAGACCAGCCTTCTGCAAGCACGTTGAACGAAACGAAAGTTACGAGCGTGTCCGAGTCGACTACTATTCCCGCGTTTTGCATACCGATAAACGCGATAAACAAGCCTATACCTACGGGGATAGCGTGCCTTACGCCTGCGGGAATTGCGTTAAATATCCTTTGCCTTAAACCCGTTGCGGTAAGGATAAGGAAAATTACGCCGTCCAAAAGAGTGAACACCATACAGTTAGCGTAAGTAAGACCCACCGCTTCCGAACAAAGCGTAAAACATATAAACGCGTTTACGCCCATACCCGAAGCCTGAGCCAAGGGCATTTTTGCAAGAAACGCCATTAAAAGCGTACCCGCAATAGCGCCGATTGCCGTAGCTATGTAAGCCGCGCCGTAAGGGTCGTTGCCGCCGATAACGGTACTGAACATACCCGCGTTTACCATAAGAATGTAAACCATTGCCATAAAGGTGGTAACGCCCGCAACGATTTCCGTTCTGTATCTGGAACCGCTTTTGGTTATGCCGAAAAAGTTATCGATTTTACCTAAAAAGCCTTTGTGGGGGCTGGGCTGTTCCGCCGCCGTAGCTTCAGCCGCAAGATTAACGGACTCCGCTTCGGTTTCGGAAACTACTTCTTCTTTCGTTTCTTCTGACATAAAAACCTCTCTTTTTTTCAGGTGAAATTCACCCGTTTTTCACATTGTAACATATTAAAAAAAATTCGGCAATCGAATAAAACCAATTTGCCGAATTTTGTCTAAATTTTTACCTTAGCGCAACCGTAAAAAATTTGAGAAAGCCGCGCGGCGGGTATCGCCCGCTATTTTATAAGGTTGGTGCGCATTGCGTTTAACACCGCCAAAAGCATTACGCCCACGTCGGCAACCACCGCAACTATTAGGGGCACGGGTAAAAATACGCTTAACGCCATTATCGCCGCCTTGACGAGAAGGGAACCCGCGATATTTTCAATTACCAACCTTCGCGTGGTTTTTGCTATTTTCCTGCCCTTGGAAAGCAATGCAATGTTATCGGAAACCAACACCACGTCGCTTGCCTCTATGGCGGCGTCCGAGCCGACTTTGCCCATAGACACGGCGCAGTCCGCCGCAGTCATAACGGGCGCGTCGTTTATTCCGTCGCCAACGTATATCAGCTTGCCGCGGGTTTTAAGCTGTTCGGCGGCGTTGAGTTTGCCGTCGGGCAAAAGCCCCGCTTTATAAGAATCGAGCCCCACCTTTTCCGCAACGGCGCGCGCCCGCTCTTCACCGTCGCCGGTGAGCATCTGCGTAAACGAAATACCGCTATGTTTAAGCCCGGATATAGCTTCCGCCGCGCCCGCTTTAATTTTGTCGTCAATCTCAATAACCCCGATATATTCGCCGTTTAACGCAACGTATACCAAGGTGGAAAGACTGGATTTTTCACTGAATTGCACGCCGTTTTCATTAAGAAGTTTGGCGTTGCCGCATAGCAAAACTTTGCCGTCGCAAAGGCATTTAACGCCCTTGCCCGCCGTCTCCTCGGCGTCGGTTACCTCAATTTCCGTTTTAACGTTTTTAAACGCCGCCGCCACAGGGTGCGACGAATACTTTTCCGCCGCCGCGGCAAGCGAAAGCGTTGTTTCATCGGTAAACGAGGTTATTTCAAACTCGCCCTCGGTGATAGTGCCCGTTTTGTCAAACGCCGCCACGGTTGCCTGCGCAAGCTCGTCAAGACAGGTTGAACCCTTTACCAAAACGCCGAATTTGGCGCACCTGCCTATACCGCCGAAGTATGAAAGCGGCACCGAAATAACCAGCGCGCACGGGCAGGAAATTACGAGAAAGCTAAGCGCTTTATAAATCCATTCGCGGTAAGTTTCCCATATAAAAGCGTTTTCAACGGCGCATATTACGGTGGGAACGAGCGCCGCAACCGCTATCGCAGCTATGCAAACCACGGGTGTATAGTACTTTGCAAACTTAGTTATAAATTTTTCGGGCTTAGACTTTTTAGCCGTGGAATTTTCAACGAGTTCAAGGATTTTCGCCACCGCGGAGTTTTTGTATTCGCGGATAACCTCCGCTTCGATAACGCGGCTTAAATTAATGCTGCCGGACAACGCTTCGTCGCCAACGGCAACTTCGCGGGGAACGGGTTCGCCGTTAAGGCTTTTCATATCCAGCGAAGTTTCGCCTTTCACCACGCGGCAATCCACGGGGACTTTTTCGCCCGCCTTAATTAAAATTATGTCGCCAACGCGCAATTCGTCGGGGGATATTACGCGGGCAACGCCGTTTTCCAACAGCGTTGCCGTTTCGCTTTTTAAATCCATAAGCGCGGCAATAGAACTGCGCGACGAGCCTACGGCAACCGACTGCAACAGTTCGCCAAGCTGGTACAAAAGCATTACCGCAACGCCTTCCGCAAATCCGTCGCCGGCGAATATACCCAACGCAATCGCGCCGAGCGAGGCTATGGTCATTAAAAAATTTTCGTCGAAAAGTCTTCCTTTTACAACGTTTTTAGCCGTGTTGATAAGCACGGGGTGCCCCACCGCTATAAACGCAACGGTAAAGAATACGTACGACAATATCCTTAAAGTAAGGCTGCTTTCGGTTAGCCCCATTAAATCTATTACGAACACGGGCACGAAAAATACGGCGGCTATTATAATGCAGATTATATCCTTTAAATGCTCTTTAAAAATGCTTTTCCGCTTCTCTTCGCCCGTCACTATTTTCACGTCCTCAAAGTGCGTTATGGTATGGATAGCCCGCTCTCTCGCTTCTGCGTTTTCCGCGTCTAGCACCACGCGCATATTGACGAAATCCACCACCGCGCTTACGCCGCTTTCCTTGTTAAGTTCTTCTTCAAGCTCACGCGCGCAGTTTGCACAACACAGCCCCGAAATTTTTATCTTTTCACCGTAAACCCGCTCTTTATTTTCTATTTGGTTACTCATCGCAATTAAGGTGCTCCTTTGAAAGTTCTATCATAGCCATAACGTGCCCGTCCGAAACCGAGTACAGTATTTTTTTACCTGCGCGGCGGCTTTTTACTATTTTATTGTCTTTAAGCGTTTTAAGCTGGTGCGAAACCGCGCTTTGGTTGCCGCCAACCGCCTCTACTATATGGTCAACGCAAAGTTCGCCGCCCTCCAAAGCAAGCAAAATTTTAAGCCGCGACGGCTCGGAAATAGCTTTAAACCTTGCGCTCATCTCACCTATTTTGTCATCGTCCGGCATAGCCGCAAGCGCGCTTTTTATCCTTGCGCGGTGCAGTTCCTCTTCATTACATACGTTTTTCATAACTTACCTCTTTTATATGAATGTTTATTCATATGATAATAACATAATAATATATAATATTCCGCTTGTCAAGTATTTTGCCAAGAAAAATAAAAAAAGGCGCGGGCTTTTAAAGTCCGCGCACATTATAAATTTATTTAGTTGTTACGCCTCGTCAAGGTCGCCCTTGTTTTTGGGTTTGATAACAAGAAGCAGAACTATACCTATAAGCGAAGCTCCCGCAATGCTTAAAAGCACTATGGAAGTAATATTGTCGGCTACCCAGGTATCCTCGCCTTTAAGGTTTGCAACCTTGGGCGCACAGGCAATGCCCATATAAGCGGTTGCTTCCTGCGTGCCGCCTTCGCTGCTGGTCACTTTACATTCAAGCAAATAGAATGCGTTTGCGTCCTGCGGGGTAAACTTGGGCGAAGAGCTGTTCCACTCGTAATCGTGGTACTTTTCATATTCCTCGGTACCCTCGGTAAGCTCGGAAGAAGCGTATATATAAGTGAAGTACTTTCTCATCGAATCCTTTTTATCGGTGAGGAAACTGTCTTTAAGCGCCATAAACTCGTCGTAAGTCATAGCGTGTTGGTTATTTTCACGGTAGTACAAATCGCTGTTAAACAGGTAAAGGTTGTACTTGGTGTTGTAAGAAACGCCGTTGATATCAAACGAATCGGGCGAGTAGCTGCTGCCTACGTACGCGGTAGACTGTTCTTCGGGCGTTTCAATAGAAATTTCCGAAGCGCTTACGTTAAACTCAAACCAAGGCAAGTACTGTTTGCAATCTTCGTAATCTTTTTCGTTGGAATACATACCCCAGATATCGCTGGTGGTAAATTCCTTAAACTCGGGCTCGCCGTCCGCCGTGGGCTTGTAGTAGTACATCGATTTACCCGAAGCGTCCTGCGCGTAAATGGTAAATACGTATTTGCCCGCTTTGTTCAAAGGAATTGAAAGCGTGTTGGCGGATTTGTTGGATTCTTGCTGTTGCGAACCGTTATTATAGAAAATATAGAAAGTTAAATCTTCGTAATCGGTTGCGTTGTCTTTAAGCAAACTTTCAACCGAGGGCAGGTAAAACTTATTTTTGCTTCCCGCCATAAGTCCTTCCGCCGCTTCGTCAACCTTTTTCTGATAATCGGCAACCGCCTGCTTCCATTCATTGCTTTGGGTATTGCTTTGCTTGCCGTCGGTATATCCGAACGCCGCGCCGCGGGTATCGGTTGCTACCGCGATATATCTCTGTCCGTTTACTTCTATAAGCCTGTCCGGTTGAACGAACCAATCAAGCATTACGTAAGTAGACTGTCCGTTTGAAGAAGTAGTGTCGGTAAGTTTTAAAAGAACTTTTACCGCCGCTTTAACTTCAAAATTCTCGTTGAAAACCAATTCGGAATAATCGCTCGTTTTAGGCAGGTAATGGGTTACGTGAGGAATCATTTTTTGGTCCTCGCTGTCGGTAACCACTTTAAAAAGTTTATCTTTGGAGCTTACGTCTTCGCCGTCCGTCTTAAAGTTGTTGCTGGTATAATTTTCCGCGTTGAAATCATTGTCCGCAGCCTGCTCTTTGGTAAGCATAAAGTACGAAGTTTCAAGGCTGGGCGACGATGTGAGCACGTCGATAACCGTATAGCTGAAACTTATTTCTTCGCCAAGCCCGATATAGGAAACGCCCTTATCAAGGCAGAGCACGGGGGGGGTATTGTCGTTTACTTTGCCGCCCGTATAATGGTCGCCGTCCTGCTTTGCGCCGGAAAGTTTAAAGCTCTGTCCGTTGAGGTTGTAGATAGCCGTTTTAGCCAGCTTTGCGCTCTCTTCCGCGTTTTCCGCAAACTTAGCGTTAAACGAAAGGGGCGTTACGGGGGTGGTAGTAGAAGACGAATATCTTGCGTAGTTGCCGTGAACGTTTTCAAACTCGCCCGTCAACCCGTCGTTGATTTTTACGAAATACTTGCCGCCCTCGTGCTTTTCAAGCTGTATTTTAATATGGTCGGGGTTGATTGCCACGGGATTTTCGGGCAACTCCTCGTCGATATCCTGCGTGATAAGCGCGTATACCTGCGTTGCGTCGGCGTTGGGATAAAATACTATATAGTTTACGGCTTTGCCGTCCTTCGTCTGCGAATACTCCTGACTTTCAAAAGTTAAAACAAACTTTTCAAACGGCACTTTATTTTCGGAATTAAGCTCGAAACCTATTTCAAGACTTAGCGCGCCGTCCTTAGCCATAAGCTCGGGCGTTTTCCCCTCTTCCGCTTCGGGCGCGTCGTTGTAAATCCAGCTGTAAGCAAGGTTCTTTCTGAAATTTACCGAATCGCCGTCGTCGCGGAGCACGAACATCGTATAAAAGTCGGAATCCGCGTTTTCTTTCTTTTCTTCGTGCGCCCAAACTTCCGCTTTGCCGGAGGTATAAAACACGCTGCTTCCCGTAAGGGTAACGTCTCTGTCCGCCGCCACGGTAAGCCCGAGGTACGTTCCCAAAGCCAAAACCGCAACCAGCGCAAGGGCAATTATTGTACAAAATTTTATCTTTAAAGTCTTCATATACTAACTCGCATTAATATCGTTATACCGCTTAATTTTACAATAATATAATTGGCTTGTCAATTAGTTTTAAAGGCAAAGCGGAAATTTCACGCTTACTTATTTTTAAAATTTATGCTTTAAGCGCGTTTTTTCTTTACTTTCGCGGCGGGGTGTGATATTATGTTTTCGCATATTAGAGGAGCGGACGGGCAAAAGTACCCGCGGCGCAGGAAATTTAAAGGGATTTCCGCTTACGCCGCAGCGAAAGGGCGCCTCCGCCGAGGCGCGGTTTTCCTTTGGGCGGCGTCGGGCGCACGGGTTAATACCTTTGCGACTGTCACTTTTCGTGTTGCGCTAATTGCTGGTATTTTGGCAGTGCGGCGCACTGTCTTTTGTTTTTTAAGGAGATTATTATGAAGAAGTTCAACGTTGGCGTAATAGGTGCTACGGGTATGGTGGGGCAGCGCTTTTTATTGCTTTTGGAAAACCACCCTTGGTTTGAAGTAAAAGTGCTTGCCGCTTCGGCTAACTCGGCGGGAAAAACTTACGAAAAAGCCGTGAAAGCGTGGCATATGTCCGCACCAATGCCCGAAAAGTTTAAAAATATAACCGTTTTGGACGCGACGGCGGATTTAAAAAAAATAGCGCAATCGGTAGACTTTTGCTTTTGCGCGGTAAATATGAAAAAGGACGATATCAAGGCTTTGGAATATGCGTACGCACAGGCTGAATGCCCCGTGGTTTCAAACAATTCGGCGCACCGTTTTACCGACGACGTGCCTATGATTATCCCCGAAATCAACGCAGGACATCTTTCGGTTATCGAAGCCCAGAGAAAACGGCTTGGCACCAAGCGCGGCTTTATTGCCGTAAAAAGCAACTGCTCGCTGCAATCGTACGTGCCCCTTTTGCACCCTTTGAAAGAGTTTGGCATTGAAAGCGCCGCGGTTTGCACCTATCAAGCTATTTCCGGCGCGGGCAAAACTTTTGAAACTATGCCCGAAATTTGCGACAACGTAATTCCGTTTATAGGCGGCGAAGAGGAAAAAAGCGAAAAAGAGCCGCTTAAAATTTGGGGCAAAGTTACCGACGGGAAAATTATTCCCGCGCAAACGCCCAAAATTACGGCGCAGTGCCTCAGGGTACCCGTTTCCGACGGGCACACCGCGGCGTGCTTTGTAAAATTTAGAAAAAAACCCGATAAAGAAACTATTTTAAGGGCGTGGGAAGAATTTTCGGGCGAACCGCAAAAGCTCAATCTCCCCTCCGCCCCCAAACAATTTATTCATTATTTTTCAGAAGAAAACAGACCGCAACCCGCGTTGGACAGAAATTTGGAACGCGGTATGGCGGTTTGCGCGGGACGCCTGCGCGAAGACAACGTTTACGACTATAAGTTTATAGGTTTTTCGCACAATACGTTGCGCGGTGCGGCGGGCGGCGCGGTTTTGCTTGCCGAACTGCTTGCAGTAAAGGGATATTTCGGCTAAAAGGCACGTAAAATCAATTAATAGCTTAATATAATTAAGAGGAAAAATATGATAAACTTTTGCAACGGTATTTTAACTGCTATGATAACGCCGTTCACCGCAGACGGGGTGAACTTTGAAGAATTCGGCAAAATGATTGAGTTTCAGATAGACCAGGGCGCGGACGCGTTGGTGGTTTTGGGAACTACGGGCGAACCCGCCACAATGACCGAAGACGAAAAGACAGAAGTTATAAAATACGCCGTAAAAAAATCGGCGGGACGCATTAAAATTATTATAGGCACGGGCAGTAACGACACCGCAAAAGCCGTTGCGGCTTCCGTACGCGCGGAAAAGCTGGGCGCGGACGGCGTTTTGGCGGTTACGCCCTACTACAACAAGTGCACGCAAAAAGGCTTGCTGGAGTACTATAAAGCTATATGCTCTGCAATAAAAATTCCCGTAATAGCGTATAACGTGCCCTCGCGCACGGCGGTTAATATCTTGCCCGAAACTGCGGAAAAACTTGCGGATATCCCCAATATGGCGGGAATAAAAGAAGCAAGCGGAAATATGGCGCAGGTGTGCGAAACCATGCGCAGGATTCGCGGCAAAATGGATTTGTACTCGGGCGAGGATTTTCTTAACCTGCCTATGCTTGCCGTAGGCGGCGCGGGGCTTATTTCGGTTACTTCAAACATAGCGCCGGCGTTGGTTAAAAAAATGTATAACCTCGTAAAGGAAAACAGGCTTGACGAAGCCAACGAAGTTCAGGATTTCCTGCTTCCCTTAGAGGACGCGTGCTTTCTTGAAGTAAACCCCATACCCGTAAAAGCCGCGTACAATATGTTGGGTTTCAACGCGGGCGTGCCGCGTTCGCCGTTGACCGAGCTTGAACCCCGTAACAAGGAGATATTGCAAAGGGAAATTGAAAAAGCGGGGTTAAAAGGCATATGAAAAAGGCGCTTATTCTTGGAATAAACGGAAAAATGGGCAACACGCTTTGCAGGTTGTTGCAAGACGACGGGGAAATGCAGGCGGTTTGCGGCGTGGATTTGCACGCAAAAGACGGATTGCCCCCCGTATATGCTTCGTTTAACGACGTTAAAGAAACGCCCGACGTTATTATAGACTTCTCCTCCCCCGCCGTTTTAAAAAGCGAGCTTAGCTACGCAAAGGCGCACAACGTGCCCGTGGTACTTGCAGCAACGGGTTATAGCGAAGACGATTTAAAGGAAATTGAAAACGCCGCAAAAAGCGTTGCCGTTTTCAAAACGGGCAACTTTTCGCTGGGCATAAACCTTTTGACAAAACTAGTAAAAAAGGCGGCGGAAACTCTTGGCGAAAATTTTGATATAGAAATTATAGAACGGCACCACAACCGCAAGGTTGACGCGCCGTCCGGCACCGCGCTTATGCTTGCCGAAAGCGCAAACTCGGCGTTCGGCAATGAGAAACCGTACGTAAACGGCAGGTCCGGCATTTGCGGCAAACGTGGAAACGAGATAGGCGTACACGCCGTGCGCGGCGGAACTATCGTGGGCGAGCACGAAGTTTCGTTTGCGGGAGAGGACGAAATTATCACCCTTTCCCACTCGGCGCGCTCGAAAAGCGTTTTTGCTGCCGGCGCAATACGCGCGGCAAAATGGCTTTGCGGCAAACCCGCGGGCAAGTACGATATGGACGACCTTTTAAAAGATATTTAACTTTATAGAAAAGCCCTCCCCGATTACCGTAGTTCCCATAGGGAATTTTACCACAGGAACAGAATGTAAGTATAGCGCACTATACCTTGCAAGAAAGGTGAGTGCGTTTTTACTTTATCTTTTGATTTTGTCGTTGTATAATAATAGAGTGATAAGCAGTAATTTAGCGGAGAGTAGATAAAATGAAAAAAAATATCATAATCGTTTTGATTTGCTTAATTGTGTGCGTAACAATAGGATTGACGGGATGCGGAAATGAATTTGCAAAACAAGAATATAATGATGCCGAAAAAATTGCGCAAATCGAAGATTGTTATGCAAAAGACAATTCGTTTTCTAACCACATAGACGGCGGATACACTCTTACGGTTTCAAAATTCAACGGACGGCAAACTCTATGGAATAAAACTCTCGAAAAAAGTGCAGAGATAGAAATACAACTTGATTTGAGTATTTCAAGCGGTAGCGCGAAAATCGTATATATCGATTGCAATAATAACGTAACCGTTTTAATAGAATGCTCGCAAAACGATTCCAATGAGCAAACGGCGACAAAAACCGTTTCTTTAACAAGCGGATTAAACCGATTGAAGATTGTCGGATACGATTGCAAAGACATAGACTTGAAAATATTATTTGACGAGCCACATATCGATAGCAACAAATAAATTACAATTTATCATCAATTATAAAAAGCGAAGAATTTAAAAATTCTTCGCTTTTTATATTCCCTACGGGAAGTACGCTTTCGGGAAGGGCTTTTTACTTAATTTTACGCCAATGAAATTTTGTCTGATATACTGCGGATAAACAACCCGCGCTTAACCCCCTCGTCAATGCAACCAAGCACGAAAGACGTAAGTTTATCGGACGAGCGCGGCACTTTAAGCTCTTTCAACACCGCGGGTATAAGCTCGTCGGCATACACGCTTACCTTGCTTAAAAGTATTCCCTTTATAAGCGAAATTACGTCGTAAGGAGTATAGTCGGTATCGGTTGAGCGTAGCGAAGTTCCCTCCTCCACGCGATAACGGTCAAAAGACGAATATTTGTCCGTTTTGAAATAGTACACCGTGCCCAGCATTTCGCCGCAGGCAAAGCCGCACTTATCTATAAGCGAGCGCAACTTACTTTCCAATTTAATTCCGCACTTTGATATGCCGAACGCCGAAAGCGTTCTACGCATTAAAAACTGTACTGAAATAGGCTCTTCCGCGGCAACTACCGCTTTTATAACGCGCATAACCTCCGCGTCGTTTTCGCCGCTTAAAATATAGGACGGGTCGGTTTCCTTAACATCCAATTTCGCAGCGCGGTACGGCTTTTTAAAGTTGGCGGAAGTTATTTTACCGCCGTCCGTAAGCCTGTCGAGATAGTCTTTAATCTTTTTAATTTCTCGCTTGGGATTGTTAAAGAAGTTTATTGCGTATAAACGGTAAACGTTCCAATTATTGCGCTTTAACGTTTGCACCTGCATAACCGAGCGGTCTTTTACAGAAAATTGCGTAGTTCCGTCGCAAAGCACGCCTAAAATGAAGTTGTGGCGGTTTTTGGGGTCTATTACGCCTACATCTATTTTGAAATCCGAAACGCCTACGTCGCAACGGCAATCGTAGCCGTAGTTTGACAGCTCTTCCGCGATAAACTTGCCTATGCCCTGACGGTTTATTATAATGTCGTCGCTCTTGACGGATATGTTAGTCCTGCCCTTTTCGGCAAATTCAAGAAAGGCTTTAAGTCCGGCAACCCCGCGCGAAGTGGTGCGCGAAAGGTCTATCATAGAATAGCGCATAGACGAGTAAACAATCATCTCTTCCCTTGCGCGCGAAACGGCAACGTTAAGCCTGCGCCACCCGCCGAATTGATTTAAAGGTCCGAAATTCAACGAAATTTTGCCCATTTTATCAGGTCCGTAGCAAACGGAAAACAAAATAACGTCGCGCTCGTCACCCTGCACGTTTTCAAGGTTTTTTACGAAAATCGGCTCTTCCACGTCGTAAGCCGCGTCCTCAAGCCCGTTTTTGATAATTGCTTTGTTTAAAAGTTTTTCAACGTACACCTGTTGCGGCGTAGAAAAAGTTACAACGCCTATACTCGAACGACGCAATTTTTCGTCTTTGAGCCTGCGCACTACTTCGTTAACCAACGCTTCCGCCTCTTCCCTGTTGCACTTGGACGAACCGCGCTCGTAAACGCCGTTTTCAATATATTTCAAGGTAACCTTGCTGTCCAACGCGTCGGGCGAGGGGAAAGTGCAAAGTTTGGACGAGTAGTACATAATATTGGAAAACGCTATAAGGCTTTCGTGCTTAGAACGGTAGTGCCAAATTAAATGCTTTTCGGGAATGCCCAAAGCCAAACAGTCTTCAAGCACGCTTTCCAAATCCTCAGCTTCGGGGTGGTCGTCGTCCTGCCCCGTGCCCATAAAGAACGACGTGGGCGGCATCTGCTTGGGGTCGCCTACGATAATAGCGCTCTTTGCCCTTGCAAGCGAGGGCACCGCCTCGCATGTGGGTATTTGCGAAGCCTCGTCGAAAATTACTATGTCAAACAAATCGCTTTCCGCAGGCAGGTATTGAGAAACGGTACCCGGGCTCATAAGCATACACGGCGCAACCACTTTCATCAACTCGGGTATTTCAGCAAACAGCGTGCGCAAGTTAAGCGAACGCATATTGCCCTTAATTTGCCGTTGGAAAGACATAACTTCCAGCGCCAGCGGTCCTTCGGTTTCCTTCGCGGGCAAACGCGAAATTAAATCGCCGCGCAATTTTTCGCGGGTGAGCGTAGTAAACTCTTCCAAAAGCCTTGAATAATTTGCCGCGTTTTCATCTAAAATGCTTGCGGAAAACGCCGAAAGGCTTTCGTCGGCGGGGATATTGGTTTGAATAAAGTTGCGGTAAACGTTTTTGCGGAACGACGAAAGTATTTGTTTGCCGGAAATTTTTCCGCTTTCCATCGCGTCCGTCATAAACGAAAGCCCGCAATCGTTAAGTTTTTTGGCGGTGGCTTTATAAACGCACCAGCCCGGCAACATATCTATATTGTCGATAAGCGCGGTACACTTTGCGGTGTAGCAATCGAAAATATCCTCGTCCTCGTACGCCGATTTGTCGGCTTTAACCGATTTAAGGTAATAGTCCGCGCTTTTAACAAACGCGTTTGCGGCGGCGATAAGCCCGTTTATAAGCGGTTTTAACGTACCGCCTGCCGAAGAAACGCAAATGCTGTTAAACGCGTCGGCGTTATAATCCATAAAAGTTTTTGCGCACAGTTTATGCAACTCGTACAAAGGGCGCAAAAATTCGTCGCGCTTTCTGTCGTTTATGCCGCCGAAGCCGACGAACGCAGAACTTAACGACGTGTTGTTTAAAATGCGTTCGCGCGCCTTTTCAATTTCGTACGCGCGCTTAATCCACTCGAGTTCGTCCTTTTCGGGCACGGGCGAAGAAGCGCAACGGTTAATGCGCTTGATTACCTGCAACAACAATCTTGACGAGCGGTAATTTTCGCCCCAATTATCTATTTCTCCCTCTATTTCGTCGGCAAACCTTGAAATATCAGGCAACACTTTAAAGTGTTTAAGCCAATGCTTAACTTCGCTGTCGTACCTTAAATTTGCGTTGTAAAACGCGTACAGCTCGTCCTCGTCGCACTCGAAAAAGGCTTTAAGAGAGCCGTTTTTAAGAATTTCCGCAACGGAAATAAGGTTTTCCAGCTTTTTATAGGTAAACCTTGAAATTTTTTGGTTAAACGTTTCCAAAAACAATCCAAGGTAATTTTTAAGGTGTTTAAGCTCTGCCAGCACCACTTCCGCGGCGCACAATACCGAGGAACGGGTAACTTCGCCGCATTCGGTAAGATTTACTTCGGAAAACGGCGAACGGTACACCCCGCCGCACTCCTTTGCCGCCGCTTGAGCGGTAATAAGCATATTTTCGTAATCCTCCAACTTTTGTTTGGTTAAAGAATCGTAAAAAGTAGTTTCTATATTTAAAAGCTCGGGCGCGGACTTATTTTGCAAATAGTAAACTATCCCCTCGTAAACGGAAACGCCCAGCCTACGCTTTTTATGCAAAGCCGCAAGGGGCGCGTGCAGCGCCTCGCGCGTTTCGCGTATTCTCGCGCCAGCATTTACAAACTCTTCCCCGTCGTTTTCGGCGGTGAGCGAAAGCGTGGTTTCTATATTTCTTATAATTTCCGACTTGTCCGCAGACTTGCCCGAATGTAATTCCAAACAAAACTCGCCTATGCCGACGTCTGAAAGCCGCTTTTTAACAACCTGCAAAGCCGCCTGTTTTTCGGCGACGAATAAAACGCGTTTGCCCTTATCCAAAGCGTTGGCTATGATATTGGTAATCGTTTGGCTTTTGCCCGTGCCGGGAGGGCCGTGCAAAACGAAAGTGGTGCCCTTGGCGGATTCCGCAACGGCGGCGTACTGCGTGCTGTCGCAGGGGAGCGGCGTTATAATTTCGCAAGGGTCGCACTCGTCCTCGTCCACGCCGCAAAGTTTGTTGCCCGCAAGTTTGTTTGCGTTGCCCATAAGGCTTGCAATAAGCGGGTTTTTGGCAAATTTGTTTATATTGTTTCTAACGTCCGCCCACATTGCGTAGCGAGCAAACGTAAACTGCGCAAGGTATACGTCCTCGTATACCACCCAACCCTTCATATTTGCAGTTTTGGCGCGGAATACCGCTATAATTTCCTTTGGCGAAAGTCCCTTGCCCTCTACGCCGCGCACGTCTATACCGAAATCCTGCTTTAAAAGCTCTAAAAGCGTAGTGTTAACTTCGTAACCTTCGCCTGCTTCAAGCAACACGCCCTGCGACTTCATTCTTTTCAGATTGACGGGCAAAAGCGATATGGGCGCGTACTTGTCCTCGCCCTCTTCCCCGCGCCAACGCAAAAAACCCAGCGCAAGGTACAGCGTGTTTGCGCCCGCCTCTTCTTCCGCCTGACGGGTTTTTCTTATAAGCGTGCCCGCAACCTCTGTAAGCGTTTCAATGGAAGAAAGACAGCGCAATTTGCCGCTTTTCATCTCTATTTCTATAAGCTCGCCCATACTTCTAACGGCTTTGCTGTCACCGAAATAAGTTGCGTCGGATATAGGGGTGGCGTTGGGCAAAAGCGTAAACTTGCCCTTGTTTTCCAACTTTTCGCAAAACCTTTCAAGGTCGGGGCAAACCAAATGCAGGCAATCGCGCTTGTACCTGAAATTTAACAGGTTGTTTTTAAGCGATAAATCCAAAAGCCGCCTTTGCCAATTAGTTTCTTTGGACGCGGATTTGTCGTATTCGTACTTGCCCGCGTCAATCATCTCGCGCGGCTTTTCGTCAAACGATTCGGCAACCAGCTCGTAGCCGTGCGCCGTTTTAACTTTTAGCGGCAGGGGGAATATTCCGCCAATCCTGCAACGCTTTACGTCAAGGCAAACTTCGTACAGCTCTTTTTGCAAATTTGCCTTTGCGTGAGATTCGCTGGTAGTATAGCTTGCGTTTCTGTGCGCAAACAAATCGTCCACGTCAAAAACTGTAAGATTGTTTACGCCCTCGGTCATATACTTGTCCACAAGCTGCATATCGTCCTCGATAGCGTACGAAAAACAGCTTTCGTAAAGCCATACCCCCACGCCTATCTTGGTTTTACCAAGCACTATAACGGGGTTTAATTTGGTAGCTTCAAAACAGCTTGCCGCAAACAACGCAAGCTCTAAGGGGGAAGCCGACTTTTCCGAAATTATGCGCGAAGGGTCGCCCGTGTTTACGGGGCGAGTTAAATCGCACTCCTCCCCGCGCTCGATATTAAGGCGGCGGATAGCCGAAAAAATTGATGCAGCGGCATTTCTTACGCCGTTTTTATCAGTGCCGGAATAGCCCGAAAACTCAGAAGAATATCCCCAGGTTTTAAGTTGCAAACCCGCTTCGGCAAGTATTTTCTGGCAGTCGGCAATTTTGGGGCGCACGAACGAGGAAAGCATTTCGGCGTTGCCCGAAAGCCCGCCCCAAAAGTCTATGGGTAAAACCTGCACGTCGGCGTTAAGCTCGCAAACCACATCGCCGCCGCAGGTAAGCCGCACCTGTACGGTGCAATTTTCAGGCTGATCAATTTCCGCAAGATATTTGGGGTTTAACACGTTTTGCGGAATTGCCTCCACGCTGCTTTCGTGCGGGATTTCCTCTATTTTAACGTCGGTGGGAAGGATAAGCGAAGTTGAACCGTTTACGCTTACGCATAAATCCATAACGCTTTCAACGTCGCGGTTGAATATTTTGAAAGAGGTAAAAAGCGGTTGCCTGCAATAGTAAGTAGCATAGCCTACCGCGTTTAAAAGTTCGCCCTCTATTTCAAGTGTTTCCAATGGTTTTTTATTCTTCGTCGCCATAGCAATTCCTCTTTTCCGTCTTCGCCACTATTTTACCATTTTTTACCAAAAGTAGCAAGCATCTCAATTAATTATTGCCCGTTATTTTTCGGTTATAACAGCAAGCTCTTTCAACGCCCTGGTATAAGCTATATATTTTTCGTTGTCCGTCATATCCCCGTCCGCCACGGCAACGGCGGTAAATTCCAAACCCTTGCTTTCGTAAACGGTCATTACGTTAATTTTAGTTTTGGAAATTTTGCCCGTCTGCCTTATTAAATTATAGCTCTTGCGGGCGTACTTTTCCAGCGATTGCTCCGTACATATAACGGCTTTAAGCCCGTTTTTGCCCGAAAGCCAACCCGTTACGGCGCGCGGCGTTACCCGCACTACCGCACCGCCGTCAAAGCCTATCGAGCTCATCGCAATGCCTAAATTTTGCGAAACGAATTCAACTATTTCGTTGGTGTTGCGGTAGTTTAAATTAAGTTCGTAAGTTTTATAACCCAGCTCCGCCCAATCGCGTATGCCGCGGTAACCCGTTATATTCTGCTTTAAGTCGCCGAAAACGTTGAAAACAGCCCTGTCGTTTACGGCTTTTAAAACCTCGTATTCCGCACGCGAAACGTCCTGCGCCTCGTCCACGAAAATAAAGGAAAATTTAGGCGAAAGATTAAAACCCAAACGCGTTAAAATAAGACAAAGCGCAAACGCGTCGCTTCTTATAAGCGGCTTTGCCCCCACACTATATTTGACTTTCGCCTTTTTTACAGTTTCTTTATAGAAAAATCTTAAAATATCTAAAACGCTTTCGCACTTGCCTATCGCCGTCAAATAGCTTTCGCCGCGCAACACGTCGGCAAAATCGTACACGCACGAAAACCCGTTTAATATGCGTTCAACGCGGCATATTACGGCCTCAATTTCCTTTAAAAGCTGTTCGCGCTTTTCTATTCCCGAAGCGTAAGTTAACGTTTCCCCCTCGGAAGTTTTTATTTTATATCTCTTTAAGTCGGAAATTTCACGGTTGACCGCCGTTTTAAGCACGTTTAAGTCTTCCACCGCCGCAAGGCAGATTTTATGCGAATACCTGCGTATGAATTTAAGCGACTTGTAAAACGAAAGCAGTTGCCTGTAAAAGTACGCGTAACCTTTCATACGCGCGTCGGTACGAATTATTGAAAGAAATTCTTTTATCTCCAACACGGCGTTAAACATATATCTGAACTGCTTGGTATAGTAAAGCCCGCCGTCCGTCTTTTCCTTTATTTCCCCCAAAACACAGCGCCTTACCCTAAGCCCCGCGTTTTTTATACTTTCGTAATCCGACGCCTGTTCGGCGCACACGCGCTCAACCTCGTCCGCCACGGCTTTACAATCGTCCGAAGCGAACAGCCCGTAAACCGCGTCGAAAATTTTGGCAAGTCTTTTATCGGTATCCGCCACGAACGCGTTTGAATAGACGTATTTTAAATAGTTTTCGTTAGCCTGAAAGTTAAAATCTATTTTACCCGTAAAATCCGCGCCCGCGCTTTTTAGCAGGGCAAGAAAATAGCTGTCAAGCGTGCTCGTGCGCACTTTTTCAAGCTCCAATACGGCTGAAAGCTCGTCTATAAAGGCGTTAAACGAATCGGACGGGGTTATAACCATAACGTCGGTGGGGCGCACGCTTTCGTTGTTGTACATAATGTAGGAAAGCCTGTGCAACAAAATCATAGTTTTGCCGCTGCCCGCAACGCCCTGCAAAACGAACTCGTCGCGCTCCGGCAAAGTAATTATTTCAAATTGCTTTTCCTGTATGGTTTCTATAATGTCGCATATTTCCTGCTTTTCCTTTCTGCCGCGCAAAATTTCCTTTAAAAAAGGGTCGAAAACCAGCGATTCGTCCCTGCCGCCTATTTCCTCCTTGGAAAGATAGTCGCTAAGATTTAAATACTCGTTTTTTAAATCCAACACCTTGCCGTTTTTAGTGCGCAACGCGCGGCGGAGAATTAATTTATAATCGTAACCGTTTATTGAAAACGAAGTTTTACTTTTTTGGTAATATCTGCGTGCAACGGGCGCGCGCCAATCAAGAATTTCCAGCTTTTCGTCGCCGTGCTTGCCTATATAATAACTGTTGTAGCCCTCTTCCCTGTCCGTCAAATCCATACGCGCAAAATACGGCTCTTCAAAAAGCGGCTTAAATTCTTCCATCTTTTTCTTTAAACCGCATATTTCAGCGTTGATTTGCAAAACTTTCGCGTACTTTTCCGCGTTGTAATCTTCCGAACGGGTAAGTTCTTCGCGCTCTTGTTTAGCGGAATTAAACCGCGCTTTGAGCTTTCCGAGGCGGACAATGCGAAGCATCTTCATAACCGCGTCAATATGCTTGTTTTCGTACTCTATTTGCTTATCGCCGTCCAGCAAATCCAAAAAGTACTCTCTTTCGGGATTTTTTCTCGGGTCTATTAAATTTTTAAGCTCGTCGAAATCAATCATTATATTTAAGTATACCACTTATCCCAAAGAAATGCAAGCCTGAAAAATGAAAACCCGACGGACTTAAACGCCGTCGGGTTTGACAAGTTGTTAATTTTAAATTACGGTTGTCGCAAGCGAACTACCCGCCCAACCTGATTTTAAGTTTTTGAAACCAATCCGGCTCGCTATAAAGCGGCTTGTTTTTATCCAGCGCGGAAATTGCGGCAACGTCCTCTGCGGAAAGCGAAAACGAAAAAATTTGCAAATTTTCCCGCATATGGTCCGTACTGCAAGTTTTTGGGAAAACCACGTTTCCGCACTGCAAATGCCAACGCAAAATTATTTGCGAAGGCGTTTTGCCATACTTTTCCGCCAGCCCTAAAATTACTTTTTCGCCCATAAGTTTTTTGTTGCCGTGACCTAACGGATACCACGCTTCAACGGCGATATTATTTTCGGCAAGATAATTTTTAAGTTTAACCTGTCCGAAATACGGGTGCAGTTCAATTTGGTTTACAGCAGGCGCAACGTTTGCAATATCCAAAATTTCTTTGGTTTGCTTTATATTGAAATTGCTTATTCCTACAGACTTTACAAACCCCTCGTTTTTAGCCTTTTCAAGCGCCTTCCACCCGCCTATATAGTCGAAATACGGGCGGTGCAACAGCATTAAATCAACATAGTCCGTCTTTAATTTTTTAAGCGAAACTTCTATGCTTTTTAACGCCTTTTCGTACCCGTAAGATTTTACCCAAACTTTGGACGTTATAAAAAGCTCGCCGCGGGAAACGCCGCAACTTTGGATAGCGTTGCCCACGCCCGCCTCGTTCCCGTAAATCTGCGCAGTGTCGATATGGCGGTAGCCGCACTCTATAGCGCGGGTAACGCAATCGGCGCAGTCGCCGTCGGGTATGGTAAACACGCCGTAACCGAGCGCGGGGATTTTGTTGCCGTCGTTTAAAACTTTATATTCCATAATTACTCCCACTCAATCGTTGCGGGGGGTTTGGACGTTATATCGTAAACGATGCGGTTAATATGCCCGACTTCGTTTACTATTCTGTTTGAAACGGTTTCCAAAACGTCGTATGGTATTCTTGAAAAATCCGCCGTCATAAAGTCCGTGGTGGAAACGCCGCGCAGTGCGAGGGTATAGTCGTAAGTTCTGCCGTCGCCCATTACGCCTACCGAGCGCATATTGGTAAGCACTGCAAAATATTGGTTGATATCTCTGTCAAGACGGGCTTTTGCAATTTCCTCGCGGAAAATTGCGTCTGCATTTTGAAGCACCGCAACTTTTTCGGGGGTGATTTCGCCGATGATTCTTATGGCAAGCCCCGGTCCCGGGAAAGGCTGACGCCAAACCAACTTTTCGTCAAGCCCCAGCGCTATACCAAGAGCGCGCACTTCGTCTTTAAACAACATTCTAAGCGGCTCTATTATTTCCTTAAAATCAACGTAATCAGGCAAGCCGCCAACGTTGTGGTGCGATTTTATAACCGCCGCGTCGCCCAGCCCCGACTCGATTACGTCGGGATATATAGTTCCCTGAACGAGATAATCCACCTTGCCGATTTTTTTAGCTTCTTCCTCGAAAACGCGGATAAATTCTTCGCCTATTATCTTGCGCTTGCTCTCCGGCTCGGTAACGCCTTTAAGTTTACCCAAAAATCTTTCGCCTGCGTTTACGCGCACTAAATTTACGCCGCTATCGGCAAACGCCGCCTCCACTTCGTCGCCCTCGTCCTTGCGCATAAGCCCGTGGTCTACGAAAATGCAGGTAAGCTGGCTGCCGATGGCTTTTGCAAGTAATTTGCAGGCTACCGAACTGTCAACCCCGCCCGAAAGCGCCAAAAGCGCCTTGCCGCCGCCAACTTTTTCACGGATTTCGCGGATAGCCGTTTGCGCGTACTCTTCCATAGTCCAATCGCCCTTGCAACCGCAAACGTTGTAAAGGAAGTTGCCAAGCATATCAAAACCCTGTTCGGTATGGTTTACTTCGGGGTGGTACTGCACGCCGTAAAATTTCTTTTGCGCGTTTTCAATGGCGGCGTACGGGCACTTGTCGCTGTGCCCTATCGCACGGAACCCGTCGGGCAAAGTGGCGATATGGTCGTTGTGGCTCATCCAAACCACAGACTTCTTTTTTAACCCCTTTAAAAGCAGGGAATTATCGTCAAACTCGCAGTCCGTCCTGCCAAATTCCGCCACGGCGGTTTCGTTTGCCTTTTCAATTTTGCCGCCCAGCCCGTAAACGAGGAACTGCGCGCCGTAGCATATGCCGAGAATGGGCACGCCGAGTTCAAATATCTCTTTGCCCATTCTGGGGGAATCGTCAAGATAAACGGAATTGGGCCCGCCCGTAAAAATTATTCCGCAGGGATTCATTGCACGTATTTCTTGTATAGGGGTTTTGTAAGATTTTACTTCGCAGTAAATTTTATGCTCGCGCACGCGCCTTGCTATAAGCTGGTTATATTGACCGCCGAAATCCAGAACGAGAACTTTTTGATGTTGCATAAATATTTTTTCCTCCGGCAAAACCTAAACGGGTTTGCGCCGTATATAATAAAAATTTTAAGGCGCAAGTATTTCTTACGCCTTTTATTAACTTAATTTTTAGGTGAATAGTTGGGGGCTTCCTTGGTAATGGAAATGTCGTGGGGGTGACTTTCCGCAAGCGAAGCCGCAGTCATTTTTACAAATCTTGCGTTTTTCCTGAGCTCGTCTATGGTTGCGCAACCCGTGTAGCCCATACCTGCGCGAAGTCCGCCCAAAAGCTGGAATATAATTTCGGCAAGCGCGCCGCGGTAGGGAACGCGTCCTTCTACGCCTTCGGGCACGAATTTCTTGGCGTCCGCCTGGAAATATCGGTCCTTGCTGCCCTTTGCCATTGCGGGAAGCGAACCCATTCCGCGATAGGTTTTAAAACTTCTGCCCTGATAAATTTCAAGTTCGCCCGGCGACTCGGCAGTGCCCGCGAAAAGCGAGCCTATCATTACTGCGCTACCGCCTGCGGCAAGAGCTTTTACTATATCGCCGGAATATTTAACGCCGCCGTCGGCTATTACGCGCTTGCCCAACTTATCCGCCTCCTCCGCGCAGTCAAGCACCGCCGTAAGCTGGGGCATACCTATGCCCGCTACTATACGCGTTGTGCAGATAGAGCCGGGACCTATGCCTACCTTAACTACGTCCGCGCCCGCGCTCATAAGGTCGTGGGTGGCTTCCGCGGTAACTACGTTGCCGGCAACGAGCGGCAGGTTGGGGTACGCTTTTTTAACCTTTTCAACCGCCTTTACAATGCCCGCCGAATGCCCGTGCGCCGAGTCGAGAACAACCAAATCCACTTTGGATTTAACAAGTTCGGCAACCCTTTCCAACACGTCGGCGGAAGCGCCGATAGCCGCGCCTGCCAAAAGCCTGCCGTTTTTGTCGCGCGCGCTGTTGGGGTATTGAATGGATTTTTCAATGTCCTTTATGGTTATAAGCCCTTTTAAGTAGCCCTGCTTGTCTACTATGGGCAGTTTTTCTATCCTGTGTTTGCCCAAAATCTTCTGCGCTTCGGAAAGCGAAGTGCCCTCGGGCGCGGTTACCAGCTTGTCCTTTGTCATAACGTTTGCTATGGGCTGGGCGAAGTTGGTTTCAAACCTTAAATCGCGGTTGGTGAGAATACCTACGAGCTTTCCGTCACGAGTGATGGGCACGCCGCTTATCTTGTACTTGGACATAAGGTCGCAAGCCGCGGAAACGGGCTGTTCGGGAGTGAGGTGGAACGGGTCGGTAATAACGCCGTGCTCGCTTCTTTTTACTTTGTCTACCTGCGCCGCCTGCTCTTCAATGGACATATTTTTATGAATTATGCCTATACCGCCCTCGCGCGCCATTGCAATGGCAAGTTTACTTTCGGTAACGGTATCCATTGCCGCGCTTATAAGAGGAATGTTAAGGTCTATGCCCTTGCACAGCGTGGTGTGCAAATCCGCCGTAGCCGGCAAAACGTCGCTCGCCGCGGGAATTAAAAGCACGTCGTCAAAAGTCAAAGCCTCTTTAACAATTTTATTCATAGCCTGTCTCCTTGGTTGATTATTTTGTTTAAAGTATTAATAACCGCTTCGTAATTTTTGCCCTCGGCGGATATCGTTGCCATAACGTTTAACAAACCTTCCGCGGCGGCTTTATCGCCCTTTTTTTCAACCGCTAAGGTAAGTTGCACTATCGCGTTGCCTTCGGAAAACCCGCCGCTTTTTTCAACGGCGTCCGCGGCAAGGCTTATAGCGCCCCGCGTATCGCCCGTCCTGTACTTGGCGCAGGCAATTCCTCCGCATATATATTGCGAATAATCGAGTTTAAACCGCTCGCTTTCGGTAGAGCAAAACTCGTAAAACCCCTCGTGGGCTATCAGTTTATCACCGAATTTTACGGTATTTTTATCGTTTTTGGAAAGTATGCTGTCTTGTGCGCAACGGGCGAGGTCGGCTATATCTTTCGAGTACGTGTACGAAAGCGAAGCGTAACCCGTTGCAAAAGAATAGTTGCCTAATTTTTCAAACACCCCCGCCATTGCCGACGGAAAGCCGATGCTTGCCACGCCGAACGCCACAGCTATTACCGCCGCAACGACCGCCAGCGTTTTTAAAGCGGTTTTTGCTATAACTTTGAACATTTTTTTCGTCCGTATAGTATATTTAAAATATTTTATCACACGCGCGCGCAAAAATCAAGTGTTTGAAAATACAAAATTTATTCATAAACGGGCGCGTACGGATAATATATTTGTTATATGAAAAAATTAATTGCTTCGCTTATTTGTGCGGTTTTGTGCTGCGTTGCCGCCGCAACGGGCTGCGCCAAACAGGTAAACTACTTAAATTTCGTTTCCGAAAAACGCACCAACGTATACGTTTACGAGGACGACGACGTGTCGATTAAAGTAAACTGCTCGTACAAGGAGCAACCTTATTCCGCCGACGGAATTAAGGGCGAAGTGGGCGGGCTGTGCGAAATTTTCGTGTCCTTACCAAAAAACCCGCAGGAGCTTGAAGTGGACTTTGAAGGGTTTGGCGGGGAAATGAATTACCGCGCCGTAGACAACCTTTACTACTTAAGTTTTACCGCCGAGCCGTTTACCAAAAACTCACTGGAAATTAAACTTACGGCAGACGGCAAAGAAAACGTATATGCCGCGTTAACCGTGCTATATGCTGGGGTTTTAAGCTGTGACGAAGCCGTTTTGTGCGTGGTTGAACACGCAGGAACGCTATTTGAAAGTTTAACCGTAAACGGCGTTTTCGACGGAGAAATTTTCGTTAGGTTACTCTACGACGAGGGGTGTTATTACTACGTGGGCGTTTGCGATAAGCAAAAACACGTAACCGCTTTTCTCATTGACGGCGAACACGGAAAAGTTATTGCAACCAAGGAAACCGACGGTTAATAAAAGCCGCCGCGAAATTT
>CAJTPJ010000005.1:83147-106606 GCA_910578145.1 uncultured Christensenella sp. | reverse complement strand
AAAACTATTATAACACATTGATTTATATGAACTCTTTTTTTATTTCTTACTGTTGCACTTGATAGTATAATTCACCTTATTAACAAAACAAGCCGCCTATTTTAGGCGGCTTGTTAAACTAAATCCTTAATCCCTTGGGTAAATGATTTTTGGCGGTGCCGTTTACGGCTTTACACCAACCAAGCGGATGCCCCATATAGGTTACCGCTTTCCAGCCGTTAAGCGCGCAGTCGCAATTAAAAGTAAGCCCGCGCAAATAGTTTAACGCCGTTTTTTCGTCCACTTCCACGCAGTTTACTTCGTTTCTTTTAAGGCTCATCGCAAGCGTATGCGACGGCTCGAAGCGCTTACCGTCGGCGCTTAGTCCGCCCAAACATACCCCCGCCACGCGCGCGCCATTTATAAAACTTACGTCGGGCGTTTCACCGTTTACCGCAAACAGTTTTCCGTTTTCTTCTATAACTTTGTCAAAGGAAATTTTAAGGGTAGCCCCTTCCCATTCGCGGAATTTTGCAAGCGCGGCTTTGTTTACGCGGTACGACGGCATTTTTAAATCTGCGCGGGAGCCCTCTTTCTTTTCAAGCAACGCGCAATAATGCCCCTCGCCGCGCACCCTGTGCGGCAAAAGTTTTTCAGATGAAACCAAAACGTAACAAGGGTGGTTTTTTAAAAAGTTTTCTATCTGCTTTTCGTCCTCTTCGGGCGCGAAAGTGCAGGTTGAATAAACCAACTTGCCGCCGCCAGCAAGCGCTTTGTCGGCGCAATTTAATATATATTTCTGCCTTTCGGCGCAGAGTTGCACGTTTTTAACGCTCCATTCGGGAATTGCGTTAGCTTCCTTTTTAAACATTCCTTCGCCCGAACAAGGCGCGTCTACCAAAATTTTATCGAAATAACTTTCAAAATACGAACAAAGCCGTTCGGGCGAAAGATTAGTTACAACCGCGTTTGTAACACCCATACGCTCTACGTTGCTACGCAAAATCAAGTGGCGTTTAAAGTCTATTTCGTTTAAGACCAGCACCCCGCCGCCGCGCATATCCTCCGCAAGCCGCGTTCCCTTGCCGCCGGGCGCCGAACAAAGGTCAAGTACCCGTTCGCCGTATTTTGCCCCGAGCAACGGAGCGGCGCACATAGCCGAAGGCTCTTGCACGTAATAAAGCCCCGCAGCGTGTGCTACGCTTTTGCCAAGCCCTCCGGCATTAGTATAAAACCCGTTCTGCTCCCACGGAACTTCGCCGTCAAGCGGAACGGGTGTAATTTTTTCAAATTCCCGTTTGGAAATTTTAAGCGTGTTTACGCGTATTCCGCGCACCGCAGGCAAACCGTACGAAGCTAAAAAACTTTCATATTCACCGCCGAGGTCGCGCTTCATTCTTTGTAAAAACTCTTCGGGCAAATCAATCATTTAAAAGCTCCGTAAATCCGTCGAAACCGAGTATATTTTTGCCTGCCTTTGCCGCCTTGCGCGTACGGTCGGTATTATCGCCAGCGGGCTGAACGTAGTAATAGCACTCGTCAACGTGTTGCGAATATTTACCGCCAAGCTCGTAAATTTTATCCACAAGCCCTATTGAAAGCGAAATATCGTCCTCTATTGCGCGCGAAAAACAAAACACTTTGCCGCCGAGCCTGCCGCCCTTTTTATAGCGTTTGCGCGTGAGATTGTTGTAAAACGCCACCCGTGCGCGCGAGCGTTCTTCCTTTTGCTTGCGGCAATCGGATTTATACTTTTTAAATCCCTTGGTCTGCGGGCGGGAGATAGAATAATTTTCAATTTTACCGTTTATAAAGCCCAACTTGTCTTTAAGCCCGAAATAGCCGCAACCAAGCTGTTTGCACATTGCCTCCACCACGCGCATAGTAGCGTAAGCGTCGTCCGCGGCGCGGTGCGGGGTAAACTCCACGCCAAGTTCTTCGGCGATATGTTCAAGCCCGAACTGCCGCGAAAAATCGTTTACCAGCGTCATAAAAAATAATTGACTGTCCGCAAATGAAAATTTGAACGACGGCAATTTAAAACGCCGCGTTTCAAGGTTTAAATACTTTACGTCGTTTAATACGGCGTGCCCTAAAACCACGTTTTTCTCGTCCTCTAAAAGCGCTTTTATGCGTGGATATACCGCGGGAAACGCGGGGTACTTTTTAAATTCGGAATATTCGTACGGCAAAACGATACCCTTTTCACCCTTTCTGTCGGTTAAATTGAACTTACCTTTGGGGTTTATAAGGATATCTTCCTTTTCAAGAATATTAAAATTTTCGTCGCAAACGACGTAGCCGAAAGCGCATATTTTTGCGCACGTTTTGTACACGCTTGCGCATTCTATATCAAAGAAAACCAGCCGCATAACGATATCGATTATAACACAATTTATCGCAAATATCAATCACATATTGACTTTTGGAAGCGGTTATTATATAATTTTATTAATTATGAAAAAAATTCTTACTCTCGTCACCCACGACGAGGCTGAAACTGCCGATGCCGCTGCGCCAGAGCAGGTGGAAATTATAGGCACGGGCAACGGAAAAAATCTTTACGAAAGCATAAAGCAAGCCAAAGGCAGGTACACCGCGCTTACCGACTGCGACACCGAGTGCGAGCTTTGCGACGGGCTTTTCGGGGCGTTGGGCGGTGAAAACGTGGATTTAGTGCTTTTTAACGAGGGCTATTGCTTTAAAACTTCGGTATTAAAAGGGGTTGCGGGCAAAAACTGTACCGATAAATTCCGCGCGGAAATTTACGCGGCGTTTGCCTGTAAAAGCGTTGCACGGCTTGATTTTAAGCCCTTTTCTTTTATAGGACGCGCCGATGGTTACACGCAGGAGGACGATGCCGCGCTTTACGAAGTGTTGGACGAATTTGCTAAAATAAAAGCTAAACTCGGCAAGGACGTATACTCTTTCGCATTTGAACTTATATCCGATAAAATTATAAATTATTATTCGGGTGCGCTTATTGCAATTTATTGCGGCGCGCTTGGCGCTGAAAAACTTGCGGAATTCGACGGTAAATTAAAGGAAAACGTAGTGCTTTATCTTGCGGTTGAAAAGCGGCTTTTAAACAAAGGTATTAAACTTAAAAATATCCGTAAAAACAACTATAAAATTTCGTTTTTAACGGCAAACAAATTAAAAAAACGCGCCGCTAAAAAGCACAAATGAAAAAAGGAAGGGATTATTACCCTTCCTTTTGCCTTATTTTTTGGGAACTAATTTTTCCTTGCCGCCCATATAGGGACGGAGAACGGGCGGAATATATACCGAACCGTCTGCCTGTAAGTGATTTTCAAGGAATGCGATAAGCATTCTCGGAGGCGCAACCACGGTGTTGTTAAGCGTATGCACAAACTCGTTTTTGCCGCTTGCATTTTTATACCTTATGCCAAGCCGCCTTGCCTGCGCGTCGGTTAAGTTGGAGCAACTGCCCACCTCGAAATACTTTTTCTGGCGGGGGCTCCACGCCTCTATATCGCAACTTTTATATTTAAGGTCTGCAAGGTCACCCGAGCAGCAGATAAGCTGTCTTACGGGAATTTCCATTGAAACAAACAATTCCACAGTATAATTCCATAGCTTTTCGTACCAAAAATCGCTTTCTTCGGGCTTGCAAAGCACTATCATTTCCTGCTTTTCAAATTGGTGTATGCGGTAAATGCCGCGCTCTTCCAAACCGTGCGCGCCCTTTTCCTTCCTGAAACAGGGCGAGTACGAAGTAAGCGTTTGCGGCAGGGCGTTTTCGGGAAGTATAGTGCCCATAAACCTGCCTATCATCGAGTGTTCGGACGTACCAATCAAATACAAATCCTCGCCCTCTATCTTGTACATCATACCTTCCATTTCTTCAAACGACATAACGCCTGAAACCACGTCGCTGCGTATCATATAAGGGGGTATGCAGTAGGTAAATCCCTTGTCTATCATAAAGTCGCGGGCGTACGACAACACCGCCGAATGAAGCCTTGCGATATCGCCCGTAAGGTAGTAAAAGCCGTTTCCGCTGGTGCGCCTTGCGCTATCCAAATCTATGCCGTTAAGGCTTTCGAGAATGTCCAAATGATAAGGAACGTCAAAGGGCTTTTCATCGTGGTTTAAGAAAACTTTGCCCTCTACGTTTTCGCCGTCGTCCTTGCCCAAAGGCACGTCGTCCGCAATAAAATTGGGGATAATCATCATATTTTTTTTAAGTTTATCCTCTATTTCCGCGGTTTCCGCCTCTATTACGGCAATGCGGTCGTTATTTTTCTTGGAAACGGCTTTGGCTTCCTCCGCCTCTGCCTTTTTACCCTCTTTCATAAGCGCGCCTATAGACTTTGCAAGCGTGTTGCGCTGTGCGCGGAGAGCGTCGCCCTCTTGCTGGAGCTCGCGCTTTTTCTTGTCAAGGGTTAAAATTTCGTCCACTACGGGCAGTTTTTTATCCTGAAATTTCTTTTTGATATTAGCTTTTACAAGCTCGGGATTTTCTCTCAAAATGTTGATATCTATCATTTAACGCCTCTGAAAAATTTGTACAAGACAATTATACTTAAAATAAATTTCAAAAGCAAATAAATATCTTTCTTTTTCTTGAAAATACTTTATATTTATGGTACAATATATTATGTATAATAACGTGCGACGCGTAAACGCGTTTATTGAGTTTTTATGAGTAAGATTTTTTTTAAAGTAAACAACAAAAAACAGGACGACGAACCTAAGAAAACGGAAACGCCCGAACCCGCTAAAACCGCCGAGGAAGAAGTTGCCGTTTCCGACGCGCAAGTTGCCGCGCCCGAAGTAAAGCACGAACCGGTGCAAATTGCGCTTTTCCCCGGCGACGAGGAAAAACCCGCGGCAAAAGCCGAAATTGCAGCTACGGGAAACCAGCCGTTTGACAAGCAGAAACTCGTTAAATATTTTAAAAAACACCCCAAAAAGGCGGTTACGGCGAAAGTTGAAAGATATTCGCCCAAGCTGAACAAAGGTCTTACCGCACAGCAGGTTGAAACGCGGTTTAAGCAGTTTCAGTTTAACGACACCAACAAAAAATACTCGCGTTCGTACGCAAGCATTTTCATTGGAAATATTTGCACGTTTTTCAACCTTTTGTGCCTTATTGCGGCTATCGCGCTGTTAATTGCAAACACGCAGGGGCTTTCAAACTATATGGTTGTGGCTATAACCACGGCAAACATAGTTATAGGCATTATACAGGAAATCCGCTCTAAACTTTCCATAGACAAACTTTCGATACTTGCAAACAACACCGTTAAGGTTGTGCGCGACGGCGAAGTAGTGGAAATTTCAGTGCAGGAATTAGTGCTTGACGACGTAATTTTGCTTGATTTGGGCAGTCAGGTGCCCGCCGACGTAATTCTTGCCGAAGGCTCGGTTGAAGTTAACGAAAGCCTTTTGACGGGCGAATCTATAGCTATAAAAAAGCAGGTTGGCGACCTTTTGTACGCAGGTAGCTTTATATCCAGCGGCAACGGTAAATTTCGCGTTGAAAAAGTAGGCAAGGAAACTTACCTTGAAAAGCTGACTTCCAAAGCGAAAAAATACAAGCGCCCCAATTCCGAATTGATGAATTCTACGAAACTGATTATAAAATGCGTTTCAATGCTCATCATTCCTATTGCTATAGGCACTTTCCTTACCACCCTGCACCATATCGACTACGACAGCGAAATGTACAAAAACGTTGTGGAAGCGGGCGGCACGGTTATAAAAAATCCCGACGTAAACTACGCAATACAGCGCACCTGTACAGTAGTTATAGGTATGATACCCTCGGGTATGTTGCTGCTAACTAGTATTGCGCTTGCCGTGGGCATAGTCAGGCTTGCAAAGTCGCAAACGCTGGTGCAGGATATGTATTCGCTTGAAATGCTGGCGCGCGTAAACGTGCTTTGCCTTGACAAAACGGGCACTATCACCGACGGCAGAATGCGCGTAAACGACACGGTAATTTTAAATACCGCGGGCGAGCTGTCGCTCAACGATATTATGGGCAGTATGTTAAGGGAGCTTGACGGCAACAACCAAACCTCCATTGCACTATACAATCATTTCGGTTATAACGACAAACTTGCCGCCACTGCGAAAATACCATTTTCTTCAAAGCGCAAACTTTCCGCCGTTACCTTTGACGAGGCGGGAACTTACGCGATGGGCGCGCCCGAGTTCGTGTTAAAACCCTATCCCGCGAAAGTTGAAAAAATAGTAAAACAGTATGCGCAAATGGGCTTGCGCGTAATTGTGCTGGCTCACTCCCCCGCGCCTATCGTAGGGGATAAACTGCCCGCCGTTATGAAGCCCATAGCGATAATTTCCATTGCCGACAACGTGCGCGAAGACGCTGTGGAAACCATTAAATGGTTTAAGGATAACGACGTTAACGTTAAAGTAATTTCGGGCGACAACCCAATTACGGTTTCAGAGGTGGCAAAGCGCGCGGGAATTGCGCAAGCCGACAAGTTTATTTCACTTGACGGACTTAACGAAAAAGAAGTTGAAAACGTAGCCAACAAATACACCGTTTTCGGTAGGGTTTCACCCGAGCAGAAGGCAATATTGGTGCGCTCTATAAAGGCGCAAGGCAACACGGTTGCGATGACGGGCGACGGCGTAAACGACATTCTCGCCTTAAAGGAAGCCGACTGCGCAATTTCGGTTGCTTCGGGCAGCGAGGCGGCGAGAAACGTTTCGCACTTGGTATTAATGGACAACAACTTCAATTCTATGCCTAAAGTCGTTGCCGAGGGCAGGCGGGTTATAAACAACATTAAAAATTCGTCGGCGCTATATCTTATGAAAACGCTGTTTACGGCTATACTCGCGTTTTTGTGCATTTGTATGGGGCAGCCTTATCTGTTTATGCCGCAGAATATGTTGCTTTTGGAAACCGCTATTATAGCGGCGCCCTCCTTCTTCCTTTCGTTACAACCCAACAAGGACAGGGTTCAGGGCAAGTTTATTACGCACGTTATGAGCGGAGCTATCTCGGGCGCGGTACTGATGATTATATGCGTAATGGCGATGTACCTTACGAACACTATACAGCCCGAAGAGTTTGGCAATCACTATCTGCCTATGTGTATGATAGCAATGACTTTCTCCGGATTTGTAATGGTGTTCAGGCTGTGCCAGCCGTTTAACGTGTTCCGAGCCACCCTATGCCTTGCGGTGTTTGCAATTTGCATTACCTGCTACGCCGTGCCGTACATTGCGGATAACTTGCTATACAAAGGCTGGTCGGATATCAAGTGGGATTATGCAAAGATTTTAACTATAGTCGTGGCTATCGAGGCGGCTTTCCCGCTTTCAAGCTGGCTTATAGAGCTGATGCACGTTATAATGCCCTCCACGGGTAAAAAACAACAAAAACAGCAGGGATAACTATGGTTTTAAGCGGCAGAAAGACTTTTCTTATAACGGGTTTTATTATAATTTTAGTCGGCGCGGCGCTTATTGCGGGAGGAATACTTTACCGCAATTCCGTTGAACGGAAAAAGAGCGAATGGCCGCATATCCAAGCTATAGTCGTTGGTAACAACCGAAAGGACGAAGAAGACGACGGCTACCGCGAAACCAGCTATCGGGCAATAGTGGAATACGTTGTGGACGGCAAAGTTTATAAAGCCGCCGAAAGCAACTCTTCAAACGTTAAACCTATTAACGGAACCACGCGGGAAATTGCGTACAACCCCGAAAACCCTGCGGAACACGTTTTTATCAGCGAAAACCAAAACCTTATTATGATTATACTTTGCGTTGGCGGCGCAACGTTCGTCTTTGCAGGTTTTCTAACGCTTGTAACCTACGCGAAAAAAAGATAATATTTTTATAAACTAAAAACAGCCGCGGAAATATCCGCGGCTGTTTTATTGCCTTTTTATATTATTCGGTTTCGCCGCCGTCCTCGGTTTCAGCCAAATCCTCGGGGGTAGCTTCTTCGGGCGCTTGCGTTTCCGCTTCCTCGTCGCGCTCGGTAACTGCAACGGTGGCTACAAGCCCGTCTTTAAGGCGCATAAGCCTTACGCCGCGCGCCGCTCTGCCTATGGTTGAAATTGACGAACAGTGCATTCTTATAATCGTTCCGCCGTCGGAGATAATCATAATATCGTCCTCGTCGGTTACCTGTTTAAGATTTATAAGGCTGCCCGTTACTTCGTTGAAAGTACCCGCTTTTATGCCCTTGCCGGCTCTGCCCTGAACGCGGTAATCTTCTACCTTGCTGCGCTTGCCATAGCCGCCCGTGGTAACGGTTAAAATATCCTTGCTTTCGTCCACGACGAGCATATCCACAAGCGCGTCGCCCTCGCCAATACGCATTGCCTTAACGCCCGCGGTATCCCTGCCCATAGAGCGCACGCCGGATTCGTGGAAGCGTATGCACTTGCCGCCCTTGGAGGCAATCATAAGCTCGTCGTCGCCCGTTGTAAACTGCACGGAAATAAGCGTATCGTCGTCGTTGAGTTTAATAGCGATTTTGCCGTTTTTGTTAATTCTTGCAAACTCTTCTATCTTAGTTTTCTTTATAAGTCCGCCGCGGGTTGCAAAGGCGATAAACCCTTCCGCACCCTCTTTAACGGGGATTATAGTAGTAATTTTTTCGTCCTGTGCAATTTGGACGAGGTTTACAACCGCCCTGCCGCGCGCCGTACGCGCCGCTTCAGGAATTTCGTAAGCCTTAATTCTATATACCCTGCCGCGGTCGCTAAACAGCAACAGATAGTCGTGAGAGGAGCATACGAACATTTTTTCCACGAAGTCCTCTTCCTTGGGACGGTGCGCCGTAATGCCCTTACCGCCGCGGTTTTGCGCGTGGTACTCGGTAACGGGCAAACGCTTTACGTAGCCCGAGTGGGTCATAGAAACTACTACTTGCTCTACGGGGATTAAATCCTCGTCCTCGATATCGCCGCTGAAATCCACCGCAATTTCCGTTCTTCTTTCCGACGGGTATTTGCGCTTAATTTCCAAAAGATCGGTTTTTATAATGTCAAGCACCCTGCTTTCGTTTGCAAGGATATCCTTAAAATCGGCTATTGCCGCTTCTAACGAGGCAAGCTCTTCGTTTAATTTATCCACTTCAAGATGGGAAATTCTGAAAAGCCTGAGTTCGGCAACCGCCGTTGCCTGTCTTTCGTCCAATGCGAAGTTGGCGGTAAGTTTTTGCACGCAGTCGGTTTTGTCTTTAGCGTTTTTACAAACCTCTACAACTTCGTTTATGCTTGCCTGCGCTATTACGAGTCCGCGCAAAATGTGCGCGCGTTCTTCGGTTTTTGCCAAGTCATACTTGGTGCGGCGGATTACAACTTCTTTCTGGTGTTCAAGGTAGTAGTAAAGGCACTCTTTCAAGTTTAAAATTTTGGGCGTGCCGTCAACCAAAGCAAGCATTATAATGCCGTCGGAAACCTGCAAGTTGGTATGTTTGTATAAAAGGTTTAAAACTACCTGAGCGTTTGCGTCCTTTTTGACCTCTACCACTATCCTCATACCATCGCGGTCGGATTCTTCGCGGATATCGGATATGCCCTCTATCTTTTTGTTTTTTACAAGGTCTGCGATATTTTCAACAAGCCTTGCTTTGTTTACCTGATAGGGGATTTCGGTCACGATTATGCGGGTGCGCGTTTGCGAACCGCTTTGGTACTCTTCAATTTCACAGCGCGAACGGATTATAATGCTTCCCCTGCCCGTTCTATAAGCCTTTTTAATGCCGCTTCTGCCCATTATCAACGCGCCCGTAGGGAAGTCGGGCGCCACGATATATTCCATAAGCCCGTCAACGTCTATTTCAGGGTTATCTATAAGCGCTATAACGCCGTCGATACACTCTGCCAGGTTGTGGGGCGGGATATTGGTTGCCATACCCACCGCAATACCGTCGGAGCCGTTTACAAGCATATTGGGGAAACGCGCTGGAAGCACCGAGGGTTGTAAACCCGTGTCATCGAAGGTAGGGTAAAAATCTACCGTTTCCTTATCCAAATCGCGCAACATTTCCGAAGAAAGGCGCGACATACGCGCTTCGGTATACCTCATTGCCGCGGCGGGGTCGCCGTCTACCGAGCCGAAGTTACCGTGCCCGTCAACGAGCGGAAAGTTTATGGAGAAATCCTGCGCAAGCCTTACCAGCGCGTCGTAAACCGAGCTGTCGCCGTGGGGGTGATATTTACCAAGGCAATCACCGACGATACGCGCGCACTTTCTGAAAGGCTTGTCGTAGGTTAAGCCAAGCTCGTGCATAGAATACAAAATTCTGCGGTGAACGGGCTTTAAACCGTCCCTTACGTCGGGTATTGCGCGGGAAACGTTTACCGCCATTGCATAGGCGATGAAAGATTTTTTGAGTTCTTCGTCCACCTCGACGTCAAGCAACTTTGTCATTTCGAGAGTTCGTTTAAATTCTTCGGTCAACTCCGGACTCGTTTCTTTTTTTGCCATAATATCTTCCTTGATTTTATTTTTTAATAGTTACGGTACGTCCCGAAAAGGGGGTTATACGTCAAGCTCGGCTACGAGTTTTGCGTTTTCTTCTATAAATTGACGGCGGAGTTCAGGCTGTTCGCCCATAAGCAGAGAAAACATTTTGTCCGCTTCCACCGCGTCTTCTACGTTTATTCTTACAAGCGTGCGCTTAGCCGGGTCCATAGTGGTTTCCCAAAGCTGTTCCTTGTCCATTTCGCCCAATCCTTTATAGCGCTGAAGCTCGAATTTGCCGTTATACGTCTTTCTAAACTCCTCTAACGCCTTGTCGTCGTAGAGATAGGTTTCGGGTACGCCTTTGCCAAACGCCTTGTACAAAGGCGGCTGGGCGGCGTATACGTGCCCGTTTTCTACAAGCGGTCGCATATAGCGGAAAAAGAAAGTTAATAAAAGTATTCTTATGTGCGAGCCGTCTACGTCCGCGTCGGTCATTATTATAATGCGGTCGTACCTTAACTTGCTTTCGTCAAAGTTTTCCTGTATACCGCAACCGAACGCGGTAATCATTGCTTTTATTTCTTCGTTTTCAAGTACGCGGTTTATTCTTACCTTTTCAACGTTTAAAATTTTGCCGCGCAGCGGTAAAATAGCCTGAAAACGCCTGTCGCGCCCCTGCTTTGCAGTGCCGCCTGCCGAGTCGCCCTCAACTATATAAATTTCGCACAGCTCCGAACGTTTGTCCGAACAATCGGCAAGTTTACCGGGCAATTTGGTGCTTTCCAAAACACCCTTGCGGTGCGTTTCTTCCCTAGCGAGCCTTGCCGCTTCTCTTGCGCGTTGCGCGGTTATACAGCGCATAATCAGCTCGCGCGTTTCCGAAGGGTGCTCTTCGAGATAAGTTCCGAATTTATCAACCACCGCTTTCTGCACGAAGCCCCTTACGTAAGTGGAGCAAAGTTTGGCTTTGGTCTGGCTTTCGTACTGAGCGTCTGCAATTTTAACGGAAACAACCGCCGTAATGCCTTCGCGCACGTCGTCGCCGGAAAGTTTTTCGTTTTCCTTTAAGATATTAAGCCGCTTGCCCGCGTCGTTTATAACCTTGGTTAAAGCCGCCTTAAAGCCGTCGAGATGAGTGCCGCCGTCGGGCTGGCGGATATTGTTGGAGAAGGGGAAAATCTGCTCGGAATAGCTGTCGTTGTACTGTATGGCTACTTCCAAAAATCTATCGTCGCCCTCGCTGTCCTCAAAATATACGGGCTTTTCAAACAGAGTTTGTTTACCCTTGTTTATATCCTCTATAAAGTGAACTACGCCGCCCTCGTAGCAAAATTCGTCGTGGCGTTCTTTTTCGCCGCGAAGGTCGGAAAGCGTGAGTTTAAGCCCCTTGTTGAGGTAGGAAAGCTCGCGCAATAAAGTTTTTAACGTGTCGTAATTAAAATCTATCGTTTCCAGCATAGTCGCGTCGGGGTGGAAACTTATAGTAGTACCCGTTTTGTCGGTGTCGCCCACTATTTTTAAAGGTTCTTCGGGTATGCCGCAATGGTAAACCTGACGGAAAATATGCCCGTTTTGGCTTACTTCCGCTATAAGCGTATCGGAAAGCGCGTTAACGCAAGAAACGCCCACGCCGTGCAGTCCCGAAGAAATTTTATAGCCGCCCGCCTTATTGCCGCCGCCGAACTTGCCGCCCGCGTTAAGGTTGGTAAGCGCAAGTTCAACGCCGCTTATGCCCGCGTCCTTGTTTATACCCGTGGGAATACCTCTGCCGTTATCGCGAATGGTGCAGGAGCCGTCCTTTTCGATTACCACGTTTATGGTGTCGCAATAGCCAGCAAGCGCTTCGTCTATGGAGTTGTCGATGACCTCTCTAACGAGCGTATGAAGACCTTTTTCGTCGGTTGGTCCAATGTACATTCCGGGGTGCTCGCGCACGGGTTCAAGCCCTTTAAGCGCGCGCAAAGAATTGGCGTCGTAACTGTTTTCGATTTTTTCAGGCATTGAAAAAACCCCCATCAAAATTTTCTTTTTTAAAGTTATTTTTATTATACCATATTATATAATCAAATGCAAGGGATTGACTGTGAAATTTGTTTGCGGGTATGAAAAAAGGCGTTTTTCACATACTTTTTTTATGGAAAAATTTAACTGTAAACACGCCCGCGGCGGCGATTTTTTAAACGAATTTTTTGAATGCGGAAACTGCGGCAACCACGTATGCAAAACTCAGGCGGAAACTTGGGGCAGGGTATGCCCACACTGCTTTGGCAAACTGTACCGCATAAGTTGAAAACGGATTGGCAACCTGCTAAATACGACGGTTAAGAAAATTAAAAACCCGCCGCGAAATTAATCGCGGCGGGTTGGTTTTTTTACAGATATTCTTCTTTAAGGCGTTCATACCGCAAGCGGTATTTTTCGGCTTTTTCGGTTTCGCCTAAGGCGGCGCAGTACTCGTACCTAAGTTCGGTTAAAGCGATAAACGCCGCGTCGTCTTCGCGGATTTGCGGCACGCCGAAAAGCAATTTTTCGTCTATTTCGGCAATAGGCTTACCATTTAATATTTGCGCCTGCACCGTTAACACGGCTACCATAACTTTAGCCGAATCCGTATTGTTTAAAACCTCGTTACATATCAGCCCGTCTGTTTTGCCGCTTGCAAATTCCACGGGCATATCGTTTAACAAAAACAGATATAGCGACGACGGTGCCAAAACCGAAAGCCATAAAGGCATAAACGGCAACGTAATTGCCAGCACCGACAGCGCAACCGTTAAAAGATTTACAACCAGCCCGCCGATAGCCGTAAAAAATATGCGCGCACGCAAATTTTTGTCTTTTTTAGGAATTAATTTACAGCTTGACGAGCCGAATAGTTTAAACTGCGGCACGGCTTTTATGCCGCATATAACCCCGAAAAGCATATGTCCCAGCTCGTGCAAAAGGCTTGAAACGGGCAAAGCAATCACCGTTGCGGCGCAAACCGCAATAGCCCATAACCCGTAATTAAGCCAATAGGCGTAACCGAGAAATCCCGCGAAAGCAAGCGCGCCCGTCAAAGATAAAATTACGGTAAATTTTTTCACAACGCACCTTCTTTCAGCATTAAATAGCCCTCTAAATTGTCGCGGTCGGAAACCCTTATTTTTTCAATTTCAAACTTTTGCATAAGTCTTGCCAAAAGCAAAGCCCCGCCCCCTATTATATCGGCGCGGCGGGCGTCCACGGCGCAGAGTTCGCATATTTTTTCAACGGGCGTATTAAGTAAAGTTAAGGCGCAATTTTCTATTTCGGAAACGGTTAACGGCGTGCCCTGCACCACTTGCGGCGCATATTCTTTAAGCCCGTGTTTAAGCGCCGCAAGAGTAGTAGCCGTACCGCTTACCCCCCACATATCATCGAGTTTCGCGCTAAAAACGCCGTATTCGGGCAGCTTGTCCGCTATCACTTTTTCAAGCGTTGCATAGTCCCTGCCCGCCAAATCGTAAAGCCTTACGGCACCGATATTCACGCTTTTTGCGTACGCGGTTTCGCCTCGCCTGCGCACGGTTACTTCGGTGCTTGCGCCGCCCAAATCTATCATTCCGCCGTCGCTCAAACCAAGCGCGCCCAACATACCTATTTGCGCTTCCTTTTCGCCGCTTATCACGTCTATTTTCACGCCGCAAAGCCCGCGGGTAAGGCTTACGAAATCGCCGCCGTTTATAGCCGAACGAACCGCAGCGGTGGCAAATACGTAAGTTTTTTCCGCGCCTTCGCTTTTTGCCCGTTCAACGAAAAAAGCCACCGCTTGGGCGCTGCGCTCCATTGCTTCGCGCTTGATAGCGCCGCTAAAGGACAACCCCTCGCCAAGGCGCGTAGTTTTAATGCTCTTATATAAAGTTTTTCCGTCCGCAATCATACCCAGGCGGACGGAGTTTGAACCTACGTCTATAACGGCAATTTTCATTTTAATCTTTGGGGAAAGTATATCCTAATTTCAAGGCAAGGTCTAAAAGATATTGTTCCGACTGAAGATATTCAAGGTCGGTTTCGCCCTGTTCGATAAGTTGTTCGTACTTTGCTATTTCGCTTAAAAGCTCGTTTTTGCGCGCGTTGAAAATAACTATCTCAGCCAGCTGGTAAATTATTACGGCTACGAGAATTGCCACTAAAACTATTACGTTTACCGTTACCGCTGCGGCGACGCGGTTTTTCTTTTGCTCGTCCAACTTTATTCTCCTTGTTTTTTACGAGTTTATTATACGCTTTTTTTACGCAAAATGCAACAATTACGTGAAAACTTTTTAAATAGAGCCCCGCGCCCAGCAAACAGCCCAAAAGCATATAAAACCGCAACTCTTCAAAATCGAACATAACCGAAGCGAAAATAAACCCCGCCGCAAACACGGCGCAGTACGTTAAGTCGGCGCATATTATAAATATTTTGTCCTTTACGGTGTATTCGCGCTTATCTACGCCGCACACTAACGAACGGGCGACGAACAGCACGTCGTAAAACACGCCGCTGATAACCCCGCAAAATAGACAGATAATGAATACGTAAAATCGCATATTTTATTTAAACAGTTTTTGTTTTAACGAACTTCCTTTCTGCAAGTACCTTACGCCGTTTACGTTGCCCGTAGCCGCAAAAGAACCGCTGGTTTTTGAAAAGTTTATTATTTTCATTCCCGAACCCGTAACAACTATTCTGCCCTGCTCGTAACTTAAAACTATTTGTTTATCCGAAAAACTGTCAACGCTTGAAACGGCGGTAGCCGTAACCTTTTTGCACTGTTCAACGCTGATGCTATGCCCTTCCATTATTTCAACCTCACAAAAAAACCACCCATTAACGGGTGGTTAATTATATGATTTGAAAACGCTTTTTATGCCAAACCCTTTTTAATTTTGGCGTTAGCTTTGGCGCGCAGCTCGCTATCGAGAATACGCTTTCTTATGCGGATATTTTTAGGAGTAACTTCCAAAAGTTCGTCGTCGCCGATAAATTCAAGGCACTCTTCAAGGCTCATTTTCTTGGGCGTGATAAGACGCAACGCGTCGTCGCTGGAGCTGGAACGGGTGTTTGTAAGGTGCTTGGTTTTGCACACGTTTACGTTTATGTCCTCACTTTTGGGGCTTTCGCCTACAATCATACCCTCGTAAACGGGCGTGCCCGCGCCGATAAACAGCGTGCCCCTGCCCTGCGCGTTGAAAAGCCCGTAAGTTACCGCTTCGCCCGTTTCAAAGGCTATCAAAGAGCCCGTGCTGCGGCGGGAAAGCTCACCTTTATACGGCTGATATTCAAAAAATACGCTTGACATAACGCCCTCGCCCTTGGTTGAAGTAAGAAACTCCGATTTATAGCCGAAAAGCCCGCGGGCGGGAATTATAAATTCAAGTCTGGTGCGCGAACCTATTGCGCTCATATGCAAAAGCTCGCCTTTGCGGTTGCCCATACTCTGGAAAACCGCGCCCGTAGCGTCGTCCGGCACGTCTACTATAAGCCGCTCCATAGGCTCGCACTGCACCCCGTCAATCTCTTTAAACATTACGCGGGGCGTGGAAACCTGAAATTCGTAACCCTCCCTGCGCATATTTTCAATAAGTATGGAAAGGTGCATTTCGCCGCGTCCGCAAACGCGGTAACTGTCTGCCGAGTCCGTTTCCTCCACGCGCAGTGAAACGTCCTTTAAAAGTTCCTTAAACAACCTGTCGCGGATATGGCGGGTGGTTACCAATTTGCCTTCTTTGCCGGCAAAAGGCGAATCGTTTACCGAGAAAGTCATTTCAACGGTGGGTTCGGTTATTTTTACAAACTTGTGAGCTTCAACGCAGTCGGTCGCGCACACAGTGTCGCCTATATTTATTTTTTCAAGCCCCGAAAAGCAGACTATATCGCCCGCTTTTGCGCTTTCGCAAGCCACGCGGTTAAGCCCTTCGATTTGGTAAAGGTTTACGATTTTGCCCGGAACTTTAAGTTGAACGTTATTGTAATTGCAAACGGTAACGGCTTGTCCCTGCCTTGCCGTGCCGCGCTCTATTCTGCCTATTCCAATACGCCCTACGTAGTCGTTATAGTCTATCGACGAAACGAGAATTTGCGTTGCGCCGTCAACGTCGGCTTCCATAGGCTGGATATGGTTTAAAATAGTTTCAAAAAGCGGAGTTAAGTCCTTGCCCGCCTCGTTTATATCAAGCGTTGCCGTGCCGTCCCTGCCCGAACACCATACCACCGGCGACATAAGCTGGTCGTCGGAAGCGTCCAATTCCAGCAACAGCTCCAAAATTTCGTCCTGAACTTCGCCAAGGCGCGCGTCGGGGCGGTCAATTTTGTTTACTACGATTATCAGACGGTGCCCCATTTCAAGCGCTTTTTGCATAACGAAACGGGTTTGCGGCATAGGGCCTTCCGCCGCGTCAACCAGCACCAAAACGCCGTTTACCATCATCATTACGCGCTCTACCTCGCCCGAAAAGTCGGCGTGCCCCGGCGTATCCACAACGTTTATTTTAACGCCTTTGTAGTTTATGGAAGTGTTTTTTGCAAGTATGGTGATGCCGCGCTCGCGCTCTATGGCGTTGCTGTCCATAACCCTCTCTTCCACGTTTTGGTTGTCACGGAAAGTGTGGCTTTGCTTTAACATTGCGTCTACTAGCGTGGTTTTGCCGTGGTCTACGTGCGCAATTATAGCTACGTTCCTCAAATCGTTGCGTATCATCTATTTTAATCCTTTAATAAATTTTCTATAAAATTTTAATACGATTGCCGAAAAATAGCAACCGTATTTAACCCTATTATATAATTTTTTCAAGTTTGTGACTAATTAGCGGCGTTTGTTTTTAAAATTCGCTTTTGGTTACCCTATCAAACAGTTTCAATATTATTTCCATACACGTTTTAGCGCCGTCGCCGCCGTCGAAGCAGTGCGAAAGGAAGCAAGCCTCGTACACAGCGTTGGTTATGGGCAACTCCACGCCGCAACTGTCGCCAAGCTCTTTCATAGCCTTTGCAGTCATAACCCCCTCGGCAAGTTTGTCAAACTTAGCGCCGCGCGCCATCATTTCACCGTAGCGGCGGTTATGGGAATATTCGGAAAACAGCGTGGTTTCGTAGTCGCCGAGGTGCGCAAGCCCGTACGCCGAGTTAAACTCGCCGCCCATTGCCTTTATAAGCCTACCCACTTCGTACGCGCCGCGCGCCATTAAAGGACCTTTCAAGCTGACGAAGCCGCTGCCGTCAAGCACGCCTGCGGCAATGCCCAAAACGTTTTTCGCCGCCGCGCCTATTTCCGTGCCTACGATATCGTTACCGTAATAAAAGCGAATCAAATTGCTTTTGAAATTGTCGGCGATATATCTTTTAAGCTCGGGGTCGTAACTGTCCACCACCATACAGTTGGGAATACCCTGCGTAAACGCTTGAATGTGCCCGGGACCTACCCACACGGCTATTTTATCCTTTTTAACGCCGCTTTCCAACATAACTTCGGAAAGCCGCTTGCCCGTTGCTTCCTCAATGCCCTTCATACACAGCACGAAAATTTTGCCCGTGATATCGAAAGCGGCAACCTTTTTCATAAAGCCGCGAAGCCCCTGCGAAGAAATGGATATAATTATTATATCGCTTGCGCTTACCGCGCGCCCGAGGTCGCAGGTAAGTTCAATGGATTTGTCAAGTTCAACGTATTCGTTTTTGCCCGTGGACTTTAAAATTTCGTAAGAATAGTCGCCCTCAGGGCCCCAGCTTATCACCTTGTTTTTAAGCACGGTTGCCTGATACCAGGCGATAAACGAGCCCCAACGCCCGCAACCTAAAACACTTATCTTCATATCGATTTCCTTTCTGTAAACGCCCTTGAAAGGGTTACCTCGTCAGTATATTCCAGCTCGCTGCCTACGGGTATTCCGTGTGCAAGCCGCGTTACGCTTACGCCCAAAGGCTTTAAAAGTCGGGCTATATACATAGCCGTAGCTTCGCCTTCCACGTCGGGATTGGTTGCCATTATCACTTCCTTTACTTCGGGAGTGACGCGAGCAAGCAGTTCTTTAATTCTTATATCGTTGGGTCCCACACCGTCCATAGGACTTATAACGCCGTGCAAAACGTGGTAAACGCCCTTAAACTCGTGCAGTTTTTCCATTGCTATTACGTCTTTGGGTTCTTTCACCACGCAAATGGATGTTGCCGCGCGGTTTTTGCAGATATCGCAAGTTTCTTCCTCGGTAAAATTTCCGCAAACGTTACAGTAGCGCACGCGGCGCTTGCAATATAAAACGGCTTCGGCAAACTCTTTCGCTTCCGCGTCGGTCATTCCTATAATTTTATACGCGTAACGCTGAGCGGTTTTTTTGCCTACGCCGGGCAAACGGGAAAATTGGTTTATAAGTTTGCCTATGGGTTCGATAAAAATATCCATCGTTAAAACAACCCTTTGGCTTTGGCGAAAGGACCCATTTTCTCCTCGTACAATTCGTCGGCTTTTTTGTAACCGTCGTTAATTGCCGCCATTATCAAATCTTCAAGCATTTCCACGTCGTCATCGTCGGTTATATCTACGAGTTGCGAAAGTTTACTGCCGAACTCAATACCGTTAATTACCTTTTTACCGTTCATATAAACCACTACGGTTTCGTCGCCCTCTTCGCCGCCGCCAGAAAGCCCGACAACTTCAAGCTCTTCAAGCTCTTTATCGGCTTCCTGCATTTGTTCCTGCATTTTCTGGGCTTCGCGCATAAGATTTTGCATTCCGCCCATACCGCCCATTCCGCCTTTAAATCCTGCCATAAATTACACCTCTATTAGTTTTAAAGGGCTTACACCCCCGAATATGCCGCAACTAACGGCTATTTTTCCTGAATATCCGTACCGTTGAAATTTGCTTTCAGCTCGCGCATAGCGCGCTCGTAATCGGTTTCGCCCTTCTGTTTAAAGCGCACCTCAAAATCGGTTACGCCAAGTTCCAAAAGCACTTCGCCTATAAATTTCGCATTATCCGCGCGGTTAAGCGATTTAAAAACGGCTTCTTCTTCGGTAATGAGAATAAGTTTATCACCCTCGAACTCGTGGTCAAGGTCCATACACGCAGTAAAAACTACTATGTTTTTGTGCGTGGTTCTCAGCATTTTCAAAAACTTGCCAAACGCCGAGCGCTTATCTATAACAACGCCCGAAGGCGTGGTTTCGCGCTTATAATTATCAAACAGCGCCGACTGCACGGTTTCCGCCGCAGGGGGAGCAATTGGCTGGGTTTTTCCGAACGGCGCGCCGCCGAACGGACTGTCGTCGTCCTGCAAAATTACCGGCTTTTTAGGCGCGGGCGGTTGCAGCTGTGATTTGGGTTGAGGTTGAGGAGCAACTTTTTCGGGCTGTGCCTTTACAAATTCGGCCTCGTGCCCTTGTTTGGGCAAAACGGGCGGCGGAATAACGGGCAAAGGCGCTACACCCCCGCATATGCGCTTTTCAAGCGCGTTCACCTTGCCTATAAGCGCGTCTATATCGTAGTCGGATTGCGGCATAGCCGCCTTTAAAACCGCCGTTTCAAGCGTTATTCTGCCGCTTGTGGAGTAGCGCATATCCGTTTCCGCACGCGTAAGTATTTCGGTTACGCGCAAAAGTTTGTGTCCGTCGGCAACCTGCGCCGTTTGCTCTATTATTTTATAAGTTTCGTCGGGAAGATTAACTATCTCGCGCGAGTTTTTACAAACTTTTACCACGGTACATTGGTTTAAAAAGTTCAGCATATCTTTTATAAGTACGCCCACACCCTTGCCCGTTGATAAAATTTCTTCCACTGCGGAAATAGCCCCGCCATAGTCTTCCGACAAAATTAACCCGCATATATGCGCCACTTTCGCCCATTCGGCGCTGCCCAAAACGGCGTTAACGTCGTCGTAAGTCAGCTTCCCGCGGGAATAGGAAGCGCACGTATCGGCTATTGAAAGGCTGTCGCGCGCACTGCCTGCGCCCGCGCGGGCGATAGCGGCGACGGCTGCGGGCTCGTACTCCTTGCCCGTTTTTTCAAACACAGATTTTATAAGCTGTTCAAGATCGGATTGGGGAATTAACTTAAAGTCGAAGCGCATACAGCGCGACAAAATGGTTGCGGGGATTTTCTGCGGCTCGGTTGTGGCGAGTATGAAAACGGCGTGGCGGGGCGGCTCTTCCAAAGTTTTTAAAACCGCGTTAAACGCCGACTGCGTTAGCATATGCACCTCGTCGATAATATAAACTTTATACCTGCCCGCCACGGGCGGGTACTGCACCTTTTCGCGGAGGTCGCGCATTTCGTCAACGCCGTTGTTTGACGCCGCGTCTATTTCCGAAATATCCAATGACGAGCCGTCGGCAAGGGCACGGCAAACGGCGCACTTCCCGCACGGGGAAGAATTTTGCGGATTTTCGCAGTTTATAGCGCGCGCAAAAATTTTTGCAAGCGTGGTTTTACCCGTGCCGCGCGGCCCGCAAAACAGATATGCGTGCCCCACTTTGTCGCTTGCAATCTGGTTTTTTAATATCCTTACTATGTGTTCCTGACGGACGACTTCGTCAAAAGCCGTAGGTCTGAAAGTCCTGTAAAAAGCAAGATACGCCAAATTTAACTCCCCGTCTGACCGTATAATTTTTCAAGTTTGCACTTTGCCCGCGCCGTAGCGTTGTTTACGCTTTTTACGGATTTATCCAGCGCGGCGGCAATTTCGCCCGCGCCCATACCGTCAAGGCGCATAACTATAGTTTTAAATTCAAGCGACGACAGATTTTTAGAAATTTTTTGCAAAAACTCCGCCCTGCTCTCCCTGCGGATAATTTCGTCCTCGGGACTGTACGGCGAAATTTCACCGCCTATTTCAACTATGGGTACGAAATTGTTAAGCGCGGAATTTTTGTTGCCCAAACTCTTTTTTACCGCGTCCGCCACGGCGTTTCTAACGCACGTATAGGCGTAAGTTGAAAAACTTGCCCCGCCCGTTTCAAACGAATTGACCGCGGAATATAGCCCGACGAAGCCCTCTTGAGCCAAATCCTGCCACTCTCCGCCGCAAAGAAAAAACCTTGCCGCAACCGACTTTACCAGCGGCGTATATTTGTTAAACAATTCTTCTTGCGCGGCTTTATCCGTGCGCGCAAGCACGACCAGCTCTTCTTCCGTCATCTTCTTCTCAAAACTTCGTAAACGGCAACGCCAAGCGCGACGGACGCGTTTAACGAGTTGACTTTGCCGTACAGCGGAAGGGAAAGACAACCGTCGCAATTTTCACGTGTAAGCCGCCTTACCCCGCTGTCCTCGCCGCCGATAACCAGCGCGACTTTGCCGCTTAAATCGGTTTTATAAATATCAGTACCGTCGGCTTCAAGCGCGTAAATCCAATACCCGCTTTTTTTCAAAACCTCGATAGCGTGCACGAGCGAATTCGCCTTTGCAACTTTAATATGCTCCGCCGCGCCCGCGGAAATGCGGATAACCGCCTCGGTAACGCTTGCGGATTTGTTTACGGGTATAATAACGCCGTTGGCGCCCGCGCACTCGGCAACGCGGATTATCGCGCCCAGATTGTGCACGTCCTCTATGCTGTCGCAGATAATTACAAGCCCGTTTTGCCCCTCTGCCGCCGCGATATCCTCTACGGCGGAATACGCGTAGTCGGTTGCAAAAGCAATGACGCCCTGATGCCTGCCCTCCGCGCTTTCTTTATCCAAAACCTTTTTATCTACGAACTGCACCCTTAAATTTTTTTTTCGCGCTTCGGCAAAAATTTTTTTAAGACTGCCCTGAGGATTTTTTTCTATTAAAATTTTATCCACGGTTTTGTCGGTTTTCAAAAGCTCCAAAACCGCGTTTCTTCCCTCAAATTTCATTATTATTCCCGTCTAAAAGCACTTTTATCCTATCGTAATTACCCGTTAAAAAGAGATAGCCCAAAACCGCCTCGAAACCGGTGGAAGCGTTGTATTCGGCCACGCTGGCGTTTTTACTGCGCGTAGGCTTTTTTGCATTTCTGCCGCGTTTGAAAACGCCTATCTCCACTTCGTTAAGTTGGGGCAGTATACGCTCTAAAAGCGCGTTTTGCCCGTGCGCCGAAACTTCTGCGGACGACATTTTTTGCAACGTGCCGGTGGAATAATCGTGCAAAGTTACAAGCCTTTCGCGCACGTACAGCGTGTAAACGGCGTCGCCGACGAACGCTAGCGTTACGGGGCTGATATTGCGAGCCGCAACCTCTGATATGGGGTTAAACAAATTTTCCATAATATGCTCCGCAACCCGCGAAAAGTAAATTTTTACGGCTATATTCTAACATACAATCATAAAAAATGCAATAAATCCATAGTATATAGCGTGAAATTAATATTTTTTAAGAAAAGTTTTATTTTAGCGGTTTCATTGATAGTTGCGGCGGGAATTGCGCTTGGCGTGTGTTGCGGAATAGCCGCAAAATCCGCCTTTGCCTCGGGCGAGCGGGTTGTGGTTATAGACGCGGGGCACGGCGGCGTGGACGCGGGCGTACACGGAATTACCACTTCGGTAAAGGAAAGCGACTTAAACCTTGCCATAGCGCGTCAACTTAAAGGTTATTTTACCGACGCGGGGTTTACCGTGGTTATGACGCGCAAAAACAACGGCGGGCTTTACGGGCTTTCCACTAAAGGTTTTAAAATGCGCGATATGAAAAAGCGCAAGGAAATTATAGAAAACTGCAAGGCGGATATGGTAATTTCCATACACCAAAATTTTTGCCCGTTACCTTCGCGACGGGGCGGCACGGTGTTTTTCGATAAGGGAAGCGAAAGCGGCAAGGCGCTTGCGGATTGTATTCAAACTTCGCTTAACAATATGGAAGAATGTGTGAAAAAGAGCGAAGCGTTGGTTGGAGATTATTATATGCTTAAATGCACGCCCAATCCTTCCGTTATAGTAGAGTGCGGATTTTTATCCAACGCAGAGGACGAAAAACTATTAATTTCGGAAGAATACCAGCAAAAACTTGCGTACGCCGTTTTCAGGGGCGCTATTTCATACTATTCGTAACTAATACGGCAAGCGCCGCGAAAGTTTAACTTTCGC
>CAJTPJ010000005.1:0-83126 GCA_910578145.1 uncultured Christensenella sp. | reverse complement strand
CGTTTTATTTTATTTATTTTTGCGTTTAATAATAGAGGTGTGGTGTTCTTCGCCCGCAAGCAGTTTGTAAATATTTTTTCTGTGCGCGCCCCAAGTGAGAATATTGATAAAAAGCAATATCATAAAAAGCGATATTATCCACACGTTTACCAACGAGTTTTGGTACCTTAAAACAAACAATACGGCTTGCCATACGGTAAGCACTGAAACGCCTATAAGCGAACCCATACTACCCCACTCCGTAAGCGCGATATAGCCTATCGTAAGCGCGCCTATAACCAGCACTATAGGTAAATACCAGCCGCATTCGCAAGTCAACCCAAGCCCCAATAAACCAAGCGTAGACGCAATGCCTTTACCGCCCTTAAACTTCATAGTGACGGGAAAAATGTGCCCTATAACGACGAATACTCCGCTGAAATAGCGCATAAAATCGGCTACGTTAACAGCCGTGCCCGCAAAAACGTAATTTCTGAATATGAAATACACGGCAACGGCAGGCAAACCGCCTTTTAAAATATCGCAAAGGAAGTTTACTGCGCCGAGTTTAAGCCCGAACGTTCTGGTCATATTAAGCGTGCCGGGGTTACCGCTGCCAATATTGCGGATATCCTTCTTTTTAAAGTGCGAAATAAGCACGGCAAAATTGAAACAGCCTATAAAATAGCACGCAACCGCGCAGAGTATAAGCCAATACCACAAACCGGAAAAGGCAATTTCTTTCATTGTTCGCCGTTCTCCCTGACTAAAATTTTAACGGGCGTGCCCGAAAAATCAAAGTTTTTCCTTATAACGTTTTCTAAAAACCGCTCGTACGAAAAGTGCATTAAATCGGTGGAGTTTACTTTTAAAACGAACGTAGGCGGCGCAACCGCAACCTGCGAGGAATAGTAAACTTTAAGCCGCCTTCCGTTGTACGAGGGCGGTTCGTTGGCGCGCACGGTATCCGCAATTAAATCGTTTAGCGTGCCCGTGGGAACGCGGAAGCGGGAGTGTGCGTACACCTCGTCTATAAGCGCGAAAATTTTCTCCGCGCGCTGTCCCGTTTTAGCTGAAATGTACACGGACTTAAAATAGTCCATAAATTTCAAATCTTCTTTCAGCTTAGCTTCAAATTTGTTTATGGTGTTTGTATCTTTTTCAATTAAGTCCCACTTATTCATAACCACGACGGAGGGTTTGCCTTCTTCGTGGACGAAGCCTATTATTTTGGTATCCTGCTCGGTAAGCCCCTCGGCGCTGTCCACAACCAAAAGGCAAACGTCGGCGCGGCGCACCGCGTCGTAAGCGCGTAGCTGGGAATAGTACTCGATATCGTCCTCTACCCTGCTCTTTTTCCTTATTCCCGCAGTATCTATAATGGTATATTTTTTACCGTTGTAGTCCAGCGCGGTGTCTATGGCGTCGCGCGTAGTGCCCGCGATATCGGTTACTATAGAACGCTCGAAGCCGAGTAAACGGTTTACAAGGCTGGATTTGCCGGCGTTGGGTTTGCCGACCACGGCTATTTTAATTCCGTCGTCCTCTACCGTTTCGCCTTTGCCAAACCAGCTAACCGCCTCGTCCAAAACGTCGCCTATACCCGTACTATGTTCGGCGGAAACGGGGTACGGTTCGCCCAAGCCCAACGAATAAAACTCGAAAACCTTGTCCTCGGAATAATCGTCTATTTTGTTTACAACTAAAATTACGGGCTTTTTACTGCGGCGGAGCATATCCGCTACGTCGTAATCGGACGATGTAAGCCCCTCCCTGCCGTCCACGAAAAACAGAATTACCTGCGCGGTTTCTATAGCAACTTCCGCCTGTTTTTTAATTTCGCGCCACATAGTGTCCTCGGAGCGCATTTCTATGCCCCCCGTATCCACTATCGAAAAGGATTTACCTCGCCACTCGCCGTCGGCGTACAGCCTGTCGCGGGTAACGCCGGGCTTGTCCTCGGTTATTGAAATTTTTCTGCCGACTACCTTATTAAAAAACGTGCTTTTGCCAACGTTTGGTCTGCCGACTATTGCTATTAAAGGATTTGCCATAATTAAATATATTATATGTTAATTGCCGCCGTTTGTAAAGAAAATTGACGGCGCGCAAAGAAAATAGCCCGCCCGAAAACGGGGCGGGCTACCTTTTAAGCCGAAATTACTCGGGTTGCGTTATACGCTTATCTGTTTTACGGTTAAAGTAGTGTTTACGCCGCCGCCCAAGGTTATGCCTACGGCAAGCAATGCGGAAAGCGCCATATCGATAACGTCGCCCGCGTTTAAAGCAATTATAATGCTGCCGTTATAAAGCGAGCCTACGCCCACCGCTAATACACGCGATATAGAAGCCTGCGGTATTGCCGTACCGTTTCTGCGCACCGACATAGTGACGGTAGTGCCCAGTGCCGCCGAAACGTTGGAATAGTAATTTATTTCATACACGCCGGCAGCGCCCACGGTAATACTGTTTGCGGGCGTGTAAGTCACGTTTTTCAAGGGCATATTGGAAGGGAGCGGAAGCTGGGTTGTACCGCCCACGGTTAAGTTTAGCGTTTGCGGCGTCGTGTTATACAAACCGCCGTAAGCGTTTAAATCCGCCGTGCCCGTGGGGCCTGTAACGCCCGTAGGACCTGTAACTCCCGTTGCACCCTCCGCACCCGCAGGACCGGTTGCACCCGTTGCGCCCGTTGCACCTGTCGCGCCGCGGGGGATTACAAAGTCAAGCACTGCGTTTTGCGCAGTGCCGCTGTTAGTTACGATAGCCGCAGTGCCGGGTTCGCCCGTGTCAGTAGTGCCTACTACAACCGAAGCGGCTACGCCGTCCTCGCCGTCTTCACCCGTAGCTCCCGTAGCTCCCGTAGCTCCCGTGGGACCAGTTACTCCGGTGGGACCGGTTGGACCTGCAATGCCCGTAGCTCCCGTTGCGCCCGTTGCGCCTGTGGAACCCGCAGGACCGGTTGCCCCTGTTGCACCCGTCGCGCCGTTTATTCCGCCGGGACCGGTGGGTCCGGTTACTCCCGTAGCTCCCGTTGCACCTGTGGAACCCGCAGGACCCGTTGCACCTGTTGCACCCGTTGCGCCCGTGGGACCCGTAATACCCGTAAGCGTGTTGATATAAATTCTTTTTACGCCGTCGTTGTTATTGCCGCAGGGATTGCAACCGCCGCCGCAACCGCGGTCGCAAAACATAGTTATTTTTAAAAAATCAATCATTTTTTACCTCTTGGTTTAATTGGTTTAAAAGGCGTTTTAATCTACAAACGCCTTTACCCCTGATTAAATTATATGATTTTTTTCTTTTTTCCGTGCGAAAACCGCAGCCGACGGTTAAACGGCGGGCAAAGTAAACGGCGCGGGTCTTTTAAAGACCCGCGCCGCGGTTTTGTTTTATAAATCCGAATGCCCTACGCCCGTTCCATAACGCTAAGCAAAAGAATAACCACCACATTATTTCACTTTTTTTAATTGCGCTTTGCGTCACGGTTCGGGCATAAGGTAACGGTATGGAAACCCCGCGAAGAACACGGGGAGAACCAACTGAAAATTAATTATCCGCCTTATTCTTCGTCTTCGTAGTAGAGTTCGTTAAACCCGCCTGCGTCGAATTCGTCAGCCGCGCCGACTTTGCGTCTTGCCGCAACGGTTATGGCTACGGCTGCAACCAGCGTCATAACGCCAGCCGCGCCAATCAACGCCCACGACAGGGTGGAAAGCCCGCCCGCTTCGCTAATGGAAACGGTTGCGTAAGGATTGGCAATATAATAGTTTGCGTCGTCAACCGTAACGGTAACCACGTGACCGCCAACCGACTTAAAGTCGCCGTTTACCGCAAGTTTGAACGTAACGGTAGTTCCGTCGATTTCAAACTTAAACTCGCCGCCGTTTTCGTTCATAGTAAACGAAACGGGAGTTTCGCCGTCTACAAATCCGTTTACGGTAGCGGTAAGCAAATGCTGTTCGCCGTCAAACTTAAAGTCCGATTCGCTCCAATTAAGCGTAAGCTCTCTGCCGACTATAACAAGCCTGCCGAGGTTGGTGTTTTCGGAATCTTCGAGAGTTTGATATATCGCGTAAGTTGCGTATTCTTCGGCGTACTCGGGCTTGAACTCGAAACAGATATTATACCTGCCGACGGGCGTTCCCGCGGTTACGAGGGTGTTTCCGTCAACTTCAAGGCGCACGGTCATAAGCCTAATCACGTCGTCGATATCGGCTATGTTACCGTTGTAGTAAGCCCTTACGTAGCTTTGATTAATAAGCAATTCAGCCAAAGCCGCAAGCTCTTCCTCCGTTTCGGGAACGGAGCCGTAAGTCATTGTATAGTCCTTTCTGAAATCGAACTTAACCCAGTTGTCGGTTGCGGCGATAATAGCAAACTCCTGCGTAACGCCTTCGATAGCGTAGTTAGGATTGGACGTGGAAGCCGTAGCAACGTATTCGCCCGCGCCGATAGCTTCGCTGATAATTCCGCCGTTCTTGCCCGAAATGGTTACGGTAAGGGCGATATCGGTACCGAACAAATCGGTAAACGCCGCGGTGGGCGCGTGAGGCTTGCCATCGTAAGTGTAGCTGCCTACCGTCCAATTAACGGTAGCCGTAGCTTTGTCAACGGTAAGCACGCCCGAAACTAACGTAATATCGTAATTGTTTGAGCTTACGCCGCTAAGCGTAATAACGTACTTGCCAACGTTGCCGTACTGCGAATAGTTATAGCCGTAAACCAGCTCGCCTATAAGGTTTTCTATCTGTTCGCCGTTTACAAAACCTTCGGGCGTTACGCCGCCGTTATCAGCCGCTTCGCCGTAGGTAATAGTATGGTCGTTTGCGGTAATCGTAAGCGCCGCCTTATTTACGGTAACTTCAACCACTGCGCGGAACGCCTTGTAGTTTTCGCCCTCCGCAACGGTAATTTCAACCGCCAAAACGCCGCCCGCAGGCACGTTGGTAAACGTATTGTTTGCGTAAACAATTTCCGCGTTTTCGTCCGCCTTTAATATAGCCGCGCCGCTAACCGTCTGCTCCTCGCCGTTGTAGGTGTAAACTGCGTTAAGCAAGCCCGATTCGTCTATAACCACTTCCGCCTTTTCTATGGTAAGCGTAGCTTCCATATCGGGAATTGCGTAGTAGTTTTCGGCGTCGCGCGTGCCAAACGAAACGGTAACCTTGTATTCGCCCGCCTTAACCGCGCCAAGCCCGTCAAGTCGGTTGCCCTCGCCGTCAAAGTACGCGTAAACGCCATCCAACACGCCGAACGGCAACGAACCGTCGTAATTCAAATATTTAATTTTACCGTCGTAAACTTCGGTTTTATCCCCGAACGTCACGCCGGACATATCGTAAGTAGCCTTGTCAACGGTAATTTCAACCGTAATTTCCGCGCCGTAATAATCGTCGGTTTCCGCAGCGGTAATAACGAGAGTGTACGTTTTAGCGCCAAGCACGGTTGCCGCAACGCCGTCAATCTGATAAGTTATAGTTTCATCGTCGGAATGGTTAGTGCTTGCGCCCTCGTTTATAACTTTAACCGTACCGTCGTAAACGTACTCGGTTTCGCCGCTGAACGTAATAACCGTTTCGTGCTTGATAACGCCGATAATCAACGCAAACGGCTGGAAATTATCAGAAATATCCAATCCGTTGTAAACCACGCTTACGGTAACCTGCGTGCCCGCCGTAAACTTACCGCCGTCCACTTCGATAGCAAAATCGGTAACTTCAGCGGTAGTGCCGTCGTTATAGGTGGCAATTACTCTAAGCAATTTTTCCACCTCGGCAACGGGCGTGTCGGTGTAAATTTTCGCGCTTACGTCCGTAATTTCCGCGTGCAGACTTACCACGAGCACCGCCGTAACCTTAACGGTAAACGAACAAGTCTTTGCAATGCCGCCCTCGGTATAGCTTACGGTGATGTCGTTTTCGCCCTCGGCAAAACTTCCGTTCGTAATTGCAACCGAATACCCGTCCGCGCCGAACCCGATAACCTTTTCGCCGGAATCGTTGTAGTGCGCGGTAACGGTAAGATTAACCGCTCCGTCCGAAATAAGTTTTTCCAAATCGGAAACGCCGCCCGAAACGTGTATTTTTTTACCGTTCTGCTCAAATTCCGCAGTAATATCCACGAGAATTACAAGCGTAACTTGAATATCAAACGTAGTAGAAACGCCGTTGGCGCCCTTTACGGAAACGGTAACCGCGAAAGTACCGTCCGCAGTCATAGCCGACCAGTCGCCGGAAAGCTCGTACTCGTCCGCGGTAAGCTCGCCGCGGTAGTCGCCGTTGTTGAAATACGACTCTACTACGAGATTAACCGCACCGCTGCTTATAAGCCCGTTAAGCGTATCAACGTTTTCCGACGTGTAAATTATTTGCGTGCCCTGCGTAAACGTCGCCTCTATCCTGCCGAGGTCTACGGGGTGTACCCTAACGTACTTGTCGCCGTACGTAAACTCCTCACCCTCGAAAGTATAGGTAAACACCAAATAGCAGTCGCCCTCGTCAAGCATAGTGTTTCCGCTTGCAAGTTTAACGGTGTAGCCCTCTACTTCCTCACGCGTGCCGTCGTTGAATACGAGGAATACCTTAATGGTTAAGCCCTCGTTTTCGTCCGCCGCCAGCTCGAGAAGTTTATCAAGCGAATACGAAGTAAACAGCTCGGTATCGCCCTGAACGACGTCCGCATACATATAAACCGCATAATTGTCTTTTGCAGTTATAAGGTACTGTACGTGCTCTAAAACGTTGTAGTTTTTGGTATCCTCAGGGGTGAACGTGTAGTAAACCGCGTTGCTGCCCGTATGTAAAACGTAAGTGTCGGGGTCGAATTCGCCGTACTTAACCCAGCTGAAATAACCCGGGGTATCCCCTTCGGTAATAACCAGATTAAGCGACTTAATAGGCGTTTCTTTAAGCGCAGGTCCGTCAAGCACGGGGCGCAACGTAGGATTTATTTTATTTACCGTAAGTTTAAGAGTTTTAGAAGGGATGGGCGCGTGGTTCGCGTCGTTTTCAAACACGATAGTAACGAAATACGTACCCGCGTTTACCGCAACGTCGTTGGAAACAACGTCGCCGTTAGCCAAAATGCGGTACTCGAACCTTGCAATGCCCCAAACCTCGGCGGAAACGCCCGTACAAGCCTCCATAATAGCCGAAGCGTAAAGGTTTGTAACGTCGCCGTTATAATTGGTAGTAACTGAGGAAGGAACTACGATATCGTCCGCGCCCTCGTACTTAATGCTTCCGATAATAAACGTAACGCTTTTAAGCGACTCGGAAAGCGTGTAGTTTCTGGTATAAACGCCCTCGCCCAACAGCTCGTCGTCAACAATAGTAAACGTTGCCTCTATGCGGTACTCGCCCGCCGCGGTAACTTCCTGCACGCCGTCTAAAACGTCCCAACCGTTGCCGTTTCTTATCTTGTAAACGTAACTTATAGTACCTATGGTGAAGTCGTCTGCGTTGTTAAGCGTAAGGCTGTGCGGCAACCCGTCGTAAGGCACGTTGACGCTTGAACCGTCAAACGCGATGTGCGAAGTGTCAAACACAAGCTGCCTAACCTGCAACCCGTCTACCGTAAACGAAACGGGCGCTTCTACCGTGTTGTCCTTATAGTTTATAACTACGTTATTGTTACCCCACCACAGTCTTTCGTCCTTCTGCTCGTAAGTAACGGTGTAACCTTGGATATCGTCTATTTGCGAACCGTCTTTATAGTGCGCGGTTACGATAATGCTTTCGGTATCAAACTTTGACAACGCGTCGTATTCTTTCTTAATCCCCGCGCTTTCGTCCCTTGCCGTAACCTCAATCCTGTCAAGCACGACGAGATTGTAAGTTACGTTTGTTATGTTCTCGGTAAGCGTACCCAACCCAACCGTGATAGTCCACTGTCTGGTTTCGTCATAGCCGTTGAGCTTGGGCGAATCCGCAGTACCCCAACTGCCTTTAAGCGAGTACAAAGTGGTAACCCTGCCGAAATCGGTGCCGTCTTCAAGCGTAGCTTCAACCCACAGATATTCCTTTAACTCTTCAAGCGTAGCCGAAGACCACAGGAACGGCTGGTTACCGTCTTCGGTGTTCCACCTAACCGTCATAGTTTTAAACGTAGGCGCGTAAGCGTTAATAGTAAGCGTGCCCTCTAAAACGTTGTAGTTTTTAGCGTCCTCGCCTACGGGCGTAAACACCCAGGTATACGCGTTTGAGTTGAGCAAAAGCACGGGCGGAGCGCCGTTTACGAGTTTCCAGGAAACGTTTCCGTCAACGCCCGTTTCCGCTACTATTTCAGGCAATAACTGCCCTACGTACAGCTTGTCGGTTTGGTTCCACTCGGAATAGTTAACGGTAACTCTCGGGTCTGCCTTTTTAATGGTGAAATTGGTTTGTCTGTCGCTGAAAGTGCCGTAGTTGTCGTGCGCGACTTCAAGCGCTATTATAACGGTGTAATTGCCCGCGTTTACGGGTTTATCGGTGGACTTGGGATAATCCGTGCCCGCCCTGCCCACGTAGTAAATAGTGGGCACTACGGTAGCCTTATCGCGGTCTGCAACGCCCGTAAGATGCGCCGAAACGCCCTGTCCGTTGCCGTTGTAAACGTATTCGTTCTCTTCGCCTTCCCACTCCCAGCCAAGCCGAGCTTTGTTGATTTTAAACTGTTTGGAAACCGAACCGGTGTAGTTGCCTACACCCGAAACGGTAACGGTTACGAAATCGTCGCCCGCGTCAATTCTGTTGCCCGTAAAGCTAAGCGAATACTCGCTGTCCACGGTAAGCGTTTTAGCCTCCGCCCCCTCTTTAAGCACAACAGCCACGGTAAGGTCGGGCGTAATTTCATTGCCGTTATACGTGTAAGTTGCCTCCACGCCCGAAACGTCGCTTTCCGCAATGGCGCGCGGCGTAATTTGCAGGTTTGCGTACATAGTGGCAATATCGTCGGGAATAACGTAGTTACCCGTGGTGCACTTAATTTCAACGCGCACGCGGTAGTTATAGGGCGAAAGCGTATTAACTTCCGAACGCCCTACGAAGATATTGCTGGTTTCATCGAAATAATATTTAACTTCAATTTCTTTGGTGTTAAGCTCGCCGTCGGAAACGGTTATTTCCATAAAGTGCTTTTCACCGTCGTAAACCACTTCTTTATCATTAAACTCGATAGTGGGTAAAACCGCCTCCGCTACCGTAAACGTAAAGCCCGTATTGGTAAACTCGAAATCGTAGTTGTTCCAAGGCGCGGTTGCGGGATAGGAATAGAACCCGGGCGTATAAGTACCCGCCGCGGTGCGCTTATCGTTGCCGTCGTCGGTGGTGTAAGTTATTGAAGAAACGCCGTCTGCAACCATTTGCGCAAGCGTTTGGGTATTAATAGCCGTTTTATCGTTGTCGCAAACGCTGTTTTCGTCAACCTTGATAACCGCCGAATGCACGCTGCCGTCGTAAACGCCCGCGCCCTCGTAAGCCCAGGTAAACTTAACTTTTGCCTTGGTAATTTGGAATTGCTTGGTTACGGCGCTGCTGAAATTGCCCTTACCCGTAACGGTTACGGTTACGAAAGTACCCGCAACGTATTCTTCGGTGGAATACTCCACGTCGTAATCAACGCCCTCTGTCAAAACGGTGTCAACGCCCGCAAGCGTAACGGTAACCGTAGGCTGGGGCTTCCACGCTTCGCCCTTGTACACGTACGAAGTTTCAACGCCCGTAACCTCGTCGCCGACGAGCGCGTGCGCAATTACGGTAAGTTTAGCGGTTTTGGACTCTATCTCGTTATGGTTTCCGTCAACGGTGAACACCGCTTTAACGTAATACTCGCCCATATTAACCACCGCGCTTTCTTCCAACTTGTTGTTGCAAGCCGCGTCGGAGTAATATTCGTAATTAACTATAACGCCCGTGGGCAGGTTTTCAACCTTTAACGCGCCCGCAACGCTACCCGCGGTGTACTGCGCGTTTCCGTCCGTAAACGAAATGTTTTCCACGCCCTCGTAATCTACTTTGGTAATGGTGAGTTGGGCGGTCTTTTTAGGCTCGCTGGAAAATCTGTAGTTGATGCCGTTGCCCGAGTCGTCCTTTTGCAAGTTGACTATAACGGAATACTCGCCCGCGTTTACAACCTGGTCGGCGTCAATGCGCACGCCGTCCTTTTCATAGCTGTACTTTGCCGTAATACCGTCGGGCAAAGCGGTGCCGCCAAGCGCGATAGTTTGCGGCGAACCCGTGTAGGGTTTGGAAGCGTTTTCCAACGTAACGTCCGAAACGAAGAAAGTAATTTGAGTTACGGTAACGCCCGCGGTAGTGGTTTTGGTAAATGCTTCGCCCTTTTCGTTAGCTTCGGTATACGAAAGGGTAACCGAAGTATCGCCGTACCAAAGCGCGGAGTGCCCGTTATTATATATTATGGTATAGCCCGTAACCACTTTGGTTTTACCGTCGGTATAAGTTGCGGTAACAACCATACCGGCGGTTTTAAAGGTATCCAAAGCGGTATAGGAAGTGGTTGACGGATTTGTGGTAACCTCTATTTTAGCAAGGTCTACCGTAAGCACGGGAACAGCCCCCGACAAATTGCAGGTTACCCCGCCGAAGCTGAGGCGCAAATTATTGTTAGCGCCGCCTTCAAGCGAAGTTTTGCCCTCTGCAAATTCCAGAGTATACCCCTGCTTTATGATATTAAAGTCCTCAAAGTCGTTGCCGTCCTCTTTGACAGCCGAATCAATGGTTACAAATTCGTTAATTTTTTCCCTTACTTCCGCAAGCGTGTTTGAAGAATAAATAGCCTTGCTCGGGTCTGCGGCAACCGCGTTGTTGTACGCGGTAACGTCAAACGAAGCCGAAATTTCCTTAATTTCCGGCTTTTTTACCGAAAGAGTTACCGTACCCGTAAACGAATCGTTATAGTTTAAATCGTCGGTGGGATAGAAAGTCCAGTTGTACGAAGTAACCGTTTCGGACAGGGTTTGGTCGGTATTAAGCCGCGCTTCGCCCGGCACCGAACCCGTGTGCGTAAGGTCGGGCAATTTGCCCCCCGAATATAGCTGGGTTTCGCCCGTGTACGCCACTCCGCTTGTGGTTGGCGTAGCCTTTTTTATGGTAAAAGTAACCGTTTGGTTTGCGGTTGTATAGGTGGGGTCGCCGCCGCCTTCATCGGCAAGCTCCCAAAACAGCGCGTCAACGTACTCGCCGCCCACCAAATTTTTAGGGTAGCCGTCCTCGTCGTAATGCGTACCGTCCCAAATTGGCAAATCGTCGGTAGCCACCAGCTGAAACTCTATGCTGTACGAGCCCGCCAGCTTAGCGTAAAACCCGCCGTCCCGTATTTCATAGTCGGACGCCGTCAGCGTTTTTACTTCGGTTGTATTTGTGCGGTGGGTTTGCGTAACCGAGCCCGTGGCTACGCCAAGATGCTCGTCGTCCACCTTTTCCAATGCCTGAACGAAAGTCCCGTTGTTGTAAGTAGGCGTTTCCTCAAGCTCGGTGGGCAATTCCACCCCTGCCGCCGAGGCGGCAGATTTCAGATTGAGATGAAGCGCGGGCCGCACGGCGTAGGTATTAGTAGTGTAGTTGCTATTGTTGCTGCTACCGTCCGCGTACAAATAGTACGCACCGTTAGAACCAACGTAGTTGCCGGAACGCAACCAGCTAGGTTGACTGTTGCCGCTAGTACGAACCGTAGCGTCGGTTTTCCACAAACCGTGGCCGCTTCCCACACAGCCCGTTTCGGCTAAAGAAGGCAACCAAATAGGGTCGCCCGCCCAATCGTTATACCCATTTTTACCGGAATAGTTATATCCGCTATACCACGGTTTAGAAGTGGCGAGTGTGCCACACGCCTCGTTAGGGACAATATAGCTCCAACCGTAAACCTCACAACTGTTTTCGGTAGCCTGATAACCAACCTGCGAGGGGGTGGCAATTAAGTTGTCAACGTTGTATTCGTTTAAAAAGGTTGCCCAATTTTCACCTTGTACACTCGTACCCGCAAGGGTGGTTGCGCCTTCCGTTTTAACCCAAGGAGTACCTACGAGTAAAGAACGGATTTTACTTGAGCTGTACATATTGGACGGATAAGTATAACTAGGCGTATTTTTAGCCCAATCGTTCCACTTAAAATTTTCGGTTGCGGCTGCAAGCCATAAAGTTGCAACTATATCGCCGTTATCAAGCCTGGTTGCGCCAACCACGTTCCACACAAACCCGCCCATTTTTACGTTGGTTTTAATGTCCGCAGTGGTTTTTAACAGCGTGCCCTTAGCCGTACTTACCGCGTTCATAGCGGTTTCAAACTCGGAATAAGATTTTTTATCCGTAGTACTGCCCGTTAAAATGGCGTTTAAAAGTTTGGGCAGGTTTTGCTTAGCCTCTCTGCTTTTGGAAATGCCGCCCGTGCCTAAATCTAACTGAGTACCGCTGGCAGTTGCGTCAGCCATACGGTTGTTTTTGGAGGTAAAGCCGCCAAAAATGCCGAAAAACGCTATTACCCCGCAAAAAATAATTGCTAAAAGCGTAGCGAAGAGTCCCCTTATTTTCAAGCCGTTTTTGTGTAGTTTCATAGTAAAAACACCTCTGTTTTTAGCTTTTTTGCTGTTGCAAATTAACAAAATCAAAAATATTTTGTTCATCAATTATACTATTAGATGAACAAAATACACCTGTATACTATCACACTATGTTATTTTTGTCAATAAAAATACCTTATTATTGTAATTCTTTTACAAAGTTGTTACTTTTTCACTAATTTTTTGTAAAAACTAACATTTTTCGACACTTCTGTCAAAATTTTGTTCATCTATTAGTATAATAGATGAACAAAATATTTTTGATTTTGTTAATTTTTAACACTAAAAAAAGCCCCGAAAAGGGGCTTTTTTGCTATATATTTGCGCTTTTTCGGCGTTTTTTTGCAAAAAAGTACTCAACCGCTTGTAAACAAGCTAACTTCCTAAAAGTTATGCATTTAAGCAAAATCCGTTAGGTCGAGGTTGAGTAAGGTTCGCCGTCACCTTTTAAGGGTCGGGCGGGACGAATGCTCCCTTCATCTCTAAACTAAACTGCCCTGTGTTAAGTTCAACACAGAATACGGGAAAAACTTACTTAATCTTTTGTAGTAAGTGAGTGAAGCACGGGCCGCACGGCGTAGGTATTAGTAGTGTTGTTGTTATTGTTGTTGCTACCGTCCGCGTTCAAATAGTACGCATTGTTAGAATTATTGTTGTTGCCGGAACGCAACCAGCCGCTAATGCGAGCAATCGCCCCAAAAGTTAAACGGCATATATCCGCTATATATCTGCTGCCCAAAATTAAAGTATTTTCCGTACACGCCGATATATGCCGCACTTTCCAAATATTAAATTGTTTTTTATAGCTTTTTAGCTTTGCAAAGGCGTTAACCCCCTACTATGCTTTATTAAAAGGGCTCTATTTCGTTAAAACAAGGGTTTACCTCGGAAATAAGCCAATCTTTTTTAGCGCGCGACCAGCCGCAAATTTCGTTTGCCCTTTGCAGGGCGTATTTCTTTTTGTCAAACTTTTCGGCATAAATTAATCTGTTTATGCCAAATTGGTTTACAAAGTTTGCTACAAAGCCCTTTTTTTTGTGGGTTATGCGCTGGGTTAAATCGTTTGTAACGCCTATATATAGCACCATATTTGATTTGTTTGCCAAAATATAAACGTAATATTTCTTTTCCATCATTTTGCCTTTGTGTTTAGTCCTTATATTTAGTGGTGGTTTTTCGTGGTGGTATAAAATAAGGTTTTTAATTTAGTTGCGTTGCGCCGCCTGTTGCGGCGGAAAAATTATTTGTTGCGGGTGCTTTTTACCCAGCCGCTTAAAAGGCGCTCGGTTTCGGATATCTGCCGTGCGATTACGCCCATTTGCTTAATTGTTATAGCGCGTTTTTTGCGCGCCGTTTCAGAATAAAAATCCAAAAGTTTAAGGGCGGTTGCCGCGCGTTTTTGAAAGACAATGCGCGGTTCTTTATCCCGCTCGAAATTGGCGCGGTATAGGTACTCCACCACTTCTACCGAGCAGTTTTGCAACCTTGTTATTATGCTCCACCTGTATTTTTTGGGGGATTTTTCGGTTATTACAAATATGTATTCGCCTAACTTTTTTGCGTGTGTGAACACCGCCATTTCTTTGTCGCGCGGGCAATCGAAATCGTTTATTCTATAAGGCTTGCGCGAAGCGTGCGCCGCTTCGTCATCGCTTATTTCGCTTTCAACGGGCGGAGCTTCTAACCCAAACGCTTCGGGCGAGCCCAATTCTTTTAATATTTCCAATTCGATTTCGTCTAATGTAATTTGTTGGCAATTTTTCATAGCGTGTAGTCTTTTAATTTTTCTTTTAGTTCGTTTTCCAGCTTGTAGCTTTGCGCGTGTTTCAAGTGACCGTGAAACGCCGCCAGCGACTGCCTTACCCTTTCCCCTTCTATTATACCTTCTATTCGCGCTTTTTTCAACAATCGGGCACGCCATCTTAAACGTTTTTTTGTTTTTTTCTTTACAGTTTTCATAATTTTGCCCGTTGGGGTTACCCGATAGCGGAAACCTAAAAAGGTTACGCCGTTTTTAAGCGGAAATATCTGCGTTTTACCGTTGAATTTTAAACCTAATTTTTCTACTACGCGCGTTATTTCTTCAAGCGCTTTACGCAAAAACGCTTTGTCTTTATGCACAAGCACAAAGTCGTCCATATACCTTGCGTAAATTTTTACGCGCAACTTTTCCTTTACCAGCCTGTCCACCTCGTTTAAAAAAAACATACCGAATATCTGGCTGGTTTGGTTGCCTATCGGCACACCGCGCCCCGTTTGTTTTAAGTCCGGCGTAAGCGGGTTTATATCGTATTTGGACAGGTAATCCGCGTCGGTATGGTAGCTGTCTATAACGTGCGCAAGCAGGTTTTTAAGGCGCGCGTCGCGGATTTGGGTGCAAAATATGTCCTTTAATTTTTCGTGCGGGATTGAGGGGAAATACTTTAATATGTCGCACTTTAAAACGTAGCCGCCGTCGCCGTTTTCGCGGGTGAATTTGCGCAGCTTTTCTTCAAACCTTTGCAGCCCGAAGTGGCTTCCCTTGCCTTTTTGGCACACGGTATTGTCTATTATGGCGCGTTTGGTAAAGTACGGCGCAAGCACTTCGTCGCACAGCACGTGTTGCACTACACGGTCGGCGTAGTGCAGCGTTTGTATTTCGCGCTTTTTGGGCTCGTACACGGTAAAGTGGCTGTAACCGCGGATTTTAAACGAGCCTTCGTTTAACTTTCTATAAACGCCGTATATGTTAGACGTCATTTCCATTTCAAAGTTGACAAGCGGTTTCTTGTCGCGTTTGGCTAAGCGACCGCGCATATGCGCCGAATACAGCGATTCGTAAGAAAACACGTCGTCGTAGGTTAGTTCTATCATTTTAAAAAAAGTCCAATAAATAACGTGGTACTTTACATTGTAGCTAATTTTCCATAAATTGTCAATTAACCGCCGCCCGTAGCGGGCTGTAATCTGCTTGCAAAATATATTTTATTTTGTTTATAGCTTTGGCTTTCGGGGCGGTATTTGCCCGCCGCCTCGTTATACGCGTTTGCGCGGGCGTAATCGCCCAATTTATCGTATAACACGCAAAGTTGGATATTGGGGATATAACCGCTGTAATCCGCGTTGAAAAAGCCGCCCTCTTTAAGCCCGCCCGACTGCGTTAAAGCTAATTGGTACCAATATATGGCGGAGTTAACGGCGTTTTTCTCAAAAAAGTAGTCGCCCAAAATACAGCACGCTTCACTGCGGGGCGGCGCGTAGGTAAAGGATTTCAGCAAAAATTCAAGCGATTTTTTTTCGTTTCCAAGCGTGCGGTACGCCTTGCACAGGTTTATGCAGGCTTCAATTTCGTTTTCCACCCAGCCGCCGCCGGACAAAAACTTTTCTAACACCGCCGTGCCTTCTATTATCATTCCGTTAAACAACAACTCGCGCCCGTAGTAGAATAAAGAGCGTTCGTCAAGGCATATACCGCGGGCAATTTGTTTTTGGTATATTAAAAGGTTGCGGAAAGGCTGGCTTGATTTTACCTTTTTATGGTAAATTGCCGCCTCTGAATATACTATTTTACCGTCGGGTTTAACCGCCTCGTGCACGGCGCCGCAAAAGCGGTAATTTTTGGCGCGGCGGAATATGCGCTCGCGGTAGTAAACGAAAGTGGGTTTGTCGCCGTCAAACGCCGCCGCATACTGCAAAAACGCCATATCAAACCCGCCCGTTTTAACCAGCTTTTTAATTTCGGCGCAGTTTTCGTCAGTGACTATATCGTCGGCGTCAAGCCACATTACGTAGTCTTTATCCGCCTTTTCAAACGCGAAATTGCGGGCGGCGGAAAAGTCGTCGCACCAATCGAAAAAGTAAATTTCATTAGTAAATTTTTTAACCTCTTCCACGGTGCCGTCCGTCGAGCCGGTGTCTACCACTATTATTTGGTCGGCAAATTTCGCCGCGCAATTTAGGCAGCGGCTTATGGTTGCTTCTTCGTTTTTTACTATCAGGCATACGCTTAGCGACATATAAAATCCCCCCTGCATTCCATTTTATGCAGGGGGGTGTTTTTTTGTATGCCGCTTAGCCTATTATAAGCTGTTTCATTATGTTTTTAACGGTTTTTTCGGGCGTGTCTTTTTCGTAATTTTTAAGCAAATCAAACTCGCTGAAAGTGCCGCCTTCGGTTGACGACCAGCCTATAAGCCACTCGCCTTTAAGCTCGTCGGTTAGGTTGTCGCTGTGGGATTTGTATTTGAATATATGAAAAATTTCCTTCTTATGCTTTGCCGTGCCTATAAGCTCTATTTCCTCGGGCACGCCGTTAAGCTCGGTAGGGTACGCAAGCCACTGCACCATATCGCTTTTGGCTATGTACTCGTCGTTTTCAAGCTCTTCGGGAAACAGCTCGGGCTTGCCCGCTTCCGCCAACGTATACAAAAGCAAATACGCGTAGCGCAAGTCGTGCGCAATTTCGTCTATTACGGTTTGGGGAACGCCGTAGCCGCATCTTAACAGCGTTTCGGTGGCAAACAGGCGCACGCCGTTGTTTTCAAGCGACAATACGCGGGTAAGCGCTTGGGCAAGTTTTTCGTTTAAATAGTGTTTGGCTACGTCCACGGCTATTTCAAGCGCGTTAATTTTGTCCTCGGTAAGACCTTCGGCGATAAATCTGTCAATTTCGCTTGCGGTATACGCGGCAAGCGCGGTTTTGGCGCCGTCGGATACCTTTGAAAACTTTTCACTATTATGTAGCAATACGTTAAAAAATTCGCCGCGCTGATATTCGTCGGTTAAATTTTTAAGCGTTTCCACAACCACCGCTATATCTTCTTTTAGCACTATTTCGTGAGCAAACACGTCGTTTACGGCGTTTTCAACCACTCGCTCGGAACTGACTATGCCGTTAAGAGTTTGGATAATTTCGCAGTCGCCGTCGCTAAGTTGCGCCTTGTCGGAAACCAGCGAAACAAGCGCGATTAGCCGCGCGTAATACTCGAAAAGCAGGTCTTTTTGCTTGTACGGTTGCGCTGCGGGGATAAGCGCCGTTAGTTTTTGCATTTCGTCGAAAACGAAGTTTTTTATAACCGCGCCGTCCTCCGCGCTAACCTCGTCGGGCGAACTTTTTATAGTTTGCACCAACAGGTCTAAAATCATAGAATTTTCTTCGTAGTCGTCTGACAAATCAATCTTTTTTAGTAATTCTTCAAAATCAGACATCGCCCGTACCTTTTGAATTATAAAATTCCGCCAATCATTCCCAGCACTACGCCAAACGCGAAAAATACCAGCGCTATCCAATAGCATACTTTCCAATTTCTGTTTCTGCCTCTTACGAAAGCATATGCGGGCAGGGCGATGGCGATTATAAGCGCTACGCTGCCGATGAAGTTGCCTATGCTGACAAGCGAGCGGAGCGCTCCCGCCGATTTGCTGGCGCCGATAGAATCCACGCAACTGAGCAAAATGTTAATTATGCCGCTGAAAACGTACATAAACGCGGCTATTACCATTGCGCAAAACGCGCACAGGTTAACCGTGGAACGGGTTGACGTGGTTGTTGTAGTCGTGGTTTTTTTGGTTTTTTTTGTTCTTGCCATAATTATTCTCCTTAAATTACGTTTACGCGGATATTATATCAGAAAATCCGCTTAATTTGCAACTTTTTCGGTTAATTTGTTTAATACGCCCGTGAAATAGTCGGGCAAAGGCGCTTCAAACGTCATTTCTTCGCCCGTGACAGGGTGTTTTAAGGTTAGGCGCCACGCGTGCAGAAGTTGTCCGTTAAGTTTGAATTTTTGCTTTTTAAGCCCGTAAACAGGGTCGCCGACTACGGGGTGCGCAAGGTATTTTGCGTGCACGCGTATCTGGTGCGTTCTGCCCGTTTTTAAGTCGAACCGACAAAGCGTATACCCCTGTATATACCGCGTTAACACGGTGTAATCGGTTATTGCCAGCTTGCCTTTTTCGGGGGGCACCACCGCCATTTTTATCCTGTCAGAAGGGTCCCTGCCTATGTAAGTGGTTACCGTGCCGCTATCCGTTTTTAAGTTGCCTTCCAACAGCGCGAGGTAAGTGCGTTTGCAGGTTTTTTGCTCTATCTGCAACGAAAGGCTTAAATGCGCGGCGTCGTTTTTGGCTACTACCAAAAGCCCCGAAGTGTCCTTGTCTATGCGGTGCACTATGCCCGGACGTATTACGCCGTTTATGCCGCTTAAATTGTCAAGGCGGTATAAAAGCGCGTTTACCAGCGTGCCGTCAACGTTGCCGTTGCCCATATGCACGGTCATTCCCTGAGGCTTGTTTACAACCGCTATATCCGCGTCCTCGTACACGATATCAAGCGGAATGTTTTCGGGCTTGGCGGAGTACTCCACCGCGTCGGGCAACGTTACCTCAACCTGCGTTAACGCAGAAATTTCCTGCGAGGGTTTAAGGGGTTTGCCGTTTGCCGTAACCAAGCCGTTTTGGAAAAGTTTTTTAACCGACGAGCGGGTGTAACCTTGTAAATTTTCGCTTAAAAAAACGTCTGCGCGGGCAAAATTTTCCCGCGCGGTTATAGTTTGTTTATTCATAAGTTTTATCTTCGTTTAAAGATTTTTCTTCGGGTGATTGGGTTTCGGCTTCTGCTTCAGAAATTTCCGTTTCGGCGGCGTTTTCGCCAAGCCGGTTTGCGTTTTCTTCCTCTTTCTTTTTAGCTTGCGCCGCTTTGGCGGATTTTGTAAGCGGGAACACCGCCCATTCGTTTAAAAACATTAAATCTATTATCGCCAAAACTGCGCCTATAACTATCCAGAAATCAGCGAAATTACAGTACGCCATATTACCGAACATATTCAAACCGAACCAATCGCGCACGTAGAAAGGCATAAACAGCCTGTCGTACAAATTGCCGACCGCACCCGAAATTAACAGGGTTACGGCAACTTTGAATATTACGAATCTGTTGGGTATGAATATAAACCCGAAAATAAGCACGGCAAGAAACAAAAAGGTTAGCGTGATAAGCACGGGCTGACCTATTTCCGGATTTTCGTCGAGAAAGCTGAAAGCACAGCCGGGGTTATGCACGCCGCTTTTAATTTCGATAAAGCCGGGAATTATCTTAGCGTTCCAAAAAAATTGCTCTTCAAGGTATTTCGTAAGTAAGTCCGAGCCGACAAGCAAAATTATTGCGGCGACGAGAATTATCCCCAGCTTGCCGAAGTGTGGTTTCAGTTTCTTAAACATACAATTATATTAACCCAAACGCACCCGTTTTGTCAATTAAGTACGGGTGAAAATACCGTGTAAAGCCGCAATTTAAAAACTTTCGTGTATGGTGCGCGAAATTACCTCGTCCTGCTGGGCGCGGGTAAGTTTGTTAAAGTTTACAGCGTAGCCCGAAACCCTTATGGTAAGCTGGGGGTATTTTTCGGGGTGAGCCTGCGCGTCAAGCAAAGTTTCGCGGTTAAACACGTTTACGTTGAGATGATAGCCGCCGTCCGAAACGTAGCCGTCGAGAAGCCCCACCAAATTTTTAATTCTGTCCGCTTCCTTTTTACCAAGCGACTGCGGCGTAATGGAAAACGTGTTGGATATGCCGTCTTTTGCGTATTCGTAAGGGAGCTTAGCTACCGATTCAAGCGAAGCCAACGCGCCGTTGCAATCCCTGCCGTGCATAGGATTGGCGCCGGGCGCAAGGGGCGTTCCCGCACGCCTGCCGTCGGGGGTATTGCCCGTGTTTTTGCCGTAAACTACGTTGCTGGTTATAGTTAAAATCGACGTTGTATGCACGCCGTCGCGGTAGGTGTTGTAATTTTTTATTTTGCCCATAAAGGTTTTAAGCAACCACACCGCTATATCGTCCGCTCTGTCGTCGTTGTTGCCGTACTTAGGATAGTCGCCCTCCACCTTAAAGTCGGTTACCACGCCGTCTTTATTGCGCAAGGGATAAACTTTTGCGTATTTTATAGCAGAAAGCGAGTCTACCGCGCAAGAAAAGCCCGCAATTCCCGTTGCAAAGAAGCGGCGCACCTTGGTATCGTGAAGCGCCATTTCCAACGCCTCGTAGCTGTACTTGTCGTGCATATAGTGAATGAGGTTTAAGGTGTTAACGTACAGCCCGGCAAGCCAATTTATCATCTGTTCGTACTTTTCCTTTACCTCGGCGTAGTCAAGCGCGCCGTCGCCCGTAACGGGCGCAAATTCGGGCGCGACTTGGAAAGGTTTGCCAGTGTTTTTATCCAGCATCATTTCGTCCTTGCCGCCGTTTATAGCGTATAAAAGGCACTTTGCAAGGTTAGCGCGCGCGCCGAAAAACTGCATATCTTTGCCCACGCGCATTCCGCTTACGCAACAAGCTATGCAATAATCGTCGCCAAGCTCGGCGCGCATCAAATCGTCGCTTTCGTACTGTATAGCCGAAGTTTTAATGGATAAATCCGCGCAGAATTTTTTAAAGCCTTCGGGCAAGCGCGTACTCCAAAGCACGGTAAGGTTGGGCTCGGGCGCAGGCCCCAAATTGGTGAGGGTGTGCAAAATTCTGAACGAGGTTTTGGAAACCAGCGTTCTGCCGTCTATGCCCATACCGCCGATAGATTCGGTTACCCAAGTAGGGTCGCCGGAAAACAGCTCGTTATATTCTTTAATGCGCATAAACTTTATAATTCTCAACTTCATAACGAAGTGGTCTATTAGCTCCTGCGCGCCCTCCTCGGTTAAAATTCCGCGCTCTAAATCGCGCTTGATATAGATATCGAGGAAAGTGGAATTTCTGCCAATGGACATCGCCGCGCCGTTTTGGTCTTTAACCGCAGCAAGATAGCCGAAGTACAAAGCCTGTATAGCTTCACGCGCGGTTTCCGCGGGTTTGGAAATATCCGCGCCGTACAGCGCCGCCATACCTTTAAGCGCTTTTAAAGCTTTAATCTGCTCGGAAAGTTCTTCCCTGTCGCGGATTTTATCGGGCGTCATTTCGCCGTCCATCAAAAGTTTGTCGTTTTCCTTACTTTCAATAAGGTTGTCCACGCCGTAAAGCGCAACCCTGCGGTAGTCGCCTATAATTCTGCCCCTGCCGTAGGTATCGGGCAAGCCCGTTATAATGTGCGCGCGGCGGGCGCGGCGCATTTCCAAAGTGTACGCGTCGTAAACGCCGTCGTTGTGGGTTTTACGGTATTTGGTAAAAATTTCCTTTACTTCGGGGCTGATTTCATACCCGTACATATTAAGCGCCTGTTCCGCCATTTTAATTCCGCCGAAAGGCTGTAAAGCGCGTTTAAAAGGCTCGTCCGTTTGCAAGCCTACTATTTTTTCAAGGTCTTTATCAATATACCCCGCGCCGTGCGATAAAAGCGTGGAAACCACGTTCGTATCCGCGTTTAAAACGCCGCCCGCTTCGCGCTCCTTTTTGGAAAGTTCAAGTATTTCGTCCCAAAGTTTTTTAGTAGCCGCGGTTGCGGGCGCAAGGAAATCGCCGTCGCCCTCGTAAGGGGTATAGTTGCGCTGGATAAAATCGCGCACGTTTACTTCTTCGTTCCACTTGCCTTTTACAAATCCGTTCCAAGCATTGCTTTCCATAATATTTACCTCTTTGTCAAGATATTTATAGCGTTAGTAACCCGATTCGTTTCGGGCGGCTGTAATCCTTTTAACGGGTATTCCAGCCCTAATTTTCCGTATTTGACTTCGCCCATAGTATGATAGGGCAAAACTTCTATATTTTTAACGGTTTTCAAACCGTTGATAAACGCGCGCAATTCGTAAAGATATTCGTCTTTATCGGTAACGCCCGTAACCAGCACGTGCCTAATCCAAATATCTTTACCGATATCCGAAAGATATTTAGCAAACGCAAGGGTGCGCGCATTTCCGTGTCCGGTAAGTTTCTTGTGTTCGGCGTCGTTAATATGCTTTATATCCAAAAGCACCAAATCGGTGTAGTCGAGCAATTTTTTGTGCTTTTCTACATTACCGGGAGAAGTCGGGTCAAACGTTACGCCCGAAGTATCCAGCGCGGTGTGAATATTTTCGCCCTTTAAAATTTCAAAAAACCGTGTAACGAACTCCGCCTGCGCCAACGGCTCGCCGCCCGAAACGGTTACGCCGCCTTCTTTAATATAGCTTTTGTATTTTAAAGCGTTTTTTGCAAGTTCTTCGGCGGTTACTTCCCTGCCCGCCTTAAAATCCCAAGTGTCGGGATTGTGGCAATATAGACAACGCATAGGGCAACCCTGCAAGAAAACCACGAAGCGTATACCCGGACCGTCTACCGTTCCAAAACTTTCAATAGAATGTAAATAACCTTTCATAAAAAACAACGGGCTACCGTAAAAAGTAGCCCAGACGAACGACAATTTCCTACCTGCGCGGCTCCCTTGCGTTAATTCGCAAAACTCGTCAGTTACCGTGCGGTTTTTCAGTTAGGAATTATATTATATCAACGCGCTTTCCGTTTGTCAACCGTATAACACTAAATATTGATTAAAAATTTTTGTAAAAACACAACATATGGTATTGTCTTACAGCGCCGCCACAACAGAAAGAAACCGCGCCCGGTAACTTTCGGACGCGGTTTAGCAATTATATTAGGTTGTTTCAAACGGCAAACGGGGAAAACTTCCGTCCTCTAAAACCCAAGTTTCGTCCCAGCCAAGCGTTTCGCGGTAAAATTTAGCCGTTTTCAGCGTTTCTTCGTCCACGGCGGTTACGTTTACGCGCGCAAACAAATCCGTTGTACTTGACGAATCGAGAATAAAATTGTTGTCGCCACACTCGTTACAAAATGCGTAGCCCGTAAACTTTTCCTCCCCCCGTCCTAAAGCCGAACCGCAAAACAGGCTGTCCGTAACCGTACCCGTGTTTTTTGTGCAAAAGCCTGCGCCGTACGCTTCGCCGCCGGAAGAAATCCACGCAGAAACAGTTATAGAAACCGCCGAATAGCATTTTTCTACCAAGCCCGCGTTTTTAGCTATAAACCCGCCGCCAAAAACCTTGGAATTTGCGTTTTTCAACGACGCGCTCATTATTATACTTCCCTTGCTATAACAATTTTTTATTTTATTGCTCGAGTCGGCTTCGCCTATAAACCCACCGCACAAACTATCCTTTTCATTACCTATTCTTATATTTACTTTTGCAAAAGAATTATCTATTTCGCACCCGTTGGCAAAGCCGACCAAACCGCCGACAACGCCGTTAACCTTCGAGTAGTCCATAATAATATTGGCGGAACAGCCGCTGATTTTCGTATTCGTCGCAACGGCGACTAAGCCGCCGATTTTAGGCGAGCCGCAAATTATACCGAATTCACAATTTACGTGGCAATTTTCGATAGTGGCGTTTTCAGCCGACGCCGCAAGCAATCCCACGGTGTAATTATAATGGGAAACTACGTTTTTTAAAGTAAGATTTTTAACGGTGCCGCATAAATATTCAAAAAATCCACTTTTAAAATTGTTGTTATCATATTCAAGCGAAACTCCGTAAATCGAGTATCCGTTGCCGTCTAATATTCCGGAAAACCAATCAAACCCGTTAAACCCATTGGGCATATCGATATTGTTCATCAAAATATAATTTGAATTGTAATGCATATCAGCCCATTTAAGGTCCTCGCCCGTGCGGATTTCAAAAAAACCGTTTTCGTTTTTTATAGGCGCTTCGGGGTCGACAGCGAATTTTGCGGTTACCGTAGCGTCGCCTTTTACCGTGTAAAAGAAATAACTGCCCGTACCTATTTTTTCGCCGTTTTCATACCACCCGTCCAAGATATAACCTGCGTAAGGGGTTGCTAAAAGGCGCACTTTGTCGCCCGCAAAATGCAATCCGTCCTCACACTCCGCCGTGCCGTTTTCACCGAATTCGCAGGTAACGCGGTAACCTACGCGAACGTCGCAAACGGCGTATATATCGGGGGCAACGTAGGCGCGCACTGTGGTTTCGCCAAGCCCTACGGTTTTAACCGTGCCGTCCTGCAACACAGTTGCAACCGACGCGTCAAGCGTTTCGTAAATCACCGTTGCCAAAGCGCCGTCCGGCAAAACCGTTGCCGTAATCTTTTCACTTTCACCCTCGCCGAGCAATATAGAATTTTTATCGAATTCTACGCCCGTTGCCGACGGAGTGGTAACCACCACCGAACAAAAAGCCGTTTTTTCACCGTCGGCGGTTTTTACGCCCACCACGCCTGCGCCCACGGAAAGTGCCTTAACCGCGCCGCTTACGCTCACGCTGATAAATTGAGAGTACTGCGGGTCGGTAAGATAATATTCAACTGCCTTATTATCGGCGTTTTCGGGCAAAACCTTAGCGGTTAGCGTTTCGGTTTCGCCAAGCTCTAGCGTAAGCAAATTTTTATTTAGCGAAACTGATTCAACGGCAACTTTTTCCGTTTCGCCGTCCTCGCCGCCGCTACCGTCGCCGTCACCCGTAAAGTCGTCGCCGTCGGTTTCGTTATCCGTAGCGCCGTCGTCACCCGCGTTATCTTCGGGTTTGCAGGCAGTTAAAAACGACGAAGCAAAACAAAGTAAAACCAGACTTAAAGCTAACGATATAATTAATTTAAACGGTTTATATAACTTTTTCATTTTAATACCACTGCCTATATTATAGCATATAAACGCGAATTTTGCAACAACGGCGTAAAAAATTTTAAATTTCGTTTACCAAAAGCAAATTAGAAGAAATTTTTTCTCTTTGCCCAATGCGGATTATTATGCAAAACCTAAGATAACGGTTAAATAAATTACTTCTTTTCGGAGCGGAACACGAGTTCGCCGTCTTTCACGGCTACGGTTACCGTTTCGCCGGGAAGGATATGTCCTGCAAGAATTTCGTCTGAAAGCCTGTCTTCTATGCGCTTTTGCACTACGCGCTTTAACGGGCGCGCGCCGTACATATCGTTATAGCCCTCGTCGAGCAGTTTATCCATAGCCTCGTCGGAAATTTTAAGCGTTATTTCCCTGTTTTTAAGCCTTTCGGACAATCCCTCTATTATCTTATAGCAAATTTTACCCGCTTCCGCTTTGGAAAGTTTGCGGAAAATAATGATATCGTCAAGACGGTTTAAAAACTCGGGTTTAAACTGCTCTTTCAACGCCTCGTTTATGCTGTCCTTCATATTGTCGTAGCCGTCCGTCGCCTCGTCGCCCGAAGTAAAACCGAAGTTTGACATCTTTTTAATTTGGCTTGCGCCGACATTGGAAGTCATTATAATTATCGTGTTTTTAAAGTTTATCACCCTGCCCTTACTGTCGGTAAGTCTGCCGTCGTCAAGTATTTGCAACAACACGTTAAACACGTCGGGGTGCGCCTTTTCCACCTCGTCGAAAAGCACTACGGAATAGGGTTTTCTGCGCACGCGTTCGGTAAGCTGCCCGCCGTTAGCGTCGTCGTAGCCGATATATCCCGGGGGCGCGCCGATAAGCTTGGAAACGGAGTGCTTTTCCATAAACTCCGACATATCCAGCCTTATCATAAGTTTTTCGTCGCCGAACATAGTTTCGGCAAGCGCTTTGGCAAGGTCGGTTTTACCTACGCCCGTAGGTCCTACGAAAATAAAACTGCCTATGGGTTTGTTGGGCTCGTTAAGCCCTGCGCGGGCGCGACGTATCGCCTTGGAAACGGCGGAAACGGCTTCGTCCTGCCCTATTATGCGTTTATGCAAATTTTCTTCAAGATGCAAAAGTTTTTCGCTTTCCTGCTCGGTAAGTTTTACAACGGGTACGCCCGTCCAGCCGCTTACTATGTCCGCAATTTCGTTTGCGCCGATGTTGGGCGCGATGGTCTGCTTTTCACCTTTCCACTCGGTAGTAAGTTTTTTAATGCGCTCCTGCACTTCGTTTATATCGTTTACCAGCTTTTGCGCCTGAGTGTAATTTTCGCCCTTAGCCGCCTTGTTTTTTTCGAGATTAAGCCTTTTCAGCTTTTCTTCAAGCTCACGCACTTCGTCGGGGCTGGAAAGCGAGTTTAGCCGCGCGCGCGAAGCCGCTTCGTCTATTAAATCTATAGCCTTATCGGGTAAAAACCTGTCGGTTATATACCTATCCGAAAGAGTCGCCGCGGCGGTTATCGCCTCGTCGGTTATTACTACTTTGTGGTGTGCTTCGTACTTGTCGCGCAGACCCTGCAAAATAGCTACCGTGTCCTCTACGGTGGGTTCTTCAACCTGAACGGGGGTAAACCTGCGCTCTAACGCAGAATCCTTTTCAATATATTTTCTGTATTCTTCAAGCGTGGTTGCTCCGATGGTTTGCAACTCGCCGCGGGCAAGCATAGGTTTTAATATGTTAGCCGCGTCCATATTTCCGTCCGAAGTTGCGCCCGCACCCACGATTTGGTGTATTTCGTCTATAAACAATATCACGTTGCCGCTGTTTTTAATGGAAGTTATGGCGTTTTTTAACCTTTCTTCAAAGTCGCCACGGTATTTCGCTCCCGCCACCATTCCCGCCAAATCAAGCGAAAAAACTATCTTGTTTTTTAATAGGTCGGGTACTTCGTTTTTTACTATCGCCTGCGCCAGCCCTTCCACCACGGCAGACTTGCCTACGCCCGGTTCGCCTATTAACACGGGGTTGTTTTTTGTGCGGCGGGAAAGCACCTGTATTATTTTATCAATTTCCTTTTTTCTGCCTATTACGGGGTCGATTTTACCCTCGCGCGCTTTTTGCGTTAAGTCGCTGCCGTACTGTAAAGCCGACTTATCCAAAGGCGAGCTTTTGCTCTTTTGTTCGGGCTTTTTGCCGCTCGTTTTGGGCGCGCCGAAAAACGCGCTGAAACTCTTTAACGGGTCTTCATCTTCCTCATCGTTTTCCAGCTCGTTAAGTCCGCCGTTTATCGCAAGCTCTATTTTGCTTGCCAGGTTGGACATATTAACACCCAAAGCGTATAGTATGCGCATTGCAAGACATTCCGTAGACGACATAACGGCAAGCAACATATGCTCGGTACCAGCCAGCGAATCGTCTCCGTTGATATCTATGGAAAGTTCCAAAGCCCGCTCTATCATATGTTTAGTACGCGGCGTGTAACCGTTTATATTAGAGCGCTTGTCTATACTCCGCGCAAAATATTCCCTGTACGCAGGCTCGGAAACGTCGCACGAATTAAGCACTTTGTAAGCCGTGCAATCGGGGCAGTTAAGCATTGCGAAAACTATATGCTCGCTGCCTATATAACTGCTGCCGTATACCCTTGCCGCCTCTTCCGCAACGGATATAACTTGCTGTAAATTATCGGTAAATTTATTTAAAAATTCCATATTAAACACTCCTTTTATTTAAATTGCCCCACATATATGCTTGAAATAACGCGTTTTTAAGTTTTAAAAGTTGCTATTTTTCTAAGGTATTTGCCCACGTACTGCGCGCGGTAAACGTCGCGTTCTACGGGGGTTAATTCCCTTTGCGAAGCCTTGTTTATATTGGACGGACGCATTTTAACGCACAACTCGTCAATAAGCGAAACGTCGTCTATCTTAATATAGCCCAAGCACGCGCCCAGCTTTACGCTTGCCGAATATCTTATAAGTTCGGCGGTGGTCAGCTTAGCACAATTTGTCAAAACGCCGAACGAACGCAGGCATTCGTCCTGAATTTCCAAAGCCGACGCGCCTTTTTTCAAGCCGTCGCGCTCCGCCTCTTCAAGCGCGCACACCTTTCTAACTATTTCGTCAACCTGCGAAATTATCTCCTCTTCGGTTACGCCCAAAGTAACCTCGTTGCTAATTTGGTAAAGATAGCCTTCCGCCTGACTGCCCTCGCCGTAAATTCCGCGCACGGTAAGCCCCAAACGGGATATGCTTTTTATAACCTTTGGCATTTTGCCGTTTATGGTAAGCGCGGGCAAAAACAGCATTACGGAAGCCCTTAACCCCGTGCCCAAATTGGTGGGACAAGCCGTTAAAAACCCAAGCTGTTCGTCGTAAGCGAACTTCATCGATTTTGAAATGCGACTGTCTATCTCCGACATAGTGTCGTACGCAAGTTGCAAATCCAGCCCCTTAACTATGCACTGTTCGCGCAGGTGGTCCTCTTCGTTAATCATTATGGAAACGTTTTCTTCGCGATTGATAAGCGCCGCCGAGCACCTGCCGTTTAAAAGGTTTGGGGAAATAAGATGATTTTCTTTAAGCGACAGCGCCTCCTCGCGCGATATGCCGTCCATATAATAAATTTTAAACTCGTCCAGCCGCGCAAGACCGGAAGTTACCAAGCGGATTATATCCTTTGCCTTACGCTCGTCTTTAAGGTGCGACGGAAAGGGGTAGCCCTCGATATTGCGCGCAAGCCGCACGCGGGTGGAAACCACGGTTTTAGAAATATCAGTCATTGCCGCCACCCCCGAAAAGCGTTTTGTTAATGTCGTAAATCTGTTTGTTTAACCTGCCCGCTTCCACGTACCGTTTTTCGCGCAGCGCAATTTCAAGCTGTTCCTGCAAAGTTTTAAGCCTGCGGTGAAGCCCCATTTCGTCCTTGTTGTCGCCAACCTTTCCCACGTGTTCCACCTTGCCGTGAATAGCGCGTATAGCGGGCGTTAACTCCTCTTTAAAAACGTCGTAACAGCTTGGACAACCCAAAAGCCCCGTCTTTTCGTAGTCGGAGTAAGTCGTGCCGCATACGGGGCAGGATTTTTTCGGCGCGGCAGAGCCGAAAAGCCAAGCGCACATATCGTTATCCAACTTGTCGTGCAGTCCGCCGTACAGCTCCAAACTGCATTTACGGCACAAGTGGCTTTCAAATTTTTCGCCGTTTATAACCTCGTAATAATTTTCGGTTGCAACGTTTTTTTTACATCTTTGACAAAGCATATTTTCCGCCTTTGGTTTTAGCTTTAAGTTTCTTAACTATATTATAATAACTTTTCAAAAGCGGTAAACATAATTTCTTTATATTAATTAAAAAATTTGTGATTTTTTTATCTAATAGTTGAATATTTGAAAAATCCGTGCTATAATATTTCCGATAATTTTAATTGGAGGATTTGTTTAGTAATGCAATATTCAAAAGATATTGAAAATATGATTTGCGTTGCCAAGGGCGTTTCAGGCAGATTTGAACACGGTCCCGCTCCCATTCCCGAAGAGGGCTTGTGGGTTCAGGCAAAGGAAATCAAGGACATCAAGGGCTTTACCCACGGTATAGGCTGGTGCGCACCCCAGCAGGGCGCGTGCAAGCTTTCGCTCAACGTTAAAGACGGTATAATAGAAGAAGCATTGGTTGAAACCATAGGTTGCTCGGGTATGACTCACTCCGCGGCTATGGCGGCGGAAATTCTTCCCGGAAAAACCATACTCGAAGCGCTTAATACCGACCTTGTTTGCGACGCTATAAACACGGCTATGCGCGAACTGTTCCTGCAAATCGTATACGGCAGAACGCAGTCGGCTTTCTCCGAGGACGGGCTTACTATCGGCGCGGGGCTTGAAGATTTGGGCAAGGGACTTCGCTCGCAGGTAGGCACTATGTACGGCACTAAGCTGAAAGGCGTTAGATATCTTGAAATGGCTGAAGGCTACGTTATCGCGCTTGCGCTTGATAAAAACAACGAAGTTTGCGGCTACAAATTCGTTTCCCTCGGCAAAATGACCGACTTTATAAAGAAAGGTCTTAACCCCACGGAAGCGTACGAAAAAGCTATTGGCACCTACGGCAGATACTCCAAAGAGAGCGGCGCCGTTAAGCATATCGACCCCAGAACGGACAAGGAGGTTAACGACTGATTATGGCGCTTTTTGAAAGTTACGAAAGACGCGAGAAAAAAATCCTCGGCGTTTTGAAAGAATACGGCATTAAATCCATTGAAGAATGTAAAGACATCACCCTTAAAAAGGGCGTTGACGTTGATAAAATAGTGCGCGGCACGCAGCCTATCTGCTTTGAAAACGCGGTTTGGGCTTACACCGTGGGCGCGGCTATCGCCATTAAGTCCGGTTGCAAAAAGGCTGCCGACGCGTCTACCAAAATCGGCGTTGGTTTGCAGAGCTTCTGCATTCCCGGTTCGGTTGCCGAAAACAGACATGTTGGTTTGGGTCACGGCAACCTCGGTGCAATGTTGCTTTCCGAGGAAACCGACTGCTTCTGCTTCCTTGCCGGTCACGAATCGTTTGCGGCGGCGGAAGGCGCTATTAAAATTGCCGAAAACGCAAATAAAGTGCGCGTTAAGCCTTTAAGAGTTATTTTAAACGGACTTGGCAAAGACGCCGCTTATATAATTTCGAGAATTAACGGCTTTACCTATTGCCGTACCAGCTTTGACCCCTATACCGAAACGGTTAAGGTTACAGACAGCGTGGCGTTTTCCGACGGTGCGCGCTCAAAGGTTAAATGCTACGGCGCGGATAACGTGCCCGAAGGCGTTGCAATTATGAAAATGGAAAACGTTTCCGTTTCCATTACCGGCAACTCCACTAACCCTACCCGCTTCCAGCACCCCGTTGCAGGCACTTACAAAAAATGGTGCGTTGAAAACGGAGTTAAATATTTCTCGGTTGCGTCCGGCGGCGGCACGGGCAGAACGCTTCACCCCGACAATATGGCGGCAGGTCCTTCCTCTTACGGTATGACCGATACGATGGGTCGTATGCACTCCGACGCGCAGTTTGCAGGCTCGTCCTCCGTTCCCGCTCACGTTGAAATGATGGGGCTTATCGGAATGGGCAACAACCCGATGGTTGGCGCAACGGTTGCAGTTGCAGTTGCCGTTCAGGAAGCAATGACGAAGAAATAAACACAAAATATAGTGTTTAAAATTTGAATACTGCAATATTTAGTATGCACAAGGGTAACCTCGTGCATACTTTTTGTATATATTCGTAACCATCGGAATGAAACATTGCTCTCGTCCACATTTCGTCCACGTTCGCAAAAAAATGTTGACGAGAAAAATCTCCTTAAAAACTTGCATTTTATAAGAAAATGTGGACGAGAATGCCCTTCTCGTCCACATTATACATTCATTCAATTACATATAAAGGTCATTTATTGCTTTTCTACCACGCATACGCATTAAGTCTGTTGTATGCTCGTAAACGTCAATTGTTATCTTTACATCAGAATGCCCTAAACGCGTCTGTATGTACTTTTGTTCCACCCCTATTTCAGCCAACATACTTGCGTGAGTGTGCCTTAAAGAATGAAAATCGAAATCTTTGCAAATATCTTTTTTAATACTTTTTGTAGTATGCTGTAAAGTTCTTGGACTAATAAATGTTCCGTTTTCTCTTATGCACACCAAGTGTATCGGATACCACTCATCGTCATTTCCTATTCTATTTATACTTTCAGGAAACTCAGGCTCTTTTCCGTCAAAATATAAGGGTTTATCAGAAAAGTAATTTGTAAAATAAATGCCGTAGTAATCTTTTGCTCTTAACTGTCTTGCCCTTTCTTTTATAAGCAACTCGTTCAGCTCATCACTTATTTCTATTATTCTGTATGATTTATACTTCGGCTCTGTAAAATACCAATAACCCTTACCGCAAGCCGCTGTTCCGTTTTGTTGTAATTTTTCTAATGTATCACGACTTGAGTCCTGCATCCATTGAACTTGTCTGTTGATATAAATAAGTTTATTTTCAAAATCTATATCTTCCCAACATAATCCGAACGCTTCCCCTAAACGTAACCCACACTCATATCCGAGCTTTAATGGAATATGACTTGGGTGTCTTTCGGGAAAACGCTCAAATATTTTTTCCATTTCTTCCTTTTTTATAAAAACGTGCGGTTCAATGCGTGTAGGCGTTTTGGGTATTCGGTTTTTCGGTGTTTTTAACCTTACTGCCGGCGAATATGCTATGTAATGATGATCGGCGGCATAGTTCAGACTTTTGGTCAGTATTCCTTTTATACTTGTTAATGAGTTATACGAATACCCCGCATCATACAAATCAATTATGAACGCCTGTAAAACTTCCCGACTTAACGATTTTAACCTGTATTTGCCCAATTTAGGCTTTATTAGATTTTCTACTCTGCTGATATAACGGTCAACAGTATTAGGTTTTAAATCTATCTTGCAGTCGTTTTCTATCCAATAATCAAGAAAATCGGAAAATGAAATTTGGTCTTTCTCAACCACCCTACCAAAATTTTCATATTGGTTTTGGGCTTCACGTCCGGCTTGCTTTGCTTCACCTTTGGTATGAAATCCACCTTTTGTTACCCATTTTCTTTTACCGTCAACGCTTGCAACTTCAAACCTGTACTCATAAACTATTTTACCGTTAGAGCGTTCTCTTGGTCTAATCTTTAATTCAGTCATCTTTACCCCTTAAATCATGACGCCATTTTTACTACGTTAGTTAAATCTTTAAAATCATAGCCTTCATATTTTGATAAAAATTCTTCCAATGTGGTTTTTTTAATTTTTAAACCACCAAGATATAATGCAGGCAAATAGCCTTTTTTTATCAATTCATAGACTTTGACTTTTCCTATTCCGAACATCTTTCCAACTTCGGCTACGGAAAATAATACTTTGTTTTCTTCCATATTCTCCCTTTCCATAATATAAGAAAAGAGGGTTTGATTAAACAAATCAAACCCTCTCTGTTACCCAACGGATTAAATGATTTTTTAGTTATTAAAATTCAGCATTCAAGCCGCCGCATATATCGTTGAAATCTTATTTAACAAAACGGAAGCCTTTTCGAAAAAGCGTAGGCAAAGTATCGGCATTTAATTCGCCTTCTTTTAACGAAATAATCTTAATACTATTCTCTACAAGATAGTTTATCTCATTAGTAATTTCTATTGGCGAATTACCAAGAGCATCAAGTTCAGATATAAGCAAAACATCAAACTCACGGTATTTTGCACGTAATCTCAAACTATTGTATGTAAGCGATTCCATTTTCCCACTTTCAATAAAAGTTTCTTTTACCGTGTACCCTTGTTTTTCTGCATAAGCCAATATGCTTCTGCTTTGATGTTGCAACTTTTTATTGTCTCCTGCTTCCGAACGACAATACACTATTGCCCTTGCGAAATTACTATTTACCTCTTGTAAGTTCATTTTCTTATCCTCCTTTCAAAAATAAAAGAGCGTTTGACTGCTTTTGCAAATCAAACCCTCTCTGTTACCCAACGGATTAAATGATTACTTATTCAACTGTCCACATTATAGCATTTTAATTTCCGTTTGTAAAGAGAAACCGAAAAAGATTTTAACTTACTTGATTACGCAACTTCCACTTCGTCCTCATCATCTTCGATGAGAATCTCAACAACAGGTTTTGCTTCCGTATCTTCGTCCAAGACTATCGGCGTTTCCTGTTTGCCCAAGTCAAGTTCCGCATCTATAGCCGCAAGTTCATTACGCAACTGCTCTGCTTCTTCTGCCTGCTCAAACGGTTGATCTACCTGTTCTTTTGCCGCCGTTAAATCTTGCTCATACGCACGGCGTTTATCATGGTAGTATTCGATATGCTTTTCAAAACCGTTCAGACAGTTTTCCATACGCGATATAGTTCCGACGTCGCTATCGGAAATATGTACGGTGTAGCTACCCGTTCCGACAAGTTTCAGGTTAAGTCCCTCGCTGTCTTTCATCTGCGGTACTATGGCAAAACCTTTCATATAGCCTACCGTTTTTCCAACGTACTCGCCCGACTTGACAACCTGAACCAACGATGCGCCCGCATCTTTTCTTTCTTCGTACTTGTTCTTGCCGACTTGTATCAAATCGTTTTCGTGTTCCTTGCGCAAGTTCAAGTCATCTTGCAACTCTGCAACTCTCTCGCCAATTTCAGTTATCTTTTCGGGTGTATGCAATATCTGTGTTTGCATCGCATAACGGTTATCACGGTAAACCTTTTCCAAATCGCTCAACTGTCCTAACCGCATTTCGATTTCCATTTTCCTCTTGATTTTCGGGTTATCAGACGTTATTGCTTTTATTTCGGCAAACGACAGCGTTGCATCGTCTATATCTTCCGCAACTCTTACTGATAAATCGCCACGGTTGATTTGCGATATAAACCGCTGTTTCGTTTCCAATATCTGATATGAGTACGCATCAAATGTGCGCTTCGTAACGTATGTAAACAGATATACTTCTTTATTCTCGTTGCCCTGTCTTACTATGCGCCCCTCACGCTGTTCCAAGTCGCTTGGTCTGAACGGTGTGTCCAAGTGATGCAACGCTATTAACTTGTTCTGAAAGTTCGTACCCGCACCGCATTTTTCGGTAGAGCCGAGAAATACTCGAACATCGCCGTTCCTTACCCTATCGAAAATGTCTTGCTTTTGCTGATCGGTTTTGGCTTCGTGAACGTAGGCGATTTCTCCTTCGGGTATTCCGCACTCGATTAGCTTACGCTTAATATCGTTATAAACATCGAAGTCCTGTTCGGGGTTATAATCGCCGTACATTTTCTTCGGCGTTGACATATCGCAAAATACAATCTGCGTACTACGCTGTTCTGCTGTATCCGACCAAATCTTATAGATATTGTTTACGCAACGATTTACCTTACTGTTGCTGTCATCGGGTATTACCGAATCAAAGCATCTCGGATCAAGCGCAATCATCTTACCGTCATGGGTAACGCATAGCATATTATCTTCCCACGGTTCAACACCGCCGTCTGCAATTTTCTCGGAACGCTTTACAATATCGTCATTGAGTTGCAATATCGTTTCGGTAGGTTCTAACTGCTCGACAACCTTTTTTGCTTCCGGCACGGGCAAGTTCAGCATATCTGCCGTTTTTACATCTGCGAAACTGCGATACATTTTCAAGAGTTCGGGCAAGTTCGTGAACTTTGCAACCCTTGTTCTCGTTCTGTAACCCTGTCCGCTCGGCGCAAGCTCTAATGCTGTAACAGTTTCTGTAAAATTAGCCGCCCACAAGTCAAAGAACTGAAACTCCGCTTCACGCAAACCGTTTCTCTGCAAATAGGTCTGCAACGTATACATTTCAACAAGTGAATTGCTAATCGGCGTACCTGTCGCAAAGACTACACCTCTGTCGCCACCGCGTATCTCGCCTATGTATTCACACTTCAAGTCCATGTCCGAAGAACGTTGCGACATAGCCCTGCTTATGCCTGCTACGTTATTCATCTTTGTAAAGATAAACTTGTTCTTGTACTTATGCGCTTCGTCCACGAAAATGTAATCTACGCCCAAGTCCTCGAACTGCAACAAATCATCTTTCTTTTCCGCGCTCGTCAATTTTTCAAGCTGCGCTCTCTTGTTCTTTAACGTGCGTTCTAAGTCTTTAATTCTAATGCGCTCGCCCTTTTCTTCTTTTGCCTGTCGAATGCCTATCTCAATTTCGGATATTTCCCTGTTCAGACGTTCTTCCTGTCTTTGCCGTGAAATGGGTATCTTCTCGAAACTCGACATAGCGATAACCACCGCATCCCAATCGCCCGTTGCCACCTTTGCGACAAACCTTTTACGGCTCGTCTTTTCAAAGTCTTTCTTTGTTGCCATAAGCACGTTGGCGTTTGGATAGAGCGTTCTGAACTCGTTAGCCCATTGAACAACCAAGTGATTAGGCACAACGATTATAGGCTTCTTTGCCGTACCGCACTCTTTGAGCTTCATACAGGCAGCCGCAATCTCGAATGTTTTACCCGCACCCACCGAATGATGCAACAGTACGTTATTGCCCTGCAACATACGCGCAACGGCATCTTTCTGATAAGGCTTCAAGGTTATTTCAGGGTTCATGCCCGGAAACTCCAAATAGCTTCCGTCGAACTGCGGTACAACCGTTGTGTTGTAGATTTCGTTGTACTTGTTTACAAGGTGTTCTCGTCTGTGTGGCTCATCGAAGATCCAACGCTTGAACTCGTCGTATATCTTCCTCTGTCTTTCTCTTACGGCAACCGTTTCCTTTTTATTGGTAACGCGCTTCTTCTTGCCGTCCTCCTCGACTTCGTCCGATATGGTAGGCGTTTGCTGATTAAGGCAACGCTCGAATATCTGAAATGCGTCCATTCTTTCCGTACCGAATACCGAACGTGCTTTTACGCTGTGGCGTAGCCATGCCGGTCTATCTACTTTCCACTCGCCCGTTATCGAATTGAAGCTAACGTTGATGTCATCGACATAATACGAATTGACATCAAGCAACTCACAAATGAACTGCTTATAGTATTTCGTATCAACCCACTTAACGCCGATCTTCACGGAAATATCGTTTGCCTCCAACGGCGCGGGCTGTGCTAACCGTAACGCTTCCACGTTCCTTTTGAACTCATCATTGTGTTCGGCAATCCACTCAGCCTGTTTCAGCTTTTTGCGAACATTGCCCGACAGATATTCAGATGCGTCCTCCCAACCCAAGTACGGATCGTTCTCGTCCATTACGCATTTCGACGGATTACGGTAAACCTTATCGCCAAGTTCTTCTACAACCTCGTCGTATGTCTTACCTGTCAACTGCTCGATTACTCGCAAGTCAACCACACCGCGCTCACTCTTGCAAACGTTAAGCGCGTCCATTACGTTATTGCAATGCGTAACTTTCTGATAAGGCTTTATCGTGCGTTTAGAGAATACGTCCGTCTTTTCCGCTGTGCCTGTTTTCTCGTCCACTTTCTCTATGGAAATCAACAAAGCGTAATCGGCATCTTCACGGAACAGACTGCGGTTGAGTTTTGAATTGACTATACCGTATGTCTTGACGAACTTATCATACTCACGGTTAAGCGTTCTCTGCTCGTTCTGTAAAACTTCGTCCGTACAGTTTTCAAGCTGAACGTTCAACACCTTTCGTACCTGTTCACGCAGACCGATAAGCGCACGCATACGGTCTATATTCGTTCTCGAAATATCACACGCATACAGCGTGTCCTGCTCTCTCTGATACAGCGTATTTCCGATAAAGGTATAGCAATAATTTTTTAAGTCCTTGTATTCATCGTCAATCGGTAGTTCTGCTTCCGCAACCGCTTGTCCGACAGGTATGGCTTTCTTTTCGTCATACACACTTTCGGGTAGCATAGCAACCGCATCTGCAATAGCTTTGCCAAGTTTCCTATCGTCAGGTAAAAGTTCCGTTTCGTCATCGCCGCCGTACATTGACTTATGCTGTACCATTGTACCGAGCAACATTTCAGGGTGTTCGATAAAGTATTGATTGACGGGAACGCCGTTATCGTCAATGCCTACATTGATCCAACTGTCCTTTGCCTTTTCAACGATTTTATCTCGTTTCTGAAAGAACAAAATGTCTGCCGTTACTTCCGTTCCTGCGCTCGTCTTAAACGCATTGTTCGGCAAACGAATTGCGCCCAACAGCTTTGCACGGTTAGCGATATACTGTCTTACATCGCTGTCCTTTTTGTCCAATGTTCCTTTGGTCGTAATAGCCGCAATAATTCCGCCCGGTCTAACCTTATCTAACGACTTAGCAAAGAAGTAGTTGTGTATATAAAAGCCGAATCGGTTGTATCTCGGATCGTGTACTTTGAACGCGCCGAATGGTACGTTTGTTATTACACCGTCGAAAGAGTTGTCAGCAAAGTTAGTTTTCTCGAAGCCCTGAACTTTGACTTTGGTTTCGGGGTACAAAAGATTTGCAATGTTACCCGTTATCTCGTCAATCTCTACGCCGTAGGTTTCCTTTGCGTTGAAAGTGTCGGGCAACAGTCCGATAAAGTTACCGATACCCATTGCAGGTTCAAGTATCTTACCGCGCTCAAAGCCGATACGTTTCAAGCCTGCATATACGCCGTCTATTACCGTTTTGGGCGTGTAATGCGCCGACAGCACAGACTCTCTTGCCAAGCGATATTCGTCTGCATCAAGCAATTCCAAAAGTTCGTGATACTCTTTATTCCATTCGGGCTTATCGGGATCGAACGCATAAGCAAGACCGCCCCAACCGACGTACTTGGAAAGCACACGCTTTTCTTCGTCCGTTGCCGTTCTGCCCACTGCACGGATTTCGTGCATGAGCTTGATTGCATCTACGTTCTGACGGAAGCGTGTTTTTGCGCCTGTGGCGTATTCAAAGTTCTCGTCCGTTAAACGGTAGTTATGAACGGCTGATACACTACTTCCGACAGCACCGTTTCCTCGATTACCTGCTCGGATTGGCGAAGGCTCTGCAATTTCGTCAGGAAGCTCGAAGTTGAGTTGTTCGCTTCCGTTGTCTTTTCCAACTGCGCCCTCAAGGTGATCGCCTGCCTCTGTATCGCTGTCAAGTGCTGTGAGAGTTGCCCCGTCATCAACAATATCTGATACTCTCTCGGATGCTCCGATTTCAAATATTCCCGACGTAAGTTCCCATAACGAAAGTTGCGAATAGTTATTTGTTTCATTGTTATCTTCCTCCAAACGAAAACTTTGCTTTGCCGTTTTCTGCCGTTCTTTCTCTTTCTTTTTTTCTTCCCGTGCCTGTTCTTCTTCGATTATAGCTTCGCGCAAGCCTTCCGATATTTCCAAGACTTCCATGCAAAGCCGAAAGTTCGTATCGTCATCAAACGGTAACGGGGCTATATCTACACCATTATTGCCCGTGTAGGTTGCCAAGCATTGCGTTACACCTTCGGTAAGACAAGCAAGATACTCTTCAGTGTATTCGTCGGTGTCGCCCTCCGCAACGTGTTCCTGACAATACCGATATACCGCCGCTTGCACTTCTCTCTCACCATTTTTCGGAACGCCGAATAGAACGTTTTGCCGATTGATACAGTCCCGTAACTGACTTTCACGCATTTTGTGTTGTACGCCGTGATAACGCTCACTACCGTATGTCTGAGAAATATCGAATACAAACACTTTGCGATTCGGTCTGTTTTCATCGTAGTAAACAATGCCGTGTTCGCCGCGTTTTATTCTGCGGTTGTCTTGGTCGTGCCAATCGTCAAAAGTTTTACATACCGTTACACTCGGTCTCGCCGCATATATCTGAACGCCGTTCCAAAACGATATATGCGGATTGTTTGTGAGAAAAGCGTAAAACCCCGCCAATCTTGCACCGCTCTGAAAGATGCTGTTTATTCTCTCACTTGCTTGCTCTGCTCTCATTCTCCCCTCTGTCTTTTCTTACTCCGCTTCTGCACTCACATACTTTTTTTGTTTCTCGTCATAGACAAAGCCGCCGTCGCCCCACAGTTCCCGATAGAGCGTAATTGCATCTTGACTTAACCGCTCGTATTCTTCGCTCTCGACTTCATAGCCGCCGTAAAACACCTTATAGCCTGCCGCCGTAGCTGAATTGTCGCAGTACTCATATCTCACACTGAAATCGGGTTGCGCTTCCGATATTGCCTGTGCAATCTTCTCAACCGTATTGTGCGAATCAAAGTAAATCAGATTGCCAAGCATAGGCGGGTTGCCCTCGCCCTCAAAGTATATCTGCGTATTCGATGCACCGCGTATCGTTCCCCACTTTTCCAAACACTCTTGCTCATTGTGTTCGTCCTTGACAGGAATGATTTTTGCAAAGTCGATTATTGTATCGCCGTCGCTTTCAGGATCAACCTTTGATATGCTCTCAATATACTCTTTTATCTGCGCATTGTAGTCGCCCGTAATACACAGTAATTTGCCCATTGTATCGCTCATGTCGCTATCCACCATCTTAAAGCTCAGCTTCGCTTTCATTCTTAACCGCCCGTTCTACTGTTCGCCCAGTATATTCATAAAAGGTTTCTGCGGCATCAATAAAGTCTGTATCTTCCCAAACGGTATCGCCTATATATTCGCCATTGCTTAAAGGTTTCAGATAACGCACCAATGCAAACTGTTGTGCAGGCTCACAATGCCTTTTTAACAGCGTTACCGTATCGTTTGTTCCTTCCATCTTCCCCGAACAAACAACCGTATGCTTAAAGCCCTCATAATCGATTGTCTTGCAATTATCGTCAAGCAATATGCTCTTACATTCCTCGCCGCTTACGCCCCAATCCTGCAACGAAAACATAACTTCCGAAGATAACTTCCCAAACGCCTGAGATGCTACACCGCAAAGCGAAGAATCTCTGTACATTTGATTGTCGTTAATCTCGGCTATGTATCTCGAAGATTTATGCACATATCGGAACAGACATTCGCCTAATTCTTCAAGTTTCTCGCCGCCGCGCAAAATGTAAATATCGGGGTTAAAGAATTGCTTGTTACGCAATCTGATTTCAGCATCGCGTACTAACCTGTCGCAGTATTCCAACGGTTTCATATTCCTGCCGTGTTCGCACTTTTTGTCATAAAACATACCCGTATGCCAACAGTTACCTTTCTCGGACATAAAATGCGCTGAATCGATAATACCTGCGATAACGACTTCCATTCCGTCGTGGTAGAACTTATCGCCGACCTGATAACGCACATCGCCGAGATAAACATAGTCTTTACCATCTTTCAGTCCGTTCAGTTCAACTTCCTTTCTTGTTAGCATTATTCCCCCTTACATTTCAGGCTCGTCCGGCTCACGCTCTTTTTTTGCACAACCGCTTGCGCCGCCCGACCAACCTGCTTCAAGTTCTTCGGCAATCTTCTCTACTTCTGCGTTTGCAATTCCGAGAAAATCAAACCTTTCCATACGCGCCTCCGAGCCGTCCGCGCAGAATTTACCGAAGCAAGCGTTTCCACCGTTTGTAGGCGAACACCCGAAGCCACCCTCTAACCTGAATAATTGATATTCGGGCTTTCTGTAATCCGCGGCAAGACACTCCATTGAAATGATACCGACTTTGCCGCGATTGCTTGTTTCGCCTTCGGGTAGTTTTTCGTACATAGAACGACAACAGTCCGCTTTCGTAAACTCCCTGCTTAATCCCTTGTCCGCCAATACCGTGTTTATAGCTTTAATACGTTTATCGCATACGGCAAGTTCTTTTTGTAATTTCTGTTTTCTATTTTTAAGAAACAGCTTTTGCTCTTTTATGAACTCGCCGAGCTTTTGCTTGATAGTTTCGGTATCGTTGATTGTTGTTTCGACAAGCAAGTTTTCGTTCGCTTCGTCATACCCAACGTAGAAATTACAAAGTTCCTTACCTTTTTCATCGTACAGATGCGGATAGGCATTCTGCTTTTTATTGACTTGAACGATACCGTTTTCGTCTTTGAGTTTATCCAACTGCTCATTTATGAAAATCATATTCCCTCCTACATTTCCGCTTCGGGTTTGCTCTGCAACGCCCGCTGTCCGTCGATAAAATGGTTAGCCGCCCACCTTGCGTTTTCGTTCAACTGTCTTTGGAACGCCTGATTTGTTTTTGAGAAAACAAAGCCGAGATGTCTTAACTGCTGATAAGTCGCATTGTCTACTCTGCCGCCCTCGAAAATAATCTGCAACCTTTTAATGTCCTGATTTTCCACGACCTCGAAACCCAAGCCGTCCGTATCGTAGGTTGCTTCCTCGCGCTTGCTTTCCGCTTCCAACTGCTTGATGCGCTGTTTCGTCCTGCGGATTTCCTGATTAGAGTTCTGCAACTGCCACGCAGGGTGCGGCTGTCTTTCCCAAGAATAGCCGCCCGCAATTCTTTCATCTATCTTTTTTGCTTTTTCTTCGGGCATATCGGGCTAGCCGACTATATTACCATTTTTGCGGAAATACTCGTTTCGCTTTTTCATTTCTTCGTGATCGGCTTCCTGCTTTGCCAATCTTTCTTTCAGCGCTTCCAAAGCGTTATCGTCCGTCGAATAAATTACCTTACCCAAGTTCGCTTTCCTCCTCTAAAATGTCGCTGTAATATTTTTCGTTATACCGATTGATGAAGTCGTTGATTTCTTCCCAATTAACCGTGCTTGCATATTCGTCTTTCAGGTAGTAGTCATACAAACACGCCAACACGCTTTTACCGTCCTGATACAAACAGCGGAAGCCGTCCGTAACAAGGTAATGCGATTCTGCTTCCGATTTTAAAAACTCTTTCAATTCGTTATAGAAATGAATTTGATAAGCATCGTTAAAGATTTCTTCCTTTGACTTTTGCATTTCGGCAGCATAGAAATCGTTATATTCCTGCGTAACGTTTTCCGCTACCGCCGCACGGTAATCTATTTCTTCCGTCATTCCATTTCCCCCTCTGATAATGCGTTTTGAATTGTCCGTGCATCGTCTTTCGTTATGCACCCGATTTCCGTCAAGCGTTGCAGGCAATAGTTTCTATAATCTTCGTCCTGCCACTCAACGTGAAAGAACTCATCGCTACACACAGGCTCTTACCCTTTACGATCCACACCTTCCGCAAACTCCGGCAAGTACACTTTTTCATACGCCCACCGTGCCTCAATCCAATAGCCATTTTTATTGGAATCGGCACACCACTCGTTCCACAAATTTTCAGGGTGTTGCCATGTCAGCTCGTCAAAGAGTTCTGCCGCCAAGCTCTCGCTATTCGTAAGATTGATTAAGTCCTGTCGGGTGTATTGCGCTTGCAATTCGTCCGTAGAAACTCGCTCGGATTTGCAGTCGGGAAAACCGTATTCGGGGATATAGACTATTTCGTTTTTGTCCTTATACCGCCACGGCTCGTTAAACGCTACACTATTTTTATAGATAAAACCGTCGCTACCGCCGTTTGCGCAATACTCGCTCGAATACAGATATTGTCCGTCTTTACCCTTTTCTTTTCTGCCACGATTTTCGTCCTTAAATCTTGCCATTTACATCTCCGCTTCACTTTTACACGCTTCTTCTAACGTAGGGCATACCCCATTCGTTTCTTGCGGATAACCTTCGACCATACACGAATGAATACTCCACGCTGCATCGAACTGTATAAAAAGCCTTGTCAAACCGTGTTTGTTTTCTTCTCGCTCGGCAATACTACCGACATTTCACTTTCCGCCCAATTTGGCATTACTCCGCCTCCTCTTCCTTTTCTTCTATCATCTCATCTTCGTCCAAATATTCGTTGCACGGTAATGGAAAATAGTTCCTACTTTGATAATCAAGCCCGTTCTTTTTATTGTAAGTAACTGACTCTTCCCGTTCACAAAACGGTTGATTCATAAACATAGTTAGTCGTTTGACACCATATCGTTCGCAGATTGCTTTCAGCGATTTCTCTCTGTCCGTTGCGCTGTAAACCATATCATACAACTCGAAGTTAGGTTGAAAATTCAGCAAACAAAAAGTTAGTCCGTGAGAATTGCTATATCTTTCTGTTTCCTCGATCTCTTGCACCCCGAAGCCGTCTGCATTATTCTTTTCAAACAATTTCAAAAACTCGTCTACATTTGCGGTTGGTAATACCACCGCCTTATCCGCATCGCTCAATATTCCGCCTCCGCTTCCGATTTTGTCTTTAATTCGTATGATGTATTCCCTTCAAAATACGAATCCGAATCATAACGGCAAATCCTGTCTTTTTCATCAAACGTGATACTTTCGTTAAAATCTTCTTCGTCATTACGCGCATCAATATCCAAATACGCAAGACCGAGATTGTAACAAATATCTCTTATATCGTTATCTTCGTTTTCAATGAGACACGCTTCCAAACTTGTATTGCAAGAAATATCATAAATACGCTTTTGATAACCCGCTTTCTCTACGTTCTCGCTTTCCGTAAGCGTGATTTCCGTATTCCGAAAGCTGTATTCATAGTCTTGATCGAAATACCGTTCAAACTCTCCGATATGTTCTACGGGCAAAACGACGGTCATACAACCGTTAGCGTATGAACTCATTACGCCGCCTGCCTTTGCCGTTCGTTATTATCACGATGCAACTTGATAAGCTGACGAAGGTAGTCTCTCGTCTGTCGCGGCAGCTCACTTACAACGAATACGTCCCAAAGTTTCTCGATAATTTTTTCGCCCAAGAACTCGACATATTCTTCGTCGTGCAATACGTCGTCCATAAGGTACTTATGCACTTCTTTGTAGAACGTAATTTTAAGCGAATTATCGTATACCTTTTCGATACCGCCGCGCACTTGAATACGACGAAAATCGTCGTATTCATTTTGCACCTGTATAAAAAATGCTCTACGCACTTCTTCTATATCTTGTTTCATTCCTGCTCTATTTCCTTTTAGTTTTTTTACATCATAGCCGCATAAGCCGACGAATGCTTTTCCATTTTCTCGAACAAGCCGCCGAACTCGTCATTGCACGACTCGCGCATCTCACTCAATACGTCCGTTAAATCGTCGCCGAAAAAGCCGGAACAAGTATCTACTTCTTCTCCCTGTCCGTCCATAATCTTAAAAGCATAGCAATCGCCTTGAAGATATTGGTCGTACATTTTGGTCTCTGCTATGAGCATCTCGCGGATACGGTCTGCCAACTTTTCGTCCAACTCGCAATGATATTCTTTCTGCGCCTGCTCTTTCGTAACGAATATATATCCCACCTGTCCGCTGTCAAAGCGGTCTCCGAAATCCGTGTTCGACATAGTAATGCCGGAATGGTCGTACAGGTAAAGCGGCAGAATGACAAATGCGTTTTTATACTCGTCGCTTTCCTTAAACGCCTGCGGATCTTCGTACTCGTGTTTATCGCCGAGATTATATCGTCTGTGCCAACATACCATTTTACCGAGATTGTCCCACTCACGGGGGCTTTGCGCATCTTCGTCGCGGAATACCTGCAATTTATAGCCGCCGTCCGATACTGTCATTGAATCTTCCATAATTCCTCCCTTACATTTCTGCTGTGTTATGTGCCAAGCTCAAAGCCATATTGATTGTTCGTCTTGCATAGTAGCCGCCGCTGTGATCCCACTTCGGTCTGTACAGTCCGCTTGAACGGAATATACTGTCTATCTGCCCTTCGTCTTGAGTCCAATACGCTAATATTCTCGCAAGCGCGAAATCTGCCGAGCTTTGCGTTTCATAACTGCCTTGCCAATCGCCACGGTAGAGCCTATCAAACTTTGCGCCCTGCCGACTGTTGCGTATTTTATCTATGAGTTCTCGATCCGTCTTTGTAGCTTGCTTGCGGACTATGGGCTTATATTTGACAGGCTGTCCAAGATACTGTTTATTCAGTTCCACGATTCTGTCCGACAAGTCTCTTATTTCGGTGCTATCGCCCACAACGTTGCCCGTCATACAAACAAACCGTCTGTTGTCGTACATTTCAAGACCGAGCGTGTCATTTTTCTTTCTTGCGTTTTCGGGCAGACTGCCGTAACACAGAAAGTGCAGCCCTTTACCGCTTACCGATGTTTCGCAATAGGTATCAAGACTTGATGCAAGGTCGAGCATCTTTTCTCTGACTTCGGCAGGCTTTTCGTCAACCTCGTCAATGTCAACGAAAACGATACCGCTTGTCAGCACAAAGCTCAAACCGTCCTGTTCGTGTGTCTGTGCATATCTTAATGCCGTATTAAAATCGCACCACGTTGTCGGCTCATTGCTTTTTGCATAATCGCCTGTGATCGGCGAAATCATTGCTTTGCCCCAATGCCCTTCCTGCGGTTTAGCCTTAAAACACACCCATTGCCGTAACTTCTTTAATTCATCGGGTACGCTTTCAAGCTGCTTCCATTTCCGAATGCTTGGCGTTCCCTTCACGAAAGGAATCGGGTGCTACCTCAACCCCGCCGCCGACGGCGGTAGGGTTGGGCGCAGCCTGCGCTCTCTGCTGTTGGTTTTTGTAAAAGGCGCGGGCAACCTTGTCCATTACAAGTTTGGTACTTGCGCAGATAAGGTTGAGATTGTCGCGGAAAAGTCCCGTCTGTTCTTCGGTCATATTCTGCATATAGTCGAATTTATAACCGCTCGTATCGAGACCGAAGTGCGCCGCAAGAATACAACCTCTGCTGTCGGCTTCAATCTTCTCGGCGTTCTCGCCCGTCATGCCTTCAAAACTTCTGCCCTTGTAGTTGTCGTTGATTGCCTTGCTTGCCGCTTCGATTGCCGTCAGAGCCGTCGTTGCATTGTCCATGCCCTTGCAGATTTTAATGGTCTTTTTCTCTTTGTCGATTTTGTAATTTTCGTCGGCGGCAAACTCCGATTCGTCCGTGAATTTGTACTTCCAATGCTTTGCCGAGAGAGCGGCGAACACGCCGTCGAGAATGTTTTTCTTTTCCAAGTCGGATACTTTTTTGCCGATTGCATAAGGCTTATAGTCCGTTCCTTCCGTTGCCGAAATATCGAATACAAAGACGGGATGAAACCCTACCGTTCTTTCGCGCGTGCGCACGATTTCGTTGCCGCTCTCGTCGAGCTTCGGCTGGTCGTTTTCGTCCTTTACCGTTACCTGATATTCCTCTTTGGTAGGCGCAATGATTTCCATATTCGCCGCACCCTCTTTGATGTGTCTGCCTTCACGCGCCCACTCGTTCATGCCTTTTGCAATGGTCATATCGGGATTTTGTTCGAGCATAAGCATAATGTTGCTTACCGAATACTTGCTGTTTGCGCCGCATTTCAAAAGCAAGTCTTTGTACTTGCCCTCGGCGATAATCTCCTTGTACTGCTCGTCGATTCTCTCGTTAAGCGCATCGCGTTCTTCTACCGTGTAATCTTCTGCCACCGCAACCGTTTCTTTGTTCTGTTCCATTTTTGTCTCCTTGATTTTTTACGCACTCAGGCTTTCTTTCAGTTGGGAATAAAAATCCCTGCCCTTGATAGGCAAATTGTGTTTTGTCCTTTCTTCTTCAAACTGAAATCTTTTTTCCAAGTCTTTGACCGAATAGTTTACCTGAAACTTACGCCAAGTCCTTGCGTCCATGTCTTTCAGTTCTTCCCACAGTTCGGGAAAGTTGATACGCAAACTGCGCAGACTTTTCAACGATTGCAACGGGCAACACCAACACGAAGCTCTGTCGTATATTTCGTATAAGCCCTCCCAATCGTAGCCTTTCTCGTAACAGTATTTCAGACAGTCCGCTTCACTCCAACCCCACTCAACCAACGGCAGCCTTTTATTCTTTTCCTTGTTGCTTTTCCGTTCAAGTCTCTGTGTTTCGTCGGCGGCGATACCTACGCATTGAATGATGTTGTACTGCTTCGATAATTCCCGAAGATATGCATTGATGATGCGTATTTTCATCTCTTTCGTACACCAACGCACTTTCGACGTCGCCCACGATCTGCCTTTAATGTTCTGATACTTTCCGAAAAATCCTGTCGGCTGTTCGGGGCGAAACTCAAACATATAGTAGTCAAACGACTTTTCGTTTTTTAATGCCGTAAATTTTATGCCTGCCTTTTCTACCACCGCTCTGACTTTATCGAGATGACGATACATAGCGGGAAACTCTTTATATGTGTCGCAAGTTATAACCTCGTCTATGTGTTCGCCCAACTCAATCATTCGTAGCAACATTGCCGTACTGTCTTTACCGCCGCTAAACGATACAACTATGTAATCCTGTTTTTCCTTTTTGCTCATTTTCCTCCCTTATGCAACCTTATCATTGTTCTCGCACTCGTTCCCCCAACAATCCCAACCCGTCGCCCATTGTCTTGCAAATAGTTCAATTCTCGGCACGTCGCCAAACAGTTCAACAATACGGTCTCGCACTTCATCCGGCTTTTTGCTATGTTCCTGTCTCGGCGATATAATGCAACTTGATACACTGTTGCTTACAGGCTTCATTTTTCCTTTAACACCCATAAGGCAAATTTCACAGTTGCTTTTTGCATAGTAGCCGATACCGAAAAACAGCTTGTCGTTCTTCGGGTTTGTCTTTACCCAACTGAAACCGAGCGTCGTATAGCGGAAACCCCAATCTTCAAACAGCTTGATTTGCTCTTTCAGATACGGAAACGTTACCCACAAAAACAGCGCACAGTTTTCTGCCGCAATTTCAGGTACAGGCAATTTCGCTATATCTTGCATTGTCATCAAACTGTAATGTCCGTATGCGCCCTTACCGAACTTCGTATTCGGGTTATTACGCGTGTTGTACTGCCACGGCGGATCTGCGTAGATAACGTTGTACTTTTTGTCTGTGTTATAGATGTCTGTAAACATTGCCCCCTTTACATTTCCGCTGTATTTTCTTTGTGCAACGCTTCCTGCACGTCTTGGAACTTTGACCTTGGTTGCCACAGATTGCAATACCGCCATTTACCGTCCAACCCGAATACATACATGAACTTGATCCCCGACTTTCGTGCATTTCTTAACCGAACAACTTGCGGTTTATTGTGGTCGTAGCTTTCGCCACCGTCTCGGCAATACGCATAGCAAGCGTTAGAGAAATCGTTGGGGGTATCAGGCTCTAAATTCGGGGCAAGGTTGCTTATGTCGCCGAGCGCAAGTAGTTTGTCTATCTTTGCTTCATCGGTGTAATGTTCACACAGCATTTTTCCGTTCCTTGCAACCTCGCCCGAACTATGGCAATAGATACCTAAATAGCTTCCGTCAGGTAATTCTTTGCAGATATAGCTCGGCAAGCTCATTCCATCTCGTCCTCATCTACATATTCGTAAGTTCCCGTTTTTTCGTTGAACTTAAATTCGTCCTCGCCACCCCACAGCTCAAAATATTTTTCGAAGCATTCTTTACTGTCCGGCTCACATTCATTACGTTCAATAACCTCGCCGTTCTTAAATGTGATACTACCCGCAAAATAGCCCGCTTGTTCTTCCGCGTAATCATACTTAAACAGACAGTCCTTGTGCATTTGCGACAGCTTTTGAATTAAGGCAGGCACACGATCCCATGCTGTATCGAAATATATGTCCGGCGTATTTATATCAGGGACTTCCGTATTGTGTGCGTTCCATTTTGTCCCCCAATTGCTTAAACTCCATTCGTACCAATCCGTCGCACCGAAACGCAAGAAATTGTCTACCGCCTGCTTTCCTAATGCCAACATTCCCTTTTCGCCTTTCTCGGTTTTCTCGAATCGATTTATGTACGATGCGACTTCTTCCTTGCTTAAAGCGTAATTAGGTTTTTCTTTTAACTGTCTGTACTGAATGTTGCGACACAAGTTAATGTAATCGGTTACAGGCATTTTATTTTCGCCGTAATAATCAATAAGCGGATTGATATACGTCATATACAACGCCGTCGCTTCATAGGTACTGCTGCCCGCTTCAATGTACAGATCAAGCGGCATAGGAATTATCTTGTTAAAATCGAAATCGTACTCGCCGTCAATATCACTTTTAACAAGCAACGATTTCATGATTTCCGCCGCATTGTCCCCTTCAATCGTTAAATGGTTTCTTACCCAATTTGGCATCTGTGTTCCCCCTTAAAATAAACTCTCGATAAAGTTGCTTGTTACGATGTCGATATTCGTTCTGTTCTGCGACGACGAAATGAAGAAAGCCGTACCGCGCTTGTTGTGCATAATGTAGTTCTGCTCGGCTTCGTTAATCTGTCCTGCATGGGCGTACAAATCGCACAGGTCGCTCATATCGTTAGGCGAAAGACTGAATATCAGCGAATACTGACAGACGTCTATAAGTGCCTGACTTTTTCTCGCAATTTCGGGCGTACCCGCTACGTCCTTTACGCTCTGCGTAATCGTAATCAACATACCTTCATACTTACGAATACGCTTTGCAAGGCTCGCCATAAAGTCAAGCGCAATCGGGTATTTCTCGTCGATAAACAAGTGTGCTTCGTCTACCGCAACAACCAACTTTCTTGCCGTGCCGTACTTCGTGTTGTAGTCCTTGTTCTTTACGACTTCGTTTTCAAGCCACTTTACAATCAAAAGCATCTGCGCATTGGCAACGATATTGTTCTTGTTTGCAAGCAACTTTTGGAAATCGAATACAACAAAGTTTTCCTGCGGGTTGAACGAAGTTGCGCCGTTCCAAAGGTTGCTATACCTGCCGCCCTTGCGGAACTTTGCCACATAGTTCATAAGCACTTTCAGGCAACCGCGATTGTACTCGTCTTTCTCTTTCTTCTCGCGCTTGTCAATGAGTTTGCCAAGATCGTCAAATGTCGGGTACTGCTCTGCCGTAACTGCGGACAAATCGGAATATGCGGTAATGCCGCTCTTTTCGTATAACTCCTGTGTCAGCTTGTTCAGGAGTTCCAACGAATCGGAATTGATGCCCGGCAATACTACACGGTAGAATTCCTCCAAGAATTGCAGGTGCGCAAAGTAATCGTTTCCCGTACCGTCGCTGTTCTCGTCATCTTCCGTTCTGATGATATGGAAGGGATTGAGTTTGCCGAATTTGCCGCTCGATACGTCCAAGACTTTACCGCCGAAGCTCTGACACAGTTTGCCGTATTCGCTTTCGGGATCAAGTACGAAAACGCGGGTATTGCAACTTGCGATATTCGCAATGATGCTCTTGCAAGCGTAACTCTTACCGCTGCCCGGCTTACCGAGAACTATCATGTTCGACGATAAGTGCGCTTCGTCTCTTTTGGTAAAGTCCACGAATACAGGCAACTTATTCTCGCCGATAAGCAAGCCCTTATCGTCTACCATGGCATTGCTTATGAACGGGAATACCGCCGCAATACTGCTCGTCTGAATACCGCGTGTAACGCCCAACTTGTCCGTCATACAGATTTGGCTCGTGAGATATGCGTCCATTTGTCTGCCTATCATTTCGTTAAAGCCAAAGCCCATTTCACGAAGCCTGCGGCGTACCTGTTTCTTTACCGTGTTCTTGCCCTTTTCGTCATAGGCGGTCAGAATAATCGTCGTATCGAAAAGCACGTCGTTCTCGTTCTGCAAGTCCAACAAAAGTCTTTGCAAACTTTCCAAATGCGTGTCTTTCTCAATGACGTCGCTTGCGCGGTTTTTCATATTCTGCGTTTGTACTTCCAAAATCGCATTGTCGATGCGGCGTATTGCCTTGAACTTTTCGACGGGCTTCATCTTCATTACGACTTTCGTATTCGGAATATCGAATAAGCCCTCGCCCCAACCGTTACACACCCTCAACGGATAATTGTTGATTACAAAATGCGATAAGGTCTTGCCGTTCTGCTGCGTGGTCGTTAGTCCGAAAAATACGTTTTCAGGCGTGAAATATTCTTCGTACTTCTTGTCGCCTATTTTGCGTTCGTCGAACTCGCTGTCTATCGAATATCTGATGAACGCCGCAAGCTCTCTGCTGTTAAGCGTTCTCGCATTGATGCCCGACGATTGCAACGTTACGGTTGCAACCTGCAACTGCGTTTTCAAGTCTCTCTCGCTTCCGCTCTGCAACACAAGGTAGTATCTTGCATACAAAATCGGGTTACTGCTGTTCATCTCGTCAATGGTCGTGATGCGGTCTTGGATTACGTCCACTCTCGTCATGTACTCGCCGTCGCTCAATTCGCCTTTCTCTTTACTCTCTGCGATTTTTACGATACGATCCATTTCGTCCGCAACAAAGTTATCCAAGATTAAAGGTCGTTCCAACTTCACAATGTCCGCTTCGTTCCCGACGGCAACGTTGTTCAGCACACGCGATAAAGCACCGTCTATAAGCTCGTTTTGGTCGAACTCGCCGAGCATACGGAAATCCACAGGGTGGATTTCCATAACACCGATATAGCGCGAATCTTTCAACGCCATGATGCCGTTGCCGCATACTCGGTCATAAGCGATAATGCTTTCTACGTCGTTCTTTAACTGTTCGCCTTTCTTCGCCTTTTTGAATTTCTTACGGCTTACCAAGTGCTTGAAAAAGTAACCGACAATCTTGTAGAGCCTGTCGCCGTTTATTGAAATGAACAGCGGAAAAAATGAAATCATTATGCCGCCTGCAATCAGGAAACGGAACGACAGATTGCTTGAAAGTGCTATTGCGACAAGCACCAAGCCTATAAACCCGACTATAACATCGGAAAGTGTAACGCCCTTATAAAAGGTCATTTTAATCTTTGTTTTCTTCGGAATTATCCTCATTGTTACTGTCCTCCCCGTTATCTATCGGCGTTAAAGTTGTTCTGCCGCTCGTTTCTCTCATTGAGCCTATATCAGCTTCTGTATTCTTACCTGTTGTATTTACCGCGCTTGTATCAACGTCAGACTTGCCCGTCTCTCTCGTAGAACTCATATCGCCACCGCCCGAATTATCGTTACCTGAGGGCGGTGTATTGGGCGGAATATTTCCTCCGCTCGTGTCATTATGTCTTTGAGCGTCGTTCGTCTTGTTCACTACTTCTTCCGCTTTCTTTGCCGCCTGATTTGCCTGCGCCGTTGTTTCAGCTTTCGGCTTTTTCGGTTTAATGTCGGCACGGTTAGTCAATGTCTTACCTACTGCCACATTCTTCAATCTCGGAACAAAGTTTTTGCCTGCCGTAATCACACCGCCCTGCAATAAGTCTTTGACAACCCCGACAGGCAGCGTCGCCAAACGTAACGGCGCACCTGCTATCTGCTTTGCTTTATCTGCTTTCGGGTGTTTGCTCTCTTGTTGCATAACTCTCTGATTTCGGTTACTATGTACGCTCATATTCAAGCTCTCGCCTTTCGTGTGTCCTTGCTTTCTATGCTTCAAATAATCCGAACCGCCTACCGCACCGCCGACTACTGCACCGACAGCCCCCGTTGTAGCCCTTGCAAACGCAAGTCCCGAACGGAAGTTGTAAATCATCTGTGCGAACTCTCTGCCGCCTGCCTGACTTCCACATAACTGCGAAATAACAAGATTTGCTTTCGTGATTGCAAAAGCACCGCCGATCATAAACATGAAATACACTAACCCGTTTTGGAATCCGTTATCGAAGAAGGTCATTCGGTTGATTTGCGGCATTACCAGGAAAAACAAATTCATTACCAAGATGATGCCGTATGCGCCGAGTATTTTGGAAATGAGCATATCTTTCCAAACACGGAAACGGTTGCCTTCGTCAAGCGGTATTGTGCTTGTGGTTATCGGCGAAACAATATAGAGCAAAATAATATCGAAAATTCTCTGAATGAACGTGATGCTTGAAATTACGAACATAACGAGCATTACAAGTCCACCCAATATGCCTACGACGTAGTTCATTTCCGAAATGTCATAATATTGCTTTACTACCGACAGTTTGTTATAGTCCAATTCGCCCGACAGGAACATTCGCTCAATCGCTTCCCGCTCTCCCGACGAACCGATAAAAGCGTTGTTGCCTGTCGTTATCAGCATCTGCCCGCCTATCGACGATTGCCCTTCCGTTATGTAAATCTGCATCGAAGAATTGATCGACGCCATTATTGTGTTTACAAGTGTCATACCTGCAAGAAGCAAGAACGGAATCAGCAAAAATATCAATAGGCTCTGCCCCGCTTTCGCTATAATCGCACCTCTCGTTTTTCTCTCATTCGATTGATAGTTCGCTCGGATAAGCGCGATGATTAAGAAAATCGTCAGCAAGATCACGCCGATTAGCATAATCGTTAAGAACACTCTGTGTATCGTGTTCGACTGTACAAGGCTTGATACAAGGTCAACATTTTCGCCGTCCACAATTACCGTATCAAGTCCGCAGAGCTTGTAAAAGATTTTTTTGATGAAATCTATTATGTAACAAATTCCTGCCTGAAACTTATAAAGAACGCTGTAAAACCAATCTTTAATTGCGCTTACGACAGGTTCAAATATCCAATCAAAAATTTTACACCTCCCGTCTCAATTAAATTTGAGACTGTACCCAATCCTGCAAAATCGGTAACGAAACTTTCAATGCAACAATCAATACGAAGATTGCGACAAAGCCTATGATTGCGCCGATTAGGTCTTTCTTCGCTTTCTCTCTGCTGTTCTGCTCATCGCTCTTTGCGAGCTTTACGCCGAGTACAATACAGTAGATTGTGCCAACCGCCCCAACGATTGCGATAGCGGGCCACAAAATTGCGTTCAGCACTTCGAGAATGGGTGCGATTACGGGTGCGAAATCCACCGCTGCCAATAAATTTGCCATTTATTTTCCTCCATTTTTTAATCTTTTTAAGTTCTTTCAGAACGAAGGCGGGTATCCCGCTTCCGTTGTTTTTTGTGTAGGCGCAACCGTCTCTGACGGCAAAATGCGCCTACACCTTAACCTGCTCACCTTTTGGGTAATTTTAACTCTCATTCTTCATCAGCATCTTCATAAAATCCGTCCACATCTTCCACCATCTTTTTTGACCTCTTTTTGTAGATTGCTCTTTTACCGAGAATGACCGCTATTACTATTCCAACGGTTACTAAAATCCCTATGATAATCAGCGCGATTGCGCCGCCGTTCATTTGGTATTCGAGAGTAAATTTATATATACGCTCGTTGCCAAGTTCGTCGCTCACGCGCACTTCGTAAGCTCCGTACTCTTTTAGTTCGTCTCCCAAGTTGTAGTCGATTTTCTTTCCGTCCTTATAAACCGCCACTATTCCCGCTTCAGATAAATCTGTAATCGTAACGGTTACATTACCTTTGCCGCCATCCTCTATTCCGTTTAAATTGACGGTAGGCGCGGTTGTATCAAGCGACAGTATGAAGGTGTATTCCTTGCCTTCAGTCTTACATACAACTGTGTACGTTCCGTCTATCATAAAGTTTAGTCTGTTCCCGTCCGCCGAAACTGCTTCGCCGTCGCGGTGTATGGATTTAATTTCTACATTATTACCGAGAGTGTAATCGAGCTTTGTTTTAGTACCTTTTACGATTTCAAACGATAAGGTTTTTTCGTTCCCAAATAAATCGTAAGCGGTCAGTTGATAGAAGCCTTCTTCCGTTATAGGCGTTTCAATTTCATAGCCGTATTTCTTACCGTTCTTTGTTACGATAAGGTTTACTTTTTCGTCTGCGCTTATAACCACATCTTCGTTGGTTATAACTCCGTTGCCTGTCGTTGCTTTCAAGTCCACAGACTTATCTATTACAACTGTAAAGGTTGTGGTGTTGCCATATTCGTCGAAGATGCGGAAGCCGTAAATCCCCTCGGCGGAAATGACTTGCCCAAATTCAAAATCATAAGGGCTACCGTCTTTTTTTACTGAAACAAACAACGGCTCGTTGTTGACAACCGTTATATCTTTGTTTGTTGTATCAACGCCGACCGTTTGCTTATCGCCAATCAAAATATCGTAATCAAGCGTTTTATCTATGGCAAAAATCTTAACGCTCTGCGTACCCAAGTCGTTCATTGCAACAACTGTATATTCGCCATCGTCCGACATCACAGCCCCGTTTTGCAATTGAATGACTTCGCCGCCGTTCAAAGTGTAGGTTACGGTTTCAATATCGCTTGCCGTCCACGTTACGATAACGCTTTTATTTGTTGTTGTCCCTTCCGCAATACTTAAATTAAATTCCGGTGCAAGCGTATTTATCAGGAACGTATAGTCCGTGTAATTCTCTGCATCGGTCAAGCGGGTTAGGCGTACCGTGTAATACCCGCTGCTTAAATCCGTAGCAAAAAAGTAAAGCTCACCGTTATAGTTTGTAGCGTAGTCCTGTCCGTCTTTCTTAACCGAAGCGAAATACTTTGTACTGTCGAATGTAAATACTACGTCCGTTTTTGTCTTGCCGCCATTTATAACGCCCGCCAAAGTTCCCGAAGGCAACGCCTTGTTGAACACATACTCTTTTGTAATCAAGCGTCCAAAATTGTCTCGCAAGGTTATCTTATAGTAGCCTGCGCGGTCAAAAGTATAGTTCAAAACGTTGGTTGAAACATTTGTAACAGCTTCGTCATTCCTGCAAATTTCAATGGATACAATGGTATTGAAATTTTGTCCAAGCGTGATTGCAATATTAAAAGCAGTGTCATCAGCATTGTTTTGAATCGTGATAGTTGCAGGGTTGCCGACAATATAAACTGTGAACGAAAAATAATTCCCAAATCTGTCATAGACGGTCAGCAGATATTCGCCGCCAACCATCAGGCAAGGCAATTCATCGCCAAGCGTGTAATAGGTTGTTGCTTCCGAACTTTCTACGGAAAGAACTGACCACTTGTCCGCATCAACGATTGCACCTACTTCAAAACTTACGTAATAGTAAGCCGCTATGCTCGTTAAACTGTCCTGTGTAATGTTCAGTTCATTTGCCGCATCGTTGCCGTATATGGTTGCCGTTACTTTGAGCGCAGGCGCAACGGTATCAAGAATACCGAAAAACACCGTTTCATTGTTCGCTTCGTCTACTTCCGTCAGCTTATACAGCCCGCCCTGCGAAATCTGCTTATCAATGGCTAAGCCGTAGTTGAGCTTAACTCTTATTCCGTTACCACCTACAAGTTCCGCATAGAATTCTTTACCGTCAACCTTATCGAACACTACGCCGTTGAGCGCGGGGGCTTCCGTTCCGTTTTCCGACAAAAGCACGTTGTCTATCATGCTGTCGGCTGTTTCGCCGTAAACATTGTCGCCATTCCATATAAAGTGATTAGCGCCCGATATGTAGTCTTTGGCATAAAAGGCAATAACCTCGTCCAACAAATTGCGGTCAAAGTAGTACAGATAGCTTTCGGCATTTGCGGGCGATTTGTAGAGCCAATATTCGCCCGTGCGTACTTCACTGTTGCCCGCAATCAGATGGTGTTGGTTAAAATCTTCTATGTTGTCAAGCATAAGCACCGTAACGGATTTGTCGAACTCTTTGCCGCAAGTAAACGCAAGTGCTTCTGTGTACGTTGCAAAGGAATAGTCCTTTTTGTCAAACGTTACACTATACCATTTTGAAATCGTAAGCTTCGAGCCGTGCAGTTTGTATGCATTATAGGTCGGCGCAACGGTATCAATCTCAATGATATATGTCGTAGAGTTTTTCGCTAAGTCGGTCAAGACAAACGTATATATTCCGTTCTCGGTCAATACCGTATTTTTCTCATATGCTTGTCCGTTTACGGTTGCGGTATTTTCTGTGCCATCCCAAGTAAAATACACTCTGCCGTTCGTTACGGTGTTGTTGTGTACAGGCGAGTAGTTCGCATAAAGTTGTCCTGTGGGTGCAACCGTATCTATATGCGCGGTAAACGTACTCCGATTGTTTGCTCTGTCTGACAAAATTACTATGTACGTTCCATCGGCGATAAAAGTCTGTCCGCTTGTGAGCGTTTTATATTCGCCGCCGTTAAATGAGTACATTCCCGTTATGCCTGCTTCGGTAAACTTAAACGTGAGTGGCTGTTGCGTATAGCTGCCGTTCGCAAGTTCATTACCGTCAGACTGCCAAACACCCTGCGGTGCAAATTTATCTATAATGACAATAATTGCGCTTTCGTTACCTGCCCTGTCATTAAGAAGCAGATCATACTTTGTTTCAGTATCCTCAACGGTAGTAAGCGTTTTACTATTGCCGCTTGCAAAAGTGATATACTCGTTAAGGTTTACATTGCCTTCCGAACTGATAGTAACGCCTGTGTTGCCCAAGTTTTCAATTACTGAATCACAGACGAAATTAACAGATTTATCTTGATTAAAATAAATAGTATCTCCATCCGTATATGTAATATCGTCAATAACTACGATGGGCTTGTTACGCACAATATGATAAGTGAAATGGCTTGCAATGCCCGTTGCGGTTGTAATGTCTATCGTGTAATTAATGCCCGAATATTCACTACCTATCGTAATGTTTGTATCAAGCGTATAGTTGCTCGTAACATTCCCCGAAGATGTGTCGCAACATATCTTTAACTTATCATTTGGATTGATATAAATATCTGTATCAAACGTTCCTGAGTTCGTAATAGTTTTGCTATATGCAAGTTCATCGTTACGATAAATCTTGATAATGGGGGCTTGAGTTTCAAGATATACAGATAACTTTTCCGACTCATTACCGGCACAATCTACAGAATAAAAAGTATATAATCCGTCCCCTGAATTTGTAGGGATAACAGTTCCCGAGTTATACAATGTAAACTCCTCACTAACGGGTGTCTTATAATACATTGCAGATATACCGCTACCGCTATCTGTTGCCGAATACGAAAAACTTTTTGATAGATACGCTCCATCATTAACAACTTTCCCTTCAGAATATATCGTTCCTTCAGGTTTGACATTGTCATAGAAAAAAGAGTATTCCTGACTTTTTTCACCGCTTTCTTTTGTAGCATAAACTATATACAGTCCATTGGTGTAACCTGATATATAGACTCCTGACGATGTATATGTAAAATTAGAACTTAAAGGTGTTTTATAATAAATTCTTAAAAATTCATCATTTTTAATATTTACTTTTATACGTTCATTTACCACGGCGTTATTCGATATTTTATTGCCGCTTGTAACACCCGTCATCTCTAATGGTATAGTTGCCGCCGAAGCCGAAAGCGGGACAGTAAACAAAGCTGCTAACGAGCCGCATACTATTAACATCAATAAAAACATACATAGCAATAAGCCATTTCGTTTATCTCTCAATCTTTTCTCCTTCATTTTCTTTCTAATCGTAACTCTCCATTTTTTATTTCTTCAAGCCGAGCTATTGTATTCTGTATCGCGCCTAACCGCTCGGCGTCGCCTTTTGCGCGTTCCTGAATTTGCTTTAACAGCTTAATTGCTTTGTCGTATTCAGCGGATTTGACTTGCACAAATATATCTGCCGTTTCCTGCTCAGTCGCAAAGCCTTGTAAACTGCGGGAAACTACTATTTGTAATTTTTCCGTCATGCTTGCCTGCCTGCGCCGTTCCGCAATCTGCTCTCTGACTGTACCTCCACCACCGCCTGTACTCCTGCGGCGCGAAATGTTCACAATAACGTTTCGTGCTTTCATATTGTAAAACGCCGCCGCTTCGTCAAAGTATCTACCCGTCAAAAGTTCTTGTTCGCTCATTTGCAAATCATAGAAATGACTCTGATAGCTCGGCGTAAATTTCGCCTTAATCGGTTGATAACCGAATACTGTTACTATTGCGTTACCCATATTGCCTTTGCTGTTGAGCTGTTGTAATTCAGACGGATATATAAGCGGGCGTTCCTTTACGCTCGTGTTTGAGTTCACATCGTCGGCGCGGACAGTATTAAAACCTACCGAACGTTGGACTATACTGTAATTGCCGCAACGCTTGGAAAATTCTTCTATCGTCTTGTAGTCCGTTGTGCCTATGAATATCTGCGTGTTACAGTTCGATTTAATGATGTCCGCCGATTTATCGTCATAAACTTTGGCAAGTTGCGCGTAACTCTGAACGACAAGATTAAGCCATATGTTGCGGCTCCGTCCTACGGTTATCATCTGTTCCAACTTGTGTATCTGTGGCAACTGCCCGAACTCGTCCAAAATGAAATAAACGGGGCGCGGCAACGATAGCGTAGGATAGTCGTTTGCTTTGCGCACAAGTTCCTTGTACGCCTGCAAAATAACCATTGCCGCCAACGTGTGCCTTGTTTCCTTTTCATCGGGTATCTGCAAGAAAAGCGCGATAGGCTTTTCCCCCATTTCCGCAAACTCTATTTCGTTTTGACTTGTCAAAGCGCAAAGCGAAAGATCGGCGAACATAGAGAGCTTGTCAAACGTACTTGAAAGGTAACTGCCCCTCGTCTTTTCAGAACTGTCCAACACCTGCTTTGAAAGCGATACTGCCTTTGAAAGCGGGCTTCGTCCTCGGAAATAATTGAGCATTTCCGCACAATCATCGTCCGTGTTGGTTGCGACTTTCATTAACGAATAGAAATTGTATTTTTCTTTCGTCATATTCAGTTCGGGGTTAGCGCAATCTTCGAGCATTGCAAGTGCGATTGCAAGCACAAAGTTCCTCGCACCACTTTCCCACATAGGCTCGTTTTTGTTCGTTACAGGGCATAGCACCGTCGTTATGTCGTGCAAATCTTCGTACACAATATCGTTGAGCTGCTGTTTCTTTACCTGTATTGCCGCATCTTTATCTTTTGGATCGTAATACTCTTTGCTGTCGAACTCATACGTTCCCCTGTCCTCGTGAATGATGACTTCCTTTTCCAAGTTCAACATTCGGGTGTAGTTCACATACGCGCTTTCCATTGGATTCCACCGCACTGAATTATACGGGTTGCGCAAGTCCAAAATCTTAACGGTGTACCCTTCGTCTTTCAGCTTCTTTGCGTGCATTTGATACAGTTCGCCTTTGGGATCGGAAATTATCATTGACGGCTTTGTTTTGCTCGTCGCAAGTATCTGAACAGTCGGATTTACGAATGTCGTAGTCTTACCGCTGCCCGTTGTTCCGATTGCCAATGCGTGTGTCGGGGGCGAAAACGTAATCCTTAACCTTTTCTTTTCCTCATGCGCGATAATCGGTATGCCCTTTACTTCTGTCTCGGCAAGTTCGTCATAGTAAACGGTCTGAAAGTTCTTCGCTATTTCCTTTTCCGATTCAAACCTTGCCTGTTCAAGATTTGCCGCGATATGTTTGTCGCGTTCCTTGCCCCTTATGATGTTCTTTGAGTTGAACAGCCAATAGTGGGTGTAGTAGTAACTTGCCGCTATGAAAACCGCCACAAGCAAAATCACACCCGTAAACATAAAAGTTTGACCGTCAAATATCCAACGCGCCGAATATTTCAGGTGGTATCCACCTTTTATAAAACAGTTAAGAGAATAGCCGAAGAAATAACAGCAGAGTACCGTTACCCCCAAGATAATCGCCCATTTAATAATTTTCTTTTTCATGTCTTACTCCGCTTCGATAACTCCTTCGTCTATCAATCTTTCGTAATTCGCTCTCGCCAATCGCCGCCTGTATTCTTCAAAGCAATTTATCGCTTCGTCGTCAACGTCTGCGCCAATCCGTAATGCTTTGCTCAACAGATAACCTCTGTGCGCTTTGTCTGCCCGCTTCTTTGCCAAGTCTGTCTTACATTTTTTTACCTCCCTGTCGCCCTTTTGCTTTATATGCAAAGCGGCTTTTATTACCTTGTCGCCAAGCCGCCTGTATATGTCCGTTATGTATTTTTCGCTTACAAGATACTTTCCTAAGTCATCAATTTTCTGATCTTCGCAAATACGTTTGCGGTTAGCATCAAATCTTGCCAAGTCAGAACAGAACGTGTCAAAGTCCATTTTCAAGTTTGGATTGTTTTTGATAATGAAATTAACTATATCGTTCACTTGCGGACGAAGCGCGTCCATATTCTTGCTTCCGTAACTCACTCGTCCGTCTAACGGCAACGCTCGATATAAGGCAAGCAAACGCTTTTTCAACTCTCTTTCGTAATCATTCAAGCCTTGTAAATGGAACAGCGTGTCTTGCGCCGAGTCTGTAAGATTACGACGGCTACGCTTTAAATCAAAGCTCGCGTCGGTCAACCGTTCTTCAATTTTTATGCGAAACGAATTAAGTGCTTCCTGCCCTATTGTTCCAAAACGGTAACGCTTCTCTTTACTGTTTTCGTTTGTGAACATTGGCTCTTTCTCAAAGAAACCCAAGTGTATGTGTTGGTTGTCGGTGTTCTCATGCAACCCCGCATACCACACAACATTGTCTGCAGCTATCCCCACGCTTTTGAAAAATGCAGGCAATTCCGCTTTCAGTAGTTCCATAGCGTCTTTGTACGACGTCATATACTTGCCGCCGAAATCTTCCGTAAAACTGATTACGGCGTGCCATATATTGCTGTCCGTTGTCCGTAGCATTGACCGCAACTCTTTTATGGCTATTTTTGTGAGTAAACCGTTTGCCCAGAACAGACCGCAACTCTTTTCGCTATTGCCCGCATAACCAAGAAAGTCGCCTTCGTCTATGCCGCGATTAACGTATCTGATTATGTCGTTATGCTGTCGGCAAGAGTAAAACTTTCGTTCCGCAATGTATTTGGGTTTCATTGGAAAGCGGCTCATAGCATCACTATTCGGAGCATAGCCGATACTCACAAGCACATTGGGGACGCCCATAGGGTATTAGTTCACAATGCCCGGTAGATCTTCCGAATCGCCGTCATCATCGTCTTCGTCAAACAACACGCCGAGTAATCCGTTCAGAAACTCAATAAAGCGTTTCGGCACATCGTCCATATACCCGATTTCCACCTGCGTTTTAGTTATCGGCTCATCTGTGGCAATCGCCAAGAGAATGTTGTATATCGACGATGACATACGTTCCGACATTTTTAAGTGTGCCAACAACCCCTCAACGTGCTTCTTGTTGTATTCGTGCATATTGGAAATCATTTCTTTAAGTTGTTTGAGCATTGCCGCTATTTCGTCCTTGTTATTGAACGAAGGCGGAATTGCGCTTGCACCTGCGGGAGAATCGGGCGGCGTAGGAAAGTCTTTCATCTTGTCCTTGATGCCACGTTCCAAAAGCTCAACGATTAACTGATTTTTCGTCTGATAACGATTTTTATTCATCTTGAAAATCGTATTCAGGCTCTCAATAAGCTTTGTGTCGTAGATGCGCACGGTCAACTTGGTTTCAAACTGTTTCATATTAAAACTCCTTAAAAAATAATTTTTTTCAACGTTTCAAAAAAATTACGGATTATCTTTTGCAACTGTTCTTGCGTATACTCGCAAGCCGCTATAAGGTAGCGCACTGATTTATCATTACGGAATAGGTCATAAAGGATTTTGCCTTCTGCTATCGGACTCTTTTGTATCTGACGATGAATGATGTCGCCGTAGCCCTTTTCCTCTATAACATCTTCAAGCGCGTAGATATAGTCCGAATCCATAACCACTACTTCACTCTCGATTTTTCCTTTATACGCTTTACGCATTTTTGCTATGTGCTTCTGATAGTTCAATCTTCTTTGTGCAAGCAAGATCAAATCGCCGAGTTTATCGTTTACGGGAACATACATTTCCATATCCCCGATTGCTACATTCACATATTCCATACCGTCCTCCTGATCGGGAATTTATTAGTCCCTTCACTTATTAGAGAAAAATCGCCCTATCTGCACCCACCTTTTCTGAAAATTTTTCAAACTTTTTTTATCAGTGCTTTTAATTGGGCGTAAATACGAGCCACACGTTTATTGATTACTTGATGTGCAACACCTTCTTCTCGTGCTATTTCCGACTGCGACATATTTAGAACAAAGAGTTTATGTATCGTTTTGCGCTGTAAATCCGTTAGGTACGGTAAAGCCGCCTTTAACTTGCGCATTAAACATTCCCGCTCCGCTTGCGTTTCTCTTTCAACATATAATTCTTCTATGTTCGCTTGCTTGTCCGCAAAGTCGTGTCCTGCTTCCGTGATGCCTTCAAGCGAAGTCGAATAATACCCCTCATACGCATCGCCACGCCATTCTTCCCGTAAACTATCTCGGTACTGTTTTGCAATCTCATCTGATACTTCGATCGCTACCTTTTTGTCTTGTAAATTGATGAAATAGATTTTTGCCATAAATAAAATTTTCCGATTTGACTTAGCTTTAAATCACAATCGAAAAAATTGGCAAAAAAATACACTTGACTGCAATTTAAGCAAATCCAGTCAAGCATTTAAAAATAAAAAATACTCCGCACTGAAAGTAATTAAAATTCAATGCGGAGTTTATTCAGTTTTATTATAATCTAAAGATTAAACCTTGTATTTATCAAAACCTTATAATAGGCTTACCACTGATTATATTGTAAGGAGCAACGCATGCATTAGCATCAGCCAAATAACCGCCACAAATAAATGGATTATTAGCTTCAGATAAAGTCAGTGTATTTTGTACAGTTATTGCATAACCTCCTAAGCCACCTTTATAACCAGAATATCCTTTGCCCCCCCTGCCGCCATAAATTGTTAAATCTTCAGAGTACCGTATGGCTAAATTTGCTGCATAAATAGCATAGGCTCCATTGCCTCCTATAGGAGATGAGGAAGAACCGATTTTACCCGGACCACCTTCAATATAAACTTTTCCATAAGTATATAAATTTAAAGTACTATTTTGATCGCTTGACATATTTATAGCATTCAATGGAGTACTCCCGTTATAAGCAGGAACCATAGAAAAGTTTTCAAGTATTAAAGCAAAATCAGTAGTGCGTGATTGAATGTTAATATTAATATTGTAAGCTTGATCCTTATAATTGGAATAAATATAAACTTGTTTTACATCAGAAGCAATATTAATTGTACAATTATAATATAAACGCGAAGGTAATTCCACTATAACATACGGCAACTGACTAATATTTACACGTTGATCATAAGTGTTCAGCATTGCATAACGTCCAGTCCACTTTGCCTCCAAAACAATCTCTTTTCCCATATCTTTGTTAATACTGGTCACCTTTTTTCCTTTGAAATACCAACCTTCAAACAAATATCCTCTACGTTCAGGATCATTTAATTGGATTTCAAAAGATTCAATTAAAGCATCCGGATTATTATTAATCGCGCCATTTGGTATACCATTATATGTAATACTACTTTCCTTTCTTACCCAGTACGCATATAAATCCGTCACTTCCGATTCATACCAAGTGTCACCTTTCATTTTTCCATTACTATCAGGAATTGGATCATAATATTTTTTGCCTGAACCGTATTTTCCAGTATAATATCCCTTAAATTCCCATCCATTTTCTGGATATGTAGGCGCATCAGCCTCTGGCAACTCTTCACCATACTTGGCAGAAACGGAAGGTGTTCCACCTACACCATCTTCAGGATGCAATGTAACATTATATTCTTTTAAATCGATTTTTGGTGTAACGGTAATATTAATACCAAAATTATATTCTGTTTCCTCATTAATTAATGTTTCCTCATTAGTTAAATCATCTACATAATACCATCCCTTAAACTCTTTATATTTTTCAACGGTAATGGTAGGTAATGAACCTATTGCCTGTCCGGAAATCACATCCTTATTCTTAATACTAAGTTCATAACCATCTGCTTCAAATTCTATTCTAAAATATTCAATGTCGTATTTTATATTAGTAAATTTACTATTCCACTGCTCATCCCAACCATCTGAGTTTGAATCTTTTTTATAATTTATTGGACCATCATTATGGACATAAACTTCATGTTCTTCATTTTCCCAACCCGCTAAAATAGTTTTGCCCACATTTTTTATATTACCAGATAAATGTAGCGCTTTTATGCTCGTCGTATTATCAAAAGCAGACTCACCTATTGAAGTGACATTTTCACCTATGTCAACGCGACCACTATCATTAATTGAATTCGCTAATATATCCTTTAATGTCGCAATTTCACCTTTTTCTGCAGCACTATAATCCTGTGGCTGTGCAAAGCATATATTACTTAAATATTCACAATAACTAAACATATTAGATGCTATGTCACATTCATTAGGAAGCAGAATATTTTTTAAACTTGAAAAAGTAAAAATATTATCAGAATCTAATTCTCTTTCTAAATCAAAAAATTTTATAGGACGATTAATAATAACGTTTTCCCCTTGAAAACCTGCAAACGCATTAAATCCTATGTACAGTTCTCTATCAGAATATTCAATAATTAAATTCTCACCAGTAGCAGAATCAAACGCACCATCAGCAATTGCCAAAACAGGATAAGATTCATTATCGACTTTATATTTGTATTTATGGGGAATTATTATGTCGCCATTTTCAGGTTTAACTGGTTCCATTGAACCATATTCATCTAACTTTGTTTCCCCATTTATAATCATCAACCCTATGATCGAACTAGACCTTCCTATATTGTCATACAATGCTTCAGCTTGTGTGAGTTGTCTTAATTTGCTATCATAATGGACATCTTGATTATTGTTATTGTCATTCCAAGTACTTTCCCATTGAGTACAATCTTGTTCAGATGCTCTAACTTCAACTTGAGTATTATTATTCCTGAACAAATAAGACCCAACCTTTTTAACAGACTTTGGTATATAGATAGTGTCCAAACTTGAACACCTATAAAAAACACTATTCCCCAATTCTTCCGCATTAAACAAGTCAATGTATTTTAATTGACTGCAATTTGCAAACGCCATATTACCAATTTTTTTAACAGTTTTAGGTAATTTAACAATTACTAATTTTGTAGAAGATAAAAATCCATTTGCTGCAATTTGCGTAACAACATATTCTTTCCCATTAATTTCCCCAACATCAGGAATTTTAGCAGTGGTAGCCTCGGATTTATTGGTAATACGCACGCTGCATTCAGAATCATTCAGTTTGACAAATTCGTAGCTAGCTAAGACTTTATTACCATTGTAATCAATTATGTCAACATTTTTATCATCATGCTCTACATCTGTTTCAACGCCAGTATCGGCAAATGCAAATGCTGCACCTTTCTGGATGCTCAGTAATCCCACTATACTTAAACACAGTATAGCAATAAACCCAACGAGCATAAAAATTTTGTGTCTTGTTGCCTTCATAAAAATTCTCCTTTTTTATTTACTATAGCTTTTAGCTATTAGTTTCTGTTTTCAATTTCGGATAATTATTTAATACATTTATCCAAACTTCTTCGTCCTGACCTACATTTAATTTATCAGCTAAATAATACATTGCTTTAGTTTCACTATATAAAGTTATATCTAAAACAGAAGGATTACTTCCTGTATCTTGAGCTACATATTCAAACTCCTGTGTTGAACTTCTCAAGAGATGAAAATTATTTATTTGAGAATCACTAATCCGATATACAATGTTCTCAACATCGCTACCCACATAATAGAAATTGGTTACGCTACTATCTTTCATATTTGTAAACACAAAGATATTCTTTTTATCTTGCAACTCGTTTACATTACTTTTAATATAACAATTGCGTACTTGAGTACTAGATAATGATTTTACAAATAACCCGTTATAGGCTGTAGAGAACTCTCCAAACACACCCTTTGAGTAACATCTTTCCAAAGCACAGTTTGCTAAAAAATACGCAAAACCAGCGCCGCGTAAAGTGTCAATATCAAAAATACTATAGCAATCCAAATAATTTGTTCCAGATACTTGATAACTAAATCCAAAGGCTTCACCTACTGCTACATTTGGTTCTCCTAATCTATGTGTAATAATTATGCATTCAGCGTAGCACTTATTTAATATGCAATAGTTGTTTCCTGTAAATCTTGCTAAAAAACCAGCTGCACGGGAATATGCCGTTATTTGATTCTGAACATAACAATTTTCGATATTTAATTTACCGTAAGAATAGCCGCGGCAAACGAATCCGCCTACCATGCCGATTTCTATATCTCCATGCACTGAACTGTTCACAATTTTTAATGAAGTACTTGCAGCAACTTCTAAGCGTCCAATATTTCCGCCGGCTTCGTAATGATTATCTCCGTAAATGTACACATCAGTTTTACAGTCCCTAATAGTTGCATCAACTTGCCTATTAGTAAAATAATATCCAACCATACCACCGACAATAATATCAGTGCATTTATTAATTTCGACTAAACTTGATTCTTCCTTCCAAAAACATTTAGTAACATTTATTTGACCATTAATATTGCAATTCCGTATATGTACTGAATTACCTACTCCTATCAAACCACCAAATGCAAACGGCACATAAATATTAGCTGTATTTTCTTTTAATACATTTTTAATATTGATTTCTATATTCAAATCACAATCGGCTATCGTACCGTTAGCCAATCCAACTAGTCCGCCGATTGCTGCGCTGTCATAACTTAATCCGTCAACGTCTATTTCTCCGTCTACGGTTACGTTATTAATAAAGCCCAAAGCCTTGCCCGCTACAATACCTACGCAATACTTATTGTTTCCGGCAGTATTAAAATCGTTTATTTTTATGTTTGCATTTTCAAAGTTTAAATTGCTTATAATCCCCCCGTCGATAACACCGAACAGAGATGGATAATTACTTTCGGTTTCAACTGTTAAGTTTTTTATAGTGCGACCGTTACCATAAAAGCTCCCTTGGAAATAATAGCTTTCATCAAATATAGGTTCGTGAAGATTTCCGTTTAAATCCAAGTCGTTTAAGAGTTTATAGTTCGACTCCGGATAATACCACATATTTGTTAATTGCGCATAATTGGCAATGGTAAACGGATTTAACTGTGTACCTTCGCCGCCTTCATATAAAAATTCGAACTCGGCAGTAACATTAATTTCAGACGTTACGATTGTCTCCTTTCTTATAGTAGAGCCATTTCCGTCCGACCATTTTACAAATTTATAACCATCGTCAGGAACCGCTACGACAAATTCTGCATCATTGCCGTATGCTATTTCCTGCTCCGCTGTTCCGTCTATTGTTCCGCCCGCACCCGCATTATAAGTCACTTTTAATTTAATCCGTTCAAAAATAGCCGTATAAGTTTTATCCGCCGTTATATTTCTATCCTGCCGTTCGGCGGTTTCTACTTCGTCCAACCATTTTTTAAATTCATAACCCTCTTCGGGTATAGCGGTTACTTTCTCCGCATCTTCATTCTCTTTAACGATTTGATGAGTTTTGCCCTCAATATATCCGCCTGTGCCGGAATTATAAATTACCGAGTATTCTTTCGGTACGGGAATTACGGGATCTACCGCTTTGAACTCCGCTTCAAAGTGCATATCCGAATTCACGTTTTTTTCTTGTCTTTCGGGTGAAGTTGAACCGTCTGACCACTTTACAAATTCATATCCGGCATATGGCACCGCGGTTACGGGTTGGGCATTGTTTCCACTTTGCACAGTTTGTCTCATTTGCCCATCTATGTATCCGCCTTCGCTTGCCGTGTATGTTACGTTATAAAGGGTTTCTCCTTCCGTACGGCACCCAAATAATACCGCTACGGAACATAACAATAAAAATATAACAGCTATCAGTAAAATGTTTTTTATGTTTTTCATATTTTTATTATAACACATATTGGGCGATTTGTACACCTTAATTTGGTGCTTTTATCTATTAACATTTCTCTATCCACATACTATGATTACATAAGTTCATAATTATATCAACCACCTTTTATTTACATATTGTCAACAAAACACGACAAAGAAAAAGAGTTGACAAATTGTCAACTCTTTTTTATTAAATATCGTTTATATAATTCCTAAATATTCACCATTTGGACCGATTTTACATGTACCGGTAACAATATCTTTCCAAGCATTATTATCTACTTTATAATACGCCCGTCCATTCCAATATTTTGTCTGCCCGCCAGTCGAAGCAGTTGCTGTAATTGTCTGACCCATATTTAAGTCAGCAATATATTCTCGTGCTACTAAATTCATATTTAAAAATGATTCTTGATATGTATCCGAAGAATATAGCTCAACAATTACAATAACAGTTGCAGGAAAAATTGTAACATCATTTTTTACCGTTGTCCATACATTACCATTACCACCATTAATCGCTATTGAAAGAGCTGTATAAATACCGCGATTAACTACTTCTTCTTCAGAGATTTCTAACGAGTTTTTATTACTTTCATTTGTTGAAGACGAAGTGTCATAATCCGCATAAGCATTTGTCCTATATCCGGCAAATGTTATAGTTAGTAACATTAGTATCAAAGCAAGTAGTGCAAATCCTATGGTCAAGTTCTTTAATTTGTTCATTGTGACACCTCACTAAAATTTATTCTTGTTTCATTATAAATTTCCTATAATTAATATTCAACCAACTTTTATTTACATTTTGTCAACAAAACTTGACAGTCTATCTACGGTTAGCTTTTATGAATTTTAAAATAAATAATAAACTTAAAACTAACAAAATTATACTAATTAGTAAAGCTATAATAAATAGACCTAATTCAATATTGACAGTATTGGCTGAAACATATCCTTTATTATTAGTTAATGCCGTTAAGCCAACTATAATCGTATAAATAAATGCGCCCAAACACAAAGTCGCAAATATTATTCCAAATATTAAAAAACTATTTTTCTTATTACTTTTTACTCCTTGTTCAGTAAAAGCAATTTCATTTTCGATACTGCTATTGCTTTCAGAAGGGCTTGACAAAAAATAATTAACATCAACTTCAAGAACAGAACTGAGTGACTGAATATTTTCTAAATTAGGTTGCATAGCATTTTGTTCCCACTTTGATATTGTCTGCCGAGAAACACCAACTTCATACCCTAATTGTTCTTGTGAAAGACCTCTTTTCCTTCTTAATTCATACAACCTTTCTCCAATATTATCCATACCTACTCCTTATTTATTTTATTAAATTGTTTAACTACAGATTCTAACACTTTAATTTGTTCATAGTCTAAATTATTTAATAATTGAATTAATTCGTTAAGTCTGATGTTTTCTTGTTCTTATTTAGAAAACGAAAAGAAATATGCTAAAGACACACCCAAGTAATCACAAATTTTCTCAATCGATCTTAAAGATGGCGTACGCGTTTCATCTCTCTTTGCATTTTTCTTCCATTGATAAATTGTAGTTGAGATTTCCGCGTTTTCTTTTAATTGATAAACCGATATCCCTTTTTCTAACATCAATTCTTCAATACGAGCAACAATTACCTTTTTATCCATAAACACTCCGTGGTGATATTTACTACATTTTATGTCATATTATTATTCTTTATAAAGTACATTACGCACCACTCAAAGTTGATTTATACACCAAAACATATTTATGGAAATTATGAACCTTGTTTAGCTTTTATATTATCTACAAATAAAAAAATCTATAAAATTTTACACAATTAAATATTGAACAACCATTTATGTTGCCCATATCTTTGATTTATCCAACCGCAAATTTTCACACCACGAATTGCGCTCATAAATAAAATTTTGGTATGACACACTATCTTTGCCTTTTTGTTGCGCGATAACGTCTGCACCAAAAGCATAATACCTGATTTTAGAAAGAACCGTACCTATCTTTCCTTTCTTCTTGGGCAGAGAATAATAGAATTCATTATAAAGATCATAAAAACGAGTCTTACAATACGCTTTCAATCCCATTTTTTGCGCAATTCTGCAATATTTTTTCCATGCACGACGCTTCGAGTAACTGCGCTTTAATCTGTCTTTATCCAACTCATACCAATTCGGCAAGTAATAATCTTGTTTGCGCCCTCTTGCCGGATATAACATTAAATAAAGTTGCTCATCAGAAATAGTATTAGCAACAGGAATATTTAGCTTGATCTGTTTTGCTCTCTTAATAGTCTTAATAACAGTAGTACGAGAGCATTGACAAATAGTGGCAATTTGCGTTGTCGTATTGCCTTGACTATAATATTACAATATTGCCACTCTGATATCGAAGAACGTATTCGTTGAGCAGATACGTTTCGGTCGCCGCACTACTGTCGTTTACTATGCGGCGTACCTTTCCGCTACCCGCTTCGCCGATAAAGCCGAGCGGCAATTCGGATATGTGCTTCATCGTCTTTTTACGCATATTGCCCGCAATTCTGAACGCCGACAAGCGCGAACACATAAGCGCGCCGACGTAAATCAGAATGGATGCAAGCGCAAATACGACCGCCATCCAACCGTTAAACACGATATTCGTTGCCTGTGAAAAATCCGGCGCAACTTCTATCACTTCCTTTATGATAAAGAAAATGTAGACGAACGGCACAAGCGCAAGCGCCGCACTGATAACCGACAGCACCCAAGACGAATAAGTTAGCAACTTTGCCTTCCCTGCGTATTGCATAAGTTCGGCAAGATTACCTTTCTTCTTTTTCATTGATTACTACCTCCTGTTAGGATTTTCATTTTTTATAAAACCTCCTTGAATTTATTTGACTGTTTTATTTAGTTAGTTAAGACTAACTCATACCCGTTAAAAAAGAGATTTTGATAATCTCTAATCTAACTTATTTAAGCGACTTTTGCCAGTCCGTAGGCAAGCCGAGTAATTTGTCCCACCCTGCGCTGAAAAAGTCCTGCACTTGCTTTATATACCCTCTCGCTTCTTCTCGCGGCAAATCGTGGGCGACCACCTCGAATATTCCGTTGAACATCGCACTCGACAACATATGGCTTAAATCCGCGCGAACTACGTTCATCTTAATACCTGCGTCGTTCAACTGTTTTATAAAACGCACGGTGTTCGCCGTTTCTATGTCTATCATCTTATCAATGTAATCAGCAGCATAAGGAAATGCACACTTACATCGATTCCAAAGTTGACGTAATGATTGATATGATATACGACAACTTCGACGCTTTCAAACTTATAGTGTGCAAGAGCGCGGGAAACGGCTACGAATATTAGGCGGCAACTCTGCAAAATTATCTTCCGATTGCGAAAAATAATCGAATAGTTTATCCGCCGCTTCGCCTACAAGTTCTTTGAACAGTTGGCTCTTGTCCGCAAAACGTCCGTACACCATTCCCGTCGTATATCCCGACTTCTCGGCAATCGAACGCATAGACGCGCCCTCAAAGCCTTTTTCCATAAACTCCTCTTTGGCGCAATCCAATATTTTTTCTACTGCAATTTCGTCTTTCTTTTTCATAACATAGTTATTTTATTATGTCAAATGTTTCCTAAAAAAAATTCAAATTATTCATTTCAAATAAAAATAGCAGGGACTTGTAAATTCAAGTTCCCGCCTCTTTTTAACTCGCCCCTATAAGGTGCATTCCTATTAAATTTACGTTTTTGTAAATTCCCTATGATACACCCCCTAACGGGGGATGTTTATTTATCGTCTCTCAAACCTTTCCATACGGGCTGGCGCATACCGCCACTTGCCGTTTCGTGCATAAAGTGCGCCGTGCCTATGAGTTCGGGTTTAAGCCATACCGCATTTTTATATTTATCGAACCACGGTCTATTGACCGTGTTCTTTCTTGCGAATTCTCCTATGATTTTCTGCTCTGCTTTGGATACACCGAGATAGACTTTGCCTCTGCATTTAAGCTTGCCCTTATTGTCATAGTAACCGAGAATTAAATCTTTAACCTTTCCGTCCTCGTCTGGCTGATACCCTAAAACAAGCAAGTCCTCGTCCTGCATAACTTTTATCTTGATCCAATCGTGTGTGCGCTTGCCTATATGATATAGCCCGTCTTTCTTCTTTGCTACTATGCCTTCAAGATTTTCTTTCTTTGCAAGCTCAAAAAAAGCCACCCCGTTTGTCGATAGATAGCGGGATATGCTCAAATTAAAGCCTTCTTTTACTTTTTCGGAAAGTAACGCCTTGCGTTCCATTAAAGGCTTATCCGTTAGTTCTTTTCCATCGTAATAGAGAATATCGTAAGCAGCGAATTGAACGGGGTTTTTCTTTGCCGCAAGCGATATTCTGAAACTGTCCGTCATAAGGCTGCGCCGTTGCATAGCATAAAAATCGGGTTTGCCGTCTGCCAGAACGACAAGCTCTCCGTCCAATATTACTCGCTTTTTAACGCACTTGCAAATGTCCGAAAGTTCGGGATATATGGGGGTTAAATCCTTAAACCGCTTATTTTGCAGTGCAACCGACTTCGGTTCTATATAAGCTATACAACGTATTCCGTCCAGCTTCAATTCGTATATATAGTCCTCGTCATCGAACGGTTCTTTAACCTCGTACAAAAGCATGGGCGAGATATTTTTTTCTTCAAATAAATCGCTCACGCCTCTTTCTTCCTCGACGTCGTTTTCTTCGGTGTAGCCTTTTTAGCTTTGGGCTTCTGCGCAAGCTCAAGCGATTTTGTAAGCGCTTCCATAAGGTTCGAAACGCTTGCCGTTCCGTTCTCTTTGGGTGCTACAATTTGCTTGCCGGCAATCTTTCTCTCTATCGCTTCCTGCACCTTTTGGCGGTATTCGTCCTTATAATCGGACGGAACGAACTTTCCACTCATTCCCTCTATAATTGCCTTTGCCATTTTAAGTTCGGTGGCGCTCGGCTTTTCGGTTATTTCCTTTGCAGGATTTTTGGTTACTTCCTCTTCAAAGAATAGCGTGTTCAAAAGCATCTGCCCGTCTTTCGCTCTTATTAAAATGAGCGTTTCCTTATTGCCCAAAACAGTCTTTGCAACCGCCGCCTTGCCCTCTTCTTCCATTGCGGTTAAAAGCACGACAAAAGCCTTTTCAGCACCCGTTGGAACGACATAGTAGGGCGTTTCAAAATACAGCGGGTCGACCTCGGAAAGCTCTACAAATTTTTCGATAGTTATATTCTTGTCTTTCTTTGATTTCAGCTTTTCAAAGTCCTTATCTTCAAAGATAACGTACTTCCCGTCATCGTACTCAAAGCCCTTTACTATATCTTCCTGACAGACTTCTCTACCGCCGCAATCGGCGCAGGTCTTTTTATACTGCACTCGGCTGTTGGTCTTTTTGTCTATCATATTAAAACCGATATCGTTGTTTTTGATGCTCTTATGCAGGGTTACGGGAATATAAACAAATCCGAAACTTATACTGCCTTTATAACTGTATGCCATAATGACAGTATGCGCAAAAAAAAGTAAAAATAGGCGGAATTGTCCGCCTATTAATTCTGTTCGTACCTTTTGATTATTCGGATTTATAAAATTGTTCTTTACCTACTAAGCAAAGAGGACACTCAAAATCCGCAGGAACATTCTCCCATTTCGTACCCGGTGCAATTCCGCCTTCGGGATAACCCTGAGCTTCATCATATTCCCAAGCGCAAACTTCACAAATGTATTTCATTTATTTCTCCTTTTATTTAACTTTCTTTATAGTCTGCAATACCGCCGATGTCGGTAACGTTCGAATATCCCATTTGCCGCAACTTTTTCGCCGCTCTTGCGCTTCTTGTTCCGCTATGACAGTAAACGTATAAAGGCGTTGAATAGTTTTCAACTTCAAAAATTATTTTTTCAAGTGATTGTATAGGGATATTTAAACTGCCGTTGATATGCTTAGCATTGTATTCTTCCTGAGTTCGCACATCCAAAAGCACAGCTCTTTTATTATTTCTGAAAGACTTTAACCCTTCATTAATATCATACTTTAAATGTGTCATACAATAATATTCTGCAAAAAGAGCAAACTTAATGTATGTGCGGAAGATTTCATTTTGGCGGTAACGATAAAGACATACAGAAAATTTTAGAAGGACTGCCTGAAAGCGAGAAAAACGTTCAGATTAAATTCGGCGATATTTACCCTACTTATTACTTGCCTATACTAACGCAAGAGAAACACCCTATACTTTCAAAATGGGGATTTAGTAAGTTTGACGGTAAAGGCGTGCTTATTAACGCCCGTGCGGAAACGGTTACAGACAAACAGACCTTCCGCAAGAGTTTTTTGGAACGCAGATGTTTAATTCCGGCAAGCGGCTTCTACGAATGGGATACTCAAAAGAATAAGTACTACTTTGAACGTTCGGACGGAAAAGTATTATATCTTGGCGGTTTCTTCCGCAATGAGGACGGCGAAAGCAAGTTTATTATTCTTACAAAACAGTCCACCCCGCCCGTAGAAAGATACCACCACCGCATACCCGTTATTGTGGGCGACGATATAAAAGACTATTATTTGAACGATACAAATTTTGCCCGTCAATTCATATTAGCGGACAATCAAATAAAACTAAAAGCGCACTCGTAAAGTGTGCTTTACTTATTGTTTTTGAAAAAGCTATAAGGGTGAATTGTATGTTCCCCCTTTATATCCAAATCTTTTAATTTCGGGTCATTATAAACTATTGCCGCTTGAATTATGTTGTTCCCATACTTTGCCCTCAGTTTGTCTATTGCATTATCCAACCGCTTTTGCTTTTCGTCCTTTTCCAAATCCCCAAACAAATCGAGCTGTTCGTTTCCGAATAAAAAGCCCGAAACGGATATTCCCAAGCTGCGCACAGGCTTTTCCCACGGATAGACTTCCTTAAACAGTTCAAACGCCGTTTTTGCTACGTACTGCATAGTGCCGGAAGGTCGAGACAGTTTTCCCTGTTTCTGAAAACCAACCAAATTGTTTGCTCTTGCATAGACGTGAACGGTGCGAGCTTTGTTCAGTCCTGCCTCTCTCATTCTTGCGCATACACTGTCCGCAAGCAGATAAATTACAGGCTCTACGTCATCGTCGTCCACCAAATCTCTATAAACGGTAAGACTGTTGCCTATGGATTTAATTGATTCCTCTTCGCCTATTTTTGTTACAGGCGATTCGTCCTTGCCGTTTGCAAACGTATGAAGATAACTTCCCCACTTACCGAGCAGATTTACAAGCGTCTGCTCATCGGCTTGGGCAAGGTCGCCTATTGTTTTTATGCCTATACGGTTGAGCTTCTGTTGCGTAGCTCTGCCGACGTACAACAAATCTTCCACGGGTAAAGTCCAGACTTTTGTTTTATAGTTTTCGGGGGTAATTTCTGTCACTGCGTCCGGCTTTTTCATATCCGAGCCGAGCTTTGCGAATATCTTGTTCCAACTTACCCCTATACTTACGGTCAACCCTATTTCTTTCTTTATCCGCTCTCTTATAGTTTCGGCTATTTCTCTGCCGCTACCAAACAGCTTTAAACTCGAACTGACATCTAACCAGCATTCGTCTATGCCGTAGGCTTCTATTCTGTCAGCATAGTCTTCGTAAATCTTGCGTACTTCTCTTGATACGTTTATATAGGTAGAAAAATCTGCTTGCACTTCCACGAGCGTTCCGCCGCATTTCTGTTTTGCTTCCCAATACACGTCGCCCGTCTTTACACCGAATCCTTTTGCTATCATATTCTTTGCAAGAACTATTCCGTGCCTATCCTCTTTACTTCCCACAACTACAACGGGGAAGTTGCGTATTTCGGGATTTCTTAAACACTCAACCGAGGCATAAAAATTATTCAAGTCGCTATGAAGTATTGTTCGCATATTCAAAGTATGAGCAAAGCCGCCGTACTTAATCGTACAACGGCTTTTCCACGAACCACCTATTTGTCTGCTTATCCAAATATATTATTTTCTCTTTGCCCTTTATAATGACTTTATACTTTCTCGTAAGCACACCTCCGGTATGTTCTGGCGGGGCGTTGCGCTCGTCTATAACTTTATCTATATCAAATCGTGTTCCGTCCGGCCACTCTACCGCAACGGGTTTCATTATACCCTCGTCATTTATATAAAGCAGCATTGCGACATACACTTTCTCATAGCTTAGCATACAGTTAGTATGGAATTTTAAGCAAAAAAATAACGGCGGATTGCCGTAATTCCCATAGGGAATATAATAAGACGCAAATAAAAGATTTAGGCATAGCGTTAACTGTACCTTTTCTGTACTTTTTTTCGTGGACGAATTAGGCTACTCGTAGCCTAGTGAGATATAGATATGTTTTATATTTTCCGCAAAATTCCATCGGTTGCGCTATTTCAATTTTCGTGATATAATAACTGTACGATAAACGGTAATTTTAATATATGTATTAAAGGAAATATTTGGAGGCATAGCGAAGTGCAAGGCAACAATATAATGGCTCAAATAATTAAAAAACTATTCGTACTTACACTCATAGTGGTCGCAATTTTTAGCTTTGCTGCTTGTAGTTCAAGAAATCTTTCGGCGAACCCAACAGCATATTATATCATATACAGTGGAACTAACAACGGTAATAGCAGAATAGAAGGCGTCGATATAGACGGTAATCCTACTATTTTAAAAGACATTAGTGCCACAAATATTTCTAAAAGTATGCTTGCGGGAGAACAATTTATTGCAGGTGGACATCGTGCAAACAATCACTTGATTATGCAACAAGACGGTAGCTTCGAAGAGTTTTATCTTTTAGATAATCCGCAGTATTCAGGGGTGTGGAACATTGCGCTTAACGGCGAGAATATTGTAGCCGTTATGAACGGCAATATAGATTATGAAAAGAATGTATATCTTAACTTACTTGTCATACAAGACATAAACAAAAACTTATATTTAGAAAAGCAAATTGAAATAACACCAAACACATTATTTATAGATGGCGACACTTTGTATTTGTCGGGTTGTTTTTGGCGATACGATATAGACCCCGTATATTGTGGAGCTTCGGTTGCTAAATATAATATTATAACGGGCGAATGGCAAGAAAAGCATTTTCAGTATAATGCAAATCAAGTAACAGCTACCGATTATATATACTCAACAAAATACGGCAAGTATTTATATGCCGTTGTAAATGAAAGCCTTACGGACAAGAACTTATCCACTCGTCAAACCAAAGTAGATATAATCGACTGCGACACACTTGATATTGTAGATACTATACATTTTAATAAGAATGTAAACGGAATTTGTTGTGTCGGCGAGAATATATATGTTGTCCTTGCTGATAAACTGTACAAATTGGACACAACAACGCACGCTGTTGAAGAAGTATATTCGTTCCCGCAAGATACAAGCATTGCAAGTGTGCATACAAAGGATGAGCATATATACTTTAATTCAAGATATATAACTGTCAGAAAAGATAAGCAAATGCGTAATGTGGGCTATATTATTGACTTTAACACTGCCGATAAAAGTGCAAGACAAACGCCTCTTATTACAGATGCTAAAAACACGGAAAGTATTGTTTTTTTTCCGCTATCAAAAAACGATTTAAAGTGAAGCATTATGTAGTGCCTATAAGCTAATTATAAATTTCAATTTATCTTTCTAAAAGGTTTGTAGTAAAAAGCTCTCGAACAAATTGTTCGAGAGCTTTTGTCCTCGCTTGAAAGTATAACTCTTAATAATTTAGTTTTTTAATTCCCTATGGGAAGTGCGCTTTACTCCGCCGTTTCATAATTCTTATTTTGATAATTACTTGTTTGCTCATTGATATCCACTTCAAATTTGGTGTCGCAACTATAACAAACAACCGAGCCTTTTGTTTCATTTAAATTAAGACCTTTTTGTTCCGCACCACAATTTGGGCATATAGCAGTATCCCGCATTTTACACCTCCATCTTATAACGCGAGATATTATAATTTATTGTTAGTTTTTAGTCAAGGCTTTTGCCCCAATTCCAACTATTAAGTCTTTAACAGAGTCCTTTTATAATTTTTTGATTAACTTAGTCAATTTTACTCAATCGCATAAGTACGATCTAACAAATTCGGTATGCTATTCCATTTATCCAATCTAAAATCGCCAGATAATAACTCGCGCGGTTCTTTTGTTTCAAATGTATAATACTGTGGCATAATTCCTGCTATTCGTCTTAAGCAATCTGTATCTATTTTGTCTTTAATTGTTTTTGAAAAAAAGTAATCTTCTGAATACAAAAAAATAAGATAGTTTATCGCCCCTAACTTATCACATTCAGACAATTGATTAAATTGTCGAATAAATGATTTATATCTCTTTTCCCCATTATCAATGAACATAACAATCGCCGTCTTTCCATTCATCGGCAACACAGCCAAATGTAATTCTTTCATTTTGTAATTCGAATTCATATTATAAATTGCATTTACAATTTCGCCTTCAAAATCTACCGCTAAAGTAATTGCAGCTTGAAAAGCCATTGGAGCAGTATAATTCAATAGTTTATAATAAATCAAATAGTATCCGTCATTATCATCTTTTTTAGACAGTCTTTTCGCTTTTTCAAATCCAACTTTATAATTGTTATAGTCAAACTCCACAACATCCAATCTGTGTTGCATTGCTGATTGGTGGTGTGGAAAACGCTGAATTAATAACTGATTAAGAACTCGCTCGAATAGCTTTTTGTCAATTAACTTCAAATAATTTTTTAGTGCAATTTCCGCCATCATTTTCGTCGACAGACTTTCTTCTTTATAATTATTTGGATTTTCATATTCCTGAAAAACTTTATTGTCACAATCGTGACAGATAACATGAAAAACTCCTGCTTGATTTAAACCAGAATCTTTCCTCATAGCAGGACTTTCAAGCAAAGAATTGAAATTCAAAACAATACCGTCTGGACTTATTTTTCGCAAAGAAAATTGTGGTACGGTATGAGAGTTGCAAAAACTATTCATCGCTCTACCGCAAATCAAGCACTTATCTATTTTTGCATTGCGTCTTGCTTCATATAATATTGAATTAGAGCGTTTGGTTGCTTCAATTTCTTGCTCGCGCGTCAAGTAATGATAGTATTCTATTTGATCACGTAAATTAACGGCCAAATAAATCACCTCTCTTTTAATTTCTATAAGAATTTGTTATCAATAAAATTATAGCAAAATCAAACCGGTTTTTTAATTTCACTTGCTGTTAGATTCCTTTATATAAGTTGCGAGCTATCTGCGCCATTCGTTCCAAACGTGTGTATAAATACTTTACGCCAAATGTGTTATTGGCTATATCAAAAGTAAATAATTTTTGGTTAATAGTAATTAAATGGATGTTATCAAATTTTTTCGGTTTATTATTTAATTCCGACACTCTCGCTAATATCTCATAAATTTGATTGAATGTAGATATATCAATGGTAGAATTTACAAACAACTCATAACTTTTCATTTCCGCATAATTTGCGTTTGTACTATTCAGCCGTTCAACTTTGCTTGTAACAGCATTTATAAATTCTTTTATTGGGGAATTGTCTATGTCATCTTCCACATATGAACCCTGTTCCCATATTAATTCATTACCTTCAAGGTGAACAATATCTTTTAATTGCTCCAATCTCTCTAAAATGCGCGGCGGCGTTTGCTTTCCTTGTTTGGCTGCCCTGTCCCAAAGATTAAACGCTTCAACGGCTTTTTCTGGCATACAATTCGTTACTTCTATACCTATTTCATTACCACATCGCAAATCTGGTTTATCTGCAATTTGCAAATTGTAAAACTTTTCGGGAAAACATCTCTCCAAAACCACCTTTGCAAAATATTCGTCAAACCGCTTTTGTGCCATAAGTTATGATCCCTAATTTTTCGTTACATTATCGCTTGAATAACTTATAAATTATCTTTGTTTCTTTTATTTAATAATAAACTATAAATAGTTTTATTAATCATTTCAATCTATTACTTATTTTTAAAATATAATCAATTTAGTTCTTATTCATTATTCTTAATTGTTTTAATCTGTTTTAATCCGTATCTATTTATAATAAAATGAGAACAAAAAAAGTGTCCAACCATAGGAATGGAATATATACCTACAAAAAACGCTAAAAACCATAGGATTGTTACACCCCCTCTCGTCCACATCTCGTCCACATTTCAGTCAAAAATTGATAAAAACAGATAAATACAAATTCGACCAAATTAGACCGAACAACCACAATATATTGTGTTTTTTAATTTATTGAATACTGCAAATTGTATCAAATAAAAACGGTTTGAAACGCAAAAAACCGTTGGGCAACAACCCTATGGTGGGAGCTACTGTGGCTGTAGCCGTGGCTGTACAAGAGGCTATGACAAAGTAATAAATACACAATATCTAGTGTATTAAAATAATTTAATTACAAAATATAGTGGTTTCAGAAGAAACCACTATTTCTTTATTTGTAAGTAAAACATTGTATCGCGTCCACGTCTCGTCCACATTCATTTCAAAATGTGGACGCAAATTTGATATTAAAAATCTTTGAATTTCGTAAAAATGTGGACGAGAACCCCATTCTCGTCCACATTAACGTCATTTTTTGCATAAATGTATACCATTTTGCAGCTTTTCTAATTACGAATAAAAACTTATTGACCAACCATAGGATTGCTTTTTTTCTCGCTATGGTTGTTTTCAATTAAAAACGCCATTGATTATTTTTCTTCCGCGCTGTATCATATCATCCGTAATATGTTCGTATACGTCAAATGTAGTTCTTAAATTTGCGTGACCTAATCTACTTTGAATGTACTTCTGCGCAACCCCACTTTCAGCAAGAATGCTTGCGTGAGTATGCCTCAACGAATGATAATCGAATTCTTCGCAAATGCTGTTTTTTATTATTTTTGTTGCGTGTTGCATCGTTCTGGGGCTAATAAAAGTACCGTTCTCTCTTATACATACAAAACGAACAGGATATTCCGTTTCTTGTATTCTTATTCTATTTGGAATAGATTGATTTATGTTTGATTTGCCGTCAAATGATAAGGGGATATCTGCATAGTATTTCTGATAATATACTCCATAGTACTCCTCTGCTTTCTCTTGCCTTTTCTTTTCTCTGCACAAAACTTCGGCTAATTCATCACTAATTTCAATAACACGATAAGAATTATATTTAGGCGAGGAAAAATACCAATATCCGTTCCCACATTCTGTTGAGCCGTTCTTTGTTAACTTGTCAAATACCGTTCTTTCTCTATCGGGATACCATTGTACTTGCCGGTTAATATAAATTACTTTGTTTACCAAATCTATATCTTCCCAACACAAACCGAAAGTTTCACCCAAACGCAAACCGCACTCATACCCAAGTTTCAATGGAATATAACTTGAACTTCTTTCGGGAAATCGTTCAAAAATTTTCACCATTACTTCAGACTTAATATAATGATGCGGAGCTGACCTTGTCGGTGTTTGGGGTATTCTATTTTTCGGAACTTTTAATCTGGCTGCCGCAGAGCAAACCATATAATGATTATCTACTGCATAATTCATACTTTTTGTAATTAGTGCTTTTAGAGAAATTAGTGAATTTATAGAATAACCTTCGTCATACATTTCAATTAAAAATGCTTGCAGCAACTCTCTTGTTAAAGACTTTAACCTATAAGTACCCAATTTAGGTTTGATTAAATTATCTATAGATTTCTTGTAATTAGTTAGTGTTGTCGGCTTTAAATCTACCATACAATCCTTTTCAAACCAAACATCAAAAAAGTCAGCTACTGAAATTTGGTCTTTGACAACATGACCGTAATTTTCATGCTGCATCATCGCCGCTTTGCCTGCTTTACGCGCTTCAGTTACTGTTTTGAATCCACTCTTTGTCTTCCACTTTCTCTTACCGTCGACACGCGCAATCTCAAAGCGGTATTCAAATACCGCACCCTTCGTTGTAAATCGCTTCTTGATACACAAATCAATCATATAAAATCTCCTTATAAAAAAATTAACGGCAGTAAAAACTGCCGTTTTAAGTATAAAGAATTATATTTAATTCTTGTGTTTTTATATAAAAATATTCGTTTCCTTTCCCAAAAATAACTAGTAATTATTTGAGGTAAACGTATGAAAGCTA
>CAJTPJ010000004.1 GCA_910578145.1 uncultured Christensenella sp. | reverse complement strand
AAGTTGTATTGAAAAAAATCAGCCCCTGCAGGGGCTTTGCGCTATATTCATAGCGCAAATAAATATTAACAGCTAATAAATTTAGAATTGGGGAAAGTGATGATAAAGGTTGCGATAGTAGAGGATAACGTACGAGACGCGGATATTTTAGTGCAATATATAAAAAAATTTCAGGAACAAAACAGCCAATATGAATTCACGGTTGACCGTTTTGATAACGGTTTTCAGTTTATAGTAGATTACAAAGCCGTATACGATATTATTTTAATGGATATTGAAATGCCAAAGATGGACGGACTGAACGCCGCGCGCAGATTGAGAGAGGTAGACCAAGACGTGTGTCTTATATTCGTTACTATTATGGGTAAATTTGCGATTTACGGATACGAAGTAGACGCGCTTGATTTTTTAGTAAAGCCCGTCACCTATTTTAATTTTAGCGAAAAATTAAAAAAAGCATTAAAAAAACGCAGTCAAAACAAGATATCTTATACGATTGCTTCTTCCGACAAAGGAGTGGTTAAGCTGCCTTTAAACGACATTTTATACATTGATAAAGATTTTCACGAAATAGTATATCATACGGCGGACGGAGAGTATTCCGACCGAAAAAACCTTAAAGAAGTTGAAGAAGAATTTTTAAAGTACAATTTTATAAAACTTAACAGAGGTTGCATAGTAAATATGCGCGCAATCACGAAATTTAATAGGGAGTGTGTTTATTTGGGAGATAAAATCATACCCATAAGCCGTGCAATCAAAAAGGAATGTTACTCCGTTTTAATTAATTTCGTGCGCGACGGAGAACGTAAATAAAAAAATGATAAGCATTTTAACCCAATACGCGCCTTATTTAATGTATAACGCACAGATGCTTATTTGCTTGCTACCGTTCGTCGTGTTTTTACCCCGCAGAAAGTATATCGTATGGCTGGTGATAGCGGCGATTGCGTCGCTCGCCATTATTTCTTTTTTATTTTCTTTAATTTTGCCGCCCCTTTACTCCACGTTTATATTTAGCGCGGTATATTTTATAGTTTTTAACGTTATTTTGGGCGCATTATTATTTATACCTTTTAAGATTAACGGTTGGCACGCGGCGCCGATAGTAGTGGGCGCGTACTCCGTACAAAGTATAGCTAACAGCGTTTCTCTTTTTATCATAACAATATTTAATATAAGCGATAAATGGTTTTGGTGCCTTGCGCTCAATTTCGGTTTATGCGCAATTACTACCGTAATAAGTTTTTTCGTGTTTGCCTTGCCTATAAAAAAGACGGGCGTTATGGGGAGAAAAGACCCCGCGTTAGCAATAGTTTCCGTGACTGCCGTTATAATAATATTGATAAACTCGGCGGCAAATTATCTTATATTTAAAGGCGGGCAATCGTTTGAAGGCGATAAAAGCGTTTTTTACGGGTTTTGCGCAGCTTTAACCTGCTTCGCCGCAATATCTTGTTTTTTATGCTTGCTTTGTCTTTTTACACTTTTTGGCAAAAGCAAACTCGATAAGGAAAAAACCAAACTATACGAAACGCTGGCAACTGAGAAAAAAAGGTTTGAAACCCTTGCGGAATTGCAGGAAAGCGTTAATATAAAAGTCCACGATATGAAACATATTTTAAAGATATGGGAAAACGGCGGGGATATAGGGGATAGGCGTAAAGAAATAGAAGAATTAAAGCGGGCAACGTTGAAATTTGAAAGCGCGGTTGATACGGGCAACGCCACGTTAGATACACTAATACAGCAAAACATTTTAATTTGCGATAAACACGGCATACAGTTCAGCTTTATTGTAAACGGTAAGTTGATAGACTTTATTAAACCGCCGGATATAGTAGCTATCTTCGGCAACGCTTTGGATAACGCGGTAAATTATTTAAAAACGGTTAAAAACCGCGAAAAGCGTATTTTAAGCCTTTTCGTTAAAGAAAAATTAGGTAAAGTTTACGTATGCGCGGAAAACTATTTGGAAAACGATGATATTAAATTTTTAAACGGTTTGCCCGTGACTGGCGGGGATAAAAACGAACACGGATTCGGTTGTAAAAGTATTAAAAAAACCGCGCTTAAATATAACGGTAAAACCTTTTTTACGGCAGAACACGATAAATTTAAAGTTGAAATAGTGTTTGACAACTGTTAATAACAAACAAAAATTGTTAAAGGGGCGAAAAAAATTTCGCCCCTTTAACCGTTTATACCAAAAAAACAACCGTTAATTCCAAACTGAAATAATTTATGTTTTAATAATCTTCATTTTATTCCAAAATCGCCTCCAAATTTTTTTATCGTGTAAAATGTAGCTATTGGTAATACCAAATTGTTGTAAAAATCTATGATGGAGGAAAAAAATGACAACAAAAACAAAACGCAAATATGCAAAATTACTTGCCGCTGCGGTAGCTGCTACTATGACGGTAAGTATTTGCGCAACCTCGCTTACTGCTTTTGCGAAGTCTGATTTGTCTACTACTAAAAAGTATACGAATAAGTATTCGTCGTTAGCGGACGCGCTTAAAGCGTCGGGTGAGTTGAACGAGCAAATCGAAGCCGAAGGCATCGTAATGCTTAAAAACAAGACGGGCAAAGCTCCCCTTGCAAAAGGCGCAAAGGTAACCGTACTTGGACAATATTCGCTTAACCCTTCGTACGGCGGCGCGGGTTCCGGCTCGATAAAACGCCCCGGCAGAAACGAAGCGGACCGTAAGTACGTCAGCGAAACCGCTACCGACTTTTACGGCGGTTTGGAAAAGGACGGTAATCTCGTTACCAATAAAGCAGTTAAAGATATATACGCCGAATTTAAAAATTTAAAATATGAAAACGGTAAATATATGCAGCTCGTTAAAGACGGCGCAGGCGAAGTAGAGTTTGCGGGGAATAAGTACAACAGCCTTGCAACGGGCGGTACTCTCCAATCCGTAAACAATTATAACGAGTATGATTCGGCGATAGTAGTTATCACGAGAACGGGTTCGGAATTCTACGACAACGCGGCTTACAAAGTTGCGGGACATAGCGATATAACCGACCACTATCTCGAGCTTAACGACAGCGAAAAAGAGCTTATGGCGTACGCTAAGAAGAACTTTAACAAGGTTATCGTGCTTCTTAACGGCCCCAGCGCAATGGAAGTAGGCGACTTAAAGAACGACGACGGCATAGACGCAATGTATTGGGTAGGTCAGCCCGGCTGGAACGGCTTCAACGTATTGGGCGACGTTTTAACCGGTAAAATTAACCCTTCCGGTAAATTGGTAGACGAATGGTTTACTAAGTTTGAGTACGACCCCACTTGGTACAACTGGGGCTCCTACGGACAGGCGGAAATGCTTTTAACGGGCTCGACGGACCGTGAAAGCGGAACCAGAAACTCTACAACCGTAGATATGGAACTTCCTTCTTCGTCCGCTCTTGCCGTAAACCGCGACCGCGATAACGCAATGGACTACGCAGAAGGCATATACCTCGGCTACCGCTATGCGGAAACCGTTTACGAATCTCTTGCCGCAAACGATAAATCCGCGGCGGACGCTTGGTACGCAAATACCATAGCTTATCCTTTCGGTTACGGTTTAAGCTACACTTCCTTTACTAAGACCATAAAGGGTATTACGGGCGATTTAAGCAACGAAAACGGTAAAATCACCGTTCAAGTAGAAGTTGCCAATACGGGCACGGTTGCCGGCAAAGAAGTAGTTCAAATTTACTCTTCGGCGCCTTACACCAACGGCGGTATTGAAAAAGCGGCTTGCGACCTTGTAGGTTTTGAAAAGACCGATATCATCGAAGCAGGCGCAAAAGAAACCGTTGAAGTTGAAATAGCGGTAAAAGACCTTGCGGCTTTCGACTACAACGACGCAAACACAAACCAAAATTACGGCTACGAACTCGAAGCGGGCAAATACGTAATTTCCGTACGCGACGATTCGCACACCGTAGTTGACTCGAAAGAGCTTAACGCGGCAACGACGTTGACGGGTTGGGACGAAGACGGCGACGCTTCCACACCCAACAATATTTTCAGCCAGTCGGGCAATAATTGGGAAATGTACAATACTCTCGCTTATCACTGGACGTTAAGCGGCGACAACCACTACATAACCCGCGCAACTACCGACGAAGATTCCACCAATCTCAGCCTTACCCAATTTGCTACGGCAGCTACCGACATTATCGGCGCTGACGAAGATAAAAAGGACGCGGCTATAGAGCAAATGGGCAAACTTGCTTGGTTGCTTACCGACGACAACTCGTTCCAAGACAAGGCTATTAGTTCAAGGCACCAGCAGCACGGCGCTACCAACGACCCTTGCCACGACTTGGATAACTCGCTTACCGAAGCGTTTGAAAAAGACTACAAAAACGTTTGGACTAAGGAATATAGCGATTTACCCGCAGACTGGACTCAGGCAACGACGGTAGGCGCTGACAGAATTCAGGCTTACACCTTGCTTGGCGAGCCTATGTACCTTGAAGACGGTTCCGAAAACCCTAAGTGGACGGCGTTTATGAACCAATTTACCTATGAAGAATTAGCTCTTCACGGACAAAGCGGTTCGTTCAGCACCCCCGCGGTAGCTTCGGTAGGTCTTCCTAAGACTCAAGATAAGGACGGCCCCGCACAGATGGGCAGCGGCTGGACTTGGACTTGCGAAGTAGTTATAGCTTCTACCTGGAACAAAGAACTTGCATATAAGCAGGGTTTGCAGAACGGTTATGAATCTATGCTTCAGGATACCAACGGCTGGTACGGCCCTGCGGCTAACAACCACCGTAACCCTCTTTCGGGACGTAACTTCGAGTACTACTCGCAGGACGGTATTCATGGCGGACTTATAGCGGCTAACGTTATAAAGGGCGCAACCGATTTGGGCGTTCACGTTTACTTGAAACACGCGTTCCTCAACGACCAGGAAACCCAGCGTTACGGTATGGCTACGTTCGCTACCGAACAGTCTATCCGTCTTATATACTCCAAGCCTTGGGAACTTGCAATCAGACTTGGTAACTTAAACGGAACTATGTCTGCGTTCAACAACGTAGGTAACGCTTCGTCTTCAAGCTACGCGGTAATGATTCAGCTTTATGAAAACGAGTGGGGCTTCGACGGCTACTCCGTAACCGATATGTACGGCGGCGAAGGCGGCTCCTATCACAATATGTGGTCGGCGGCTCAGATGGCGCGCGGACATAATATGCCCCTCGGCAACGTATTGAACAACGGCAAACCCAATAAAGATTCGGGCGAATGGTCTGCAACCGCTAACGGCGGCAAAGGCGGCGTAATGATAAAAGGCACGCCTGAGGCAACTACCAACGATACCGAAAGCCCTACGCAGTGGTATTGGGTACGTACTACGGCAATGCAAATGATGTACACGCAGGTAAACGGCAACGCCATGAAAAACGGTCTTAACGTTAGCGCAATAAAAGGCGACAGCGTCGTTACAGGCAGAACCGGCGAGGCAATCACCCCCGTAACCGTGGTAGATACTGCAAAACTTACCGAAATATTCGGCGGAGCAGACAAATACATAGTAACCGCAAGCGGCTTACCCGAAGGTTTAACTTGCTCGGAAGCAGGCGTTATATCCGGTACGCCTACCACTGGTAAGGTTGGAAAGATTTCCGTAACCGTAACAGGTAAAGATACTCAAAGCTGGATGAACGTAAGCGGAACCATTTCCGTAAGCGTTGCAATAAGCAAAGCCGTTCCCACTTTGGCTCCTAAGTACTCCATTATAACTCCCGTTGCAATAGTACTTACCGATAAAAACTACGTGCCCGGCGGAGAAGCTAACGCGGCAAACAATAACAAGTACGTTGCCCATTCGTGGTCGATTGAAGGCGACTTGCCCGAAGGCTTGACGTTTGACGAGGAAACGGGTGAAATTCACGGTAAATCCAACGTAAAAGGCGTTTACGAGATTACCGTTAAGGACAATTACACCAAGATTGTCCGCAGCGGAAGCAGAAACAACTACGTTTACACGCCTACGCCCGAAACGTACGAAACCAAATACTATATCGAAGTTAAAGACGTAGAGTGGTTCATCGTAGACGGACATCTCTATCATAACGGCGAGGACCTTGGTTATATTCAGGGACCTGCAGGCGAACCCGGTACTCCCGGAACTCCCGGACAGGACGGCAAACCCGGCGCTGACGGTAAACCCGGACAGGACGGTGCAAACGGTGCCGACGGCGTTGGCATAGTAGGCGCAACTATCAACAGCGAAGGACATCTTATCCTTACCCTTTCTAACGGAACCGAAATCGACGCAGGTTTAGTTAAGGGCGCTGACGGTGTAAACGGCGCCGACGGTGAGAGCGGCGGTTGCGGCGCTAACGTTGCTACGGGAAGCGTAATTGCCATAGCAAGTGCGTTTGCTATCGTATGCACGGCAGTTGTAGCTAAAAAACTTCTTAAAAAGAAGGAAAACTGATAAACTCTGATAAATAATTTATCGGGTTAAGACTGAACAAACAGCAGCCCCGAAGCAATTCGGGGCTGTATGTTTATTGTATTTAGGAGGTTTAAATGAAGCAAACGATTAAAAAGAGAATAGTTGCTACCGTTCTTGCCTCGGTTATGATTTTACCTGTTGCGCTCAGCGCCTGCAAACCCAACGACGGTGATAACGGCGACGAGTGGACTATTACCTTAAATTATAACGACGGCGTTTCTCGTAATCATTATATTTACGTGGACAAGGAGGGCGGTACGGTAAAACTGCCGGACGAACCTGTGCGCGACGGATATTCGTTCGACGGTTGGTATACCGCCGAAACGGGCGGCGAGGAGGTGGATATCTCCACGCTTACAAATTCCGACGTTACCGTTTACGCGCATTGGGTCAAAGCATCGTATACCGTAACTTTCAATTACAATTACGGTGCAAACGAAACTTATGAAACCGCAAGCGTGGAGTACGGCGGCAAAGTAACCGCTCCCGCAGTTAACCCTACGAGGGAAGGGTTTATTTTCCGCTATTGGGCAACTACTGCGGACGGCTCAACCCGCGTTGATTTTCAATCTTATAACGTTATTAACAACGTTACCTTCTACGCGGTATGGCGCGATGAAAATGCTGTAGTTTACGACGTAGTGCTTGATTACAACAACGGCACGGGTGAAAAAGCCGAGTACGAAATTGAGCAAGGCGAAAAAATAAGTAAAAGTAACGCAAATAAGGCAACCCGAAAGGGCTATACGCTAGTAGGTTATTCGCTTAACCCTCAAGCACAACCTTTGGACGAGGACGTTATAAAAATCAGCAAGTTCCCCTATACTCCTACCGAAAGTTGTACGTTGTACGCCGTTTGGGAAAAGACCGAGTACACAGCGTCATTCCGTTATAACTATTTCGATAATCCCGTAAGCGGGAATAACGATATGGCGGTTTACGAAAGTAAAAAATTCTATTATCAGGATACGTTAACCGCTCCTGCAAGCAACCCCGTGCGCGAAGGTTATACCTTTGAAGGCTGGTACACGCTTGCAACCAATAACGGCGTTAAGGTAGATTTCCCCTTAATCGCGGAAGACAGCGGCGCTAACTATTACGCGCATTGGAAGTCTAACGACGTTTATACCGATATATTCGACGCGGAGTATACCGTAATAGACCCCACTATTACTTGGCCCGGATTCTCCGGCGGCGCGCTTGGTAACGCCTGCATAACGGGCGCCGACGTAGACGGCGTGCGCGTGGACAATTATCCTATGAACTCGCAAAGACCCGACCATAAAGGTTTTTACGTTACTTACCAATACGCAAAGGGCAGTGGACTCGTATTCGAGTTCTACGCAACCGAAGAGATTAACGGCGCGTCGCTCATTGCAAATTGGGGTGTTGAACTTGCCGGCGAGCCCGGTCAGGCAAACTATATGCTGTTCGGCCCCACGGGCGAAAACGCGTACGAAGTTGCGCTTGACGGCGTTCCTCTCAACTATACGCCCGCCAACGTAGGCGGACCGGACGCGGAAGTAAGCGGACAGTTCAAGAGCGGGTTCAGCGAATATACCCTTATAACGGGGCTTAAGCTCTCCGCGGGTAAGCATACGATTACTATGATTCCCAGAAACGACAACACTGCGTTCGGCGGCGTACTCACTTCCGTTGCGCCTATGACGGACTATATCCGCATTTCGTACGGCGGTACCGGTAAACTTTATTGGAACCCCGTATACGACAATCTGGACAAAAAGAATTAACAAGGCGTTCGGAGGATAATAATGAAACAAATTAAAGCAATTTTTAAATCACTTGGCGGAAGAGTGTGGTTTTTCGTTTCGATAGTAGTTCTAACGGTTTTAATCGTTACGAACTGCCTTACGATAGGCACTTACCGTTCTATATGCAATACAGTTCTCGGCGGTAAACGCCCCATACTCGACCCCACCGTGGAAGTAAAGTATAAAAGCGAATACAAATCCAAAGCGGACGTGTTGGAAGCGGGCAATAAGTTAAACGTTCAGATAGAGCAGGAGGGCGCGGTTCTTCTTTTAAACGAGGAAATCGAAAAAGACAAAAAATCGCTTCCTCTGGCAAAAGGCGCTAAGGTAAGCGTGTTTGGGCACAACTCCGTAGACATAGTTCTTTCGGGCTCGGGCTCGGGTTCGGGCGGCAGCAGCGGCGCAAAAACCATTTTCGACGGTTTGGAAGCGGGCGGTTTCCGTTATAACGAAACGTTGAAAAAGTTTTACGAAAGCGGCGCGGCGGGCGCTAAAAGAAGCACCAACCCCGTACTTTCCGAAGGCTCTTCATCGGCGCCTACGCTGGATATAGGCGAAACGCCCGTTGATAAGTACACTAGCGAAGTTAAGGCAAGTTTTAAAGAGTATAACGACGCGGCTATAGTAGTTATATCCCGTATCGGCGGCGAAGGCTTTGACTTGCCGCGCGAGCAAAACGTTAAAAACGGCGGATTGGAAAACCATCACTATCTGCAACTCGATAAAAACGAGTACGATATGTTGGATATGGTAACGTCAAGGTTTGATAACGTTGTAGTATTGTTAAACACGTTAACTTCGTTCCAGCTTGATTTTATTGCGGAATATAACAACACCGTAGGCTATAATCAGCGTATCGACTCGGTTGTGTGGATAGGCGGCCCCGGCATTTCGGGCGCGGAAGCTATCGGTTCGCTTTTAAACGGTGACGTGACGCCTTCCGGCAAGACGGCGGATATTTACGCAAGAGATTTTACCAAAGACCCTACGTGGCAAAACTTCGGAGATAATTCGCAGGCGGGACAGTCCGCGGCGTTTACCGAAAACGGCTCCGATGCAACCGATTATATGGTTGCGTACGAAGAGGGCGTATACGTCGGTTACCGCTATTACGAAACCCGCGCGTACGAAGAGGGGGTAAGAAACGGCAACTTCGATTGGTACGAAGAAAACGTAATTTATCCTTTCGGTTACGGGCTTTCGTATACTACGTTCACGCAGGAAATGACCGTTACCGAAACCAAAGAAAACGGCAAGGTTACGGGCTACGATATTAAAGTGGACGTTGCAAACGTAGGCAACGAAGAGGGCAAGGAAGTAGTACAGTTATACGTTACTCTGCCCTATACATACGGCGGTATTGAAAAATCGCGCGTACAGCTTGTAGATTATGCAAAAACGGATATTTTAAAAACTTCGGGCGAAGAAAGCAAAGCTACCGTTAATTTCCACGTAGATTTGTATGATTTGGCTTCGTACGATTATAACGACGCTAACGCAAACGGACATTTCGGATATGAAGTCGAAGCGGGTGATTACACGTTTTACGCGGCTAAAAACTCGCACGTTGACGATAAGGAAAACGTTTATTCCAAACAGACGGTAGAACTTGCAGCGACAAACGCGGTTAAATATACCGAAGACCCTAAATCGGGCAAGCCCGTTGCAAACATTTATACCGAGGAAACTATGAGCGCGGAAGACAAGGGTAAATTCCTTAGCGCAGATTACAGACTTTCGGACGTAGTGTTTAGCGTAGGCGGCGAAGAGTACGAACGCAAGGGTATGTCCCGCGCGGATTTTGAAGCTACTTTCCCCAAGGCGAGCGACGCCAAAGCAAGAACGTATCTTGACGGAGAAAAAGCGGCGCTTGACGACAGAAGCCACAACAATAGCGAAGTTGCGGAAGAAGTTAAAAAAGACGGTTATTCTTTGATAACGGGCGCTAAAAACGATATAATGCTTCGCGAGTTGCACGGATTAGATTACGGCGCTCCTGAGTGGAAAGAGTTATTGGACCAGCTTACTTATAACGATATGGTTAAGCTGGCAAACTACGGTGCGTTCCAGACGGAAGCGATAATGTCTATCGGTAAAAACCTTACTAACGACTCCGACGGTCCCGTAGGGTTTGTAAACTTTATGCCCGGACTTTCCGAGCATTATAAGGGCAACCCGAGCTTTGCGTGCGAAATAGTAATAGCTTCTAATTTCAATAAAGACTTAGCTTACAGAATGGGTCAGTTGGTCGGCGAATCGGGCTTGTACGGCGACGAAGGCGGCAACGGGCTTCCTTATACGGGCTGGTATGCTCCCGCAGTAAATATTCACCGTTCGCCTTTCTCCGGCAGAAACTACGAGTATTATTCCGAAGACCCTATTCTTTCGGGCAAAATGGCTGTAAACGTTATTAACGGCGCGGGCAGCAAGGGCGTTTATACCGACCTTAAACACTTTGCCGTAAACGACCAGGAAACTAACCGTCAGGGCGTTGCAACCTATCTTACCGAGCAATCGTTGAGGGAAATTTATTTAAAACCTTTTGAAATTGCGGTTAAGGGCAACGACGACCCCGCTTTCTCGGCAAAAGCTACTAAAGATATAGAGGATAATCTTATTCAGGGCTTTAAGGGCTCTACGGGTATGATGTCGTCTTTCAACCGTATAGGCACGCGTTGGACGGGCGGCGACTATCGTCTGCTTACTACCATACTTCGTGATGAATGGGGCTTTAAGGGCGTCGTAATAAGCGACTATATCACGGTAGGTTCGCTTATGCCCGCTAAACAAGCCATATACGCGGGTAACGATTTAATACTTACTTCTACGCGCCCCGAGCGTTGGAACGATTCAAGCGAATCCAATCCCGAAGATATGTACGTATTACGCAAGGCTTCCCATAATATTTTATACGCCGTTGCCAACAGCAACTCGGTCAACGCCGAAGTTTTAGGTTATAAAATGGAACTTTGGCTTATAGCGCTAATCGTAATAGATTGCGCCGTGGTTGCAGCAATTCCCGTTTGGGGATACTTTGCAATAAAAAAGGCGTTAAAAAAGCAGAAAGCGATAGAAAGCAATAACCAAACGCCGGATACGGCTGAATAACTTCGTTATCGGCAATACGGTGGAACTATCAGTTTCAAGAAATTTAGAAAAGTTTCTTAAATAAAATACGGGCGGAGTCAATTTTGACTCCGCCCTTTACCGTTCGCCGTCTAAAAAGAAAATATGAACGGTATTAATCGTGGCTGAATAAACTCCGTTAAACCGTAACACGGATAACCGAAATTACAATATTGATAAGTTTTTTTTGCCAATAAATAAAGCATATTATGGGGTGTAATTGGAAAAACAACTTTAAAAGCGCGCCTTTTTAAAGGGCGCGCTTTTAAAGTTGATATTGACAATAGCCGGCTTTGCTGTTATACTTAGACGAACAGAGGTGGGTATGTACGATTTCAATTCAATGTTGTTTTGGTACAAGTTCATATTTTTGGTTGAGCTGATATCAGGGTATATGCTGCTTATTTCCCGCTTGCGCCTCAAAAAGGGCATACTGTGGCGGGCGGCGGTGCTATTTGCCGCAATGTTTGCCGTGGCGTTTGCAATTCCCATACTCGCATACAACGCGCTGTTTTTGTCGGGGCTGATGCTGTTTTTATTTGTGCTGGTGTTGTTCGGCTCTAAATTCTGTCTTGATGAAAATTGGAGTACCGTTATTTTCGTGGGGCTGTTTGCGTACACCGTACAGCACATTTCATATCAACTTTACACGCTTATTTGCAACCTTTTAAACGTTGGCGGAAACATCTACGCAAACTCGGTGGAAAACGCGTTTGATTGGTTGTCCGCGCTGGTTTTTATTTCCGCGCACGTATTTATTTACGTTATATCCTGGGCGGTTTTAACTTATCGCTTGCGTAATTTGGATACGCTTGTAATTAACCGCAACCGCCTTATACTTTTATCCGTATTCATACTGCTTGCCGACGTAATTTTAAACGCGGTGGTGGTGTACGGCGTGCCCTCCGCTTCTAAAATTGCCCTTAATATATTTGCCGTTTACAACATTTTATCCTGCGTTTTCGCGCTGTTCGTGCAGTTTCTTATGCTTTCCGAAGAACACTACGAAACCGAGTTGAAAATAGTTGAAAGCCTTTGGCAAAAGGATAAAGAGCGGTATGAATTAAGCAAGGAAAATATAGAAATAATAAATACCAAGTGCCACGATTTAAGGCACAGGATACGCGCCGCGCGTTCCCGCCCGATAATTGACGAGCAGGAACTTGCCGAAATAGAAAAAGCCGTAAACATTTACGAAGAGCATCTTGATACGGGTAACAAGGTTGTGGACGTTATCATAGCCGAAGAAAGTTTTTACTGCCGAAACAACGACATTAAACTTATTTGTATGATAGACGGCAAGCGCCTTTCGTTTATGCACAAGGGCGACGTTTATTCGCTGTTGCAAAACGGCATACATAACGCCATAGACGCAGTAAGCGCGGTTGAAGACGAGGACAAACGGGTGGTGCGCGTAATGATTAAGCAGGTGGATGAAATGGTTTCAATTCACGTGGAAAATTATTACGACGATAAGGAAGAAATAATATTTGAAAACGGTTTGCCCAAGACCAAAAAGGATAAAAATTATCACGGTTTCGGTATGAGAAGCATTAAAATGATTTGCGAAAAATACGGCGGTTCGGTTTTGGCTTCCGCCGAAGACGGAATTTTTAACCTTGATATGATTATTCCTACGCCACGGGAATTGACAGATTTTGAATGATTTTCGACAGATTGTGACTGCGGCTATTGCAAAATATCGTAATTGTGTAACTATTTGACAATAGGGGGCAAAAATGCGCATAGCCATAGTTGAAGACGAAAAAGAAAATTCCGATTTGCTTGAAAAATTTCTTACCGATTACGCAAACGAAAACGGCTTGTCGTTTTGTATAGATAAATTCGGCGACGGGCTGGATTTCCTTGCGCGGTACAAGCCCGTTTACGCGCTTGTGTTTATGGATATAAAAATGCCCAATATCGACGGCATTGAAACCGCGCGCCGCTTGCGCGAAATAGACGAGCGCGTGGGGCTGATTTTCATAACAAATCTGCTTAATTACGCTATCCGCGGGTACGAGGTTAACGCGGTGGATTTTATTTTAAAACCCGTAAAATACGCTGATTTTTCCAGCCGTATGAACAAGTTTATGAAATACCGCGCCAAAAACCAACAAAAACAGATAGTGTTAGTGTGCAACAACACAAAGTATTGCGTTGCCGTAGACAACATTTGCTGGGTGGAGGTTGTCGGTCATAACTTAAACTACCACTTGCTTGGCAGTGTTTTAAGCGTGCACGCTTCGCTGGTAAGCGCTGAAGAAAGCCTGCCGCAAGCCTATTTCGTAAAGTGTAACAGCGGAATTTTGGTTAATTTAAATTACGTGAAGGCAATAGAACGGGATTCGGTGTGCGTTAACGGAGAGTGGTTGCCTATATCCCGCCCCAAACGCAAAAGTTTCGTTGCCGCGGTAACCAAACATATAGCTTTAAGATAACAATTTAACAACGTTTTTTCCCGCACGGCGTCCGCCGTGCGGGGCTTTTTTTATTTTTCGGATATTTAGCGGGCGTTTGCAAATACTGTGTTCAACGAAATACCGCCTTACAGATTTTGCCACGAAACTGACAGATTTTGAAGCGCGATATTGTTAGCGACTTACATTTTTTGTATAATCGCAACAGAATTACGGGCAAAAACGGCTCTGTAAAGTAAATTTTAGGAGGATTTTTAAATGAACAAGGCAGCTAAAACCGGAAAACTGTTAGTTGCGCCGTTGGCGATTGCGGGCGTAATAGCGTTTTCGGGTATTGCAGTCCCCGTCCGCAGCGCGGTTTTTGCGGACACTTCGTCGGGCGTTAAGAAATACGCTTCGTCGTATTCAAGCAAGGCTGAAGCTAGAGAAGCGGGTCTTGAACTCAACTACCAGATAGCGGCTGAAGGTGCGGTGCTTTTGAAAAACGAAAACGCGGCTTTGCCCATCGACGTAAAGTCCGTGGAAGAAAAAGTGCCCATTCTCGACTGGTTCGGTAACCCCACGGGTGAATTTAATACGGTTACCAAGTGGATAAACAACAAGATAAGCGTTTTCGGTTACGGAGCGGTTAATCCCAACGGCGGCGGCTCGGGTAACGACGTAGAGGCTTCGGCGGGTACCGTCAAGTTCGAGTCCTCTTTCTATAACTCTATGAAGGACGCGCATTTCGAGCTTAACCCCAAACTTAAAGGTATGTACGAGAGCGCTCTTGCCGACGAGTCTATAACTTCGGATAAGGATATCGATACGGGATATTTCGCGCTTGATTCTTTCGAGCAGTCTTATCAAGAATATGGCGAAGCGGCTATCGTCGTTTTGGGTAATTCCACCCGCGAAAACGGCACCAAACACCCCTTCGACTACGGTCAAAGCCAGAAAGACCTTGTGGATTTGGTAGCACAAAAGTTTGAAAAAGTTATAGTGCTTATCAATAAGTCCGTTCCTATGGAAATAGATTGGCTTAAAAAGCACGAGGGCGTAGACGCAATATTGCTTGTGGGCGAAGCGGGCACCAACGGACTCGACGTAGTGGGCCCTTTGCTTGCGGGCACTATTAACCCTTCCGGCAGGCTCGTAGACACCTACGCGGTGGACCAAACCAAAACCCCGTCCTACGCCAACTACAACAAAGCGGGCGTGGACAATATGTTAAGCGGCAACGATACGTACAAAACGTATAAAATCAACGGGCAGGATACAGACACCTATTTCTCGGAATACGAGGAAGGTATTTACGTTGGTTACCGCTATTGGGAAACCCGCGGCTACGAAGAAAACAAAACGGCGGGCGACGACGCGTGGACTTGGTACAACCAAAACGTTTCGTATACTTTCGGTCACGGGTTGTCTTACACCACGTTCGATTGGGAAATCCAAAACACTTCCACTCCCGCGGGCGCAATTACCGCTAACGGCACTATAAAGGTTGACGTTAAGGTTACCAATACGGGTAAAATCGCGGGCAAAGACGTGGTTGAACTTTACTACACCGCGCCTTATACTTCGGGCGAAATTGAAAAATCTTACGTTGAATTGGGCGCGTTTGCAAAAACTAAATTGCTTGCTCCCGAAGAATCGCAGATAGTTACGCTTGAAATTAAAGTGGCGGATATGGCTTCATACGACTATAACGACGCAAATACAAGCGGCAACAAAGGTTACGAGCTTGACGCCGGCAACTACGAAATAAGAATTTCGCACAGCGCGCACGACGCCGAGGAAGTTTTAACTTATACGCTTGGCGAAAGAGCTAACGTAAAGAGCGAATCGCAAAACCTTTTCGAGGATTCCAACCAATACGTTGACACGAAAATGGATAAACGCCTTTCGCGTGCGGATTTTGCGGGCACGATGCCTACCGCTCCCACCGACGCGGACGCAACCAAAATTTCGGCAACCGATTACGAAAAATTTAAACCCGTAGTCGAAGATAACGAAAGCGACGTTATGCCCACGCAGTCGGCAACGCAAAAGACGGCGGCGGAAACCAAAATTAAACTTGCGGACCTTGCGGGCAAGTCTTACGACGACCCGCTTTGGGACGAACTTATCAACCAGCTTACCGTTGACGAAATGGCAGAGCTGTTTAACAACGGCGGCTTCCACAGCGAAGCTATGGAAAATATAGGCAAACCTTATTCGCACGATACCGACGGCCCTCTCGGCTGGACGGGTACGGGCGTTGCGGGCGTGCCCTACAACAGATTCGCTTCCGAACCCGTTATCGCTTCCACCTGGAATACCGAACTTGCGGAACAGATGGGCGTTATGATTGGCGAACAAGGGCTTTGGGGCTCTTCGGACAGAGAGGACGGCGCGGGCATCTACGCTTACACGGGCTGGTATGCTCCCGGTATGAACACGCATCGCTCCATCTGGGATAACAGATACACCGAGTACTATTCCGAGGACGGCTTGCTTACGGGTAAAATCGTAGCGGGCGTAAGCCGCGGGCTCAACTCCAAGGGCGGCTACCTCTTCATCAAACACTTTGCGCTTCACGACGACGGCGCGGGCGTAGGCAACTACCGCGGCGCCATGAGCGGCAACACGCAGACGGGCGGTATGGCTGTTTGGGCTTCCGAGCAGGCTATGCGTCAGGTTTACTTCAAGGGTTACGAATTAGCCGTTAGAGAAGGCGGCGCAAGGGCGGCGATGTCCGCGTTCAACCGTATCGGTTACACCTGGGCGGGTTGCAACAAGGCGTTGCTTACCGACTTGCTCCGTACCGAATGGGGCTTTACCGGCTTCGTAGTTACGGATATAGCAATTTACGCGGGAATGATGGACGGCGACGCAATGGTTCGCGCGGGCGGCGACTTGGTGCTTTCGGGCGGCAGACACGTTTGCGAAGTTACCGAAAAAACCACGGGTACCGCTACGGGCGTAAAGGCTTTGAGAACGGCTACCAAAAATATTTTGTATACCGTACTCAACTCCAACGCAATGCAAACTCCTTGCGGAGCAAAAGTTTCCCTTTCAAGGGTAGATAACTTCAACGGCACCGCTACCGTGGGTACCGCTTACACTGCGACGGTCGGCGGCGAAAATTTGGCTGCGCTTAACACCATTTACGCTTACGACGAAATTTCGTATACGGCTACGGGACTTCCCGAAGGACTTTCCATAGACGCTAACACGGGCGTTATATCGGGCACTCCCACCAAAGCGGGTGTGTACGTTATAAAGGTTTCGGCTACGGCTGAAGGCTACGAAGCCGGCGTTCAGGAATACAACCTCATCGTTAACGCTGCGGGTACTAACGCGGGCGGTGACAAGGAAGAGGGCAGCGGTTGCGCGGGTTGCGGCTCGAGCATAGACGGCGGATTTGCCATAACTATGGCGGTTGGCGCTATTGCGATGCTTGGCGGCGCGTTGCTTATCAGAAAAGCAAGAAAAAAATAAATAAGTTTTAAAAAGGCTTGGGTAGGGGGGACTTGGCGTCCCCCCGCCTTAAAGCATAAAGGAGAATCGTATTATGAAAAAATCGTTAAAAATGATATTCGCTGCGTTAGCTCTTACCGCTTGCGCATTCGGCTTTGCGGGTTGCGGCGACGGAGGCGACAATACAGACCCCGACGGTAACGGCGGCAACACGGATATTACCACGCCCGGCGGCGATACGGGAAAAGACGACTCGGTTGTATTCGAGGCGGAATATACCTACGTTGACGACCTTGAAGGCGCGGGCTCGTCCAACGCCGCAAAGGGTAAGGCTATGATACTTTCCGCTACCAATGCAAGCAACGGGCATTATATCGGCTTTACGCATAAAAAAGGGCTTACAATTACCTTTGAAATTACATCGGATAAAGCTACCACGGCTAACCTTAAAGTAGGGCTTACGCCTGCCGAGGGTATGAACGCAATTAAAATAGGTACGGATACTTTCATAGTTAAAGTAAACGATACCAAAATAACTTATACCGAACAAAACGTTGTGGACAACAACACTAATATGAACAAGCGTCAGTTTAAAAAGTACGATATAGGTACGGTAAACCTGAAAGAAGGACTTAATATTATTACGCTTACCATAGGCGAAAACGAATACGTCAACGGCAAGTCCGGCGGCCCTTCTATCGACGCCATTTATCTTACTTCGGACGCGGGGCTTACCTGGGAGCCTTACGAAGACAATATTTAAAGCGTACAGGCGGGAAGTCGGTTTACCGGTTTCCCGACTTTTATAGGAGAAAACTATGAAAAAAATCGCCGACACTTTCAAATTTTTGTGGCGCAACGTAAGCACGCGCGTGTGGCTCGTGGTTACGTCGGTTCTGCTTACCTTGTTGTTGGTTATAACGCTGGTTACAACCCAAAACGGGCTTATTTACGGTACGTTGAAAATAGTTTTGGGCGGCGAACGCGCAAAGTTGGGCGAATTCGAGGGCGAACGCCACTATTTGGCGGACTACGATTCGCAAACGCAGGCGCTTAACGCGGCTAAGGAATTTAACGTAACCGTGGAAGAGGAGGGCATAGTTTTATTAAAAAACGAGGATAAGGCTTTACCCTTTTCCAAAAGCGCAAAGGTTAGCGTGTTTGGCAAAAACTCGGTAAACCTCGTTTACGGCGGTTCGGGTTCAAGCATCGGGCAAGGCAAAATGACCGACCTTTACACGGCGCTTGAAAGAGCCGAAATAGACTATAACCCCACGCTTAAAGCGTTTTACGACGGCAATAAATCGGGTTCCGGCAGGGGCGACAACCCCGCTATGGGCGATATCGTTTACGGTTTCGCCACGGGCGAAACCCCGCTTAATTCTTACTCTGCAACCGAGTGGAACAGTTGCGAAAAGTATTCGGACGCGGCTATTTTCGTCGTTTCGCGTATTGGCGGCGAGGGTTTTGATTTGCCCCGTACTATGCGCGCCGGTTCGGACGACAATACCCCCGTTGCGGGCGCGGCTTCGGCAAACGACCACTATTTGCAGTTGGACGCAAACGAGCGGGCGCTTTTAAAGGAACTTTACAACCGCTTCGATAAAGTGGTAATTATTTTAAACACGCCCGGCAGTTTCCAGCTGGATTTTGCCGACGACCCCGCCAACGAACTTTACAGCCCCAAACTTAAAAGCATTTTGTGGATGGGCTTTCCCGGAAGTTCGGGCGCGCTTGCGGTAGGTTCGGTACTCTGCGGCGACGTAACCCCGTCGGGGCATATAACCGACACGTACGCCCGCAACCTTTTGGACGCGCCCGCCATTGCCAACTTCGGCAACAACGGAAAAAGCAACGGTAACCGCTACTACTACGTCAACGACAGAGGACAAAACAGAATGAGCGGTTACTTCGTAGACTACGAAGAGGGAATTTACGTAGGTTACCGCTATTACGAAACGCGCGGCTTCGGCGACGAACAGTGGTATAAAAACCACGTCGTTTATCCGTTCGGGCACGGGCTTTCGTATACCGACTTTACTTGGAACGTAACGCAAGAGCCTTCCGCAACGCTTACCAAAGACGGTAAGATAAGCGTAAAAGTGGACGTTACCAATAACGGAACGCTTGCCGGCAAGGACGTGGTTCAGCTTTACTACACCGCGCCTTACACTGCGGGCGGCATTGAAAAGCCCTACGTGGTGTTGGGCGGATTTGCAAAAACCCCCGAAATTAAGGCGGGCGAAACCAAAACCGTAACCGTTGAAATGGACGTTGAGGAAATGAAAAGCTACGACTATAACGACGCCAACGGCGACGGGCACATAGGTTACGAGTTGGAAAGCGGAAATTATATTTTGCACGTTGCGCATAACGCCCACGACTTTGAAAAGTCGTTCACCTGTAACCTTGCCGAAACCGCCTATTACGACAACGATAAAGTTACGGGCGCAAAGGTGGAAAACAGGTTTGACGAGGTTTCTTCGCATATAGAAAATTATCTCACGCGCAACGGCTGGGCTAATATGCCTACCACCCCTACCGACGACGAAAGACTTGTAACTTCCGAATTCCATTCGTCGCTCACTTGGAAAAAGGACGATGAAAACAAACCCTGGACTTCTACGGAAACGTTTGAGCAGGGCAAGGAATACGGGCTTGAGTTAAAAGATTTTATCGGCGTAGATTACGACGATGACGTTACGGTTTTTACCGCCGAGGATACCGAAAAGGAAATTCTTATCGGTAAAACCTATAAACAGGGTTGGGAGTTGCTTTTAAACCAGCTTACCGCGGAGGATATGGCTACTTTAATAGGTTCGGGCGCGTTTACCACTATTAAACTTGACAGGGTCGGCAAGCCCAAAACCAACGATACCGACGGTTGCAGCGGTATAACCAACTTTATGTCTACTTCAAGTACCAATACTTGCACTTACGCGGCGGAAAGTATTTTAGGTGCAACTTGGAATACCGAGCTTGCCGAAATGCAGGGCGCTATGCTTGGTAACGAAGCGCTTTTAGCCACCAAAGACGGTTTGCATTACACGGGTTGGTACGCGCCTGCGGCAAATATTCACCGCACGGCGTTCGGCGGCAGAAATTGGGAGTATTACTCCGAGGACGGTTTTATTTCCGGTAAAATGGCGGCGGCTGTAATCCGCGGCTGTAGCTCCAAGGGCGTGTACTGTTATATGAAGCATTTTGCCGTAAACGACCAGGAAACCGACCGCGACAGCGACGGGCTTATAACTTGGCTTAACGAGCAGTCTATGCGCGAAATTTATTTAAAACCCTTTGAAATTGCCGTTAAAGAAGGCAAAACCACGGCTATGATGTCTTCGTTTAACCGTATTGGCACGGTTTGGGCGGGCGGAGATTATAGACTTCTTACCGGCATACTCCGCAATGAGTGGGGCTTTAAAGGAATGATTATAGACGACTACGGCTTAACTTCCTATATCAATCAAGAGCAGGTAATTCGCGCGGGCGGCGACCTTATGCTTATTCAGGGCACGAAAATGCCTGAGTATGAGAACGCTTCGTCCACCCAGCTTTCCTGCCTGAGAAACGCAACTAAGCATATACTTTACACCGTTGCAAACAGCAATATAATGGAGTATAACATTATAGGTATGTTGTTGCCTGTTTGGGTAATAGCGCTTATCGTTATCGACTGCGCGGCGGCGGCAGGCTTTGCGGTATGGGGTTATTTCGTAATAAACGGCGCGCTTAAAAAGAAAAGGGCGCAAATCGTTGAAACTACCCCGCAAACGGAAACCGAATAATAAATTAAAGGCGTAAAAAAAGCCCGCGGATTGATTCCGCGGGCTTTTAATTTATTTATCTTTTTTCTCTGTGCGCAATATTCTTGTTTTCGCAATACTTTGCGGCGGCGGAATTGTCGTTGCAAATTACGGTAACGTTGTCGCAACCGCTGAAAAGCCCCCAGCCGAATTCTATAACCGAATCGGGAATGGTTACAAACCTTAGCGAAGTGCAACCGCGGAAAGCCGAGTCGTCAATCCTCGTAACCGAATCGGGTATAACCATTTCCTTTATTTCCGTGCAGGAGTGGAAAGCGCCTTCGCCCACGTTGCATACCGAGTCGGGTATTATTATCTTTTTTAAAGCGGTGTTACAAAACGCCCAATCGCTTATAACAGTTACCGAATCGGGGATTTCGTAAACGTCGCTGCCCGACTTTGCAGGGTAGCAGATAATGGTGGACTTATTTTTGTTAAAAAGCACGTTGTCCAGCGACTTATACCATTTGTTTTTGGGGTCTACTTCTATATGCTCCAAAGAGGTGCAACCGCGAAAAATGCCCAACCCAATCGAACGCACGAGTGCGGGGATTTTCAGCGAACGCAAGCTCATACAGTCCTTAAAACAATTTTTGCCGAGTATGGCAACTTCTTCGTTTAAGTTTACTTCTTCAAGCTCTATACAGCCGTTAAACACCATATCGTCCAGCTTGGTTACGTTTTTGGGCATAGTAATGGATTTCAGGTTAGCGCAGTCGGCAAACGCGCTTTCGCCCAAAATGGTAAGGTGGCTGGGCAGTTTAATCGATTTAAGCGCCTTACAGCTGTTAAAAGCTCCGCCGTAAATTTCGGTAATGCCGTCGCAAAGTTGAACGTCGGCAAGCGACGCGCAGTTTTCAAAGGCGCGTTCGCCAAGCTCCATTTCCGCGCATTCCACTACGAGCGAGGTCATAGAAATGCAGTCGCGGAACACGCTTTCGCCTATTTTCCGCACGTTTTCGGGTAGGTGCACCGAAGTTAGCGATTTACAACCGCGAAACGCTTCTCGCTTTAAAATTTCCACTTCGTTGCCCAGCTCTATTCTTTCAAGTTTGTCGCAGTTTTTAAACGCGCCGCTTCCCACCACGGTAATGCCTGCGGGTATTGAAAGGGAGGGGCTGCCGTCCTTGCAACTTACAAGCACGTTGCCTTCGGTTTGCAAACTGCGCATAGTTTCTATGGGCAGGCTGTCTATAAGTTTTTTTACGTACTTATCCGAGCTTTGTGCGGACGAACCTTTTACGTGCTGCAAATTTTCAAGCAACATTTTAAGCGCGGCGGGTATTTCTACGTCGTCGTCAAGGTAAACGGGGTAAATTCTTTTGTCGTACTTATACGCCGTTATAATTTCCATACCGCAATACTTAGATTGCAGTGCGGCGTTGGATAAAAACAATAATACGGCGGTAGATTTTTCTATGCGCATACGCAACTCTTCGCGGAAATCTTCGCCTATTTCCATAGTGTCGTCGTACCAAAATCTAAATTTTTCCCTGTCGATAACCTTTAAAATTTCGTATACCTTCGCCGTGTCGCGGTGCGAATAGCTTATAAAGATATATGGGTCGGGACCGTCGTAAGAATCAAGCTGTATTTTCGTCCATTTCTCGTTGAACTGTTGCAGTTCCGCCGTCTTTTGTGTCATTTCATTTTCTCCCTTATATTAAAATATAGTAACTGCAAGCCACAACCCGCCAAGCGCGGCGAAAAGAGTGGGAATTGCAACGGTTACGCCTATTTTCAAAAAGTCGGTATACCCGAACTTTAAATTTTGTTTGCCTATTATCGAGCTCCACATTATGCCAGCCAGCGCGCCAATCGGCGTGAAAAACGCGCCCACGTTAGAGCCTATAATAGTTGCGAATATCGCGCTTATGTCCGCCGCTCCGTCCGTAGATTGGATAATGGAGGAAAACAGCACGCTCATAGGAATATTATTTATAAGATTGGAAGCGAAAAACGAAGCTACGCCGTATTTCAGTATGGGTAGTGAGCTTCCTAAAAACTTACCTATTACCGCGGTTACGCCAACGTCGCCCAACACCACAATCATAATAAACATTGAAAGCACGAAGGGAACTAATTGGTACGGCGCGCGTTTCAAACAGCCTATAAGCGCTTCGGGTTTGCGTTTGCGGGCTATTGAAATTACGCTTGTGAATATAAATAAACTGCCCGCAGCGCAAGCGGAAACAATCCACATTTCAATGCCGACGTACGAGCTTATGGCAAGCATTACGGTGCAAACGGCAAGGTGCGCAATTCCTACCCAAAGCGACAGCTTGTCCGCAATAATCACGGTTTCCGCTTCCGCCTGCATAGGCTCTTTCAACTTTTTATTAAACAGCAACATTAGCGCGCCAAACGCCACCAATCCCGCAAATAGGGTGGGGAATATGCTGTATTTAACGTATTCGGCAAAGCCTATTCCGCTTGCCGTGGCAAGATAGATATTGGTGGGGTTGCCTATTATCAGCGCCATACTCCAGGTGTTGGCGGCTACGAATTCCGCTGCAAGATAGGGCAGGGGATTTATTTTTGCGTTTTTTGCAAAATAGCAGATAAACGGGGTAAACGACAGTATTATTACGTCGTTTGAAGTGAACACCGTAAGCACGGAAACGGTTATATACAGGTACAGGAAGAGCTTTTTCTGACCGGTGCGCGCCCGTTTAAGCGCGGCGTTTGCTAAAAAGCGGAAAAACCCCAGCTCGTCAAGGTAAATGGAAAGTACCGTCATAGAGAGAAACAGCACCAATATTTTAAGCGGATTTATCGCGGTGTCGGCAATAAGCGCTTTGCCTACGGTGGCAATATCGGTAGTACTTACCAAAACCGTTATTATCGCGCCTATAATGGTTATTATCCAATACGTGTCGGGCGCAATTTTACCTATGCGGATTTTAGGGAAAAAGAGTATGGCTAAAATCATAACCACGCAAGTTATGCAACATACAATAACGGGTGCAATCATACTCTCTCTTCCCTCGTACTTATTTAATAGACGTTTTACCATTTTTTGGTAAGTTTGTCAACGTAGTGTCGTTTTTTAATTATCTATGGCATTTAATTACGTGAATATCATCGTTAAGCGTAAGCCCTTTCTGTTGCGCAAGCTCTATGCAGTGATAAGTGCCGCCGCGGTTTATAAACTTTCCGCCGTCTTTTTCATCGTAAAGCGGCAGTTTTACGCCGTCCCATAAAACTATAAATTTACTGCACTTGTTCAAAACGTACTCGCTTGCTTTTAAATAAAAGAATTCGGGGTCGGCAACCACTTTGCAAACTACCGTCTGAGCAAGCAAATGCCTCATTCTCAACTCGTCTTCTTCCGTAAACGGGTGCCCGTTTGCAATGCAGTCCTCGCGCACTACTTTTATATAATCTTCGTACTCGGCGGGTATAACGGCTTTGGTGGTTATGCCCAACTCGTTGGCGCACTCGGCTATAAGCTGGTCGGCGCCGTAAGCAAAACAGGTGCGCACTATAAGACGGTAATCTTCGTTATACTTTAAAAGCACCTTTTTAATTTTCGCTTTAAGTTGCTCCCTGTCGTCAATAAAGAAACGGTGCCCCATACCGGCTATTTCAAGGTCGGGCTTTCTGCCCGTGCGATAGCTGTAAATGCGTATGTTGTTCCCAAATTTCTTTAAAAGCGGAATTATGTTGTTTATCATAACTTCGTCTTTTTTTCTGTCGTATTCGGAAAGCGCTTCAAAGGGAACTATGTCCTTATGAATTTTTTTAGCGTTGCGTTCGGCTCCGTTTTCATAGTCGGTGCCGTACTTCCAGCCCATATTCAGCTTTTCTTTTACCCAACGCACGTGCTCTTCCCGACATAAAAACCCGAGGTTGTCCGAGCCGACTAACCCGAACTTAGTGGTTTTAAAATCTTCCACCACGGGATAATCCAAATCCTTACTGCTGTAAAAACAGTTTATAAGTTCCAGCTTATACGCGTACGATTTGGCTTGTTCTATATTGGAAACTTTAAATTCAAGCGGCAGTTTTTCAAAACTTTCGTTAATACGCTTAACGTCCATTTCGTTGCAAAATTCAAGATAGCTTACGTGAATTGCCTTTGCAAAGTCGCACAAATTTATAAAATTATTGTCCGAAGCGTAAAGGTTTGCCTTTTTATTTTTCGGCTTTTCCACTGCGTCGGCAATAAGCGTAAGGTTTGAACTTACGTAAGTTTTTATTTTTCTTACGAATTCCCCGTCCTGAATTTCTTCAAAAGCCTTGTTAAGCCGTTTTTTGCCGTGTTCGTCGGTAATGGCGCAACTTTCAAATACGTATTTCGCCTTAACTTCGTTTTCGCGTATTTCCAGCTCTATATCCCACGCAATAGGGTCGCGCTTGGAAATTTTGCCGTAAGCCAGCCTGTCCCAATTTTGCAACTCGTCGCAAAGCATTAAAAGGTAGCAAAGCGGGTGCTCTTCAAGCGCGATGGGGTGGCTTGCGGGCAGGTCGTATTTATTTAAACTGTTGTGCAAAAGTATAGCAGTTAAAACGTCTAAAACTTCCCTGTCGAAACGGAAACCGTCCTGCGCAAGCAGTTGCTTTACCAAAATAACCGCGCTGAAATAACCGTGGTCCATAAATTGCGCGGGGTGCAAAATGCGTTGGCGCAGTAGTTCGGTTACCGTTTTTTCGTCGTAACCTTCGCGCAAAGTAAGCCCGTAAGCAAGCAGTTCGTCCAAATTGGAAAATTCTTTTTTCAGTCCTAGTTTGGTTTTAATTCTTTCGGCGGCGGGCTTGGGGATAGCCGTAAAATTTTCAAGGTTGCCAAACGAAACGAAGGGATTTAAAGGGTTTTTCTTGCCCCAAATCTCTTCGGTATAGTTTTTAATTTGCTCGTGCGCAAGCTGGAAGGGATAGCCGATATCGTGGAACAGCGCGCTCATTCCCCAAAGGTGCAAAAATTTATAGTATGCGGCTTCGTCGCTTTCCGCGCCGTAAAAACCGTTAAAAACTTTGCGGTAAACGGGGTCGCCCGCGTAAACGGCAAGCCCCAGCGCAAACGCGTAAACCGAGTGCGAATAATGGTCGCGGTGTTTGGAAAGCAGCTCGCCCGAATGGTATTCGTGGTCGGAAAGCATTTCCAGCAACTTCTGGGTATTATCGTAGCCCTCGCCAAACAGCTTAAAAATTTCGCTGAAACAGAAATAAACTACAAAAGCGTCCTCTTTGCTGCCGCTTGAAAGAAAGCGTTCAAGCGATTTTCTGAAACATACCTTATCACTTTCCGCACGCACGGGGTCGCCCGCGTCGGTTAAACGCAAATTATCGAAAAACACGTCAGCAAGCGCCGTTAAAGACTTCATTTTTCGTCTCCTTAAAGTTTATAAATTCATTATAACAAAAGTACGCGTATTTTTCAATGGTATTCGTTGCATTTTTTCCGTCGTTGGTGTATTATTAATTTAACGGAGGTTTTATATGACAATTTTGGTTACGGGCGGCGCGGGCTATATCGGTTCGCATACCTGCGTTGAACTGCTGGAAAAAGGATACGAAGTGGTAGTGGTGGATAACCTAAGCAACTCGTCTAAGGAAAGTTTAAACCGTGTGGTAAAAATCACGGGCAAAAAACTTAAATTTTATAACGCGGACGTAAGAAATTCCGCGGCTATGGAAAAAATTTTTAACGACAACGAAATAGAATGGGTAATTCATTTCGCGGGCTTGAAAGCCGTGGGCGAAAGCTGTGCAATGCCCGTTGAATATTACGACAACAATTTAAACGGTACGCTAACGCTTTTAAACGTAATGAAAAAGCACGGCTGCAAGAAAATAGTTTTTTCGTCGTCGGCAACCGTTTACGGCGACCCCGAGGTTTTGCCGCTTACCGAAGATTGCAAAACGGGCGGCACCACCAACCCTTACGGCACCAGCAAGTATTTTCAGGAAATTATGCTTAGCGACGTGCATAAGGCGGACGGGGAATGGACGGTGGTTTTACTCCGCTATTTCAATCCCGTCGGCGCGCACGAAAGCGGGCTTATCGGCGAAGACCCCAAAGGCATACCCAACAACCTTACGCCGTATATCGCAAAGGTTGCCATTGGCGAACTTGCCGAAGTAGGGGTTTTCGGCAACGATTACAACACCCACGACGGCACGGGCGTGCGCGATTATATCCACGTTGTAGACCTTGCAAAGGGGCACGTTGCGGCAATAGAAAAAATTGAAAACAGCGGCGTGTTCGTATATAATTTAGGCACGGGCGTAGGTTACAGCGTGCTTGACGTTATTCACGCTTTCGATAAAGCGTGCGGCAGGGAGTTGCCTTATTCTATAAAACCCCGTCGCGCGGGCGATATCGCGGCTTGTTACGCAAACGCAAACAAGGCAAAGCAGGAACTCGGCTGGGAAGCAAAGCTCAATTTGGACGATATGTGCGCTTCGCTTTGGAATTGGCAGTCTAAAAACCCTAACGGTTACAATAAATAAAGAAAAGCGGCGTAGCATTAACGTAGTCCCTATATGGATTATTTATACGTAAGTTATGGTTATAAATAAAAAAAGACGCAAATTTGCGTCTTTTTTCTTGCTTGCGTTTTTTGAATTAATTAGGCTATTTGTAGTTTTGTAAAATAGGAACATAGAGATATAATTATTTAATCTTCGCTGAACATTTGATAAATTTGTGTTTTTAACACTTTTGCTATTTTAAAAAGAGCTTTTAACCTATAGTTTTTATTATTCATTATTTTTCCTAACGTACAAAGACTTATACCGCATAGCTTGCAGAATTCGGTTTTTGAAATTTTGTTTGCTTTTAAATATTTCTCGATTATCTCTTTCTTAAACTCATTTTTCATACTTTATCCCTATTTTGGGATATAATGTGTAAACCAAGGGGGGCATTATGGAAAAATTTGCGGAAAGATTAAAAGAATTAAGACAAGAAAAGGGGTTGTCGATTCAGGGGCTGGCTAAGGAAGTTAAAATAAGTTCGTCATCTCTTTGTCGTTGGGAAAATTGCCAAGCAGACGTAAAAGGTACTCAACTCGTTATGCTTGCCGAATATTTTGGTGTTACTATTGATTACTTAATGGGTTTAGAAAATTAATATCCCTCGGACTTTTGTCCGATGGATTATTTTTGCAGGTAATTACTTATGGAAAGTGCGCATTTGTTACACCGCTTTTAAATTATTTAAAAATATTTGCACTTAGTTGTAAACGATTTACTTTTTTAATAGACGGTGTTATAATTTCCGTCGATTAAATACGCTTTTATTCGTGAGGTATATATGAAAAACAAAAAAGTTGTGCTTGTTATAGCTGCAGTTTTGACGGCGTTAATTTGTACCGTGATTACTGCGGGTTTTAGTTGTTCATTTTTTAATAAAACCACCATAACAGACGTTGCTAAACGACTTAAAGACGATTGGGGCGTAATTTTGCCTGAAAATGCCGAGCTACTTTATACGGCAAGTGAAATGGGTTTCCCCGGCGACGGCGAAGTATTTTACGTAATCAAACTTGAAAAAGAGCCCGTTGAATATAATTTGTCTGTGCAACGCGATAAATTTTTTGAAAGCGAATATGATAAATGGTTTAATTTTCTTATCAAAAATTCAAGCGATGAAATGCCCAATGAATACGTTCACGATTGGGAAACGGAGTATCTATGGAAGTGTATAACCGCGCCCGTATCGTCAAATTTTTTAAATATGATTTATTATCCTGAAAAATCAGAACTTTACGTACTGATAGTTTTTATGTAGTTTTTTGTGGCGCAATGTCGAAAACAATACGTTTAATTTCTAAAAAATTATTTTAAAGGAGAATATGTATGAAAAACAAAAAAGTAAACGGAAAATGTATTTTGCTTGTATTCGTAATGGTGTTAAGCATTATTTTAGCTATAATACCGCTATAAATTTTAAATAGAATATAGCCACCCGCTAAGCGGGTGGCTATATTCTATTTCTTGGGTTTGGATTTATCTGCCGCGGGTTTGGTTGCCGCAGGCTTTTCTTTTGCCGCAGGTTTTTTGGCGGCGGGTTTTTTTGCTTGTTCAGTCGGTTTTTCGGGTTTAGCCGCTTCGGTCTTTTTCACTTCGGCAGGCTTCTCCGTTTTTACGGGTTCGGGCTTCTTTCCCGCCTTAGGTTTTTCGGGTTTGGGTTTCTTTTCGGCTTTGGGCTTTTTCTCGCGGTTATCCAACTTTTCCACAAACTTATTGCCGAAAACTTTGTTTCTGAAATTGGGTAAAAGCAACAGGCAAACGCCAAACGCCACAAGCGCAGCAAACAAAAGTATAAACACGACCAAAGCTATCGTAAGCCCGCGTTCAAGGTAAATATTGGGTGCGTTTATAAGGTCTGCCGAGTAAGGTATGCCAATTAAGTTTAACATTACTTTATCTGCGGATTTGGTTATAATTTCCACGGTGTGCTCCTTATCTTTAAGACTTTCCTCGTTGAGGATAAGTTTTCTTGCTTCTTCAACGTTGCTGTTTAAATCAACGGTGGTTATCAGTTTGCCGTCTATTTTTATATCAATTTTGCCGTAGCCCGCGCCCGTAGCCGCATACAGCGCCACGCTTTCGCCGTGGAATTTTATAACGACTTTCGCGTTTTTCTTTTGGGCTATTATATAACCGTTGGGTTCGGTGCTTACGGTAGCCGAGTTAACCCACGCTTTAGTGGTGAATAACAGCGAGCTAGTGGGGGGGAGTATGCGCTGGATAGTGGACTGTATGCCCGCGTCGAGTTCGGCAAGTACGGAGAAGTTTCCGCCCGTGGTGCCCTTTACCAAAAGCCGTAAATACCTGCCTTCCACTTGCGGGAATTTCATAGTAAGCGAAGTGCCTTTGTACATTTCGCGCGTGCCTTCCATAACCGTTTTCCAGCCGCCGTCGGGACTGTCTGAAATTTGCAGTTCGCAGTCGGTTATATACGAGTTTACGTTGTTTCTGGTAGTTACGGTAAAGAAGTTGAAAAATTGCTTCCGCGCCGTGTCAATTATAAATTCGTGCGGGTTTTCGGGGGTAATTTTAGGGTCTTTGCCGCCGTACGTCGTGTGCAAAACCGTACCCGCCTGCCCGTCGATAAGCCACGTCCATTTATCTACCGTAAAATTGGTAACTTCGCCCGTGGTTTCGTCGGTCATACTTTCTTCGTAAAATTGTCCGCCGACTACGTTCGTAGGCGCTTTCAAAACCGTCCATTCGCTCTTATCCGTGCCCGTAGTGGAAAGTTTTATGCTGTCTTTCTTTGAAATAAGGTAATCGGGCTCGAAAACGTAGCTTTCCACCTGCTTGCCAAGCGGAATGTCGGGGTGGTAAACGTCGGTATTTGCGGGCAGGGCGTAACTTTCGTCCCCGTCGTATTTAAACGCAACCGCCGCAGAACCTTTGCCGCCGCCGTTTACGTTTACTATTTGTATAGCGTAATACTTGCCCTCTTCAACGGCTTTGGGTTCGCCGTAGTCCTTGTAAACGGAGGTATAGGTGTCGATTTGTCCTATCGGTTCAAGCGTTTCAAAACTGTCGCCGAAATAAAACCTTATCCAATCGTCGCAAATTGCGGAAATGCGCACGTTGCCGCTCTTGGGCGCGCGCCAATAATATTTTCCTATTTTAGCGTCCCACTCGCCCTTTGCCGTGTTGTAATTTGATATGTAAGTGCCGGTAGCGGAGGCGGTTTCGTCGGGGAGTTTAGTTTCTAATTCCGCGGTTATCGCGTCCCAATTTCTGCCCGTTATATTTTTATAGGTATCTATTTTTAAACCGTTATAGCTGATGCGCAGAGTTACGGTAAAGGTATGAATAACGCCGTCGGAAAGTTTTATTGAAAAGTCGAATTCGTCCAAAGCTCCCGTATATTTGGGGTTGAACGAGTACGTCCATTTGCCTTCGCCAAGCTCGGTAAGTTTGCCGTGCGTGGGTTTGCCCACGGCTATAATCTCAAAACCCTTGCCGTCCTCGGTATCTAACGAGGATATGGTTTTGCCCAGCAAATCCAGCGTTAAATCGTTTCCGTACGCCACTTCGTAATCGCCCGCGGTTTTAACCCCGTCTATAGTTCCCGCGTAAAAGTTGGAAACGGGTTCGTAGTTGGGCAACGCTTTCATAAACGAAAGCTGTTCTTCGGTGAAGTAATCTTCGGGTATATTAGCGCAATAGAAAGTGTTGAAGTACTTTATAAAATTCATTCCGTACACAAGCGAGCAACGGTATGCAAAGTCCGCGCGCTTGTATATATTTTTGGAATCGCCGCTGCGTTTTGTAACGTATTCGGGATTGTCCTTGTAAGTATACAAAAGCTCGTAATATTTATCCGCCCCGAAAGAGTGCATTATATTCGCATACATTCCAAGGCAGGCAAAGTAGCCGTAAAAGCCGTCGTCGAAATCGCCCTCTCTGTTTTTATATCTAAGCGTTTCCGTTAAAACGGTGTAGGGGTTGGCGTATCCGCCGTGTTCGGCGCTTCCGCCGCTTCGTATAGTCGTGCCGATATCGCAGGATATTATGTATGAAAGCAGTGTTAAAGCGTTGTTTCTAACCTCGCCTTCGCGGCTGGTGCCAAAGCCCCAAATAGAGCCGTAAGCCGCGCCGTGGTTGTGCCCTATCTCGTGCAACACGCCCCAGGTGCCGCCCCTAAGCAAGCCGCGGTAGTTCATCGACCCGTTGTACCAGCTGGTGGGGCAGGCGTAAGTGTGTCCGCCCAACGCAACCGCCGCGCCCGCGGGCACGTGCCAATCAAACATAACTTTGTTAAATCTGTTGTATATGCCGCCCGTAAACGATTCGTTTACGGTAAAGAACGAGTGCCACAGCGTAGCTAATTTGTCAACCTCTTCAGTCTTTATCTGTCGCATATAAGAGGTGGTGCCCTGCTCGCCCGTAGGACCTATAAGCTGACCGTTTTCCGTGTCCATAACGGCGATAATCCCGGGAGCTTGGCGCAGGTACTCGTCAAAGTATTCGGGAGAGGTTACCCCCAATATATAGTGCGGCGTTTCAACCGCGCCCGTAAAAGTCGTTTTAACTTCCGAGTAGCAGTTGCCCATATTTATTTGGATAAGTCCGCCGTAAACCGAGCCTATGGTATACGTCTTGTTTTCGGTAAGCGTAAACACCGCGCTAAGGAAGGGAGCGCGCGCGTTTTGGCGTTTCCACTGGTTTTGTAAAAATTGCGTGGTGTCGCCTTGGTTGTACTTATAAAATTTGCCCGCAACCGTTAAAAGGTCGGCTTTTTTAAAGAAATTGTCCGAAGTGGCGTCGGTATAAGTAACCGAAGTAAAACTGCCGCCGGTAAGCTCCGCTATATCGGCGTTCGCGGGGCTGGTTTCGATATTTCCGCGCCAGGCAAGAGTATCCTGCGAACCGAGCACTACGGAAATCCTTTCACCCTTTTTCAATCCCTCAACTTTAACTGTAATAGCCTCGCCCGCGGGCAGGTAAAGCCCGGTAACGTGTTCCGAACGGTACAAAGGGTCTAATATAATTTCCTTTTCAACCGCGTTGTCCGTGCCCTTCACTTCGCCGTACTGCAAATCTGCGGCGGGGTGTTTTTTAAGCCAAGCCTTAAAGTCGGGGTCAACGCCCGCTTCATCGCTTGCGGTAGCCTCGGCACGGCGCGCCGCTTCCTTGGAGAGGTGTTGCGACTGCGTTAAAAACATATACTTGTAATAGCTGAAATAATCGGCTACGGAAACGTTTGCCGCGGCGGCTTCGGCGGCGTACGCGTTCGTGGGCGTACCCTTGCCGTGATAGGGGTCGGGATAGGTGTCTTCGTTAAAGGTAATAGAGGCGGTGGCAAGGTTGGAAGTGCTGTTAACTATGCCATATTCGGCACTCAATTTATTTTCCGACTTGTTGTATACAAGCGAAAATTCGTTGGTGAGCGGCGAAGTTTCCGCTCTGGGCAAACCGCGTTTGGTCACGTTCATAACGTCCGAACGTATGGTGGTTTGCGCGTCGTGCATTTCGTCGTAGCCGTATCTGCGCAGCGCGTACTTTTCTTCGGTGGGAAGGGATAGTTCGGGTGTTTTAAACGCAGACCATTTATTGCCTAAAAGAACTATGGGCAATACTATTGCGAGTACCAAAACGACCGAAACGGCAACGGCTATAATCGCCGTAAGTTTTTTGTTTAAACCTTTCTTATTGGCGGCGGTTGCCCGCTCGGGTTTATTGCTCTGTTTTTGCAAAAGGTTTCTCCTTAAAAAAGCGTATTTCAAATTAAAATTATATTACAAAATTCCCCGTGTTTTGTCAATTAAATTTGTCGATGCGTATTGACAACCGCCTTAAATTTAGGCTACAATAAAAATTGGGTTTCCGTTAAATATTATATAAAAAAATACTTTTATATGCAATTAATGTCAAAAAATAAGCATTTTGCGTACAAACTATTTACTTTTTGTGAAAAATATGTTATAAATTAACGGATAGTGAGTGTTCTTTACACTGCATTTTTAAGTAATTTTAGAAAATCTATTTTGCGGGCGGCGGTTTGCCGTACCCGCGTTTAAGGTGAAAAATGACAATAAAGGAAAAAATCAGTAAACTGACTCTGCGCCAAAAAGCCGAGCTTATGACGGGTAAGGACTTTTGGCAGACGATGAATATAGACGAGCTGGAAATTCCGTCTATATTCCTGGCGGACGGACCTCACGGCATAAGAAAGCAAGCGGCGGCGGCAGACCATCTCGGGCTTAACGCAAGTATTCCCGCAACCTGCTTCCCCACCGCGGCGGCAATGGCAAACAGCTGGAACGAAGAGCTTGGCGAAAAAATGGGTGAAGCTCTCGGCGAAGAAGCGGCGGCACAACGCGTTAACGTGTTGTTGGGGCCGGGCACCAATATGAAGCGCAACCCGCGTTGCGGCAGAAACTTCGAGTATTTTTCCGAAGACCCTTACCTCGCGGGGAAAATGGCGGCTTCGTACATACGCGGCATACAGTCCACGGGCACGTCGGCTTGCGTAAAGCATTTCGCGGCGAATAACCAGGAAGAACGCAGAATGGTTACCGACTCGGTTATAGACGAAAGGACTATGCGTGAAATTTATCTTACGGCGTTTGAAATTGCCGTAAAAGAAGGTAAAACCAAAACCATAATGTCCTCGTACAATATGCTAAACGGCGTGTTTACCAACGAGAATATGCACCTTATGCGTGAGATATTAAGGGACGAATGGGGCTTTAACGGCGTTGTGGTAACCGACTGGGCGGGCTGTAACGAGCGCGTTGCGGGCGTAATTGCGGGCAACGAACTTGAAATGCCCTCCTGCAAATACGGCATCGACGATATAGTAAACGCCGTAAACGACGGGTCTTTGGATATTAAATACGTTGACGAGTGTCTTGAAAGGTTGCTCACTTTAATAGAGGAAACCTCGGCGGGCGAAAAGGGTAAACCTTTTAACGTGGACGAACATCACGCTCTTGCAAAAATGTGCGCAGAAGAAAGCATAGTTCTTTTGAAAAACGACGGCGTTTTACCCCTTTCCGAAAAGACGAAAGTGGCTATTATCGGCGACTTTGCGGATAAACCCCGCTATCAGGGCGCGGGCTCTTCCGTAGTTAATCCCACTAAACTTACCACCCTGCTCGATTATAAAAACGAAGTTGATTTCATCGGCTACGAAAAGGGCTTTGACAGATACGGCAAAAAGAAAGACGGGTTGGTTAAAAAAGCTATGCGCCTTGCGTGCAAAGCCGACGTTACCGTGCTTTGCTTGGGGCTTGACGAAGTAAGCGAAGCCGAGGGGCTTGACAGGGAGCACATTAAAATCCCCGCAAACCAGCTTGAGCTTTACAGAAACGTAAGGCTTTGCGCTAAAAAGCTGGTGGTAGTGCTTTCCTGCGGCAGCGCGGTTGAAACGGGCTGGGCTAAAACGGCAAACGCGCTCGTTTACACCTGCCTTACGGGTCAGGCGGGCGGCGAGGCGGTTATGAACGTGATTCGCGGCAAGGTAAATCCTTCCGGCAAACTTGCGGAAACTTTCCCCGTAGCTTACAACGATTGTTCTTCGGCGTCGCACTTCCCCGGCAAACAAATGACGGTGGAATACCGCGAAGGTCCTTATATCGGCTACCGTTATTACGACACGGCGGGCGTTGAAACCGCTTATCCTTTCGGATACGGGCTTTCGTATACGACGTACGAGTATTCGGATATCAAAGCCGACGAAAACGGCGTTACCTTTACTATAAAGAATACGGGCGCGTGCGACGGCGCGGAAATTGCGCAGTTGTACGTTGGCAAAAAAGACGGCAAAATTTTCCGTCCCGCAAAAGAGCTTAAAGGCTTTAAAAAAGTATTTATAAAAGCGGGCGGCGAAGTTAAAGTTACTATTCCTTTCGACGACAAAACTTTCCGTTACTTCAACGTAATTACCAACAAGTGGGAAGTAGAGGGCGGCGCGTACGAACTTTACGTTGGCGCAAGCTCGGCGGATATAAGATTGCAAACCGTCGTTGAAAGAGAGGGTACAACCGAAACTTGCCCTTACGACGCGGCAAAACTGCCCTCCTACTACAGCGGCAAAGCGGCTAACGTAGGCGACGAAGAGTTTAAAGAATTGCTTGGCAGGGATATCCCTAAAGCAGGTTATAATTTCTATAAGAAAAAGAGAATGGTTATCCACGAAAACTGCACCGTTTCCGACCTTAGATATTCCAAACGTTGGGCGGGCAGAGCGTTTTCGGGCGGAATCCGCTTCGTCATCAGGGCAAGCAGGGCGTTCGGAAACAGAACTTTGGCTAACACGCTCGTAATGGGCGTTTTGCATCAACCCGTACGCGGACTTGCCAAATTCGGCGGAATGTCCAGAAGACAGATGGAAGCAATGCTTTTAATCTTTAACGGACATTTCTTTAAGGGCGTAGGGCGGTTCCTTACCAAGGGAAAAAACCAAAATTCAAAAAAGGGAGATAAGTAAAAAATGAGCGAAGCAAAACAATACACTGTGGAAGACGTACAAAGTCAGATAAAACCGCTGTCAAATAACGCGTTTGTGCGTTTTTGGCAGAAGATATGGCGCTGGTGGTTGGGCGTTTGGTACGGATTTTCCGAAAAACACCCCAAAGGTTCAAGCCTTATCTACAAAATTTTCTTCTTGATTGTATTCTCCGAGGGCGTTACTATCTGGCAGTTCGTCGTAATGACGTTCCTGCCCTACGCGTTTGCAAGTTTAGGCGGGGGAGCTTGGGGTTGGCCTAACGTTCCGCTTGATTTTGCAAGCAACAACGGCGCAACGTACATAATTTTCGGCGATACCAACGGACTCGGCTATTTCATAGCGTTTGAAATTGCCGTATTCACCGCGCAGTGCATCAACTTCCCCTTACAGAGAAATATAACTTACCGTTCGCACGGTAACCCCTGGTTCCAGGCGTTAATGTATTTCATCGGCTGGGTACTCGTTTCCGTATTCACCAACGCGGTTTGGGGCTTCTGCAACGTATTCTTCACGCATTGGGGCTGGTACTTACCCGGTTCCGAGGGACTTGCAACCATAGCCGGTCTTATTAAAACCGTACTTACGGGCGGCGTTTCCATATTCATTTTCTTCTTCATTTTCCTCGTTATCTTCCCCGATAACAACAAAATGGCTAAAACTTCGCGCGCTAAGTACGAAAAACTCGTAGCGGCTAACGCTTCGGCAGACATAATTGCCGCGGCTGAAGCTAAAATGAGATTATGGGAAGACAAGGCGCTTAAATCCAACAGCGAAAAAGATTACATTCAGGCTAAATCGCTTGTAAACTCCAAAGCTATGAAATATTTCGCGCTTGTAAAGTCGGCGGAAAAAGCTAAGGCAGAGGAAAAGGAAGCGTTGGACGCAAGAATAGAAAAGAGCTTTAACGACGCCGTTGAAGCTATTAAAAATAAGGAAGAAAAAGAAAAGTATTTCAACGCGGTTAAAGCCGGCGAAATTCTTCCCGGTCACGAGGCTCAGCCCGAAGTTAAGGAAGAACCCGTTGTCGGAGCAACTGAAACCGAAGAGCCTAAGGCTGAATAATAATTACGTTTTAAAAAGACGGGGAGCAATCCCCGTCTTTTTTGCCGCCGTTTGCAACTTTTATTGCAAACTTAAATTTTTCGTGATATAATATTTTTTGAAAAATATAACTTAACTTTGCGAGGAAATATAATGAATTACCGTGAGCAGTCTTTAAAAAAACACGCCGAGTGGAAGGGCAAAATAGAAACGGTTTGCCGCGTCCCCACAGACAGCCGCGAGGCGCTTTCGCTGGCGTATACGCCGGGTGTTGCCGAACCCTGTCTTGCAATTCAAAAAGACGTGGAAAAATCGTTTGAGCTTACCCGTCGCTGGAACACCGTTGCGGTTATTACCGACGGCACGGCAATTTTAGGTTTGGGTGATATCGGACCGGAAGCGGGTATGCCCGTTATGGAGGGCAAGTGCGCCCTTTTCAAGGCTTACGGCAATGTGGACGCGTTTCCTATCTGCATAAAATCCAAAGACCCTGACGAAATTATAAAAACGATATCGCTTATTTCGGGCTCTTTCGGCGGAATAAATCTTGAAGATATTTCCGCGCCCCGCTGCTTCGAGGTGGAAACGCGGCTTAAATCCCAATTAAATATTCCCGTATTCCACGACGACCAGCACGGCACGGCTATAGTAATGTGCGCCGCGCTTATAAACGCTTTGAAACTTGCGGGTAAGAAAAAGGAAGAAATTAAAATAGTTATCAACGGCGCGGGCGCGGCGGGTATTGCCATTGCCAAATTTTTGCTTGATTTCGGCGTGAAAGACGTAACTATGTGCGATAAATTCGGTATAATTTGCAAGGGCGACGAAACTTTAAACAGCGCCCATAAGGAAATTGCAGAGCTTACCAATAAATCCCGCTTAACGGGCAAACTTGCGCAGGCTATGGTGGGCGCTGACGTTTTTATAGGCGTTTCGGCGCCAAATTGCGTAACCAAGGAAATGGTTAAATCAATGGCGGAAAAGCCCATAGTTTTCACTTGCGCCAACCCCGTTCCCGAAATTTCGCGCGAGGACGCGCTTGAGGCGGGCGCGTTCGTCGTGGGAACGGGCTCTTCCGAATTTCCCAACCAAATAAACAACGTGCTCGTTTTCCCCGGATTGTTCCGCGGCGCGTTGGACGTTCGCGCAACTACCGTAAACGCAGAAATGATGAAAGCGGCGGCGCAAGGCATTGCAAACTGCGTTGGCGAAAAACTTTCGCGCGATTACATTTTACCCTACGCTTACGATAAGTCCGCGCATACGGCGGTTGCCAAGGCGGTTGCGGAAGCGGCGGTAAGCTCCAAAGTAAATAAAATATGAAAATAATCCATTGCGCCGACTTGCATCTCGGCTCTAAAATGGACGCGCGCCTGCCGCTTGAAAAGGCGGAAGAGCGTCGCAGGGAGCTGCGCGCGGCGTTCGTGGACTTAGTTAAATACGCCGCCTTGCAGTCGGTAGGCGTAATTTTATTGGCGGGCGACGTTTTCGATAGCGACAGACCGCTTAAAACCGACAAAGAATTTTTTTACAGCGTTGTAAAAAACAACCCGCAAATAACTTTTATTTATCTACGCGGCAATCACGACTGTTTGCAATCTTACACGTGCGCCCCCGAAAATTTGCTTACCTTTTCGGATAGATGGCAAAGTTACCGCTTTGGCCGGGCGGTTATAAGCGGCGTTGAAATAACCCAAAAAAACTGTGGAGAAATTTATACCGCGCTTAAATTGAACCCTAACGACCTAAATATAGTTGCCTTGCACGGGCAAATCGGTAACGGCGAGGGGTTTGCGCGCGTTAATCTCGCGCGGCTTGCGGGTAAAAATATAGACTATCTTGCGTTGGGCCACTTACATACTTTGTCGTCGGGCAAAATAGACGGGCGGGGTAACTACTGTTATTCGGGTTGTCTTGCGGGCAGAGGCTTTGACGAAGCTGGCGAAAAGGGATTCGTGCTACTTGACGTAACCGATAAAATTTCGGCAGAATTTATATCGCTTCCCAAGCGCGAAGTGCAAATAGTAACCGCTGATATTTCCGCGGCGGAAGACGACTACGCGGCGTACGTTATAGCAAAGCGCGCGGTTGCGGTTTGTAAAAGGTCGGATATAGTCCGCGTGGTTTTATGCGGCGAAGTTGGTTTTGATAATTTCGGGCTTGAACGGGAAACTTGCAACCGCTTGCAGGGCGAGGGCTTTTATTATCTCGAAGTCAAGGACGAAACCGTGCGGCGGTTTAACTTGGAAGATTACGAAGGCGACCAATCGTTAAAGGGCGAATTTGTCCGCCGCGTGCTTGCCGACGGCAGTTTGGACGAGCGGCGCAAACGGGATATAATATCGGTTGGGCTTAAAGCGCTTGAAAAGCGGGAGATTGAAATATGAAACTTATTTCCTGCTACGTTGAAAATTTTGGGGGCATAAGCGGGCGCGAATATAAATTTAACGGCGGGCTTACGGTGTTTTGCGGCGATAACGGCGCGGGCAAAACCACGCTTGCCGAATTTTTAAAAGCCTTGTTTTACGGGTTGCCCTCAGTGCGTTCGGGCGGCGCGGGGTATAACGCCCGCCAAAGATATTATCCGTTTTCGGGCGGAAGGTTCGGCGGCAACGCGGTGTTCGAGGCGCAGGGCAAAGTGTGGCGGATAGAGCGGTTTTTTGATAAAAAAAGCGAAGCCCGCGACGAAACTGCAATATATTGCGGGGGCAATTTAATAAAAGTGCCCGCGGAAAATTTAGGAAAGTACTTTTTCGGGCTTAACGAAAGCTCGTTTGAAAGAACGGCTTTTTTTAACGCCGAAGCGGCGGAAGGGGCTGCCGACGGGGATATAGGCGAAAAGTTGGGCGGCGCTATGCGCGCGCTTGACGGAGCTAACGCCGACGAGGCAATAACGGAAATAGAAAAGCGCAAGCGCATAATTAAAGCAGCGCGGGGTGCGGGCGGCTTAATAGACAGAAAGAAAGCCGAGCGAGCCTCGCTGTGCGACGAGGCGGCAAGGCTAAGGCAGACGGAGCAAAACTTAGCCGCAAAATATGCCTGCCGCGCAGAAACGGAGTTGCAAAAAGATAATTACACCCCCGCATATACCGCAAATAAAGGGGGTAACGGCGCAATTACGGCGTTTTTGGTAGCCGCGGCGGCGCTAATAGCAGGCGGCGCGGGCGTATGCGCAATAAACGTTTGGGTAGGGCTTGCGCTTTTGGCGTCGGGCGTATGCTGTATTATCGTGGCTATTGTTTTCAGCCGCAAAAAACCCGCTAAAACGCAGGATATTACGGGGGCAACCGACGTAGCCGAAGTTTACCGCAGGCTTGCCGAAATAGATTTATCCATTAGCGCGGACGAAAACGAGCTGGCGCGTTTGCCCGAAGTTTTAAGCGCGGTTGAAAAAGCCGAAGCCGAAATTTCGCGCCTTTCTTATCGTTACGAAGTTTTGTCGGCGGCGGCGCAATATCTTACTCAAGCCAAAAACGGGCTAAGCGACAGGTACGCAAAACCCGTGCGCGACGGATTTTTAAGTTACCTTGCAAAAATCAAAATGCCCGTTTCGGGTAGCGTTACGCTTACAGACGGGCTTGAAATAATTTACGAAAGCGGCGGCAGTATCCGCGGCGCAAAGCATTTAAGCGCGGGTCAACGCTGCGCGTGCAATTTGTGCCTAAGGCTTGCGCTTATAGATAATATGTACCCGCAGGACAAGCCGTTTTTAATTCTCGACGACCCGTTTATCAGCCTTGACGGGAAAAATTTCGGCGGCGCGGCAGAGGTGGTTCGCGCGCTTAGCGGGCACGTTCAAATTATTTATTTCACTTGCCACCAAAGCAGGGCAGTATAACTTGTTTTGCGCAAATTCTTTACAAAAGTTAAAATAAGTATTATAATATATTTACCTAATTTTACTAACGAGGTTTGGTTTTATGGATTACTCTGTTATCGAAAATTACCTTAGTCGGGTTGCGGAAAGCCGCGTTTACGACGCGCCCGTATGGAAAAGCGCACAAGGCGGCGCGCCTGCAATCAGCTATCTCGACGGCGGTATGCTTGCCGCGCTCTATTCCCTTTACAGGCGCACGGGCGACAAAAAATATTTAAATTATCTTGACGGCTATTTCGATTTTTACGTTGGCGACGACGGCGCGATAGTGGGATATAATCAAGAAAATTACGATATACGCGACGTCGGGCAGGGCAGGGCGCTGTTTGATTTATACCGTGAAACGGGTAAAATTAAATATAAAAAAGCAATAGATTTGCTTTACAACCAGCTTTTAAGGCAGCAGCGCACCGACTTCGGCAATTTCGGCAACAATAAAACTTATCCTTTGCAAGTAACTCTCGAAGGGCTTTACGCCGCAATGCCGTTTTATACGCGCTATGAAAGCGAGTTTAACCGCGGCAGAAATTACGCGGATATCGTAAAACAGTTAAGAAATATTTACGCATACGCGTACGACAGCTATAAAAAGTTGTACCACAGCGGTTGGGATACTTCCAACACCGCGTTTTGGTGCGACCCCGAAACGGGGCTTTCTAAAGCGTTTTTGCTTCGCTCCACGGGCTGGTATTTGGCGGCGCTTGCCGATACCATAAGCTATTTCGATATGAGCGCGCCCGATTTAAAGGCGGAGCTTATAACTATTTTCAGAAAGTCGGCGGAAGGGCTTGAACAGTATATCGACGCCGCTAAAAATACGCTGTGCCAAGTGCCCGACCGCAATGGCGAGGAGGGTAATTTCTTCGAGGCTTCGGGCAACTTACTTATTGCGTATGCGCTTATGAAGGGCGCGCGCCTTGGATATACCGACAGAAGATTTGCCGAAATAGGAGAAAACGTTTTCAACGCAGTATGCGGCGAATATCTTAGCGAAACCGAGGACGGCAATTTACAGCTTGACGGAATAAGTATTGCCGATTTACCCGTTGCCGACGACGACAGGCGCAAGGACGGCACGTACGAGTACTACGTTTGCGAGCCTTTGGTTAAAAACGACGCGTTGGGCATAGTTCCGTTAGTCTTGGCGTATTCCGAAATAAAAACTTTAAAAAAATAGAAATAAACCCCGCCTTTCGGCGGGGATATTTTTTATATAAAAACTTATTTTGCGGATTTAATACACCGTGTTATTAACGAAAGAACGATAAGATATATTGCGGTAACGCTTTTTAATCTTCAAGTCCTAACAAATAGTCCGCGCTTACGCCTAAAATTTGGGCAAGCGTTTTAACGTAACTTGCTTTAGGTTCGTTAACTCCGTTTTCCCAAAAAGAAATAACGCCTTTTGAAACGCCTATAATTTCGGCTAACTGCGGTTGGGTTAGCCCTTTTTCTTTTCTTAACGTTTTAATTCTCGCTCCCAAGGTTTCCATATCTTAATTTTATAAGAAAACTAAAAATTTTGTTTTAAATATTAGTTTTCTAAGATTACAATAAAATAAACGCGCGGCGGAGGCGTTTTATGGATAAAAAAGTTTATATTGCGGAATGTTTGACCGTTTCTATACAAAAGCCTTTGTGCGTTTTTTAAGGTCGCATTATGGATATTGCCGTAAAAACCGAGAATTGCTGCCCGTTGATAGTATAGCGTGTGAAAAGTGGCGTTCAAAAATTAAAGATATGGCGCGCAGAAGAAGATTGATTATAAGCGAACTTGGTAAAGTTGCTTGTAATATAGACGCAATACGACAACTACTTGAAGTTGACGAAGGGTAATAATATTTTATTTGTAAATATAATTTAATAAAAAAATACTACGTTGTGTAAAAAGCGGTGGAAATGATTGCGTGCAAATTAATTGAAAAGCAATAAAAATAATTGATTTTGCGGGGCAAGGTGATATAATATATATTGTTTTTGGAGTTATTTTTATGGCGTGGATTATAGCGGGAATAGTATTTTTAAGTTTAATTATTGTTTTACTAATTTTTGCAATACGTTTCAAAGGTGGTTCAAACAAGGGCGAAATTGGTGAACGGTTAGTGGCAAAAGAATTGAATTGCATACGTAAAGCTGACGATATTTTGATTAATAACTATGTTTTTCAAGGTGAGCAGCGCTCGGTACAGATAGACCATATATTAATCAATTGTTTTGGTGTATATGTAATTGAAACTAAGAATTATTCTGGTATAATATACGGAAAAGAAAATTATGATGAATGGACGCAAGTTTTATCATATGGAAAGGTAAAAAACGTTTTAGAAATCCGATTAAACAAAATGCGGGGCATATTTATAATTTAAAAAAAATTTTACCTGTGAATATCCCTGTTTACGGTCTGGTTGTTTTCGTTCAGAATAATATCGACAATATTCAAGCAGACGGAGTAGTGGGGCTTAACGGTTTAAAAAAAGCCATTAAAGACCTGCACGGTGAAAATACAATCACCCCCGCGCAAATAAAAGAAACAGTTCAAAAACTTTTAAACGAGTGTAAAACTGACCAGATAAGTAATGTACAACACGTAATGGAAATTTACAAAATGATTAGCGGAGTAGATAGCAATACCGTTTGCCCGCGTTGTGGTGGGCATTTGGTTGAAAGGCAAGGCTCGTATGGGAAATTCGTTGCTTGCTCGAATTATCCAAAGTGCAAATTTACTAAGAAATTATAACTGCGTATGGGTGCTATATATTTAAAAGTACTTTTAATAATGACCGTTTTCGTGGCGTTTGCCCTGCCGGGGTTTGCGCTTAGAAAACTTAAAATGATAGGCGACGGGGGTACGCTTACGCTTTCTAACCTGTTGTTATACGTGTGCCAGCCCGCGCTTGCAATTAAGGCGTTTTGCGTGTTTTCCAAAGAGGATTGGGAGATAGTAAGCGCGGTGGAAACACCCGTGCTTTTAAAAAACTTCGGGCTTGCGCTTGCGATTTCCGTTATAGCCATAGGCGCGGTATTCGCGCTGTGTAAATTAATTTTTATAAAAGCCAAGGATAAGAAGGCGGCAAATGTATACTCGTTTATAGCAGTGTTTTCAAATTGCGGGTTTTTCGGTATTCCGTTTGTGGAAATGTTTACCGACGGCAATCCGCTCGCGGTAATGTACGTTATGGTGTTTAACGTGGTTTTCAACCTGCTGTGCTGGACGTTAGGCGTTTACTTAATTACGGGAAATTTAAAGGAAATCCGCTTAATTAAATTGATATGCAACCCGGCAATAATATCCAGCGTACTCGGCGTCATATTGTTTTTCGTGCCGCAGATAAACGTGTTTATGCTGGACGAGGTGAAAGAATTTCGCATTTTTCCGCAATATCTCGCTTATATGACCGCGCCGCTTTCAATGATTATAGTGGGAATACGGTTGGCGGAGATTCCGCCCAAAACTTTGTTTTGCAAAAAAGGAGTATACCTTGCGGGCGGGTTGCGGCTTGTGGTTGCGCCCTTTCTCACGTTGCTGGTTTCAATGCCGTTTTGGGGGCTGTGTACGGGCGGTGCGTATGCGGAGTACGTTTATCTCGCGCCCGTTATTGCTATGACTATGTCGCCCGCGGCTTCGGTTGTGGCTATGGCGGAACGCTTTGACGGCGACAGGGAAACGGCAACCGCGGCGTTTGTAACAAACACGCTTATAAGCATAATAACTATACCGTTAGTAATAACCGCGGTAATGGCTATTTGCGGTGCGTCTATTTAAACGGTATTAAAAAACGCCGACGCGTGATTAAGCGCGTCGGCGTATATTATTTATCCAATTTCTTTTCGTACACGAAACAGTCAAGCTCTTCGTTATACAAATTGCCCCGCACATATCCGCAGGCTTCAAAAAATTTTACGCTTTCGTCGGTGGGCAGACAATAGCATTTGTCAACGCCTAAACCTTTCATATCGCACTCGGCGGCAAGCAGCAACGCTTTGCCAAACCCTGCGCGTCTATGCGAGGGGGTAACGTAAATTTCGCGCACGTCGCCCCAGCCCTCGCGCAAGTTCCATTCGTGGTTTAAATCGTCTTTCTGATATATCACAAACCCCGCAAAAACTTCGCCGTCCTTTAAAAGTTGAATACTGATAAGCCCCGCTTTAAAATCGGGGATAACGTATTCGTCCAAAAGGTGGGGGATATCTTCGCCGCAGTCAAGTTCGGTATAATACGCGGTGAAAAGTTTTTCAAACCCGTCTACGTAGTTTTCGTTTAAAGTTAAAATTTGCGGCATTTTTTCTCCTAACAAAAATGAGAGCGTTACGCTCTCATTTTAATTTCTTATTATTCGGCTACGGGATAAATGGAAACCTGTTTGCCGTCTTTGCCCACTCTCTCGAACTTAACCTTTCCGTCGATGAGCGCAAACAACGTATCGTCTTTGCCGATGCCTACGTTATTGCCGGGTTTGAATTTGGTGCCGCGCTGTCTTACGAGAATGTTGCCCGCAAGCACGAACTGACCGTCCGCGCGCTTAACGCCAAGCATTTTAGGGTTACTGTCTCTGCCGTTGTGCGAAGAGCCGGTACCTTTTTTATGAGCGAATAATCTTAAAAATAACATTGCGCTTTCCTCCTTGATTACTCAGCCTTAGCTTCTACAGCGGTTGCTGCGGGTTCAGCCGCCAATTTCTTTGCGGTGGGTTTTTTAGCTGCGGTTTTCTTGGGCGCGGGTGCTTCGCCTGCGCCTATAGCCGTTACTTTAACCATAGTGTAGGGCTGTCTGTGACCCTGCTTTTTCCTTTCGTTTTTCTTGGGCTTGTACTTGAAAACGATAATTTTCTTATCTTTGCCCTCGGAAACGATTTCCGCAGTAACTTTAACGCCCGAAACTTCTCCGCCGACCTGAACGCCCTTGTCGTCAGCCGTCATAATAACGGGGAACTCCACGGTTTCGCCTACTTTCTTGCCAAGTTTTTCTAATTTAACAAGGTCGCCAACGCTTGCCTTGTACTGTTTTCCGCCATTTTCAAAAATTGCGTACATAGTGAAAAAATACCTCCTCTAACCAGTCTCGCCGAACTTATAGGGCGGCGCGTGACGCGCGCTTAAAAAAAGCCCTGTCCAAGCGGCTCGTTATTAAATTTAACATAAGCTATAATTTATGTCAAGCAAAATGCGGGTTAAACGCATAATTATTTTATTTGCGTGCAAACTTATAAAAAGGAGATAATTATGCAGGAAATGAAAAAAGACAGCGAAGTTTTAGCTGAAATTTACCGCAACGCGCAACTTGCGCTAACTTCTATTTCGGACGTTATGCCCGCTATCGAAGATGAAAAAATAAAAGAAGAAATTCTGCGCGAGCACGAAGAGTACGAAAGAATTTGCTCGGAGGCGGCTTCGCTTGCGCATAAACTCAACGTAGAACTTAAAGACCCCGGTCCCATTAAAAAGGCTATGATGTGGAGCGCAATTAAAATGGGTACCGCCAACGACAATTCTTCGCAAAATATAGCGCAGATGATGATAAGGGGCACGGTAACGGGTATAACCTCGCTTAAAACCTCTTTAACCGACGGTGGAAAGTATATGGACGAAGAAATTAAAAAACTTTTAACCGACCTTATCGCCCTTGAAGAAAATTTTGAAAAAAATTTAAAAACCTTTCTTTAAAATAAACCGCCCGCGCGTTTAATCAACGCGCGGGCGTACTTTTTATTTTTGGATTATCGTAATTTTGCCGGCGCCGTTAAACTGCAATTTCAACTTGTAACTTGCGCCGGTGTTTCTGTCAATACATTCAAGTGAAATGCGCTCATTTGCATCGTCAAACTCAAAATTGCCTGCACGGTTAAGGCTTTTATAAAACTCTTTCCATTCCGCGTAACTTTTTTGCGACGTTATTACGTTTTCGTTACTGCCGCCGTAATACGTAGGCGCGGTTACGCTTTCGGATAATAAGTGGCCGGGTAGTAAAAAAGGTATTAGTTTATCGTTTTCGCCAACGAAGTAATAAGTAAAGTTAGTAATTTCGTATGCGGATTTTTCGCCTAAACGCTGAATTCCGAAAACGCTGTTTCCGTCTTTTCTAACGATTGTAACAAGCAAAAAATCATCGTAAAACGTCGTTTCCGCCGCGGATATTTGCTTTTTAATCTCGTTTTCTAACTCGTCCGTCGTTTCATCGCAGACGAAATACCGCGAGTTGCCGTTTACGGTGTACGAATCAAGTCGGATTTTAAGGTTAAAAGTAAAATCGTTATAATAATCGGGTAAATTAACGCGGTTGCGTTGGCAGGCGTTTGGCGCTATCAAGGTAAAAATTATCACTAGTAAAAGAGCCGCCGCCAAAAGCAGATTGGTAACTATTAAAGTTATTTTTATAACGTTGTTTTTTTGAGATTTTGCCATTTAAATTATCCTAGAGGGTTTAAGTTGTACATAGAACCTATCGGGTTTAGGAAAATGTTGTCCATAATAGTTACGTCTGTATAACCACGCCAGCCATAATTAACGTGGTAATAACGATTTTTATAAATACCTGAAACTGTTTCGCTTCTGCCAAAAGCTACAATATATTTGTGCTTTTTTTGAACCCAAATATCTTTCGATACCCCAATTTCATTTCCTTCGGTAATTTGTGTTTGTTTTACGTCGGGTGTTCCTTCATTGAAAAAATAATCTGGATTTACCTTATAAATCTCGCAAATTAATTTTAACTGGTTTATATCGGGCGGATTTTTGTCGTGTTCCCACCTTCGTAACGTTTGTACGGAAATTGAAAGTTTTTCGGCTAATTTTTCTTGTGTATCTTTGTTAAATTCTCGTAGTTCGATTAGTTTTGTTCCAAAAGTTACCATAACGTTGCCTCTTGTTAGCATTATAACACGGGCGGTTTGTTTTTGCAATAGCCTAAGTTTAATAAAATCCTGCTGTCTTGCCTGACTGAAAAACAAAATTAACATTGCCGTTGGGCGGGCGCAAGTTAAATTTTTATTGCTTCGGGGGGAATATCGAAATCGTCCAAGCGGTATTTTATAAGTTCTTCGTGATAGGTGCGGTGGGGTACGGCGTAAATTTCTGCGCCGCGCGCCGTTAAATCTTGGACGAGTTCGCGCCATTCGGCAAGCCTTTTACATACGTCAGCATTCATATCCATACGAATTTTTTTTGCTCCGTCGGCTATCAAATTTAACAGCTTTGCGCGCATATTGAGCAGGATATATACCGTAGTTTTGGTATATCCCGCCTCGTTGCAATAGCGGCACGGTTTAATCATAAGCGGCAACGGACTAACGCCCATACGCTTGCGCGTAAACTCCACCAGCCCGAATTGTGACATAGCCGAAACCTTGCACGGCGCTTTGTCGCTTTTAAGCGCGCGTTTAAGCTCGTCCACAAGCGCCTTGTTGTGCGTTTCGCTTTGCATATCAATGAAATCGACTACGATTATGCCGCCGATATTGCGCAGTTTCACCTGCCTTGCAATTTCCCGCGCGGCTAAAATGTTGGTGTGGTAAACGGTTTGTTCCAAATTATAATCGCCCGTAAAACTGCCCGTGTTTACGTCTATAACGGTAAGCGCTTCGGTTTTTTCAATTACGATATACGCTCCGTTGTCCAAATCTACGCGCGGCGAAGTTATGGATAAAATTTGTTGTGAAACCCCAAGTTCTTCAAGCATATCCCTGCCCGTATCGTGCAAATACACGGGTTTGCGGGTTTGCGAGGGGTACAGGTTTACGATGCCTTCCACGCGCTCTTTGATAAGCGGAGAGCCCGCGTATATGCAGTCGATATCGGTGGAAAGCGTGTCGCGCAATACCCGCACGGGCAATGCCGCGTCGGTATATAAAAGTTCGCCAACCGCAGCCGAGGAAAAAGCCTCTTTTATCTCTGCGTACAAATTTTTAAGATAGGAATATTCGTCTTTTAGCTGGTTGCGCTTCGCGTATGGTGCGGCGGTTCTTATTATAAGCCCTTCCCCGTCGTTTTTAAGCCGCTTTGCCGAAAACGCAAGGTTATGCCGCAACTCCTCGTCGGCAATCTTCCGCGAAACGCCGATAAACGGTGTTTGCGGCATATATACGAGGCATTTGCCCACGAACGAGGGGCGCAGGGTGACTTTGGCGCCCTTTTTCCCTACGGGCAGCTTTACTATTTGCACCAACACTTCGTCGCCCTCGCACGGCTGTGGGAAGGCGGGCATTTCGCCGCTTTCTATTCTTTCGGCATCGCCAAACTGCTCCTCTTCGGTAAGCGATAAAAAGCAATTTTTTTCCAGCCCGCAATTTATAAACGCCGCCTGCATACCGGGATGAACGCTTTCCACCCTGCCTTTGTAAACGTTGCCAACGGCGCAGTCGTCCGTCTTTTTCTCAAAATCGAACGCCACTACTTTTCCGTTTTCGGTTACGGCGGAAATTACGTAACCGCACAGGCTGTCGAAATAGATAGTTTTTTTCGCCATTTTTCAATCCTCGTATTGCATTAGTCCAATGATATATGCCGCTTAACGCATTAATTATAAAGTATAGTAAACAAATTATCAATAAAAAACAAGGAAAAATTTGACAATTACTTTCGGATAATATATAATGGTTGCAGACTTTCAAGGAGATTAGATATTATGAAAATAGATTTTAAAGGCATAACGGGGGAAGAACTTTCTTTCAAACTTAACAGGGTTAAACTCAACCCCGAGGACAAGCTGGATATCAAACCCCAATTTTCCCGCCAGATAAGAAAGGTTACCGGCAACGACAAACTCAATTTCGTTGCGCTTTCCGTTAAAATTGAAAGCACCGACGACGAACCCAAACCTTTCAATATCAACGCTACGCTCGTGGGCGTGTTTGAAGTGGAAGAGATGAGCGGCGCGGCTGACGAAAGAAGATTCGTTATCGAAGCTACCAAGCTCGTATACCCTTATCTGCGCGCAGCGGTTACCAATCTTACGGCAAGCGCGTACATCGCGCCTTTGAATCTGCCCGTAATAAACGGACCTATTTTCCCCGAGGACAGGGACCAATTTGCGTTTACTACCGGCGGAAACCTCAATTAAAAAGCGCCTTAAACAATTAAAAATTTGTTAAAACGTTAAAAATGTGTTGACAAGCCCCCGTTTGTGTGTTAAACTCAAAAAGCACTCGAATGGGGGTGTAATTTTTTTGTATGGAGTTTTCCTAAGATGAAAGCACAAGTCAGGACCAAAATAACCTTTGAATGTACCGAGTGCAAGCACCGCAATTACGACAGCTATAAAAACAAGCGTAACGACCCCGACAGGCTTACGATGTCCAAGTATTGCCCTTTCTGCAAAAAGCACACCGAGCATAAGGAAAGTAAATAACCGCTTTCTAAACTATGAGGTTTTTTTATGGCTAATCAAATGGAGCAAAATCCTAAAAAGTCTAACAACGCTGCGGCAAAAACCGCTAAAAAGCCCAATATTTTCGTTAGAATGGGCAGAAAGCTGAAAGAGGTTTTTTCCGAGTTAAAGAGAGTTACCTGGCCCACTTTCCCCAAAGTGGTAAGGGGTACTTGCGTGGTTTTGGTAGTGGTTATCGCGTTTATCGTAATAGTAACGGGTATAAACTACGGTTTACAGGCGCTGTTAAATCTAATAACCGGAATCGGAGCGTAATTTATGGCAGTACAGGTAGCGGATACTGAAAATCCTTGCTGGTATATCCTCCATACGTATTCGGGTTACGAGTCGATGGTTAAGGACAGCCTTTTCCGGCTTATTGAAAACAACAATTTACAGAATATGATTTTCGATGTCAAAATCCCTATGGAGCAGACTATCGAAGAAAAGAACGGCAAGCGCAAGATAGTTGAGCGCAAACTTTTGCCGTGCTACGTATTCATTAAAATGATATATTCCAACCAGCTTTGGTATTGGGTAACCAACACCAGGGGCGTAACGGGCTTCGTCGGTCCCCAGGGCAGACCTATCCCTATGAAAGAGGATGAAATCCGCAAAATGCGCCTTGAAGAAGTTGTAGTGGACGCGGACTTTAAGGTGGGCGACAAGGTAGGCGTGGACGCAGGGCCTTTGGAGGGCTTTGAGGGCACTATTACCGAGCTTAACGACGCCGCGCAAAAAGCAAAAGTCAACATTCAAATGTTCGGCAGGAACACCGACGTTGAAGTTGAGTATATCCAGATTAAAAAGCTGGAAAATTAAAATTCGTTTTAAACGCAACCGTTTTGCGGAAAATCCGTTTAACGGACGTTTAGTGGGAGAATGCGTAAAATTTTTTAATGCGTATTCGTTTAACCACAGAGGAGATATTTTAAAATGGCAAAGAAAATAACAGCCGTAGTTAAATTGCAGCTCCCCGCAGGTAAAGCAACCCCCGCGCCCCCCGTAGGTTCTACGCTCGGCCCCCACGGAATTAACATTCCCGGCTTTACCAAGGAGTTTAACGCAAAGACAGCCGCACAGGCGGGACTTATCATTCCCTGCGTAGTAACCATCTATCAGGACAGAAGTTTCACCTTCGTGCTTAAAACGCCCCCCACGCCCGTGCTTATTAAAAAGGCTTTGGGTTTGGAAACGGCAAGCGCACGTCCCAACAGGGATAAGGTAGGCAAACTTACCAAGGCGCAGGTTGAAGAAATAGCTAAAACCAAGATGCCCGACTTAAACTGCTCGGATATCGAGGCGGCTAAGAGTATGGTAAAAGGTACCGCGCGCTCTATGGGCGTTACGGTTGAAGAGTAAGGGGGGACGTAAAATGAAACTTGCTAAAAAGTATGCTGAAAGCGTAAAATCTTACGACCGTTCCAAATCTTACGACCTTAACGAGGCGGCTAAAATCGTTCTCGATACGGCAAAAGCAAAATTTGACGAAACTATCGAACTTCACGTTCGTTTGGGCGTTGACCCCAGACAGGCGGACCAGCAGGTGCGCGGCGTGCTCGTGCTTCCCAACGGTACGGGTAAAACCAAGAAAGTTCTCGTAATCGCAAAGGGCGACAAGGCGGACGCGGCACAGGCGGCGGGCGCGGATTACGTTGGCGCTGAAGAAACCATTCAGCGTATTCAGTCGCAAAATTGGTTTGATTTCGACGTTATGATTACCACCCCCGATATGATGGGTATGGTTGGTAGAATAGGCCGTATTCTCGGACCTAAGGGTTTAATGCCCAACCCCAAGTCGGGTACGGTAACTATGGACGTAGCAAAAGCGGTTAAAGAAGTTAAGGCGGGTAAAGTTGAATACCGTCTTGACAAAACCGCTATAATCCACGTGCCTATCGGTAAAAAGTCTTTCGGCATTGAGAAAATAACCGAAAACTTTAATGCGCTTATGGACGCCGTGGTTAAGGCTAAACCCGCTGCGGCAAAGGGTCAGTATATCAAAAGCGTAACGCTTTCGTCTACTATGGGACCCGGCGTAAGAGTTACCTATAATAAGGGCTAAAAAATAAAATAAATCGGGCGGCGTTACCGTAATTCCCACAGGGAATTTAATAAAACGCAAATAAAAAGGTTTAGGCATGGCGTTAAGCTGTGCCTTTTCTGTACTTTTTTTCGTGGACGAATTAGGCTACTCGTAGCCTAGTGAGATATAGATATGTTTTATATTCCACGCAAAATTCAATCGGTTGCGCTCTTTCATTTTTCGTGATATAATGATTTACGATAAACAGTAATTTATCTTACTTAATTATGTGTAATAAAAAGCTCTCGAACAATTTGTCCGAGAGCTTTTTACAAATATGTTATTTAATTGAAGATAGCCATTCTTCTATTGCTTGCACTAATACAAACTGCTGTTGTAAAACCGCTTTCGCCGTATCAGGTATTTCATTTGATTGCATTTTTGCGTTCATATTTTCTGATAAATAGCTTTTAAGTTGACGAACATTTTTTTCTATTGACGCTACACAAACCGTTTGCTTTTCTTTTGGTAAGCTATGCAAGTTTACTATTACAGCGTTGAAATCCAAAAATATATGAATAGGCTCAATAGAAATTTCAAGCATCAATTTTTCAAATTCTTGTTTGCCACTATCGGTCAAAGAATAGACAGCCTTTTCAGGCATATTTCCGTCTTTTACAGTTACACTTTTAATAAGTCCTTTTTCTTCAAGACTTATTACTTTTTTGTAAATAGACGGTGTGCTGATTTTTACCCACTTTGAAATATTGCGGTATTCAACTTGTTTTTGAATATCGTATGCGGATAGAGGTTGCTGTTTTACCATACCTAATACAATTAAATCTATTGTTGCCATATAAAACCCTTGACAAGTACTATAAATTATAGTATATTGTATAGACTACTATAAATTACAGTACTTTAATTTATTTTACTGTACTTTATAATAGCACAATTAATTTACTATGTCAAGAGGAGCTGTTTATTTATGGAAAGTCAAGAAAGAAAAATGCAACTTTTAGGAACTACACCCATAGTTAAAGCGTTGCTTGCTATGGGACTTCCTACAATGTTAGGAATGATGATAAATGCCCTATACAATATTGTTGACGCATTTTTTGTCGGTGGACTTGGCGAAAGTCAAACGGGGGCTATTTCGGTAGCTTTTCCGCTTGGTCAGTTTGTAGTTGGACTTGGCTTGCTTTTTGGTAATGGCGCGGCGTCGTATATCTCGCGCTTATTAGGACGTGGCGACAAAGAAAAAGCCGACAATGTAGCAAGTACTGCTATTTATAGTGGTTTAGTGGCAGGTGCTGTATTCATAATATTTTCGGTAATATTTATAAAGCCCTTGTTAAAAGTGTTAGGTGCAACCGACAGTATTATGCCATACGCCGTTATGTATGGTAGCATATATATTGGCTCGTCAATTTTCAATGTGTTTAATGTTACAATGAATAACATTGTAACAAGTGAAGGAGCGGCAAAAATATCAATGGCAGCACTATTAACTGGTGCTATACTTAACACAATTTTAGACCCGATATTTATTTCTGTTGCTGGTTTAGGTGTAACGGGTGCAGCGATAGCAACGGCAATATCTCAATGCGTTTCTACTATCGTCTATCTGATTTACATTTTTTCTAAAAAAAGCACTTTTTCATTTAGTATTAAAAAATGTAAGTATTCAAAAGACATTGTTACAGAAATATTGAAAATTGGAGTACCTACGTTAATTTTTCAGCTTTTGACAAGTCTTTCTATTACGTTTATAAATAATCAAGCTAAACAATATGGTGATGCGATTATAGCGGCTATGGGCGTTGTTGTTCGTATAACAGCATTGGGTACGTCTATGATATTTGGTTTTATTAAAGGCTTTCAACCTATTGCGGGGTTTAGCTACGGAATAAAAAACTATAAGCGGTTAAGCGAGGCAACAAAATATTCAATTATATTGTCTACTTCTTTTTGTGTGGTATTGGGTATAATTATGATTTCGTGTCCGGCACAGCTTATTTCTCTATTTACAAAAGGAAATGCTGATATGATAAGTGCGGGCGCAAAATCGTTACGCGCAAATGGTATATCTATTATGGTATTTGGTTTTTATACTGTTTACTCGTCGTTGTTTCTTGCTCTTGGTAAAGCAAAAGGCGGTTTATTTCTTGGCGTTTGCCGACAAGGCATTTGTTTCATTCCTATTATATTTACATTTCCGTTGTTTTGGGGGTTGAATGGAATATTATACGCTCAACCTATTGCAGACGGAATTGCGGCAATTATAGCGGCAATAATGGCAATATTTTTACATAAACAGTTGCGAAAAGAACGCAATCAATACACTAATATCAATATTAAATTATAAATTTCAATTTGTCTTTCTAAATAGTTTGTAGTAAAAAGCTCTCGAACGATATGTTCGAGAGCTTTTGTCCTCGCTTGAAAGTATAACTCTTAATAATTTAGTTTTTTAATTCCCTATGGGAAGTGCGCTTTTGCCGTCCGTTTTTTTTATTCGTTTACCGCACCCTTTCCGAGTTTTAAAAGTATTTTAACGCGTAATTAAAAATTTTATAAAATTGCGCGAAAAAGTTTGACAAAGCGCGGGCTTGCGGATATACTAATTAAGTAAATTTAATTCCGCGCCGGAGAAGGCGGGCGCCGCAAGGCTTAATTTCCCGCTCAGGTGACAGGTTATCGTTTAGTAATTTCGGTTCCTTGCGTCACTTTGCGCGCAAGGAATTTATTTTTACGAAAATTTTGCCGCTTTACGGCGGTAGAAAAGGAGGTAAAAATTTGTCGGTTAATTTTGAAGCAAAAAAAGTAGTAGTTCAGGAAATTACGGAAAAAATCAAAGCGGCTAAGTCGGTTGTGCTCGTAGATTACAACAAACTCTCCGTTGCGGAAGTTTCCGCGCTGCGCAACAAGTGCAAGCAGGCTAATTGCGAGTACAAAGTTTACAAAAACACGCTTGTTAGAAAGGCGTTAAACGACCTTGGTTACAAGGATTTCGACGCCGACCTCAACGGCCCTACCGCCGTAACGTTTGGTGCGGATGAAACCGCCGCCGCAAAAGTTATGGTTGCCGCCGCTAAGGATTACGACGGAAAGATAACCGTTAAAAGCGCGTTTGTAGACAACGCTTACGTTGATAAAGCGGGCGTTAAAGCGCTTGCGTCTATGCCCTCGCGCGAGGAACTCGTTGCAAAGATGCTTGGTTCTATGCAGGCGCCTTTGTCCAACTTCGTGGGCGTACTCAACAACCTCGTTGCAGGCGTCGTTCGCGTATTGCACGCTGTTGCAGAGCAGAAAAACTAATTGTTTAACAATTAAAAAAACGAAAAGTACGGGCGGGCGTTGCCTTAAAGCGCAAAAATAAAAATTTAAATTTAAAAAAAATCAGGAGATTAAAAAAATGGCAGACGTTAAAAAATATATTGACGAAATCAAAAATATGACCGTATTAGAGCTCAACGAGCTTGTTAAAGCACTTGAAGAAGAGTTTGGCGTAAGCGCAGCGGCTCCCGTTGCAGTAGCGGCAGCTCCCGCAGCAGGCGCAGCTCCCGCAGCAGCAGCTGAAGAAAAGACCGAATTCAACGTTGTTCTTAAAGACGCAGGCGCTAAGAAAATAGACGTTATCAAAGTTGTTCGCGGCTTTACCGGTCTTGGCCTTGTAGAAGCTAAAACCGCAGTTGAAAAGGGCGGCGTGCTTAAAGAGAACGTAGCTAAAGAAGAAGCTGACAAAATTCTTGCTGACCTTAAAGCAGCAGGCGCAACCGCAGTTTTAGAGTAATTTTTAAAAACGGTTAAATTCCGCCCCGCAAATTACGGGGCGGTTTTTTTATTTAAAACGCAAAATCGTTTGACAACGCCGTTATTAACAAGTAAAATAAAGTAGTATATTATGAAACACGCAAAATTTACTAAAATTTTAATGTGCCTTACTACGGCGCTTGCAATAACTTTTACGGTTGGCGCAGCCGGCGCTTGCTCGGTTAAAACGAATCACCCCGAGGCGCGCATTACCTACAAGTTTAACGGCAAAGAATACGACGTAACCTACACGCTTTACAGAAATATGTATCCGCATACCGTTCAACATTTTATCGAGCTTGCTAACGCCGAACTTTACAACGGTATCGTTATTCACGACTATCAGACTAACGATTGGATTACCGGCGGCTACTCGTACGACGAAAAAGTTTATGCAACCCACTCGGAAAGCGTAAGCCTTATGTCGGAGTACTTTGAAGAGCATTCCAAAGAAGACGCCTATATGCAGTTGTTCAACGAAGGCAAACTTTCGGCTTCCGTTTACGGAAACTATAAGTTTGACGGCAAGGACAATATGATTTACGACGAGGAATCGGTGCTTCCTACGGTTATGGGCGAATTCTACAATAATATCCGTCAGGAAATAGACAACGGCAAACTTACGCAGGAATACGGTTGTCTTAAAATGTTTTATTATTCTAAGGAAACCACTAAAAAGGTTTACGTAACTCCGACCAAAAACGAAACTATTATGGCGGACTACAAAAACAACTGCGCAACTTCGCTTTTCGCATTGCAAACGGGCACTTCGTCAACGTACGGCGAAAACAATTATACCGTGTTTGCAAAACTTAAAAGCACGAAGGAGTTTGATAATCTCGTAGACGCCGTTCGCAACTATATCCGCGATAACCACGGCGGCACTGCAAGCGAGTTTTACAATTTAACCGAAGCGCGCGTAGACAACTACGAAAACTTTTCGGACAAAATAGAAGCGGACAAGGGTACCAGCGTTTCTTTTAACGCCCCCAAAGCTCCTATTATTATTAAAACGGTAAAAATTACCAAGTATTAATTAACGGCGTTTTAAAGCCCGTTGCTTAAGGCAGCGGGCTTTTAGTATTTTTTGCTTGATTTTGTCTTGCGTTTGTTATACAATAAGAAAAAGATTTGAGAGGTGCGCTATGTCTGACCCCGTAACAATTTTCGGTATCGAGCTGCTGTTGTGGCAGTGGATAGCTATCGCCGCGGCGATACTGCTTGCCGTTATAATCATAATTTGCATTATCGTGTGTGCGTGCAAACGCGGAAAATCCGCAAAGCGAGAAAAATCCGACTCGGCGCAACAATCCTCACCTAAAACGTTTGAAAAAGAGGAAAATGCGGAGCCCGTAGCCGAAGTTGCGCCCGTTAAAGAAGAAAGGGCAAAACCCGTTGCGTCCCCCGTTGCTCCCGCTAAGGAAGATAAGCCCGCGCCTGTGAAAGCGGCGGCAAAACCCGCTGAAAAACCCGCGGAAAAAACCACGGACAAAAAGGCGGCGAAGCCTGCCGAAGAGGACTCCGGCAAAGTATATCATATTTCCAAGCGCAGGGACGAAAACCGTTGGCAGATTAAAGCCGAGGGTGCGGGGCGCGCCATAAAACTTTTCAACACACAAGCGGAAGCGATAGCCTACGCCAAACAACTTGCGCAAAATCAGGACGCAAGGATAATGATACATAAAGAGGACGGCTCGTTTAGAAAGCTGACTTATTAATAAGAGGTGAAGCAATGACTAAGATAGATATTTTTTCGGGATTTTTGGGCGCGGGCAAAACTACGCTTATTAAAAAACTTATAAAAGAAGCGTACGCGGGCGAAAAACTTGTGCTTATCGAAAACGAATTCGGCGAAATAGGCGTAGACGGCGGTTTTTTAGCCGAAGCGGGAGTTAAAATAAACGAGCTTAATTCGGGTTGCATTTGCTGTTCGTTAGTGGGCGACTTTGCTAAGGCGCTTGAAAAGGTTTATAACGAATATCACCCCGACCGTATTTTGATAGAACCTTCGGGCGTGGGCAAACTTTCCGACGTTTTGCGCGCCGTTGAAAGCGCAAATCTTCCCGATTGCAAAATTAACACCTATACTGCGGTTGTGGACGCGGCTAAGTGCAAAACTTATATGAAAAACTTCGGCGAGTTTTTTAACGACCAGGTTAAAACGGCGGCTTGCATTGTGTTCAGCCACGTAGATACCGCGGGCGCGGAAAAGTTGGAAACGGCGCTGGCGCTCGTGCGCGCGCAAAATCCGCACGCAACGGTGGTTACCACGCCTTGGAACGAGCTTGACGGCAAAGACGTGCTTTCGGCAATGGAGCACGCGGACACGTTGGAGCACGAGCTTGAAGAACTTGAACGCCACGGGCATTGCTGCCACGGGCATCACGAGCACGGCGAAGGTTGCGGGCATCACCACGAACACGACCACGAGGACGGGCATTGCTGTCACGGGCATCACCACGAACACGAAGGACACGAACACGGCGAAGGTTGCGGCTGCGGGCATCACCACGAACACGACCACGACGGGCATCACCACCACGCGGACGAAGTGTTTACAAGCTGGGGCGTGGAAACGGGTAAAAGATATTCTAAAGAAGAGCTTGAAAAGGCGCTTTGCGAACTTTCGGACGCGGTCAGATTCGGCACGGTGCTCCGTGCAAAGGGCATAGTCGGTTGTACCGACGGCAAATGGCTGCATTTCGACTATATACCGGGCGAAACTGACGTGCGCTACGGCTCGGCGGCGTACACGGGCAGGCTTTGCGTAATCGGCTCGAAAATAGACGAGGACGAACTTGCCGTACTTTTCGGCGTTAAATAATTATGCAACAAGAAATTTTCGTACACCTGTTTCTCGGCTTTCTCGACGCAGGCAAAACCCGACTTATAAAGGAAATACTTGAAGACCCCGCAAAGGACACGGGCGAGCGGATAATGCTCGTAGTCTGCGAAGAGGGTGAAGAGGAGTACGAGCCGGATAAATTCGGCTTTGCGAGCGTAACCAAAATCACGCTTGAAAGCAAGCAAGAACTTACCTTGCAAAACCTTAAAACGCTTGCGGAAAAGCACGGCGCACAGCGCGTGATAATAGAGTATAACGGAATGTGGGAGCTGGAAACGCTTGCGGGCTCGTTGCCGGGTAATTGGATTATTCAAGAAGTTGTTTCCATTTTCGACGCAACTACTTTTTTATCGTACAACCAAAATATGCGCCAGCTAGTGTTTGAAAAAATAGTAAATTGCGACCGCGTAATTTTCAACCGTTTCAAGGGCGAATACGCCAAAATGGATTACCATAAAATAGTGCGCGGCATTTCGCGGCAAAACCGCATCGAGTACGAGTATTTAGGCGGCAAAGTTGAGGAGGACGACATAGAAGACCCTATGCCGTTTGACGTAAACGCGCCCGTAATAGAGATAGCGGACAAGGATTTTGCTTGGTTTATAAGCGACCTTGAAGAAAAAACCTCGCAATACATCGGCAAAACGGTGAGTTTTAAGGGGGTTGCTGCGGTAAACAAAAAAATGCCCAAGGGCTATATAGCGCTTGGCAGGTTTATTATGAACTGTTGCGCAGAAGATATTCAATATTACGGCTTGCCCGTAAAAACCGAGGGGGTTATTTCGGGCGTGCAGTCTTACGATTGGCTTACGGTAACAGCGAAAATAGAGGCGAAATATAATTCTGCCGAACGCGTTCCCCGCCCCGTGCTCGTAGCTTTGGAAGCGCGGCGCGCAGAGCCGCCCGAAGAGGAAGTGGCAACGTTCTATTAAAAAAATAAAAACTTTCCCGCAAGGGAAGGTTTTTTTATTTTGCCTATTGAATTACCGTAGATTTTATATTATAATGGACGTAACAGGGGGACTGAAATGAATATTACAGCTAAGGAAATTAGAAACGTAGCCGTTATCGGGCATAGCGGCGAGGGTAAAACCACGCTGTGCGAAGCAATGCTTTTCAACGGCGGTGCGATAGACAGAATGGGCAAGGTGGAGGACGGCACTACCGTAATGGACTTTGACGAGCTTGAAAAAGCAAAAAAATTGTCCGTTTACACCTCGGTTGCCTATCTTTTGTGGAAGGGCGTTAAAATAAATTTGTTGGATTTACCGGGCTTTTACGATTTCGAGGGAGAGCGGCACGAAGGTCTTGCGGCTTGCGGCGCGGCGGTGCTCGTAGTAGGGGCTAACGGCGTGTTGCCAATCGGCGCGGAAAGCGTGGTGGAATACTGCCTTAAACTCGGCAAACCTCTCGTAATTTTTATAAACGCAATGGATAAACCCAACGCTGACTACGCAGGCACGCTGGCGGCGCTTAAAGATAAATACGCGGGCAAACTCGCACCCATACAAATTCCCATAATTTCGGACGGAAAAATGACGGGGTTTGTAAACTCAATTCAGGAAAAGGCGTATAAATTTTCAACGCAGGGTCCGCAAGAGATAGAAATTCCCGAAAATCTTCGCGGGTATATGGAAGAAATGCAGGCAAGCCTTATGGAAGCCGCCGCCGAAAACGACGATATTCTTTTGGATAAATTTTTTACCGAGGGCAAGTTGAGCAAAGACGAAACGGTGCACGGCGTGAGAAAAGGCATTGCAACGGGCAACGTAATTCCCGTAATGGCGGGCAGCGCGCTACAAAACCGCGGCGTTATAAATTTGCTTGACGAAATAGTGCGTTATATGCCCACCGCGAACGAACGCAAAAATTCGCTAGCCACAGACCTTGCGGCGGACGAAATTATAAACGTAAATTGCGAGGAGTACGGGCCGTTTGCGGCGCAGGTTTTCAAAACGGTGTACGATTCGTATTCAGGTAAACTCAATTATATTAAAATTTTCCGCGGCAGGCTTAAATCCGGGCAAGTCGTTTTAAACGCCAACACGGGCGTTGAAGAGCGCATTGGTCAAATTTTCGCGTTGCGCGGTAAAAAGTGCGAGCTGGTTTCCGAGCTTACAGCCGGCGATATCGGCGCGGTAAACAAACTTACTAGCACGGAAACTAACCATACCCTTTGCGCTTTGGGTACTAAATTGGAGTTTGACCCCGTGCGCTTCCCGCGACCCTGTCTTTCGCTTGCCGTGCAGGCGGTTAACAAGGGCGACGAGGACAAGGTTTTTGCGGGGCTTAACAAGATGAGCGAGGAAGATTACACTTTCTCGGTTGAAAAACGTGCGGATACGGGCGAGCTCGTTATAAACGGGCAGGGCGAGGTGCATATAGAAACGCTTGCCCGCAAGTTGAAGTCGAGATATAACGTTGACGTTACTTTGAAAGAACCTAAAATTCCTTACCGCGAAACTATCCGCGCCGTTGCCGAAGCCGAGGGTAAGCATAAAAAGCAGTCCGGCGGACACGGGCAGTACGGTCATTGCAAGGTGCGGTTTGAACCTTGCGAAGCCGAGTTTGAGTTTTGCGACGAGGTGGTAGGCGGCGCCGTGCCCCGTCAATACATACCTGCGGTAGAAAAGGGGCTGCGGGAGTGTATGGCTAAAGGCGTGCTTGCGGAGTACCCCGTAACGGGAGTGCGCGCGGTGTTGTACGACGGAAGTTATCACGACGTGGACTCGTCGGAAATGGCGTTTAAAGCCGCCGCCGCGTTGGCGTTTAAAGAGGGTATAAAAAACGCAAAACCCGTTCTTTTAGAGCCCGTAGTAAAACTTAAAGTGTTGGTTTCGGGCGAATATCTTGGCGGCGTAATGGGCGATATTTCCAAGCGTCGCGGCAGAATTATAGAAAGCGCGCAAGAGGGCAACTTATCCATAGTCGTTGCCGAAGCGCCGCTTTCCGAGGTTACCAAATACGCTACCGACTTGCGCGGGCTCACCCGCGGGCAGGGTAAATTCACAACCGAGTTTTTGCGTTACGATGAAGTACCGCCGCAACTCGCAGAAAAAATTATTAAAGGTTAAAAAACACCACGCGATTACAGTGTTTTCCATAGGGAATAACGGTAAAGTGCGGCAAGATAGGATAAGGCGTAGCGTGAAGCCACGCCTTATCCGTTTTGTTTGCTTTGGCGAACTAAGCTACTTTTAGCTTAGAGATATGGGCGTGATTCTATATTCCACTAATTGTTTAACTCGATACTCCTTGGAGAAGCTGTACAGAGGATTGCAGATTGGCTTAGGTATTTCTATCGGTTTAATTATTGCCGGTTTGATTGCGCTTGAAGTTTTGGATTTAGTAAAGAATAATAAGCAGGAAAACCATTACACTTAGGCAGAGCTTGCGGCGGTAGATTTGGCAATCACACGCATTGTATTCTATGTAATAACTATGCTTGTATAAATTGTCGCGACGGTGTGCGGAAGACTTGCCAAAACCAAGGCATAAAGATATTTCATTGACAGTCACAGTATAAGTAGATATAATAGTTTTATTAAAGCTTTTTCTCCTTATAAAATCGGGCGGGGTGAGTAATCGCCCCGCCCAAATTTTAAGGTAGGGAAACGGACGGGGCATAACGTGTTAAAGATTGATTTCAACGATAACTGGCGGTTCAGGCGTCTAAATAGCGGCGGGGAGTTTAAAAAAGTAACTCTTCCGCACGACGCAATGATTTCGGAGCCCAGAACTTACGAAAGCGCGGGCGGTACTAACACGGGCTGGTTTGAAGGTCACGATTACGAATACGTAAAAACTTTTACGGTAAACGACGAGTACAAAGATAAAGAACTTATCTTGGAATTCGAGGGCGTTTACCGTAATGCCGAAGTTTACATAAACGGCAAAAAGGCTTTATACCGTGCGTACGGTTACACTAATTTTTATGTGCGCGCCAACGAATTTTTGAATTTCGGCGGCGAGAACGAAATACGGGTGGTTGCCGAAAACTCCAAGCAGCCTAACAACAGGTGGTATTCGGGAGCGGGCATATACCGTCCGGTATATCTTTTCGTGGCCGAAAAAGAACATATTTTAATGAACGGCGTTAAAATAAGCACGCTTTCAATAAATCCCGCAGTCGTGGAAGTTATCGTAAATACGGTTTCTGCGGGCGAAGTCAAAGTCGAACTGTTAAAAAACGGCAAAACCGTTGCTTCAATCGTGGGCGCAAGCGATGGACAAATAACTTTTAATCTTCGCATAGATAACGCCGAACTATGGACTGTGGACGCTCCTAATCTTTACGAGTGCAAAGCGGCGTTTAAAAACGACGAATGGACGGGTGTTTTCGGTATCCGCACGCAGGATTGTACTCCTGAGGGCGGTTTTACTATGAACGGCAAGCGCGTAATAATTCGTGGCGCTTGTATTCACCACGATAACGGTATTTTGGGTGCGCGTTGCTATGCTGAAGCGGAGGAGCGCAAGATAAAAATTCTCAAAGAGAACGGATATAATGCAATTCGTTCGGCGCACAACCCCTGTTCTAAAGCTCTTTTAGACGCCTGCGACAGGCTCGGTATGCTTGTTTTGGACGAATACTGCGATATGTGGTATGTTCATAAAACGACGTACGATTATGCCGACTACGTTCGGGATTGGTACGAGCAGGATATTTCAAATATGGTTGAAAAAGATTTCAATCATCCTTCGGTAATAATGTATTCTCTCGGCAACGAGGTTGCGGAAACCGCGCAGGAAAAGGGCATTGAGTTCTTTAAAAAGATGCAGGACTTATGTCATAAACTCGACCCTATTCGTCCCGTAACGACGGGTGTAAATATATTTTTTAACCTTCTGCACTCTATGGGTTTGGGTGTGTACAGCGATAAAAAAGCAAAAGAAAACCCTAAAAAGAAAGTAGGCAGCGAATTTTTCAATATGATTGCGGGAATTATGGGAGATTCGTTTATGAAAAATATGGCTAGGCTTCACGGTTGCGACATAAAGACCAAAGGTTGCTATGCGGCAATGGACGTCGCCGGCTATAATTATGGGATTTTACGCTATAAACACGATATAAAGAAGTATCCCCAACGCATAATTTTAGGTAGCGAAACTTTTTGTGCCGACGCGTATATGTTTTGGGAATTTGCAAAGAAACACCCTGCGGTTATAGGCGACTTTGTATGGGCGGGCATAGACTATCTCGGCGAGGTCGCAATAGGAAGCTGGGAGTATAAGGAATACGCGCCCGAACCTTCGGGGGCGCTTGGCTGGATTTCTGCCGGAAGCGGCAGAATAAACCTTATCGGCGAGCCTTTGGGCGAGGCGTTTTATACAAAAGTAGCTTTTGAACTTACAGATACGCCTCAGATTGCCGTCGTACCCGTAAACCATACCAAAGACAGACGTTCGCCGTCTGCTTGGAAGTTCTCAAACGCATTGCCCACTTGGTCTTGGAACGGCTTAAACGGTAAAACCGCAAAGGTGGAAGTATATTCAAGGGCGCCTGTCGTAGAGCTGTACGTAAACGGCAAAAAAGTGGGTAAAAAGAAATTCGGAAAGAACTGCAAGTTCGATTTCAAAGTTAAATACTACGACGGCGAAATTACGGCGGTAGGTCGCGACAAAAAGCACAATGAGCTTTCGCGTAATACTTTAAAGACTGCCGGCAACGAAACGGTTTTGACCGTGCTGCCCGAAAAGAAGAACGTTGCTTTGGGCGAAGTCTGCTTCGTGCGGTTAAGATTCACCGATAATAACGGCGTTATAAAACCCCTTGAACATAGACAAGTTTCCGTTGAAGTGGAGGGCGGTGAGCTTTTGGCGCTCGGTAACGCCTGTCCTTTCAATCCCCGCGGCTATGCGGACACCGTTACGGACACGTATTACGGCGAGGCAATGGCGGTAGTTAAAGCCGAGGAGGAAAAAGTAGTAATAAAAGCAACCGACGGTAATTTAAAAGGCGAGGCATCTATTGCCGTAAAATAATTTCGGGGACGATTATGGCTGATATCAAAGCTGTATTTAAAGAAAAATCAGGTACGGACTTTTAGGTAGTCTATTCCAACAGCAAGAAAAAACGCGAAAAAAGCGCAAAAATAGGGTTATATTTAAATTTAAAAAGTCCATAAGAAAATATAATACCCCAAAACGCCCGTTTTGTCATAAACGGGCAAAAACCTTGCAAAAAGGGCTTTAAAACCGTTGACTTTTGGCGTTTTGGCTTTTATAATAGATAAGCACGTTAATAAAAGTGTGTATTGGAATGAGGTGCAAAGTTACTGAAAACGACGCAAAAGCTCACGTCGCAGATAATTTGCGCTGACAAATGTGGGGGCTTGACCCCTGCGACTAACCGTGGCTTAACCTAATTACGCCGCACTGCGGTGTTTTTTAGTGGACAAGGCGCGATACACACGGTTAAGTTGACGGCAATAAATAAAATTTTCGTTAGTATAAAGGAGTAAACAATGGCAGGACAGAAAATAAGAATTAAACTTGCGGCTTACGACCACGAACTCGTTGACCTTGCGGCTTCGAGAATAGTCGAAACTATGAAAAAGAGCGGCGCAAAAATTTCGGGACCCATTCCCCTTCCCACGGAGAGAGAGATAGTAACCATTCTCCGCTCGCCCCACAAGTACAAGGATAGCCGCGAACAGTTTGAGCAGAGAACTTATAAGAGAATTATAGACATCTACACCCCCAACGCAAAACTTTTGGACACCGTTCACTTGCCCGCGGGCGTAGATATCAAAATCAAACTGTAAGGCGCATTTCATTATTTATATATAGCCAATATAGATAACCAACACCACGCAGGCGACGGAAACGGCGGGACGGCGGGCGCGTTATCTGAAAAATAAATTTTTATAAGGAGAACTTTATCAATGAATAAAGCAATCATCGGCCGTAAAGCGGGAATGACCCAAATCTTTACGGCAGAGGGCAAGGTTATCCCCGTAACCGTAGTAGAAGCGGGTCCCTGCCCCGTAGTACAAATCAAAACTGTTGAAAAGGACGGCTATGCCGCTTTGAAGCTCGGTTTTGACGAAGCTAAGGAAAAGGCGCTTACCAAGCCCGAACTCGGTCAGTTTAAAAAAGCCGGCGTAAAGCCCTGCAAAGTGCTTAAAGAATTCCGTCTTGACGATACGGCTTCGTATACCGTAGGCGGCGAAATCAAAGCGGACGTATTTGCTGCGGGCGACAAGGTAGACGTACACGGCGTTTCCAAAGGTCACGGTTACAGCGGCGTTATCAAACGTTGGAACCAGCACAGGCTTAAAGAAACTCACGGCGTAGGCCCCGTGCACAGAGAGCCCGGTTCAATGGGTGCAAACAGCTCGCCCTCGCGCGTGTTCAAAAACAAACGCCTCGCCGGTCAGTATGGTGTTGAAAACGTAACCGTACAAAACCTCGAGATAGTAAGAGTAGACGTTGAAAGAAACTGTTTACTTATAAAGGGTTCGATACCCGGCCCTAACGGAAGCGTCGTTACCATTAACGACACCGTGAAGTAAGGAGGTACTGAGAGATGCCTAATATTAAAGTGTATAAAATGGACGGCACTGAAGCCGGAACTATGAAGCTCAGCGACAAAGTGTTCGGTGTGGAATATAACGAGCCGCTTATCCATCAGGCGGTAGTAACCCGTCTTGCAAACGAAAGACAGGGCACGAAATCCACGCTTACCCGTACGGAAGTACGCGGCGGCGGCAGAAAGCCGTGGAGACAGAAAGGCACGGGTAACGCCCGCCAAGGCTCGATACGCGCACCGCAGTGGATTAAAGGCGGCGTAGTATTCGCACCCAAAAGCCGCGACTTCTCCAAAGATATGAACAAAAAGGCAAAGGTGGCGGCGCTTTTATCCGCACTTTCCAAGAAAGTTGCAGACGGCGAAGTTGTTGTTATAGACAAGCTGGAAGTTAAAGACGGCAAAACCAAGGAAATGGTGGCGTTCCAAAACGCGCTTAAACTTGACAAGTCGGCTGTGATAGTTATGGACAACTCGGACGAGAAGGTAATTCTTGCCGCAAGAAACATACAGGAGCTTTCCACTTTGCCCGTAGCGCAAATTTCCACTTACGAAGTGGTTGCAAACGCTAAAGTCGTTATGACCAAAGCGGCAGTTAAGAAAATAGAGGAGGTCTACGGAGAATAATGTTTGCCGAAGATATCATTTTGAAACCTCTCCTCACGGAAAAGGGATACGACGGAATAGCCGATAAAAAGTATACTTTTATCGTTAAAAAGTCCGCAAACAAAACGCAAATCAAATCCGCGGTTGAAAAACTTTTCGGCGTTAAAGTCAAAAGCGTAAACACCGTAAACTGCCACGGAAAGAAGAAGAGAATGGGAAGAAGCGAAGGCTACACCCCCGACTACAAGAAGGCAGTCGTCCAGCTGACCGCTGAGTCCAAGGCGATTGAGTACTTCAACTCGTTATCGTAAGGAGGACTGAAATGGCTATTAAGAGATATAAACCTACCTCCCCCGCACGCCGTTTTATGACGGTAAGCGCTTACGCCGAGCTCACGGGCGACAAGCCTGAAAAGAGCTTGTTGCACGACAAGCGCAAATCGGGCGGCAGAAACAACCAGGGTAAAATTTCCGTTCGTCACATCGGCGGCGGCAACAGAATCAAATACAGAATTATAGACTTTAAGCGTAACAAGGACGGAATCCCCGCTACCGTTAAGTCTATCCAATACGACCCCAACCGCTCGGCGCATATCGCGCTGTTGGCGTACGCGGACGGTGAAAAGAGATACATTCTCGCTCCCGTTGGTCTTAACGTAGGCGACAAGGTTATTTCCGGTCCCACCGCGGACATCAAGTCGGGCAACTGCCTTGCGCTTGCCGATATCCCCGTAGGTACCGTCGTTCACGCGATAGAGCTTAAACCCGGCAGGGGCGCGCAGGTAGCGCGTTCGGCAGGTATTTCCGCGCAGATTATGGCAAAAGAGGGCGCTTACGCAACGCTTAAAATGCCTTCCGGCGAAATGAGACTCGTTTCGCTTAAATGCAAGGCTACTATCGGACAGGTAGGCAACCTCGAACACGAAATTATCCGCATCGGTAAAGCGGGCAAGACGCGCCACCTCGGCATACGTCCCACCGTCCGCGGCTCGGTTATGAACCCGAACGACCACCCTCACGGCGGCGGCGAAGGCAAGAGCCCCGTAGGACACGCAGGGCCTATGACCCCTTGGGGTAAGCCTGCGCTTGGATATAAGACCAGAAAGAAGAAGAATCCCACTTCCAAATTCATATTGAAGAGAATTAATTAAGGAGGAATAGACAATGTCAAGAAGCATTAAAAAGGGACCTTACGCCGAAGAAAGATTAATGTCAAGAATTTTGGCTATGAACGAGGCAGGCGAGAAAAAGGTCGTTAAAACCTGGTCGCGCGCGACTACGATATTCCCCCAGATGGTAGGACATACTATTGCGGTTTACGACGGCAGAAAACACGTTCCCGTGTATATCACCGAGGATATGGTCGGTTGCAAGCTGGGCGAATTTGCTCCTACGAGAACTTTCAAGGGACACGCGGCAAAGACCGCCAAGAAGTAAGGAGCGAAGAAAATGGCAAAGAATATGAACTTAAAACAGGAAAGAATCGAAGCCAACAAGGACCGTCGTCCCTACGCAACTGCAAAATATTTGAGAATCTCCCCCTACAAAATCAGAACCGTGCTCGCGCTTATCCGCGGCAAGTCGGTTGAAGAAGCGGCGGGTATTCTCACCTACTGCAACAAGGGCGGCAGCGAAGAAGTAAAGAAAGTCCTTTTATCGGCGGCGGCTAACGCAGAACACAACCAGGGTATGGACAGAAGCGATTTGTACGTAGCCGAAGCGTTTGCCAACGGCGGACCTCACTTAAAGAGGATGCAGCCCGTTTCCAAGGGCCGCGGCCACGCGATTTTAAAGAGAACGAGCCACGTCACGGTAATTCTTGACGCGAAGCAGGTGTAAGGAGTAAGTTATGGGACAGAAAGTTAATCCTCACGGTTTAAGAGTCGGCGTAATTTCCGCTTGGGACACCCAGTGGTATGCAGACAAGAAAAATTTTGCTGCGTATATCAAAGAGGACAGCGAAATCCGCACCTTCCTCAAAAAGAAGTACTACGACGCCGCTATAAGCAAAATAACCATAATCAGAGCTGCCAACAAGATAGAAATAGGCATTTATACGGGTCGTCCCGGCGTGCTTATCGGTAAGGCTGGCGCTGAAATAGAAGTAATAAAAAAAGAACTTTCCAAGCTCACCAAGGGCAAGGTAATAGTCATCAACGTTAAAAAGGTTGATAAAATCGACCAGGACGCTCAGCTCGTTGCGGAAGCGGTTGCTTCCCAGCTTGAAAAGCGCGTTTCTTACAGAAGAGCCGTTAAACAGCAAATTGCAAAAGTTGCAAAAGCCGGCGTAAAGGGTGTTAAAATCACCGTTAGCGGACGTCTTGACGGCAGAGAAATCGCGGGTACCGAAAGCTACCACGACGGTTCTATCCCCCTTCAAACCATTCGCGCCGATATCGACTACGGTTTTGCCGAAGCGCACACTACTTTCGGCGTGCTCGGCATTAAGTGCTGGGTATACAAGGGCGAAGTACTTGATACGGCTAAGCGTCTCATAATTTCAGAGGGAGGCGAAGATTAATATGTTAATCCCCAAGAGAGTTAAAAGAAGAAAACAGCACCGCGGCAAGATACGCGGCAGAGCTCAGAAAGGCAACCAGATTGCTTACGGTGAGTACGGTTTAGTTGCGGAAGAGGGCGCAAGAATCACTTCCAACCAAATCGAAGCTGCTCGTATTGCAATGACGCGTTTCATTAAGCGCGGCGGTAAAGTCTGGATTGATATTTTCCCTCACAAGCCCATAACCAAGCACCCCGCAGAATCCCGTATGGGTTCCGGTAAAGGCGCGGTAGAATATTGGGTGGCAATCGTTAAACCCGGCAGAGTAATGTTTGAAATGTCCGGCGTTAACGAGGACGTCGCGCGCGAGGCAATGCGCCTTGCCAGCCATAAACTGCCCGTTAAGTGCAAGTTTATCAAGAAAGAAGTAGTTGAAGAAGGCGGTGAAGCCAATGAAAGCTAAAGAAATAGTAAATTTGAGCGATGAAGAGCTGAACAGGAAACTTCAGGAGCTTAAAACGGAATTGTTTAACCTGCGCTTCCGTCACGCCAGCGGTCAGCTTGAAAACCCCCTTGCAATAAACCTCGTTAAAAAGGATATTGCAAGAGTAAACACCGTAATCCGCGCAAGAAGTTTAAAGGCGTAAGGGAGGTAGAGTATGGAAAGAACGACGCTCAGAAAGGAAAGAGTCGGGCTTGTAGTTTCAAGCAAAATGGATAAAACGGTCGTAGTTGCGGTCGTTGAAAAAAGCAAGCACCCCCTCTATAAAAAGACTATAACCAAAACCACCCGTTTCAAGGCGCACGACGAGGAAAACGCGTGCGGCGAGGGCGATAAGGTAAGAATAGTTGAAACCCGCAAATTGTCCAAGGACAAGAATTGGCGCGTGGCTGAAATTATAGAAAAAGCAAAATAATATCCGCCAGGCGGAAAAATACAAGTCAAGATTGCGTTCAGACCTCAATGGAGAGCGGGGTACTCCCCCCGTTTATGTGAGAGCGGCGTAATCCTCTGCGTAATCAGTTGTAAGTAACATAATAGAATAGGAGAGTTATTATATGATACAACCTCAAACCAGGCTCAAAGCCGCAGACAACAGCGGCGCGAAAGAGCTTATGTGTATAAAGGTGCTTGGCGGTTCGTTTAGAAAGTTTGCAAACATCGGCGACGTAATCGTATGCTCGGTTAAAACTGCGGCACCCGGCGGCGCGGTAAAGAAAGGCGAAGTAGTAAAAGCCGTTATCGTGCGCACCAGAAAAGGCATCAGACGCGACGACGGAACGTATATCCGTTTCGACGACAACGCGGCAGTAATTATCAACACCAACAAAGAACCGCGCGGCACGCGTATTTTCGGACCGATTGCAAGGGAACTTCGTGAAAAGAACTATATGAAGATAATCTCCCTCGCACCCGAAGTGCTTTAATTAAAGGAGAAAGGCTATGAATGTAAAATTAAATGATAATGTATTAGTTATCTCCGGCAAATATGCGGGCAAAACGGGCAAAGTTATTGCTACGTCCCCCAAGCACGGTACGGTAACGGTTGAAGGCGTTAACATTCACAAAAAAGCGCAGAAAGCGAGAAAGGCTAACGAAGTTTCCAAAATTGCGGAAATAGAAGCGCCTATCGACGTTTCCAACGTTATGATTGTGTGCGCGGCTTGCGACAAGGCTGTAAGGGTTAAGCACTCGCTCATAGACGGCAAAAACGTAAGGGTTTGCCCTAAGTGCGGCGCTACGCTCGGCGGCGGCAACGCAGGTAAGGCAAGTAAGAAAGCGGCAAAGGCAGAAGCACCCAAAAAGCGCGAAAGAAAGCGCGCTAAAAAAGCCGAAACCGAAACCGCTACGGACGAAAAGGCTGAGTAAGGAGGGTATATATGGCTACGAAGAAAGAAACGGTCGAAACTCAGGCGGCTGAGCCCGAGAAAGTGAAAAAGACCACGGCTAAGAAAGCCGAAACCACAACTGCAAAGCCTGCAACCGCTAAAAAGCCTGCGGCTAAGAAAACCGAAGCGGCTGAAACAGCCGCTCCCGCTAAGAAACCCGCGGCAAAGAAAGCAGAAGCGGCTGAACCCGCTGCTCCCGCTAAAAAACCTGCGGCAAAGAAAGCGGCTAAACCCGAAAAGGTTTATAAAACCCGCGTGCTTGAAGCGTACGACAAGGAAGTCGTTCCCGCTCTTACCGAAAAGTTTGGTTATAAAAACCCGATGCAGGTACCTAAACTCGTAAAGATAATACTTAGCTCGGGTCTTGGCGATATTAAAGACAACGCGAAATCCATTCAGATTGCACAAAACGAAATGAAGACTATATCGGGACAACAGCCCGTAGTCTGCAAAGCTAAAAAGTCGGTTGCAAACTTTAAAGTCCGCGAGGGTATGCCTATCGGTCTTAAAGTAACGCTCCGCGGCAAGATGATGTACGATTTCTTCGATAAATTCATCTCCATAGCTCTTCCCAGAGTGCGCGACTTCCGCGGCGTTCCCCGCGACAGTTTCGACGGCAAGGGCAACTACTGTATGGGCATTAAAGAACAGCTTATCTTCCCCGAAATCCAATACGACCAAGTAGAAAAGATTCGCGGTATGGATATCTGTTTCGTAACTACTGCCAATACGGACGAAGAAGCGAGAGAGCTTTTAAGGGCAATGGGTATGCCCTTTAAGAAGTAAGGAGTAAAATATGGCAAAGAAAGCAATGATAAATAAACAGCAGAAACCTGCTAAATACTCTACCAGAGCTTATACGAGATGCTCTATTTGCGGCAGACCCCACGCAGTGCTCCGCAAATACGGAATCTGCCGTATTTGTTTCAGAAACCTCGCTTATAAGGGACAGATTCCCGGCGTTAAAAAATCAAGCTGGTAAGAGGAGGAGAGAAATAAAATGACAGACCCTATTGCAGATATGCTCACCCGCATCAGAAATGCGATAAGAGCTAACAAGGAAACCGTAGAAGTTCCTTCATCCAATATGAAAAAAGCTATTGCCGATATCCTTTTAAACGAAGGTTATATTTCCGGCGTTGAATTACAAGACGACGGTTATAACGGCAAACTCGTAATCACTCTTAAATACGTTGGCAAGAAAAAGCCCGTTATCAACAGCCTTAAAAGGGTTTCACGTCCCGGACTTCGCGTTTACTCGGACGTTGAAACTATGCCTAAGGTAATGGACGGACTCGGCATTGCAATCCTTTCCACCAACAAGGGTATTATGACTGATAAGCAGGCTAAGGCGCAGAACGTAGGCGGCGAAGTGCTTTGCTATATCTGGTAAGGAGGTAATTATATGTCAAGAATAGGTAAATTACCCGTAGCCCTGCCCGCAGGCGTTTCCGTTACTTTTGAAAACGGACTCATCACCGTAAAGGGCGCAAAGGGCACGCTCACCCAGAAAGTAGTGGGCGACATCAATATCAAAGTAGAGGGCGCGGAAGCAATAGTTGAAAAAACTTCCAACGCGGTAGGCACCGACGCAAAACACGGACTTTACCGCGCGCTTCTTCACAATATGGTAGTAGGCGTTTCCGAGGGCTATAAAAAGTCCCTTAAAGTTAACGGCGTAGGTTGGAAGGTTGCTAAACAGGGCAACAAACTCGTTATGAACGTTGGTTTTTCGCACCCCGTTGAGTTTGTAGAACCCGCGGGCGTTAAACTTGAATGCCCCAGCCCCAACGAAATCGTAGTAAGCGGTATTGATAAGACGCTTGTCGGACAGACGGCGGCAGATATCCGCACCGTAAGAATTCCCGAACCCTACCACGGTTACGGCATCGCGTACAGCGACGAAGTTATCGAGCGTAAGGAAGGCAAAACGGGAGGTAAGGGCAAGAAGTAAATCCGTACGCCTTGCGGCGTAATGGACGAGAACCCTTAGGGGGGCTTGCTCGAAGGAGAAATTATGATTAAGAAAATAGACAAAAACGAGGAGCGTTTAAGACGGCACGCGAGAGTGCGCAAAAAGGTTAAGGGCACTTCCGCTACTCCCCGTTTAAGCGTTTACCGCAGTTTAAACCACGTTTATGCTCAGATTATAGACGATACCAAGGGCGTAACCCTTTGCTCGGCTTCGACTATGGAAAAGGACGTAAAGGCGAAAATAGCCGATATGACCAAGACGGACGCAGCCAAGGAAGTAGGTAAGGCTATAGCGGCTAAAGCTAAAAAGCTGAAAATCGAAGCGGTTGTTTTCGATAGAGGCGGCTATATCTACACGGGACGCGTACAGGCGGTTGCAGACGGCGCAAGGGAAGCCGGACTTAATTTCTAAGGAGCGTATTATGGAAGAAAGGAAAGAAAGACCTGCAAGAAGAAACAACGACAGGAGAAGGCAGGAAGACGACGGCTTAATTAAAAAGCTCATTCAAGTAAACAGAGTTACCAAAACCGTTAAAGGCGGACGCAATATGCGTTTTGCCGCGCTTGTCGTAGTTGGCGACGGTAAAGGCTCGGTAGGCTACGGAATGGGTAAGTCCAAAGAAGTTCCCGAAGCTATTGAAAAGGCAAACGCTCAGGCTAAGAAAAATATGAGAAAGGTAGCGCTTCAGGGCACTTCCATTCCCCACGGCATACTCGGCGTATTCGGCAGAGGCTCCGTACTTATGATGCCTGCATCCGAAGGTACGGGCGTTATCGCTGGCGGACCCGTGCGTGCGGTTATGGAGGCTGCGGGCGTAAAGGACGTAAGAACCAAATCCCACGGCACTTCCAATCCCATCAACTGCGTAAAGGCGGCAATCTGCGGACTTTACGATTTGAAATCGCCCGAAGAAATTGCGGCGGCACGCGGCAAAGAAGTCAGCGAGTTGAGATAAAGGGAGGCACGATATGGTTAAAGTAACTTTAATAAAGAGCGTAAACGGACAAATTAAATCCGTAAAAGCAACCGTTGCTGCGCTCGGACTCACCAAAATCCGTCAATCAAAGACTTTTGAAGAAACCCCCGCTAATATGGGGCAAATTAAAAAGGTTTCTCATCTCGTCAAGGTGGAACAGGTTTAAGGAGCAAAGAAATGAGAATTGATACTTTATCGCCCGCAGAGGGCGCAAGAACCTCCAAAAAGAGACTTGGCAGAGGTATAGGCTCGGGTTTGGGCAAAACTTCGGGTAAAGGACATAAAGGACAGTGGGCAAGGTCCGGCGGCGGCGTACGTCCCGGCTTTGAAGGCGGTCAAATGCCCCTTGCAAGAAGAATACCCAAGCGCGGCTTCCACAATAAGTGGGCAACCAGCTACACTATCGTTAATTTAAGCCAGCTTGTAAACGTACCCGCAGGTACGGTAGTTGATTTTGGTTACGTAAGATTAAACGGTCTTGCAAAGGAAGTTAAAAATTCCGCAGGGCTTAAAGTTTTAGGCACCGGTGAAATTAAGGTAGCGCTTACCGTTAAAGCGGCTAAATTTTCGGCTTCGGCTAAAGAAGCTATTGAAAAAGCCGGCGGCGTAGCTCAGGTAGAAGAGTAACTCTACAAAAATAACACTCCCGCGGGCAACCGCGGTAAGGAGTTAAAATGTTTGAAACAATAAAAAATTGTTTTAAGGTAAAGGAAATAAGGAAAAAGATTTGGATTACCCTGCTTTTGTTGCTTGTTTTCCGCCTTGGCTGTTATATCCCCGTTCCGGGAATTAACCCCAAGCAGTTTGCCGATGCAATCGGAGAAAACAGCTTTCTCGGAATAATGTCGTCAATTACCGGCGGCTCACTTGCAAACGCAACGCTGTTTGCGTTGGGTATAAGCCCTTATATTAACGCTTCCATTATTATCCAGTTGCTTACCGCAGGTATTCCCGCCCTTGAAAGGCTTTCCAAACAGGGTGAGGACGGCAGAAAGAAAATTGCCCAAATAACCCGTTACGTAACCATAGCGCTTGCCGTTGCGCAGGCTATTGGTATTATCGTCAACTTCGGTATTCAGGGCGACGCTCTCCGCCTTCCTATGTTCGGCGGCGGCAACGTAGGCGTTATTAGCGACACGGCGGCAAAATGGCTTGCCGGCATATTCCTTACCGTCGTATACACTGCGGGCGCAATGCTCGTTATGTGGATAGGCGAAAGAATTACAGAGTACGGCATTTCCAACGGTATTTCACTTATAATCTTTATCGGTATACTTTCCACCGCAGGTCTTACCATAGTTGGCAACTTGCAGGAAGGTTTTGCAGGCACTTATTCGAGATTTTGGGAGCTTTTGGGCTTTATAGTGCTTACCGTGGTAGAGTTTGCGGCTATCGTAACCGTAGACTTGTCCGAGCGCAAAATTCCCGTCCAATACGCAAAACAGGTAAAGGGCAGAAAGATGTACGGCGGACAGTCGTCCGTAATCCCTATCAGAATAGCGGGTTCGGGCGTTATGCCTTTAATCTTCGCGTTTGCGCTTATCTCGTTCCCTCAAATGATAATAAGCCTTTTCTGGCCCAACAGCACTGCTAACGCCGACATAACCGAGTGGTTCTCCGGTTCGGGCGCGTGGTACGGACAGCTTATTTATATGATTGTGCTCTGCCTTTTGATTTTCGGGTTTGCATTCTTCTATTCTACGATGCAATTCAACCCCGACGACGTTTCCAAAACGATTCAGCAGAACGGCGGCTTTATTCAGGGTATACGCCCCGGAAAGCCCACCGCGGAATATTTAAAGAAAATCAACAACAGAATTACGCTTTTCGGCGCTATATATCTTTCGCTGGTTGCGTTTATTCCCTCGATTCTCTCTATGATTCTCACCGTGGTGCTTAAAAACAATAACTTGTCGCTTTTGTCGGTATTCTCTACGACGGGTATTCTAATCGTCGTTTCGGTTGCGCTCGAACTTGACAAGCAGTTGGAAAGCCAGCTTATGATGAAAAATTACAAGGGCTTCCTTAAATAATAACGGCGGGGTATTTATGAATATCATTCTTTTGGGCGCGCCCGGCGCGGGCAAAGGCACGCAGGCAAGTAAAATTGCCGATAAATATAAACTTCTGCACATTTCCACGGGCGATATTTTCCGCGCCAACATTAAAGGCGGCACGGAAATAGGCAAGCTGGCAAAAAGCTATATCGATGCGGGCAAACTCGTCCCCGACGAAGTTACCTGCAAAATAGTCGAGGACAGGCTTACCTGGGACGATGCGGGCAACGGCTATATGCTTGACGGTTTCCCCCGCAATATTTATCAGGCTGAACAGCTTGATAAGTTTGCCAAAGTGGACCTTTGCCTTAATATCGACGTTGACGAGAAACTTCTTATGGACAGAATTTGCGGCAGGCGCGTGTGCGCTTGCGGCGAAAGCTACCACGTTTCCACGCTTAACGGCGCTACAACTTGCGCAAAGTGCGGCGGCGAACTTTACCAGCGCGCGGACGATAACCCCGAAACGGTTAAGTCCCGTCTGGATACTTATAACACGCAAACCGCTCCGCTTATCGACTACTATAAAAAGCAGGGTAAACTTGCCACCGTTACCAGCGGTGAAGGCTCGCCCGACGAAGTGTTTGCGCAAATAATTAAAATACTCGGTTAAAACGCACGAAAGCGGCATTTCTATGATTACTGTAAAAAACAGTCGTGAAATCGAATTAATGCGCGAAAGTTGCCGTATAGCCAAAGAAACTTTGGAATTTGTAGGTAAACGCATACGCGCGGGAATGACGACCAAAGAAGTGGACGAACTTGTATATAAGTATATCACTTCGTGCGGGGCGTACCCCTCGGAGCTTGGTTACGAGGGCTATCCCGCAAGTTCGTGCGTTTCCGTAAACGAAGTCGTAGTTCACGGTGTTCCGTCGGATAGAATTATCCTTGACGGCGACATAGTCAGCGTGGATATCGTGGCGGAAAAGAACGGTTACCACGGCGACTGCGCAAGAACTTATCTGATAGGAAACGTTTCCGAAGAGAAGAAAAGGCTTGTAAAGGTTACCGAGGAGTGCTTTTTCAAAGCGGTTGAGGGTTTGCGAGCAGGCGTGCCCCTTTACGATATAGGCTACGCGGTTCAAACCCACGCCGAAGCTAACGGTTACGGCGTCGTGCGCGAGCTCACCGGTCACGGCATAGGCAAAAGTATGCACGAGGACCCCTCCGTACCAAACTACGGCAAACGCGGCACGGGTATGCGGCTGAAAGCAGGTATGACCATATGCATCGAGCCAATGATAAATATGGGTACCCGCAGAGTATTTGTAGATAATTCCGACGGCTGGACGGTTGTAACCGCCGACGGAAAGCCCGCGGCACATTACGAAAACACCGTGCTCATAAAAGAGGACGGAGTTGAGATATTGACTCTTTAAGCGGTAAAAAAGTATGAAAGTTATTACCCCGGAAGTGGGCGGTATTTGCCAAAGCAAACAGGGTAGAGATAAAGACAGATATTACATTATATCTTCCGTTGAAAAGGACGGAACCGTGCTTGTCACCGACGGCAATTTCAAACGTCTTACGACGCCTAAGAAAAAGAATTTAAAGCACTTGCGGCTTTTGCCCGAAAAGGTGGAAAGCATAGCGGTAAAATTAATTTCGGGCGAAAAGGTGTTTGATACCGAAATCTACTCCGCGCTTAAAAACTATAATTATCCCAAAACCGCCGAAAACGGCGAAAACGAATAATTTAAGAGGTATCTTTGTGTCCAAAGACGACGTTATCGAAACGGAAGGTAAAGTAATAGAGTGCCTTCCCAATGCAAACTTTAAAGTAAAATTATCCAACGGCCACGTAATTACGGCGTATATTTCGGGTAAGCTCCGCCTTAACTATATAAGGATTATCGAGGGCGACAACGTAAAACTTGAAATAAGCCCGTACGACCTTACCAAAGGCAGAATAACGTGGCGTTCAAAGAACTAATAAATTACCTTTAAGGAGTTAAAAAATGAAAGTTAGACCTTCCGTAAAGCCTATGTGCGACAAGTGCAAAGTAATTAAAAGAAACGGCAAAGTTATGATTATCTGTTCCAAAAACAAAAGCCATAAACAGCGTCAGGGCTAAAAACAAGCGCAATTTTGCTAATTTAGCTTGTTTTTTGCTTGATTGCGCTTAAATTTTATGGTATAATATACCATAGCTTTTTATCGCCCGCAAGGGTAAAAGCGCAAAAAATTTCCGTCCGAAAGGACAACGAATACAATTCCGTTTAACTCTCCGCTCACATTCCAAAATTACGGGCGGGGATTTACGCGGTTTAATATACATTTACAAAATATTAAAAAAGGAAGGAAATAAATCAGATGGCACGTATTGCCGGTGTAGATTTACCCAGAGAAAAGAGAGTTGAAATAGGACTCACCTATATCTACGGCATCGGTCTTAAAACGTCTCAGAAAATCCTTGCGGAAACGGGCGTAGACCCCAACACGCGCGTAAAGGATTTGGACGAGCAGACCGTATCTAAATTAAGAGAATATATAGACCACAATATAAGGGTTGAAGGCGAACTCCGCACGGAAGTTTCGCTTAATATCAAGCGCCTTATGGAAATAGGCAGCTACCGCGGAATCCGTCATAGAAAGGGCTTGCCCGTACGCGGACAGTCCACCAAGACGAACGCAAGGACGAGAAAAGGTCCTCGCCGTACCGTAGCCAAGAAGAAGGGCGCGAAGTAAGGAGGATAGAAAATGGCAGCACAGAAAAGACAAACAACTTCAAGAAAGCGTAGAGAGCTTAAGAAAGTTGACAGGGGTCAGGTGCATATTCAGTCCTCTTTCAACAATACGCTCGTTACCGTTACCGATTTGCAGGGTAACGCTATAAGCTGGTCGTCGGCAGGCAGCCTCGGCTTTAAGGGGTCGAGAAAGGGCACGCCGTTTGCGGCTCAGCAGGCAACCGAAACCGCGGTAAAGGCGGCAAAGGAACACGGACTCCGCTCGGCGGAAGTTTACGTAAAAGGTCCCGGTTCGGGCAGAGAATCGGCTATCCGTGCGATTGGCGCGTGCGACGTGGAAATTACCTTAATTTCCGACGTTTCGCCCATTCCCCACAACGGTTGCAGACCGCCCAAGCGCCGCAGAGTATAAGGAGGTATTAAAGTATGGCAACTTACAGAGAGGCTAAATGCCGCCTTTGCAGAAGAGAGGGCGGAAAGCTGTTTTTAAAAGGTGATAAATGCTATAACGGCAAGTGCCCGTTTGAAAAAAGACCTATGGCGCCCGGCGCGCACGGTCTTGCTTCCGCAAGGAAAAAAGTTTCCGAATACGGCAAACAGCTCCGCGAAAAGCAGAAAGTTAAGAGAATTTACGGCGTACAGGAAGGACAGTTCCGCGCTTGCTACGAAAAAGCCGACAGAATGAAGGGCATTACCGGTGAAAATATGCTTTCACTGTTAGAGCGCAGGCTTGACAACGTTATTTACCGTATGGGCGTTGGCGTTTCCAGGTCGCAGTCGCGTCAGCTTGTAAGCCACGGACACTTCCTCGTAAACGGTAAAAAAGTAAACGTTCCCTCCTTTATCGTAAAAGTAGGCGATGTAATCACCGTTAAAGAAAGCAAAAATTCCAATAAATATTTTGAAGCGATAAAGTCCACCAAGGGCGGCAACACTCCCAAATGGCTTGAATTCGACAACGAAAAATTACAGGGGAAGATATTGGCATTGCCCGAAAGAGAAGATATTGACAACCAGATTGCAGAGCATATGATTGTCGAGCTGTACTCCAAGTAAAAATCGATAAAAAGGAGGGACTTATATGATCGAAATGGATATGCCCAAAATCGAAGTTGAAGAAAACGACGACCGCGCGTATGCGAAAGTAGTCGTTGAACCGCTTGAAAAGGGCTTCGGTCTTACGATAGGCAACTGCCTTAGAAGAATACTCTTGTCCGCGCTCCCCGGAGCAGCCGCACAGGGAATCAGATTTTTGGACGGCAGCGTAAAGCACGAATTTTCGGCAATAGCCGGCGTTAAAGAAGACGTCACGGAAATAATTTTAAACATAAAATCGCTTGCAATCAAAACCTCCGTTACGGATAGCGACTACGTTAAAGTAGTTCACCTTTATAAAGAAGGACCTTGCGAAGTAAAAGCCAGCGACATTTCCGAAGACGCTGAAATAGAGATAATCAACGGCGACCAACACATTTGTACCGTTGACGAAGGCGGCAAAATAGATATGGAAATCACGATAGGCAGGGGGCGCGGCTATAAGGGCGCGGACCATACCAGAACCGAACTCGTGGACTATATCCCCGTAGACAGCATCTACACGCCCGTCAAAAAGGTAAATTATTCGGTTGAAAACACCCGCGTAGGGCAAAATACCGACTATGACAAACTTACGTTGGAAGTATGGACAAACGGCGCGTTTGCCGTAAAAGAAATAGTTTCGCTTGCAGCAAAAATTATGCAGGACCATATTTCGCTTTTCGTTGATTTGTCCGATACCATTAAGGGGCTTGACATTCTCGTAAAAAACGAGGACGACAAACAGGCAAAAATACTTGCTATGGCAATAGAGGATATGGACCTTTCGGTTCGTTCCTACAACTGCTTAAAGCGCGCAAACATACACACCGTGGAAGATTTGACGAGAAAGACGGAAGACGAAATGCTGAAAGTGCGTAACCTCGGCAGGAAGTCTTTGGACGAAGTTATTTTAAAACTCGACTCGTACGGACTTTCATTATCAAACAAGGAGGACTAACATTATGCCCGGCAAATTGGGAAGAACGGCAGAGCAAAGACAAGCTCTTTTGAGAAATCAGGCGTCCGAGCTTTTGTGGTACGGCAAAATTACCACTACTAAGGCAAAGGCTAAGGAGCTTAAGCCCTACGTTGAAAAAATAATAACCAAAGCTATTAAGGTTTACGACGATAATATTGAAATCGACGTTGTTAAAACCGATAAGAAAGGTAAAGAAATAACCGAAAAGGGCGTAAAAGACAGCCCTAAGAAACTTGCGGTGCGTCGCCAGCTTATGGCTAAACTGCGCGACTTGCAGGAAGTTAAGCCTTTCAGCGAAAAGAAGTCCGATTTCAAAGCGAGGACAGGCGATATTCAGCACCCTCTTATGGAAAAGCTCTTCAACGAAATAGCTCCCAAATATGCTAAACGCAACGAAGATGAAAATTGCGCAGGCGGCTATACGAGGATTTATCTCCTCGGACAGCGTCGCGGCGACGGTGCGGAAGAAGCTATAATCGAGCTTATCTAAAAAATAATTATACCGTCCGTAACCGCGGACGGTATTTTTTACTAAATTATATAATATATTAAAAACGATGGAGAAATTTTATGAACGAATTGTTAAAAGCAGTGGACGAAATGCCGCTTATCGTAAAAGTTATACTTTGTCTGCCCTGCGTAGACGTATTTTACGGCATTTGCAGAATAGTTAAAGGCGCGGTAAAAAACGATTTAGTATGGATAGTTCTTGCAATATTAACGGTTTTCCCGGGCGCGTTTTTTATATGGATTCTCGACCTTATCTGGGTGCTTACTAAAGGTCACGCGCTCTTGCTTGGCGAAGATATGTTTTCGTAATTTAAGCGGCTTGCAAGGCTATGAATTTCACTTTTTCTATTGACATATTTGTCGAAAGTGTTATATAATATAGATAGTAAAATATAAAGGAGTTTGTAAAATGGCAAACAAAAAAAGCGATTACTTTGGTCTTCCTTACATAGTAAGCGTAATCTGCGCAATCATCCCTTTCACGGCTTGGCTTTTCGGCGCGATTACCCGTTTCTCTGAAGGTAAAATTGTTGCTGGTATCATTCGTCTTATAGGTCTTGGCTTCATCCTTTGGGTTGTTGACCTTATTCTTATGATTCTTAGCAAGCATATTCTTCGTTTATTACCCATCTAACAACGTAAAAAACCCCTCCGCAAAAGCGCAATTCTAATAGGGATTAAAAAACTAAATTTTTAAGAGTTGCACTTTCAAGCGAGGACAAAAGCTCTCGAACGATATGTTCGAGAGCTTTTTACTACAAACTATTTGGAAGGATAAATTAAAATTTATATTATAAACTTATAAATTGTTGTTTTTTTCATCTTGGGGATATGCTTCTGACTGTTCGGATAATTGCATTGCAGGTGCAAACTTCCCTTTTTTCAACAAAAAGAACGGTAGAATAATAGCGGCGCCTATAATTAACCCCAAAATCAACGCTACGTTATGACAAACCGTCGTCCAACCAAAGCTTACAACGTAGGTTGTAAGCACACCGTATATCGCTGATACCATAATTGTAGGCTTACCTATTTGTTTAAAGCTTTTCAAATCGAAAAATATTGCCGCAAGACACGCGCCCATCAGTCCGTATACTCCGCCCGACGCACCTACACTTATGGTAGAGGCAATATTATCCGCCTTATCAGGTGCCATTGCAAGGTACAGAGGATCGGTAATAAAGCTTTCAATAAATCCCACAAAAAAGAACAACACAGCGGTCATCCACCAACCGAAACGCTTTTCGGTATAATTGCCGATAAAATACAATCCGACAAGATTAGCAATTAAATGCAAGATACCGCCGTGTAAAAGCATTTGAGTAAAATGCCTGTAAATTTGAGTTCCGCTTGGATCAACTATTGCGCCCATAGCCAAATAATTTGAAAGTAATCCCCCGCAACTTCCGAAAATATAATTTAACACAGATGAGCTATCACTAATCCAGGATGTATACCCTGTGTACCCTTCGGGCAACGGTAAATAGTAATCTAATAAATACATAATTATCAATATTATAGATAAAACATTTGTAAAGGTAATAAGTTTTTTGAAATCAACTTTCTTTTTCATTATTGTTGCTACCATAAATTACTGTTTATCGTGCAATCATTATATCACGAAAAATGAAAGAACGCAACCGATTGAATTTTGCGGGAAATATAGAACATATCTATATCTCACTAGGCTACGAGTAGCCTAGTTCGTCCACGACAAAAAGTACAGAAAAGGCGTGGCTTCGCGCCACGCCTAATTCTCTTTTACCTGCGGCTTACCTAAAATTCCCTATGGGAACTACGGTAAGCGGGGGGATTTTTTATTGCAAAGTTTTAAACGCAAATTTTCCGTTTTCAAACAACAGGTACGAGTGCCCGCTGCCTTCTTTCGGCAGAGAAACCGAGCCGGGGTTTAAGTGTACGTACCCGCAGTCCTCGTTTACGGGCACGTGCGTGTGCCCCGTAAGATAGTAATCACCGGCGCTAAGCGGCGGCGTTTCCCTGTGCCCGTGCGAAAGGTATATTTTAAGCCCGTCTGCGCAAATTAGCGCGTAATCGGGCGTAATGGGAAAGTCCAACACCATTTGGTCTACTTCCGAGTCGCAGTTGCCGCGCACGCATAGCACGTCGTTTTTAATTGCGTTAAGCATTTCTGCAACGGCTTTGGGGTCATACCCGTCGGGCAGGGGGTTGCGCGGCCCGTGATAGAGTATATCGCCAAGCAATATCAGTTTTTCCGCGCGTTCGGCTTTATAAATTTCAAGCAGTTTTTTGCACCACGTTGCAGAACCGTGGATATCTGAAGCAACAATAAATTTCATAATTAAAATCCTTTTATCAGCTTAATTATAAATTAAAGCGCCTGTTTTGTCAAACCAGGGGGGCGAAAAACCGCAAAAGAAACCTTGCAAACCTCTTAGCCCGCGACGGCTTGCCCTCTTTCAGCTCGCTGCTAAGCGCAAGACAGTTTTGGAAATCCCGCTCAACCTCGGCGCACACGCCGCCTTCAAACGCAACGCCGCACTCGTAATTAAACCGCGTGGAACGGAAGTCGAAATTGTAACTTCCCAAAAACACCTTGTCGTCGCATATAACGCCCTTTGCGTGCATAAACCCCGGCGTGTATTCGTAAAATTCAATTCCGTAAACTTTCATTTTATACGCAAACGCCTTGGTAACCGCAAAGGCGTATTTTTTATCGGGATTATGCGGAATTATCACCTTAATTTCCACGCCCCGCCGCGCGGTAAAAGCCAACGCCGCCGCGGTTTTTTCACTTACGCAAAAATACGGCGTAAAAATATGCACGCGTTTTTCCGCCGCGCATATGGCGTTTACCATAGCGTCCTCGCAAAACGCGCGGTAGTGCGGGCTGTCATAGTACGGCAGGCACGCCTTTTCGCCGCTTTCAAACGCGGGGGCGGGCATTTCGTATGTGCCCAGCCACATAGATAAAAACATTCCCTCGAAAATTTTCGCGGCTTCGCCGTAAACCGCCACTCCGGAATCTTTCCAATACCCGAACGGACTGCGCAGGTTTATATATTCGTCGGCAAGATTTATGCCGCCCGTGTACGCGATTTTGCCGTCAATAGCTATTATTTTCCGGTGGTCGCGCAGGTTTAATTTCGCGTGGGGGATAGGGGTCAGTTTATGAAAAATTTTAACTTCGGCAATGCTTTTCAGCTTTTTTAAATCCCGCTTTGAAAACTTAAACGCCGAGCCCAGCCCGTCGAAAATTAATTTTATTTCCGCGCCGTTGTCCTTTGCCTGCTTCAACGCGTCGAATACGGAGTTGAAAAGGTGCCCGCTGCCGAAAATATAAAACTCTACGTAAACGCGGGATTTGGCGCCTTTTATAGCGGGAATAGCCGAGTTCCAAAATTCCGCGCCGTTAGTAAAGTACGCCGCGCGGGAATAGCTTGCGCGGCAAGTCCCGCACGAAGCGTGCGCGGCGGCGGAAATCCCGTCGGTTACGCAGTCTTTAACTTTCAAAATGGCGTGCGGCTTTGGCTTTGCCGAAGAAATTAAATAAACCAGCGCGCCCGCAACGGGAACGGAGGCAATCACCACGAACCACACGCACTTAATTTCAGGCGTGCCGTCGCGCGCGAACAGCAACGTTGCCGAAGCCGCCGCAAGTAGCCACACTAAAAACAGCGCGAACGCCAGCGGCATAAACGCGGGTATATACAGGCATAAAAAAATTATTGCGGCAACCTGTGCCGCAATAAGTAGTAAAATCCAAAAATTGAGTTTAAAAAATATTTTGGTTAAATTGCGCATCGGAATTAAAATCCGCGCGTCAGAGAATCATTTTCAAAACGGTCATTTTGCCGCGTTTTGCCACGCCCGAACTGCGCTCCGCCAAAAGTTGGGCGGGGTTGCCGTCGGTTAAAACTTCCTTGTCAAGGCGGTCTATATTCACCGCACCGTGAATAAGCATATTTATAACGGTATCGGTGTAATCGTAAGCGTTGGAAACGCCTATAACCGTCATATTTTTTTCAAGCACGGTGTTTGCGGAAAGGGTGGCGGCAATAGTGGAATTACAGCTTAAAACAAGCACTTTGCCGTTGCCTATCATTCTTGAACAAAGCGAAAGGGGCAATCTGGACGAGGCGCAGTAAATAACCGCGTCGCAAAGGTTGCCGCTGGTAGCGCCCGTTAAATTTTGTTCAAGGTCGTCGTCCGCCGCAAACGAATAATGAACGCCGCAATTTTTTGCTCTTTCAAGGTTAGCGGGGTTGTTATCTATAAGCACGGGCACTATTTTGTGATAAGCAAGCACCTGCGCCGTTATAAATCCGTCGAAATCCGCGCCTATTACGGCTACTCTCTGACCTGCGGAAAGATTAAGTTTATCGTAAATATTTTCCGCAATACCAATAGATTCTATGCACAGCGCAAGGCTATCGTCCACAGAATCGGGCAGGGGAGCAACGTCGTCGTACTCGCAAACCACGAAATCGCGCATAAACCCGTCGAAATCCTTGCCCGCGGTGAGGTAAGACGTGCATTCCTTTGCTTTGCCGCTTTTGCAGGGCAGGCAATCGCCGCAGGCGCGCGTGGGTTTAAGATAAACGCGCATACCCTTTTCAACGCCGTAGCAATTTTCGCCTACTTCGGTAACTATGCCCACTGCGGCGCGTCCGGGGATTTTGGGGTAATTCAATTCGATAGCGCCGTTATACAAAATTTCGTCGTAATCTGTTAAAAGCAGGTGCGAAACTCTTACTTTTACCTGAGTGGGCGATATGCAGTTGACGGTTTGAGGCTCGTTAACTAAGTTTTTAACGCCTTTTAAAATCCAACTATCCATAACTTATAAAGCATTATACGCTAAAAAGGTTATTTTTGCAACTAAAAAAGGTTAAAAAAATTATATTGGCGCAGGGTGCATAAAATTCTCGCTTTAATAATAAAATCGATTGACTACAATTTTAAATTAGTATATAATGATAGGGCTAACGAAGAAATTAAGCGAGGTGATTGATATGAAGCCCGAGATACATCCCGATTATCACGAAGTAACGGTTGTCTGCGCGTGCGGAGCTAAGTTCACGACGGGAACGACTAAAAACGTGGAAACCTTAAAGGTCGATATCTGCAACAAATGCCATCCTTTCTTTACCGGCAAACAGAAGTTGGTAGATACGGGCGGCCGCGTTGAGAAATTCAACAAAAAGTATAACCTTTAATCCAAAAGCTCCAAATCGTTTGGAGCTTATTTACTTATAACAGGAAGCAATAATGGCGAAAAAAACCAAAACTAAAAAGTGCGGAACTTATATCGGCGGTCAGGCGGTATTAAACGGCGTTATGATGATGGGCAAAACGTGTATGGCAACTGCCGTACGCGACAACGGCGGAGAAATCCAGGTTGAAGCCAAGCGCCTTAAAAAAAGCCCCGCCCTTAAAAAGGCTTCTAAAATACCTTTCGTGCGCGGCGTAGTAAATCTTATTTCGTCGCTTATTTTGGGTACGCGCACTTTAATGCGCTCGGCGGCGGTTTACGGCGACGACGAGGAAGAGGGCGGAAAAATACAAAAATGGCTTGCGGAAAAGTTTAAAGTTTCCGTAATGGACGTTCTTTCTACAATTTCTATGATTTTGGGAATAGTTCTCGCCATAGGTATTTTCATATTTTTGCCCCGTTTTTTAAGCGAGCTTATTATGGGCTTGATTCCCGAAGAAAGCGCGCAGTCTTTCGTTTGGCTTAATTACGTGCTTTTGGGCGTTTTCAAATTGGCTATTTTCCTTGCTTATTTGGGGCTTATCCTGTTTTTAAGCGATATCAGGCGGCTTTACCAATACCACGGAGCCGAACATAAAACGATAAACGCGTACGAGCACGGCGTGGAGCTTACGCCCGAAAAGGTGAAAGAGTGTTCGCGCATACACGACAGGTGCGGCACTTCGTTTCTGTTTATCGTACTTTTTGTAAACATAGTAATTATTTCGCTCGTAACTTGGGGCTTTTACGAGCTCGTGCCTTCGGTAACCAACCGTTTCGCGCGGTTTTTCATAAATCTGGGGCTTGAGCTGGTGCTGTTGCCGCTTATCGCGGGCGTTTCCTACGAAATTTTAAAATTCCTTGCCAAGTTCGACAATAAATTCGTGGCTATATTCAAAGCGCCGGGTATGCTTTTGCAAAAAACTATGACCACGCGCGAGCCCGACGAGGCGATGATTGCGGTTGCAATAGCCGCTTTCAACAAGGTGCTTGAAATGGATAACGATGAAAGCGTGGAAGAAACCGCGTTTATAACCAGCGGCATTTTATCTAAAATGCTTGAAGAAACCAAGAAAAAATTTACCGAAAACGGCATTGACGAAAGCGACGCCGAGTGGATATATTCTATAGTCCTCGGAGTAAAGCGTAGCGAATTGAAGTCGGAGCGCACGGTTAAGCCTTCGGAAAGCAAAAAGATTCAGGAAATAGCCGAAAAACGGCTTACGGGCAGACCGCTTTGGTATATTATCGGCGACACCGAGTTTTACGGTTGCAAAATAAAGGTTGACGAGCGCGCGCTTATCCCCAGACCCGAAACGGAAATTTTAGCCGACAGCGTTGTAAAAAGCGCGGAAGAAGGCGACAGAATTTTGGATATGTGCACGGGTTCGGGCTGTATAGCCGTTTCGGTTGCCAAAGCTCTGCGCGGCAAAAACGTTGTCGTTTCGGCGGCGGATTTGTCGGATGCGGCAATTATGCTGGCGCAGGAAAACGCTAAATTAAACGACGTTACGGTGCATTTCGTGCAAAGCGATTTGTTTACCAACGTCCGCGGCAGGTACAACATAATAGTTTGCAACCCGCCGTATATAAAAACGGGTGAAATTCCTTTTATACAAAAAGAAGTACGCGAGTACGAGCCGCGCGTTGCGCTTGACGGCGGCGAGGACGGCTTGGAGTTTTACCGCAGAATAGCGCGCGACGTAAAAAGCTACTTAACCAAGGGCGGTATGCTTATTATGGAGTGCGGCGAAGGTCAAACTAACGAAATTTTACAAATATTTTCCAAACGCGACTACGCCATAGTTTTAAAGGACCTTGCGGGCGTTGACCGTTTCGTTAAAATTGTTTTTTAGCCTATGTCTAAAATGATTGAAAAATTAAAAGATATTTACGCGCGGTACGGGGAGCTTTCTGAAAAGATGAGCGACCCCGCCGTCATTTCCGACCCTGCCGAGTGGACGAAAGTAGCTAAGGCGCAGTCTGAAATTTCCGAAACCGCGTTAAAATACGCCGAATATGCGGAAATAGAAAGGCAAAAGGCGCAGGCGGAGGAAGCCGTTAAAACGGAAACCGACCCCGATATGCGCGAACTTTTGTACGCTGAAACCGAAGAATGCAAGCAGAAACTTGAATGCATCACCGAAGAGCTTAAAATTTTGCTGTTGCCAAAAGACAAAAACGACGACAGAAACTGCATCGTGGAAATCCGCGGCGGCGCGGGCGGCGAAGAGGCGGCGTTGTTCGCCTACGAGCTGTACAGAATGTATATCAACTATTGCGAGCGTCACCGTCTTAAAATAGAAGTTGTGGATATAAACGAAACCGAGCTTGGCGGTTTAAAAGAAGTGGTTTTCAACGTTACCGGCAAGGACGCTTACAAACAGCTTAAATTTGAAAGCGGCGTTCACCGCGTCCAGCGCGTGCCCGAAACCGAGTCGCAGGGGCGTGTGCATACTTCCACGGCTACGGTGGCGGTTTTGCCCGAAGCCGAGGACGTTGAAGTGGAAATAAAGGACGAGGATATCCGCGTGGACGTTTACCGTTCGTCGGGCGCGGGCGGGCAAAAAGTTAACAAAACCGAAACCGCAATCCGTATTACGCACTTTCCCACGGGCATAGTGGTTACTTGTCAGGACGAGAGAAGCCAGCTTAAAAATAAGGACAAGGCGTTTAAGGTGTTGCGCTCGCGGTTATACGATTATTACAACACCCAAAACCGTTCCGCTTACGACGAGCACAGGAAAAGCCTTGTGGGTACGGGCGACAGAAGCGAGCGTATCCGTACCTATAACTTTCCGCAGGGGCGTGTGACCGACCACAGAATAGGGCTTTCCGTCTATAACTTAACCGAGTTTATTATGGGCGATATCGAGGGTATGATAGAGGCGTTAACCATTGCCGACCGCGAAGCCAAGCTGGCGGGCGCGGAGGATTAAGCGCGCGCAACTGTGTATTATTAACGAGAGATTATATTTATGAAGCGAAACCAATCGTCGGAAGATTATCTTGAATGTATCTTGCTTTTATCGCGTGAAAGCGCTTTCGTTCACCGAGTGGACGTGGCAAGAAAAATAGGCGTGTCGCAGCCTGCCGTGCAGAAGGCCGTTAAAATTTTGCAGGCGGCTAATTTCGTTGAGTGCGACGGTATGCACATTTATCTTACGGCGGAGGGCGCGAAATACGCCGAAACGGTTTATGAAAGGCATTGCATTATACGCGATTTTTTAAAACTTCACGGAGTAAACGAAGCCGACGCTAACGGCGACGCTTGCGAAATGGAGCACGTCGTTTCCGAAGCGACGTTTAAAATGATGAAAAGTTACGTTGAAGTTAATAAGCATTAAATCCGCGTTGCAATTTTTGGCAAAGCGCAATTCTTGCGTTTATCACGCAAAATTTCGCAATTTACTTGACAATTACCATTTGTAACCATATAATTTAATTATACTGCAATCGTATTGTGCGTATGTTTTAGTGCGTGCACGACTACTTTTACCGGTACGTGGAAGATATCTTCTATGTACGTAAACGTAGGTGGAGTGGAGCAGACTATAGAAGTTGGTAAGGACTATAACGGTCAAAAACTTTCTGCTGACGCTATAATTCTTGAAGTTAATGAGGATAATACTTATTCTCTTAAAGGCGCTTTCGTACAGATGGCTGGCGGGGAACAGAACGGTACCTGGAAAGAAGAAGACGGTAATTACGTTTTTGAAGCCGAGGGTGTTGTTATTAAAGTAACTTTCAACGGTTCCAAGCTTATTATGGAAAACAGCGCTGAAGGTATGACTGTTAAAATTACTTTTAAAAAATAATTTAGTATAAACTATACTCCCGACGGAAATCCGTCGGGGGTATTTTTATTCTACGGGATAAACGTTGCTTATTTTATCTCCGTTTAAATCTACTGCGAAATATTTTACTTCAAACAGGTTTTCGGCTTTCGGGTAAACCAGCCCCGCGGCTTTTATATCGCCGTGTTCGGCATAAAACTTTTCTGTGGGTACGGTTACGCTTACAAATCCGCCGAGATAGTCTTTAAGCGCGCCGCTCCGTTCCCTTAACTCCTCGTCAAGATATTTTGAAAAGTCGCCGCAAGTCAGCACGCACTCGAAAAACGCGAAATGCACTACGCTTTTTTCGGGCGGGCGCGTTTCCACGGTTTTACTTGCGGTAAGCGTAAGTTTTTCGCCGTCGTAATCGTACACGCATTCGGCTTTGGCGGCGGTGCAAGTTTCAAAACCGACGGTAACTTCCAGCACGTCTGAAAAAGTTGCGCTTTCCACTTCGTTCATAAAAACGCGCTTACCTTTATCCGATATAATCATAAGCATATTCCCTCCGCGCACGGCTAATACGGGCAGCCCTGCCAGCATTTTTTCCTCGAAAACGGCGTTTGCAAAGCGCGCGGGCAGGGGCAACAGCGAATAATCCGCGCCCTCTGCGGATAGGTAAACTCCGCCCTGTGAAAACAGAGTTATAAGGTTTCCGCAAAACCGCGTTTGGTTTATAACGCTTAGGTTAAGTCCCTTGTTGCCGTACTCGCGCACGTAAATAAGCGCCTCGCCGTCCATAAGATAAACGTCCAAAAAGGGCGGGGGATTGCAGGTCAATTTTTCGTTTATAAAAAAATTGACGCTTTGCAGGTTTTCGCCGGGCACTATTTCGGCGTGGATACTGTCCGACAAATCAACGTCCACGTGGCGCTCGAAAAGGTCTATTCCGCCAACGTACAGTCCGTTGAGTTTTAATATCGCGGGCTTGTACGACAAAAAATAAATACGCATATATAATTAATTAATGTATAACGTGCCGTAATTATGTCAATATTTAGCCCGTATGGAGGAAATAATATGAATAAAATTAACGGCTACACCGAAGAAGAAGCAAAAAGTTTGGTAGAGTACATCAGCAGCGGCAAGCGCGTCGGCAAAACTCTTTCGGGGCTGTTTGCCTCGTACGCGCAAAAAACGGGCAGGGCTAAGGGAAGCGTGCGAAATTATTACTATTCGCTTTTGCGTTGCACGGGCGACGAGCGCGTTAAAAATATCCTGAAAGATAAAAATTTGAAAGCCGAAAAAATTATGCCTTTTTCCGACGAGGAAACGGACAAAATTTTAAGGGAAATACTTTTGCAAAAGAGCAAAGGTGTTTCCGTCCGCCGCGCGGTTTTAAACCTTTCGGGCGGGGACGATAAACTTATGCTAAGATATCAAAACAAGTACAGAAACGTTGCAAGCAAACAGCCCGAGCGTATGGAAAGGCTTATGCGCGAATGCGGGTTAAACGGCGGCTCGGACGAGGCGAGAAAGCGCATAGAAGAGGAGATAAACGGGCTTTACGATAAGCTGGCTGCCAGCCTTAAAGAGGAAAACAAGCGGCTTACCACGCTGATAAAGCGGCTTACCGACGAAAACGCGCTTTTAAGGTTGCAAATTAGAAACAATTAAATTAAGACATAAAAATAATAAGCCGCGCGGGTGTTACGCCCGCGCGGCTTACTTTTAGTTACTCTGAGGCTTTTGAGAAGATTTTTTATCTTGCTTGTCGGTTGCCTGTTCAAGCTCGTCAAGTTTCTTGTCGATATAATTTTCAGCTTTCTGCATTATATCTTCCTGATTCTTTTTAACGAGATTTAACAACTTGCAGTTATTGGCAACAAGCAAAGCCCCGCCTGCCATACCTACGGCAAGTCCGAAAATAAATTTTTCCACTTAGCTCTCCTTCGTTCGGGCGTTAACGCCCTGTTAACAGTATGCGCGTGTATAAGTAAAATATTATTGTAAAAAATTGGCGGCGCATACGCTTGTAAATCGTTTGGTTTAATGATATAATTTAACGGTAGCGTTTTTTAAGCGCAATTTTTGTGAAAGGAAGTTTTATGGATAGATACGTGGCTTTCGACATAGGCGATAAACGCATAGGCGTTGCGGTTTCAGACCCGTTCAATACTTACGCGTTGCCTTCGCAAACCTATTTCAGAAAGGGTTTTAAAGCCGACGTAGAAGCTGTTGCAAATATCGCAAAAGAGAAATACGCAACCGTAATAGTTTGCGGTTTGCCCGTTAATTTCGACGGAAGCGAGGCGTTGCAAACTGAAAAAACGCGTAAATTTATTCAGGCGCTTAAAGAACGGACTTCAATTCCCGTCGTTTGCGAGGACGAGCGGTTTACTACGAAAATGGCGCACGAAACGCTTATAAGCGAGGGTATGAGCCGCGAACGGCGCAAAAATTACGTGGACGCGCTTGCCGCCGCCAATATTCTTGACGGCTATTTACAAAAAATAAACAAAAAAGGAGCAGAATAATGGGAAAAGATTTGCAAACCGAGGAGCTTGAAGAAGAGGAGCTTGTAGAGCTTGTGGACGAAGACGGCAACGTTATAAATTTTAAATTATTGGACGTTACCGAGTATAAGGACGAGAAATACGCGCTGTTGCTTGCCGCCGAGCCCAACGAAGAAATTGCCGAGGACGAAGTGGTTATTTTCCGACTTAGCGAGGACGGAACCGCGCTTGAACCCGTGGAGGACGAAAACCTTCTAGAGGAAGTTTTTGAGTTTTACCAATCCGAGGTCGAAGCCGAAGAGCTCGACGACTGATTTTAACCGGTCAACCCAAAGCCCGTGCGTGACTTTAAGTCGCGCACGGGCTTTTCTGTTAATAAATAACATTTTTGAGAATTTATACATTTATACTTGACAGATAACATATATACTAATATAATATTTTTAATATTTGTTCAATTATTGCACATTATTTAGATTTTATTAAATTTTATGAATAAAATATTGTAAAATTATTCAATTATGGGCATTGTAGTTGAAAGTAAAACGAGAGTATAATTATGAAAAAATTTAGAAAGACAATTCTTGCTTTGACGACCGGCTGTGCAGTGATAAGCGCGGCAATCGGGCTTGCCGCGTGCGTCCCAGACGATGAGCACGCTCACGTCTGGGACGCGGGTGAAGTAACCACGACGGCTACATGTGAAGAGGACGGTGTAAAAACGTTTAATTGCACCGACCCGAATTGCAGTGCGACCAAGGTCGAGCCCGTCGCTGCGACGGGGCATTCGTGGGACAACGGAGAAATTAAAACAGAGGCGACCTGCGAAGCCGACGGGTTGAAAACTTTCAACTGCACTTATCCAAACTGCGATGCGGCCAAGGGCGAGAGCATCGCCGCGACGGGGCACGAGTGGGGTGAGTGGTCGGTGACGAAAAAGCCGACGAGTAAAGATACGGGCGAGGTCTCGGCGGACTGTACGCACGCGGGCTGCACTCAAAAGCACACTGCGGAACTGCCCGCAACTTACTCAATTGCGTATTCGCGGACTGAGGACGATGCGACCTGCGAGGGTGAGGGCAGTCAGCATTTCATTGCGGAAATCGAGGGCAAGATGGTCGAGTTCGACCTTGCTACTCCGCCGAAGGGACACGTCTGGACTACGTGGAACATCACCGAGCCCACGGACGCCGAGGAGGGCGTTGCTGTGAGGACGTGCGCGATTAACGGGTGCGGCGGCGAGGAGAGGCACGTTTTGCCTGTTACGGGCAGCGCCGACTACGAGAAAAAGACCGTTCCCGCAACTTGCGAAACGGACGGTCATGAAATATATAATTACGAGGTCGACGCGGACACCGTTTTGACGTTTAATAAATCCGTTCCGGCTCTGGGGCACGATATGCAATCGGGCAGCGTTACAGCCGAAACCAAGGCGGGCGATATAATTTACGATACATGCAGTCGCGAGGGTTGCAATCACAAAGAAAATCCCGTGGAGTATTTCCTCTCGAATTCGGGCACTAACGGCTCGGGTAACCTCAAAGCTCTTACAGCGGGTTCTTCGTATTATATCAAGTCTGCTGCGCAAATTTTCTGGTGCGAATTTGATTTGACGCTCGGCGCGATATACGAAATCGAGTTCGAGCATTATGTCGGAAACTTAGCCTCGATATCCTGCATATTTTTGGACGGGGACATGGTGAAAAAGGTTGCCTATGGGGCGCGCGGAAACGCTACGATTAACGCAAGTTATGCGGGTGTGGCAACGATAAATCATAAAAATAACAAGACTCAGAACTTCACGTTCGATTCCGCCGATTGCGTCGGAAGCAAGCTCGGTTTTCAGATTGCCTGTATGGGCGAGCCCGAGTTCAAGATGACAATCAAAGCGCACAGAAACGTTGAGTACGGCTCGAATGCAGTCGTCGTAACCGACAGCGGTAGTTTCGCGGATACTTATACGTTTACTCCCGCAGCCGACGGCGTTTACAGCCTTACCGTTCCCGAAGGTCTTATCGTTCTCAAAGACGGCGAGGACTTCATTATCGACGGAACGTGGGCGAACTTCGAGGCGAAGGCGGGCGAGCCCGTCGAGTTCACGTTCTCGCACGGCACGGTCGGTAAATTCACCGTACTTGTCGGCGACGAGATTGTTCCGCCGCAGTTGACGGTGGGCGGCGACCCGATAACTGCCAACATGGTTGCAGGCGAGGTGTTTGCTCTCGAAGTCGGCGAGGACGTCGAGGAGGGAACTTATACCATAGAAATTTCGGGCAGTTTCATTACCGGCAGAGGCATGGGTTACGGTTATCTTTGCTTCATGGTCGGCGGCGACGGCGGTTACTCTTCGGTAACTTCCGAGGGTTTGTCCATGAGTTTCCCGAATACCGGCTCGGTTGACGGATACGATTACGACTGTTCCAAAACTCCTTGGACGGTGACGCTTACCTTGAAAGCGGGCGACAAAGTCTATTTCGCGCCTGCCAATAGCGGTATACCTGCGGGCAACTCGATTGCGCCGATTAGCATCGTTTTAAAAGCTGCATAGTTCTGCTAACCGACGATACTGTTCCTCTTTATATTAGCCGCACGGACGCAAGCCCGTGCGGCTAATATATGTTTATTTTACGCAAACGCTTGAAAAACGCTTTACAATTACGGCAGATTTTGCTAAAATACTAACGCTATAAATTCACACCCGAGAAGCGGGCACTCCGTGACGGTAAAATCTTTAATGCCGTAATAAGTGCCGACAAGCCGCGTTTTCGGGGAGGTAAACGGAGGAATAATATGGCAGTTATCACTATGAAACAGCTGCTCGAAGCGGGCGTCCACTTCGGGCACCAGACGAGAAAATGGAACCCCAAGATGGCAAAGTACATCTATGCGGCGCGCAACGATATTCATATCATCGATTTGCAGCTTACGGTAGGGCAAATCGAGGACGCGTATAAGTTCGTATGCGATACCGTTAAAGAGGGCAAAAACGTGCTTTTCGTAGGCACTAAGAAACAGGCTCAGGAAGCTATCAAAGAAGAGGCAGAGCGTTGCGGTATGTTCTACGTCAACAGCCGTTGGCTGGGCGGCACGCTTACCAACTTCAAAACCATTCGTACGCGCATCGACAGAATGGTTAAAATAGAGAAAATGGAGCAAAACGGCGAGTTCGACCTTCTTCCCAAAAAGGAAGTTGCAAAGCTCAAAGAAGAATACGAAAAATTACAGACCAACCTCGGCGGCATCAGGGACATGAACAAACTCCCCGGCGTTATGTTCGTGGTAGACCCTCATAACGAGGATATCGCGGTGGCGGAAGCTCGCAAATTAAACATTCCCATCGTTGCTATAACCGATACCAACTGCGACCCCGACCAAATCGATTACGTTATCCCCGGTAACGACGACGCAATTCGCGCGGTTAAACTTATTTCTTCGGTTATTGCAAACGCAGTTATCGAAGCTAACCAGGGCGAAACTCCCGTTCTTCCCGTAGAAGAGGGCGAACCCGTTTCCATAGAGGAAGTGGTAGCTTACGACGAACCTGCGCAGGACGATGCAGAGTAATTAAGGAGGATTTAATATGGCATTCACGGCAAAAGACGTTATGGAGCTGCGCGAAAAGAGCGGCGCAGGTATGTTGGATTGCAAAAAGGCGCTTATCGACGCCGACGGCAATATGGAAAAAGCTGCCGAGCTTTTAAGGGAGCGCGGCATTGCGAAAGCGGTTAAAAAGGAAGGCAGAATTGCTGCCGAGGGCGCTGTAGGCGCGTACGTTTGCGAAGCGTGCGGCGTTGGCGTTCTTCTTGAAATCAACTGCGAAAGCGATTTCGTTTCCCGCGGGGATAAATTTCAGGGTATAGTCAAGGATATCGCAAAGGTCGTTGCGGAAAACAAGCCCGCCGATATCGACGCGCTTAACGCTTGCAAGTTTGAAGGCGGTACCGTTAAGGAATATATCACCAACCAAACGGCTATTATAGGCGAAAAAATTTCGCTTCGCCGTTTCGCTATTTACGAAACCAAGGGAAAAATTGAAACTTATATCCATATGGGCGGTAAAGTGGGCGTTATGGTTGAAGCGGTTGATTGCAACGCTGGCTGCGCTGAAACGCTTCACGACGTAGCTTTACAAATTGCGGCTTCTAACCCCGCTTATCTCGTTGAAAGCGACGTTCCCGCGGACGTTATTGCAAAGGAAAAGGAAATTATGCTCGTCCAGATGCAAAACGACCCTAAAAACGCTAAAAAGCCCAAGGAAATCCTTGAAAAGATTATCGACGGAAAAATGGGTAAGTACTATTCCGAAAACTGCCTTATGGAACAGCCTTTCGTAAAGGACGACAGCCAAAAAGTTTCGCAGGTAATAGGCAACAAGTTTAAGGTTGTGCGCTTTACCCGCTTTGAAATGGGCGAGGGGCTTGAAAAGAAAAGCGAAAATTTGCAGGACGAAGTTGCTAAGCAAATAGAAGCAATGAAAAAATAATTTAATAAAACGGTTAACGGCGCGGGCTTTTTTAAGTTTGCGCCGTTTGATTTTGCGCGTTTTTTGCGTTGCAAAATTAAAAAAAGCGTGCTACAATAAAATTATGGAAGAAGATATAAAGTCGTTCGGTTCGGGCGAAGAAGGCGCGGTTAAGGCGCTTGCCGCCGACGGAAACCGCGCAAATTTTTACAAACTCGACAAGTCTAAAAAGTATAAAATAGAAGGTAAATCGCCACAGTTTGCGTGTTTGGTTTTGCCTATTTTCGGGGTGCCGTTTACTATATTAGGTATTGTCGGCATTATCAAACTTGCGGCGCAAATTTCGCCTATGATATCCGTGCCCTTACTGTTTACGGTAGCGGGGTTGCTGTTTATCTGTGCGGGAATCGCCTTGTTTTTTAAAGGGCGCAAAGAAAATTTACGTTTTAAAAAACTTATAGCCGATTGCACGCTTACCGACGGCAAAGTGACGGATTGTATAGTAACGGAACGGATACGGCATAACAACGACAACGATACCGTTACTACGCATTACGACGTTGAGCTTAGCTATTCGTTTTACGGGCTTGACGGTGCAAGTCGTAGCGGTTTCTTTAAATCCACGTACGCCTGCAATCCGGAATTTTATGAAGGGCAAAGCCTTATGGTGGCGTTTAACGCAGACGACAGCGCTGTGTTAAGTAAGTTTACTTTGGCGGAGGGAGCAAAGGATTTTTCCATAGCCGAAGCTGAAAGGCTTGAGGTGGATTTTAGTGATTTGTCCGGTAAACTTATCAACGTAGATACGTCTAAACCTATCAAAACTATGGCATATTCGGGGGTCTACATAGCTGCGGGCGGTATGCTTGCGGGTTTGTGGCTTTTATCTATGTTGCCGTTAACCATTGTTGCAGTGGTGCAAGCATGGGGCGTTTTAGGCAGCGTTTTACCGATGGCTGTAACGGGTGTGTTTATGCTGTTGCCCGGCTTATATATTATGTTTTTGGGGTTTAGGCGCAAATTCAGGTTAAAAAGGATATTGCAAAATCCCAAATTTACAAAAGCGGTGGTGTTTTTCAGAAAAACCACTTTCAACGGCTATGCAAAACAAATTTTTTACAGATTTAAAGACGAGCAAGGCGGTTGCCATATAGAAAAATTTAGTGGGCGCACGCCTAGGGATTTACTTGACGGCGAACGCGTAGTCGTGGCATATTCGGGGGGCAATTCGGAAATAATATCGGAATATACTTTAAAGAACGGCGGCAAGTTTAACCGCGGGCGTTTCTAAGCTATTTATTTGCGGTATATTTTGGCAATAGGGTTGCTTTTTGGGTTTATATCTGTTATAATATTGCAAAATAATATATACGGGGTGATAAAGCTATGACGCCTAAATATAAGAGGGTTTTAATTAAACTTTCCGGTGAAGCGCTTGCAGGTGCGCAGGGACACGGACTTGACGAAAACGTAATTTCCGGAGTAGTTAACCAAATTGCTAAAATCCACGATATGGGCGTAGAAATAGCGTTGGTTATAGGCGGCGGAAACTTCTGGCGTGGGCGTCAGGGCAAGCAGATGGACAGAACCACAGCGGACCATATGGGTATGTTGGCAACGGTTATGAATTCGCTTGCTATGATGGACGCGCTTGAACAGAGGGGAATTCCCACCCGCGTTCAAACCGCGCTTATTATGACCTCGGTTGCAGAGCCGTATATTCTGCGCAAGGCGCTTCATCATTTCGAGGCGGGCAGGGTTGTAATTATGGCTTGCGGCACGGGCAACCCCTACTGCTCCACCGATACTGCGGCGGCGCAACGCGCCTGCGAAATTCAGGCGGATTTACTGCTTATGGCAAAGAATATAGACGGCATTTACGACAGCGACCCCAAAGTTAACCCCGCGGCAAAAAAATACGACCACATTAAATATTTGGACATAATCAACAACGGCATACGCGCGATGGACACTACCGCCGCAACTATGTGTATGGAAAACGATATCCCCGTGCTTGCGTTCGGGCTGGATGAAAAGGATTCTATAATCAAAGCCGTTTGCGGCGAAAAGATGGGAACTATTATAGATAACAAATAAAACGGGAAAAATTAACAGGGAGTAACCTTTTATGATAGATAACGAACAGGTTGAGGAAATATTGCTTATACTCGACGATAAACTTAACAAGACGGTAAGCGTGCTTAAAGAGGAATACGCGGCGGTGCGCGCAGGGCGTGCAAACCCGCACATTCTCGATAAAGTTATGGTAGATTATTACGGCGCGCCTACGCCCGTAACCCAAACTTCCAATATTTCCGTTCAGGAAGGCAGGTGCCTCGTAATTTCGCCTTGGGACGTTTCGCTGTTAAAGGGCATTGAAAAGGCTATCCAGCAGTCCAACATAGGCATTACGCCGACTAACGACGGTAAAGTTATCCGTCTTGCGTTCCCCCAGCTTACCGAAGAGCGCAGAAAGGAGCTTTCAAAGCAGATAAGAAAGATGGGCGAAGATTCTAAGGTTGCCGAGCGCAATATCCGCCGCGACGCTTTGGAACAGCTTAAAAAACTTAAAAACGACAAAATTCTTTCCGAGGACGAGTACGCGGCTTGCGAAAAGGACGTGGAAAAAGCCGTTTCCGACGCTATAGCGGAAATCGACGCGGCTATTTCGGCTAAGGAAAAGGAGATAATGACGGTTTAATGAAGGACAGTAGCGCGCCTGAAAAATTACCCGTACACGTGGGGCTTATAATGGACGGCAACGGCAGATGGGCTAAAAAAAGGCGTATGCCGCGGTCTTTCGGACATAACGCGGGTATGAACGCAATGATAAAACTTGCCGAGCACGCGCAAAGTTTAGGCGTTAAGTATCTCACCGTTTACACCCTTTCAACCGAAAATTTGTCCCGCCCGAAAGAGGAGCTTGAAGCGCTTTTCGGGCTGTTTAGAAGTTATTTCAGTAAAAACGTTAAAAAATTATATAAACAGAACGCCGCGGTAAAAATCGTCGGCGATTTGTCGCCTTTGCCCGACGACGTGGTTAAACTTTTAAAAGACGGGGAAAGCGGTTCGCCCGTAGGCGCGGAGTTTACTTTAATTTTCGCCATAAACTACGGTTCGCGCCCCGAAATTTTGCGGGCGGTTAACCTTGCGGTGGAGCGCGGCGAAAAAGTGGACGAAAAGTCGTTTGGCGCGCTTTTGTTTACTAGCGGCGTGCCCGACCCCGACCTGATTATAAGGACGGGCGGGGAAATACGCCTTTCCAACTTTTTAACGTACCAGGCGGCGTATGCCGAGTTATATTTTACGGACGTGCTTTTTCCCGATTTCGACGGTAAAGAGTTTGATAAAGCGATTGCGGACTACGCAAAGCGCGACAGAAGATTTGGTAAAGTTTAAGATATAAAGAGGAATTAATTTTGGCAGTACAGACACAAAACGAAGGGGCTTCCCCCGTTGCAAAAGAAAAAAATAAAAACCCGTTAAAACTTCGCGCTATAACCGCCGCGGTTTACGTTGCGGTGTGGGCGTTGATGTTCGCAATTAAATGGTGCGTGCCTGCGGGCGGAGTTGCCGGCGGCTGGGGCTCGCTGGGCTTCGATATGGTTTTTTGCGCGATTTCGGTAATAGGCGCAATGGAATTTCTGCGCGCTATCGACCGTTCGGAAAGCGGCGCCAACTGTAAAATTTCTTTTGCGCAAAGGGCGTTTACGTTAGCGTTTTGCGCGGTGTGCGTTCCGCTGTTCGCCATTATGGAAATGATACCGCAAACCAACGGTTCGGGCTTGCTCGCCGTTGCGTGCGCGTTTACCGTGTACCTTATGTTTCTTGCGGCAACTTCGGTTTTCGACCATAACAGAAGTTCGGTTAAAGGTACTATATACTGTGTTTTCTGTATGCTGTATTGCGGCGTGCTTTCCACTATGCTTTCGGCTATAAACCACTTAAATGAAAATTCTATGGCGGGGCTTTTGTTCCTGTTTGCGTGCGCGGTGTTAACTGATACGGGCGCGTACGCAATAGGCAGCGCGTTAAAAAAATACGTGCCTTTGAAACTTGCGCCCCAGCTTTCGCCCAACAAAACGGTTATCGGCGCGGTGGGCGGCATAATCGGCGGCATAATCGGCGCGATTATAGCATATTATCTTATGTATATTTGCGGCGGAGTAAACGGGCAGGTGTTCGTAACGCATTTTAACGGAGTTGAGCTTACTTTCAATAACCCCGACTACGGTTTGTTTGCGTTTATAATGGTGGGGCTCTTTACTGCGGTTATTTGCCAGATTGGCGACCTTTTTGAAAGCGCAATAAAGCGCGAATGCGGAATAAAGGATATGGGTAACCTTTTGCCGGGGCACGGCGGGGTGCTTGACAGATTTGACAGTATGCTGTATTGCAGCGTGGTAGTTTTATTCTGTTTTTCAACTATTATTTAATATTACCAAATTAAAGCCGCCGCAAATTTGCGGCGCTTTTTGTCATTAAATAAAATTTATCGGGTATAATAAATATGAAAAAGATTGCTTTGTTAGGTTCTACGGGTTCTATCGGCGTACAGGTTCTTGAAGCGGTGCGCAGGCATCCGAACACTTTTAAAATAGTCGCGCTTTCGGCTTATAACGACGGCAAAGAATTTAAACGGCAAGTTAAAGAATTTTCGCCGCTCGTTCACGGCGCGGCTTCCGTAGACAAGGCGGCGGCGTTGGCGTGCGCGGAGTGCGAAGAGGCGGATATCGTTTTTAACGCCGTAAGCGGTTTTGCGGGGCTTGAATATAGCCTTAAAGCCATAAGGGCGGGTAAAACCCTTGCGCTTGCCAATAAGGAAACGCTTGTAAGCGGTGGCGAGCTGGTAACCCGCGCGGCGGCGGCAAAGGGCGTGGAAATTATACCCGTTGACAGCGAACACTCTGCAATTTGGCAGTGTTTGGGATATAACTGCAAGGCGTCTTTTAAAAAATTAATAATCACCGCTTCGGGCGGGGCGTTCCGCGGCTATACTGCGGAACAGCTTGAAAAGGTTACGCCTTCTCAGGCGTTAAACCACCCTACCTGGAAGATGGGCAAAAAAATCACTGTGGACAGCGCTACGCTTGTAAACAAGGGCTACGAAGTTATTGAAGCGCACGAGCTGTACAACGCGCCCTATTCAAAAATAGAAACGGTAATTCAGCCTACGAGCATAGTGCATTCGCTTGTGGAGTTTGCCGACGGCGCGGTAATGGCGCAGCTGGGTACGCCCGATATGGAGGTGCCCATTCAGCTTGCGCTTACGTACCCTAAGCGGATGTCTACTTCTGCAAAGCCGTTAAGTTTTAAACAGGCGCTTTCGCTTGAGTTTTTGCCGCTTAACAAAAAGGACTATCCGCTTTACGATTTAACTGTGGCGTGCGGTAAAGAGGGGGGCACTTTGCCCTGCGCGCTTAACGCCGCGGACGAGGTTGCCGTTAAAGCGTTTTTAGACGGAAAAATTAAATTCACCGGCATATATGCCGCAGTTTCGCAAGTTTTGTCAACCACTGTGCGCGATGAAATAGTCAGTTTTAAACAGCTTGAAGAGGTTGACCGCAACGCGCGTTGGAAGGCGCACAAAATTATTTATAAACTATCCAAATAAAGGTATTAATGAATCTGCTTTCTTTTTCATCCGTAATGGCAACGGTGGGCTCGGTGTTGCTGGCAATACTTATATTGCTAATAATGATAACCGTGCACGAGTTTGGACATTACGTCGCGGGAAAAGCGTTAAAATTTAAAATAAACGAGTTTGCAATAGGCTTCGGACCAAGGCTTTTCAAACGCAAATCCAAAAAAACGGACGAAGTGTTTTCGGTAAGGCTTCTGCCGCTTGGCGGGTTTTGCGCATTCGAGGGCGAGGACACGGGCGAAGAAAGCCCCGACTCGTTTACCAACAAAGCCCCTTGGAAACGCATTATCGTGCTTATCGCGGGGCCGTTAATGAACTACGTTTTGGCGTTGTTTTTAATTTTGGTTTCGGCGTTTGCGTTTGGGCAGCCCGTGTTTAAGGTTGGAAGCGTGGAGGAATTTCAGGGCGAAAACGCGGCGGTTTACGCCGAATACAGTTTAGAGCCCGAGGATATTATTTTAAAGGCAAACGGCAAAACCGTTTATCTGGTAACCGATTTGGCTGCGGCGTTAAAAGGCAGAGCCGCGGGAGAGAAAGTTACGTTTACCGTGAGCAACGGCGGCAACGAAGTTGAGCGCGAAGTTATGTTAAGGGCGGACTGCGATTTTAAAAGTTCTTCCGAAACGGGCAAAATTTGGAGCGCGCTGGGGCTTGGTACGGTTATGCGCGACGGGGCTAAATATTGGGACGTCAGCGCGGTGTATTACCGCTTCGGGTTTTTTGAAACCGTGGGCAATTCGTTTGCGTATTCGGGTCGGATAGCCGGCACTATATTTAAAGTTTTAGGCGAACTTTTAACGGGCAACCTCGGCTTGGACGCTATGGGCGGACCCGTGACGACTATTAAACTTACTTCCCAGCTCGCCACGCAAAGCGTGCAATCTTTCCTTGAAATTGCGGCATATATAGGGGTCAATCTGGCGGTGTTCAATCTTTTGCCCATACCCGCGCTTGACGGAAGCAAGGTAATTTTTTGCCTTATAGAGTGGATTTTCCGCAAGCCCGTGCCAAGAAAGATAGAGGCGGTAATACACGCCGTCGGATTTACTTTAATCCTGCTGTTTGCGGTGCTTGTGGATATTTTGCAATTCGTGCGATGTTGAAATATTTTAAAAAGCCGTCGGGTAAGGCGTATTCCGTAGGGAATTATGGTAAACCGCGAGCAAGAAAGAATTGGCGTTGCGTAAAGCGTACTTCCCATAGGGAATTAAAAAACTAAATTATTAAGAGTTATACTTTCAAGCAAGGACAAAAGCTCTCGAACGATATGTTCGAGAGCTTTTTACTACAAACCATTTAGAAAGATAAATTGAAATTTAGCGCTCAATATTTAGTTTTCGTTATTATTTTAACGTTAATTTTTGGACATGAAATTCAAAGTATATTGAATATCTTCTTTAAATAATGTTAAAATCAAAGTTTTGATTTGGCTACCGTCATTGTATTTTGTTGTAGCCACATTTGCATTTCCCGATAAATCGTTGACGGTAACTTTATATACTACTGTTTCCACTCCTATTACATCTACCTTTTTGTAAGTGCCAATAAATGATTTGTTTGTATCTGCGTTATCAGTTATTGTGATTATTTCGTCATTTGCAACAAGAATAACATCTACAATAGAAGCGGTTGTATCTTCCACAACCCATTCATCGTTTCTAGCAATAACTTTACTCTCTTGATTTTCAATATCTGCTCGTATCGCTACCTGTAATTGCCAATTCGTATTTTCAATAGTTATAACAGAGCTTGTGCAAGCACATAGCACAACACTTAAAATTATAATTATTGTTGCTACGATAGAAAATACTATTTTTCTCATATGATTTTCCTATTAACTTTAAATTACTGTTTATCGTACAATCATTATATCACGAAAAATTAAAGAGCGCAATCCATTGAATTTTGCGGGAAATATAAAACATATCTATATCTCACTAGGCTACGAGTAGCCTCGTTTGTCCACGCAATATAAATATCAAAAAAGGCGTGGCTTCACGCCACGCTTTAATCTCTACAACCTGCGGCTTACCGAATATTCCCTATGGGAACTGCGATAAAGCGTACGCCTTTTTGCTTGTATTATTTTCTACGTAGTTGAAAAACCCTTCAAAGCAAACTGAACTTATTAAGCAAAGTGCAATAAGTGTAGCGAGCCTACATTTAACAGTCGCTTGTTTTCTCAATATCCTTATGATATAATGCTTGTACGATAAACGGTAATTTAACGGAGAAATATTATGAAAATTGATATTAAAGCAATGAAGTGGACGCGAGAACCCAAAGACTACAAAGTCACTTCGGATAAGGTTGAAATTATAACGGCGCCTCATACCGATTTATGGCAACGAACATACTATCATTTCAGAAATGATAACGCGCCGGTTTTGCAAATATCCACAGACGAAAAGTATTTCTCGTTTGTTGTTAAAACTGAATTCGAGTCAAAAAAACGCTTTGACCAATGTGGTGTCGTAATGTATTTGGATAGTGAAAACTGGATTAAAGGTTCTATTGAATATGAAAACGAGCAGTTTCAGCATCTTGGAAGCGTAGTGACGAATATGGGCTACTCAGACTGGGCTACAACAGTCATCGACGCTTCGGTAAAATCAATGTGGTATCGATTTAGTCGCAGGGAAGACGATTATTGTATTGAGTGTTCTACGGATGGTATAAATTTTAGGCAAATGCGTATATGCCATATGTGGAACGGCAAAGAAACGATTCGTTTTGGTATTTATGCGTGCAGTCCGGAAGATTCTTCTTTTAAGGCAACGTTTAGTAATATGCAAATTAAGGAATGTCAATGGTTTGCGCATAACGGGCAGTTGCCCGAAGATTAACGAAAAGTAAATTTTAGTTATTTTTCTAAATAATTCGTAGTTAAAAGCTCTCGAACGTTTTGTTCGAGAGCTTTCTGCCATTACTTGAAAGTGCAAGCCTTTTTTTGATTTTCTATGGGAAGTGCGCATTACCCGACGGATTTTATATTCAAATTAAATTCCGCTAAGATGGAAAATTTTTATTTTTCGGTTTGCGTTTCTTGGGGGTTAGGCGCGGATTGTTCGCGCGGGCTAAACTTTTTCACCGCGCGTACTATCGCGGGCGAGCACAACACAGCCACTCCTACGGCAACGGCTATTGCAATATCCGGCAAAACGTAGCCCGCCTGATACCCTAAACTGTACAGCCAAGCGGGTTGCCCCTCGGGCGCGTACGTTCCAAACGCGAACGTGCCCGAAAGAAAGTGCATTATAAACCTGCCCAAGCCTGCAACTACGCCGCCCAACAAAAACTGTATTTGCGGCAGTTTTTCAAGCGGCTTTAAGCCCGCAAACAGCCCCGCAAGCCCTATGCACGCAAACGCCGCGGGGAAATCCAGCACGAATTGGGCGGGGTGTATAACTCCGTCGGGCGATTGCACGGCTTGCAGCAGCCCGTAAACGAAGCCCGCGAACACGCCTTTTTTCGCGCCGAACATAAATGCGTAAAGCATAAGAGGAAGCAGAGAAGCGGGGGTAATAGACCCGCCTTGCGGCATACGTACTATGCGCATATAGGATAGCGCAAAACTCATCGCAATGCAAATTGCGGCGTAAGCTATAGATTTGCTGTCAAATTCAAATTTATGCTTATCGATAAGCGCGGCGGACGAAACTACCGCGGCAAAGGTTAAAAGCGCGGCAACGTAAAGCGCAATGCTCTCGTTTTTCGCCAATGCGTCGGCAGAGTAAACGCCCGTGCAAATCAGCGTTGCCAAAAGGGCGCCGCCCACCGTACAGCCCGCGGCAATATAAACGGGCTTGTTCCGCTTGAAAAACAGCGTAACCGCGCTTGCCGCCACCGCAATAATAAGCACGGTCAGCGGCACGAACAGCATAACCACTATACCGTCCTCTATAAGCGTAAGAGCAAGCAACGTAACGCCCGTTACCGCGGCGTAAATAATAATGCCTATAAGCGCGTATTTGATAAATTTTTCGCGCTTTTCGCCCTTTAACACGCATACGCACGTCGCAAACGCAATAACTATTGCAAGCGTAAGCCAGGTTGCCGTAGAACGGACGGCGTTTAATGCGGAATCGAATAAAACGGGATACCATTTTACTTCGGACGCCAGAAGTGAAAGAAACATAAAACTCCTTCTACCGCCGAAATAATAAAACGCCCCTCGCAAAAAGGAGGGAACGCCGAAAATTCTCTTTGCCTTATCGCTCAACCATTACGTTGCCGATTCAAAGGGTATAATCTCAGCCCGCCGTATTTTGGCGGACACCCCCGACGGTATTTAATTTATTATATAAAAATTATAGTTTAATTTTAGTGCAAAGTCAAATAAATTGCGCTATAATATACGCGAGGTAGTTATGAGTTATAATTTTTTTGCGTTTACCGACAGAATGAAATATATCCGCCGCTGGCAGCTTATGCGTTGCGTGCGCGATGAGAATATTATGGAGCACTCGCAACAGGTGGCAATGTTTGCGCACGCGCTTGCCGTTATCAACAACAAAGTTTTCGGCGGCAATGCGGACGCGGGCAAGGCGGCGCTTTACGCTGTTTATCACGAATGCGGCGAGGTGGTTACGGGCGATTTGCCCACACCGATAAAATATTTCAACAATTCCATTACGGGCGCGTACAAAAAACTTGAAGAGCGCGCTTCGGATAAACTTCTGGAAACGTTGCCAAAAGAACTTCGCTCAGAGTTTGAAAAAAGCGTAAAACCAGACGTTGAAAGTTACGAATACAAACTTATGAAAGCGGCGGACAGGCTTTCGGCTTACGTTAAATGTCTTGAGGAACTGCGTTGCGGTAACGCTGAGTTTTCAAAGGCGAAAAAAAGCATAGAGGAAGACCTTAAGTCCCGCAATATGCCTGAAATAAACTACTTTTTCGAGAATTTTATAGATAGTTTCGCGCTTACCTTGGACGAGTTGGATTAAATAAAAATCAAAAGACCCACCCGCATAACACGGGTGGGTAAATATTTAAGTTATTAAGTTTTATTTTGGAAATCGCCTCCCTGCGGTACCCGTAGGGCGCTTTTGGTTTTAAACCGCGCAGCCGGTATTGCGCAATACCGTCCGCAAAATCAAACCGCAACCGGAATCAGATTTCCCTCCTGAAGTTGTACATTGGAGTATACCTTCCTTTTTATTCTACCGTTCCGGCGAAGTAAAGTTTCATAATCTTTACCTCCTTAACGCTAAAAATTTGTGTTTCCCTTACCATATAAAGGCGACTCGCGCCCTAAAAAAAGAACCTTGACCCGCTTTCGCGGCTACTTCTCCTTCATAGAGTTTACTCCTCAAAAATGTTGACGTCAAACATTTTTTGTGAAATATTTTCCTTTTTTGTACTTTCATTTTAGCACACATTTTTCAAAAGTCAATAGCTTTTCTAAAATTTTCACTTTATTTTTTTTAAATTTTCAAACTTTTCGGTAAATTGCTTTCTTTTTAAAAATTTTATGCTTATAATGTTATGGTACAAATTACAAAAGGAGATTAGGGTATGTTTGAAGGAAATTCGGCGCTTGGCTTTTGTATGGTCTTGGCTATTATATTGCTGTCAACGAAATTTCTCGGACTCGTATTCAGAAAAATAGGGCTTCCGCAGGTTCTCGGTTACATAATTGCGGGCATTATTATAGGACCTGCAATATTCGGAGACCTTTGCGGATTTTCGCTTATCGGTTTCGAGGGTAAGGAGTATTGGTGTTTTTTGGAGTTGCCGGGGGACAATGCGCTTTCCATTTTCTCGAAAATAGGCGTTTTATTCCTTATGTTTTCAACGGGGCTGGAAACAAACCTTAAAGAGCTTAAATCGGCGGGGCTTGCTTCTACGTTAATAGCTTGCGCGGGCGTTGCAGTGCCTATGGTTTTGGGCATTTTAATTGCGCTTCCGTTCAGCGAGTTGGGGCTTGGCGTTACCAATATATATAATTGCATATTTATCGGCGCGATATTAACCGCTACTTCGGTTGCTATTACCGTTTCCGTGTTAAAGGAGCTTGGCAAAATTAACACCAAACTCGGCACTACGATAGTTTCGGCGGCTATTATCGACGACGTTATCGGCATAGTCGTGCTGTCGGTAGTAACGGGCGTTGCCGGCGCGGGCGACGCAGGTTCGCTTACAGGTTTCGCTTGGTTTAAAGCGCAGTGGTGGGGCACGCTTATTATGATTGTGGCGTTCTTCGTAGTAGGTATAGGGCTTGGCTTCGGCATTTCTATGTTGTTCCGCTGGCTTGAAAGAAAGTGGCCCAACACACACCGCTTGCCCGTTTTCTCTATCGCTGTCTGCTTCCTTTACGCGTGGGCGGCGGAAGAAATTTTCGGCGTTGCGGATATTACCGGCGCGTTCCTTGCGGGCATAATTCTTTCCACGGCGCACCGTTCAAGCGAGTACACGGATAAGAAAGTAGAAGTTAATACTTATACCATATTCGCACCAGTGTTCTTTGCAAACATAGGTATTTCCAACATATCGTTTGCAGAGGGTATGTCGGGCTGGCTGTTCCTGTTCGCTGCGCTTACAGTATTGCTTGGGCTTATCGGCAAAATCGTCGGATGCGGCGTCGTTGCAAAATGCTTTAAATACGGCTGGCGCGAAAGCGCTATAGCGGGCGTGGGAATGATGGCGCGCGGCGAGGTTGCGCTTATCGTTACGGGCAAAGCTATGGAAGCGGGCTTGCCTTCCGAGTTTATGATTATGACCGTGCTTTTAATTCTCGTTTCTTCAATACTTACGCCTATATTCTTAAAACTGCTTTACGGCAAGGGTAAAGATAATCTTCCTCCCGTAATAAACGACGGCGGCGAGCAAACTCCTACCGAAATAGGCAAAACTTCATCTGAAAATTTAGGTACTTAATATATGAAAACGCAAGGCGGGTTATTTTACCCGCCTTGCGTTTTAAATAAATTTTAATACTATAAAGAATGCGGCAATCAACAATATCAAAACGGTGATAAATCCTATTCCCAATCCCACTTCCGAAAAAAGTTTTGGCGGGTACGATTTTTTTGCGTATTCTTTCTGCGATTGTTTTCTTAAATCGTCTACCGTCGTTGAATAAACGGCGGCAATTTTTTCCAATAATTCTTTATCTTCTGGCGCGAACGACGCTTCCCAACGCTGGACGGAAGATTTTGAAGCGTAGACGAGTTTTGCAAATTCACGCAGTGAATAACCGTGGTCTTTGCGCAATTTTCTAAGATAACGACCGTCTATTTTTAACATATTTTAATTTTATCAAAACGTGGCGGGTTTGGCAATAGTTTTAAAAAAATTGTCAGTATAAATGTTTGATTTATATCTATGGGACAAAAACGGGACGCATTTTACGGCTTTTACTGTTGAAATTTTTGCTGTGTAGCGTTAAAATTAAATCGTCTTAAAGACATTATTTTATAGTGGAGGCATAATATTATAATGTTTTTTAAAAAAACAAAAATCTTTTCAACAGCCGTTTGCGTAATAACTTTTTTTGTAAGCTCTTTTTTATTTTATTTTTTACTACAAGCGTAGGTACACGGCTTAAAACTTTCTATACTGTTTGCGATGAAAATGATTACTATTCAGAAACAACGCATTTTTTGAGTGAAACAGAATTTAATTCGTTTTATAAAGAATTTACTGAAGATAATCAAGCACAGAAAGGTAAGAAAATGGCGCGTTCAGTATTAAATAGCGGCAGTGTCGGTGAATTTGTTTATGCTGTAAATAAGAGTGTTTGGGTAGCAGAGACATCTAACGGCAATGAAATTGTTGATAGTCGTTTGCTAAAAAAATCAGGAATTGAAGAAGCGTTTAGCGAGCATAGTTTTAATCAAGATAGTGACGTTACGACTGGAGCAACTTTGGAATTGATTGGAGATTAATGGGAAAAATTTTATAATTTAAATACGCTTTTTCAGTATTTTATTATCCGTTAGAAAATTATTATGGTGTCGTTGGTAGCGCTTCTTGGAAAGCCGAGTTGGTAACTCCGTTTGAGTCTAATAAAGCGGCGGAAGAATTTAATTTAGATTATATTAGCTTTACTTGGGGTGGTGAAAATAAATTAATATTGAAAGACGAAAGTTATGGTATGAGTGGATTTTATCATAATAAAAAGGATGAGAGTTGTGCAGTATCACAGATAGATAAACGTTGCGGTATAATTTAGCAATTCTATGAATAATCCGGTTTTTTTGGGTTCTGAGTTGAGTTTTGCACAAGCGTACGCTGATTTAATGAAGCCAATTGAGACGCAAGGTAAAATGACGTCTGTAAAAATGACTTACGTACATACGTTTAATCTTTTTAATGCGGTTGTAACTTTAGCTCCCCCTACGTCCGAGGTGGGAATAGGCGCTGGTGGAATAACTGTGAGTAATACGCCTGGTGCAAGTTTGGAGATCAGCAACACCGGAGATAGTTGGCAAATTCAAATGGACGTTATTTTAGATTATTAACAAGGAGAACATTTATGGAAAAGAAAAAATGGTGGCGGAATTTGGCGGTAATTCGTCGCATTATACTTATTGCGGTAAATATAGTGGCGCCTTTTATTATGTTTTTTGCCGGACTGCTAGCGGGCGGATATAAATTATATTTGTGGGTGATATTCGGTGAAATATTATTTATTGGGTTAAGCTTAACCGTGTACTATCTTTCTATTATCGCACATTCGGTTAGTCAAATGGCAAAAATCAGCAAGGAAGAAGAGTAAAAAAACCCGCCGCTTATGCGGCGGATTTTTTTCAGCGCGACAACATCCAATTTTTTACGTCTTCGCGCGCTATTGGAGTTATGTTTTCGGCGGGGTATCTGGAAAGATGTCCGCCGTTAGTGTATATAAAATATCTGCCGTCGCTCGTTACGTACAACGTTTCCTCGTAACCGTCGGGGTCGCCGGGTTTTCCGTAGGTAAATTTTTTGTCTACCGTGGACGCAGAGGTGTCGTACGCTAAATTATCAATTTCTTTCAACATTTTCTTTTTTCCCTTAACTAAACGTATTAACAAGCCGCAACGAGCAATCGCTAAAATTTTATCATATACGCTAAATTATGTCAATACAAAAAAATTATAATACCCGCGCATTAAGTTTATGTTAATTTATTAAAATTTAATATTCAAAACCGTTAAAAATTAACATTTGCGTAAAGTAAAAATACTTGACAAGCTATTTAAATTACTGTAAAATGTATGCGTAAACTATGGAAAAAATACCTTTTATACGGCTGTGGGATATTTACAAGGGGCTTTTAACGCCCACCCAGCAGGAAATAACCGATATGTATTTCAATCTCGACTTAACGCCGTCGGAGATTGCGGACGAAAAGGGTATTACGCGGCAAGCCGTTTCCGAGTGCCTTAAAACTTGTAAAAAACAACTTGAGGAATACGAGGAAAAGGTGGGAATTTCAAAACGGCTAAACGATTTTTCGCTAAGCGTTTCGCTGGCGGCAACCGAAATAAAGGCGTGGGCGGAAGAATTTTCGTCTTCAAACCCCGCGTTTAAGGCGGAATGTGATAAGCTGGTGCAAATTATAACGGCGTTATAAGAGGATTTAATGGGCGCGTTTTCTTCGCTTTCAGAGCGGTTAAACCATATATTTTCAAAACTTACCAAACGCGGCAGGCTTACCGAGCTTGAAATAAAAACGGCTATGCGCGAGGTGCGCGTGGCGCTTTTGGAAGCGGACGTAAACATTTTCGTGGCAAAGCAGTTTTGCGCCGAGGTTTCGGAAAAGGCTGTAGGGCAGGAAATTTTAAAAAGTTTAAACCCTGCGCAGCAGGTTATTAAAATAGTCAACGACGAACTTATCGCGCTGATGGGTTCCACTAATCAAAAACTAAATATTTCGCCCAAACCGCCCACGGTTATTATGATGTGCGGTTTGCAGGGCGCGGGCAAGACGACTATGTGCGGAAAACTTGCCGTAAACTTGAAAAAGAGCGGTAAAAAGCCGCTGTTGGTCGGGTGCGATATCTATCGTCCCGCGGCGATAAACCAGCTTAAAGTGGTGGGCAGAAACGCGGGTGCGGAAGTGTTTGAAAAGGGCGCGCAAAACCCCGTTAAAACGGCTAAACAAGCTATTGAACACGCGCGTTCGATGGGCTTTGACACCGTTATTATAGATACTGCGGGACGGCTTGAAATAGACGAGCCGCTTATGCAGGAGCTTGAAAATATTAAAAAGAGCGTTGAAGTTAACGAAATACTTCTTACCGTAGACAGTATGATGGGACAGGTTGCCGTAAACGTAGCCAAAACCTTTAACGAACGCCTTGAAGTTACGGGCATAATTTTAACCAAGCTGGACGGCGATACCCGCGGCGGCGCCTGCCTTTCTATAAAAGCGGTTACGGGCAAACCTATTAAGTTTATAGGCGTGGGCGAAAAGCTGGGCGACCTTGAACCTTTTTATCCGGACAGAATGGCTTCGCGCATACTCGGAATGGGCGACGTGCTTACGCTTATAGAAAAGGCGCAGGAAGCGGTTAGCGAGGAACAGGCAAAGGCAATGCAGAAAAAAATGCTTGAAAACACCTTTACGCTTGAAGATTATCTCGTTCAGTTTGAAAGTATGAAAAAAATGGGCGGAGCGCAGGCGTTGCTTGCGATGATGCCGGGTATGGGCGGCAAAGTAAAGGCCGAGGATATAGACGAAAGCAGGATAGAGCGCACCAAGGCTATTATCCTTTCAATGACTAAGAAAGAGCGGGTTGACCCGTCGGTTATAAATTCATCGCGCAAAAAGCGGATTGCCGCGGGCTCGGGCACTTCGGTGCAGGAAATTAACCAGCTTTTAAAGCAGTTCGAGCAGACGAAACAGCTTATGAAGCAGTTGAAATCGGGCAAGCGCAGGCTTCCCTTTTAAAATGAAATCAGCTAAAAATTAAAATTTATATAGCCGCAAGGCACAAGGAGAAAATTAAAATGGCAGTTAAAATGAGACTTACGAGAATGGGCGATAAGAAAAGCCCTTTTTATCGCGTAGTGGTTGTTGATTCGAGAAAGGCTCGTTCGGGCGAGTATATCGATAAAGTAGGTTACGTTGACCCTCTTAAAACTCCCGCGGAAATCAATATCGACGTAGAAAAGGCTAAATCCTGGCTTGCTAAGGGCGTTCAGCCTACCGAAACGGTAAAAAGCTATCTCGTAAAAGTTGGCGCAATGGAACAGAGCGCAAAACCTTCCGCGCCCAAAACCAATAATAAAAAGAAGAAAGATTAATTTAAACCAACCGCGTTTTTTAATCTTTAACGACAGGTGATAATATGGATGAAACCATAAAAAATTTAATTAAATACGTAGTGGAAAACTTTGCAGAGAAAAAGGACGAGATTGAGTACCTTTTCGAGGAAAAGGAAAACGTAAACGAAATTACCGTTTTGCTTAATTCCGCCGATATGGGCAAAGTTATAGGCAAACAGGGCAAAATTGCAAAGGCTTTAAGAACGCTTGTAAGCGCTTCCACGCCCCGCGGCGCTAAACGCTACGCAATAGAAATTAAAGAAAAAGTATAAAGATAAGCCGAGTGTAAGCTCGGCTTAATTAATAATTATGGCAGACAAATTAACTGTTGCAACTATATTAAAGCCGCAGGGTATACGCGGTGAAATAAAAGTTAAAGTGCTTTGCGACGGCGCGGACGACCTTGCGGACGTTAAGCGCGTGTTTATCGACGGCGTAGAATATTCCGTTATGGGATTTCGCGGGCAGGGCGAAGTGGCTTTTATCGCGCTTAAAGGCGTGTTTGACAGAAACGCCGCCGAACTTCTTCGCGGTAAGGATATACAGGTTTATAAAAGCGAAATGCCCGCCTTACCCGAGGGCAGATATTACATTGCCGACCTTACGGGCTGTAAAGTGGTTGCGGCTTCGGGCGAGGTAATTGGCGAAGTAATTGCCGTAACGCCCGCGCGCACGGATATTTATACGCTTGCCACGGAAAGCGGAAGCGTTAGCTTTGCCGCCGCAGAGGGCGTTATAGAAAGCGTGGATATCCAAAACAAACTTATCACCGTAAACAAGAAAAGATTTAAGGAAGTTTCAGTGTGAAAATTACCGTTTTAACGCTGTTCCCCGAAATGTTTGCGCCCCTTAGCGAAAGCATATTGGGCAGGGCGCAAAATAGCGGCAAAATACAAATAGATATCGTAAATATCCGCGACTATGCCGAAAACAAGCACTTCAAGTGCGACGATTATCCGTTTGGCGGCGGTTCCGGTATGGTAATGACGCCGCAGCCCATCGGTTCGGCTATAAAGGCGGTAGACCCCGAGCACAAGGCGCACCGCGTGTATATGTCGCCCAAGGGCGAAACTTTTAAGCAGAGCAAAGTGTTCGGGCTTTTGCAGTACGAACACGTAATTTTGCTTTGCGGACATTACGAGGGTGTTGACCAGCGCGTTATAGACCTTTATATCGACGAGGAAATTTCCATAGGCGACTACGTGCTTACGGGCGGGGAATTGCCCGCAATGGTGGTGTGCGACTGCGTGGCGCGGTACGTTGACGGGGTTATTTCAGACGGTTCGTTAGTGGACGAAAGTTTTTCAAACGGCGGTTTGGAATATCCGCAGTATACCCGCCCCGCTGAATACGAGGGGCTGAAAGTGCCCGAGGTTTTGCTTTCGGGCGACCATAAAAAAATAGACGGGTGGCGACGTGCGGAAAGCGAAAAGATAACCGCCGCGCGCAGACCCGACTTGCTTAAAGGCGGTAACCAATGAAAACCATACAGTGGTTTCCCGGGCATATGACGAAAGCTATGCGAATGATGCAGGAGCATCTTTCGCTTGTTGACGGCGTGGTGTTCGTGCTTGACGCGCGTTGCCCCGCTGCCTCGTTTAACCCTAAACTTAAAAAAATTGCAAACAACAAACCCGTATTATACGTTTTGAACAAGGGCGACCTTGCCGACGAGCGCGCGGATATTTTACTGAAAATTATCCGTGAAAAGGGCGGCGCGGCGGTAAAAATAAACGCCGTTAACGCCTCGTCAAAGCGGGATATTACGGGGGCAATCGAAAAACTTGTGGCGGAAAAGCGGCAAAGAGCGCTTGAAAAGGGGCAAACTAAAGTTTTCCGTTTTATGGTTGCGGGCGTGCCCAATACGGGCAAGTCTACGCTTATAAACCTGCTTGCGGGTTCAAAACGCGCGGAAACGGGCGACAAGGCTGGGGTTACCCGCGGCAAGCAATGGATTCGTTGCGACGGATTCGAGCTTTTGGATACGCCCGGCACTATGCCGCCCGCGTTTGAGAACCAATACCTTGCAAGGCATTTAGCGTTTGTGGGCAGTATAAACGACGACATTTTAGATATAGACGATATCGCGCTGGCGTTGCTTGAAGAATGTTACGCAAAATATCCCGCGCGGCTTTACGAAAGATACGGCGTTGAGGGCGGTACCCCCCTGGATATGCTTGAAACAGTGTGCAAACGGCGTGGATTTATGTTGCGCGGCGGCGAGTACGACTACGAGCGCGGCGAGCGTGCGGTTATAGATGATTTCCGCAAAGGTAGGCTGGGCAGAATCACTTTGGACATACCCGACGATTTAAAAGGGCTTGACTTCTGATGGACAAGCTGGCGTACGAAAGGGAACTTAACGCGCAGGGCTATAAATATATTTGCGGCGTGGACGAAGTGGGCAGGGGTCCGCTTGCCGGTCCCGTGGTGTGCGCGGCGGTAATTATGCCGTTGGACAATTTGATAGACGGCGTTGACGACAGCAAAAAACTCTCCGCCATAAAGCGGCAAACGCTGGCGAAAAAAATAAGCGAAAAGGCGATTGCCCTGGCAATATGCCGCGTTGAACCGCAGGTTATAGACGAAATAAACATTTTGCAGGCTACGCGGCGGTGTATGAAAAACGCCGTTGAAAGCCTTGAAATTAAGCCTGATTTCGTTATTACCGACGGCAATATGAAATTGGATATAGATATTCCGCAAAAAAGCATAGTAAAGGGCGACGCGCTTAGTTATACCATAGGCGCGGCGTCTATAGTAGCAAAGCAGTACCGTGACAAGATAATGGAAGAGTACGACGCCGAATACCCCGAATACGCTTTTGCAAGCAACAAGGGTTACGGCACCAAGGCGCATATAAAAGGACTGTTAGAGGCGGGAATATGCCCCGTTCACCGCAAAAGTTTTACAAAAAAATGGCAGTAGATAAAGATAGTTTACATAACAGAAAGCTGGGTATAAAGGGCGAAATAAAGGCGCGGAAATATCTGGTTTCAAGCGGTTGGAAGATAGTTGAAAAAAATTACCGCACGCCGTTCGGCGAAATTGATATTATCGCGCGCAAAGGGGAAGTTTTGGCTTTTATAGAAGTTAAAACGCGGCTTTCCGACTATTACGGCACGCCGTCCGAGGCGGTGAATTATGCGCGGAAACAGCGGTATATATCGGGAGCAAAGTACTATTTTACAAACAGGGAAATCGAGCTGACCGTGCGTTTTGACGTAATAGAAATTTTTTGCGGTCAAATTAATCATATCGAAAACGCTTTTTAGGAGGGAAAAATGGAAAAAAGGGCGTACGAATTATTTTCAAAGGCGGACAGGGAAGTTACTATCAAAGTCATTCCCGGGCACTTTGCAACAAGGCACTCGCACGTAAACTACTGTGTGGATATGACTCGCGTGAAATCGGGGCTAAATTCCGCAAAGGCGGCGGCAAAGCTGTTTGCCGAACGGTTTTGCTCTACTCCAGTGGATACTATAATAACGCTTGACAGAATGAAGATGGTGGGCGCCTTTCTTGCCGACTATCTTTCCAACACGCATTTAAACAAGGGGCAGGATATAGGCGTCATCACCCCCGAACTTTCGGGCGACAAAATGATTTTAAGGGACAACTTTCTGCCGTATATCAAGGGCAAAAACGTGTTGCTTTTAACTGCTTCGGCAACTACGGGCAAGGACGCAAACAGCGTTGTAGCGGGTATAGAGTATTACGGCGGCACGCCCGTAGGCGTTGCCAACGTGTTCGGCGGCAATTTTGAGTGCAGCGTTCCCGTGGTAAAACTTTTCGGGCTTGAAGATTTGCCCGATTACGCTTCGCACGCGGCGGCGGATTGCCCGCTGTGCCGCAAGGGCGTAAAGGTGGACGCGGTAGTCAACTCGTACGGGTACAGCAAAATAATTTAGTTTGCTTTACCTTATATATAAATATATAAAGCTACGGCGGTATTTTTCTTTTGTGAAAATTGCGACACACCCCGTAAAATAAGTTGCAAAATAATTTTTTATCTGTTAATATATAATCCGACTTCGGGCAGTCCTCTGCAAAAAACGCACGAATGCCACGCAAAAATGGAGGTTAAAGTTATGAAAGGATTAGTTGAAGCCATTGAAAAAGAGGGTATGAAAAAGGAAGTGCCCGTATTCAACGTAGGCGATACCGTAAGAGTGGGCTTTAAGGTCATCGAGGGAACCAAGGAAAGAATCCAGAACTTCGAGGGCGTTGTTATAGCAAAGAAACACGGCGGAATAAGAGAAAGTTTTACCGTTCGCAGATTGTCGTTTGGCGTAGGCGTGGAAAGAACTTTCCCCTTGCACTCGCCTAAAATCGCTTCTATAGCAGTAGTTAAGCGCGGTAAAGTAAGAAGGGCTAAGCTCTACTATCTCCGCGGGCTTACCGGTAAGGCTGCCAAGATTGCAGAAATTAAATAATTAAAAAAAGCTCTCGCTATACGCGGGAGCATTTTTTATACCTAAGAGGATTTAAATGTTATCTAAAGTTACCTGCTTTGCTTTAAACGGACTTGAGGGCGTGCCTGTGGAAGTGGAAACGGATATCAATAAAGGTATGGTTTCCTACGATTTGGTGGGCTTGCCCGACGCGGCTGTAAAAGAGAGTAAAGAGCGCGTGCGCTCGGCTATAAAAAACAGCGCGTTCCGTTTCCCCGTAAATAAAATAACCATAAATCTTGCGCCCGCAGACCTGAAAAAGGAGGGTTCGCAATACGATTTGTCGCTTGCCGTAAGCATTTTAAAGGCGGACGGCACGATAAGCGCGCAAACCGACGATATAGTGTTTTTGGGCGAGCTTGCGCTGGACGGCAATTTGCGCCCCGTAGCGGGTATTTTGCCCATACTCATTTCCGCGCGCGCCAAAGGCTTTTCCAAATTTATAGTGCCCGCGGGCAACGCCAACGAGGCAAGTTATATCGAGGGCGCGGAAGTTTACGCGCTTAAAAGTTTGCGCGACGTAGCGGGGTTTTTATCCGGCGAAGAGGGCTTTCAGCCCGTGTCAAGCCGCAGTTTCAGCGCGGCTCAAACCTCGCGGAAGTACGATTGCGATATGTCGCTGGTGCGCGGGCAAAGCGTTGCCAAACGCGCGCTGGAAATAGCCGTTGCGGGCGGGCACAATATTTTGCTTGCGGGGCCTCCCGGCACGGGCAAAACAATGCTTGCAAGGTGCCTGCCTACCATTATGCCCGATATGACTTTCGGCGAAGCGCTTGAAGTTACCAAAATTCATTCGGTTGCGGGCGCGCTGAGCGAGGAAGGAATAGTTTCCTCCCGCCCTTTCCGCACCCCGCACCATACGGCTACAACCGTTTCGTTGTGCGGCGGCGGAAACAGCAAAATACGTCCCGGCGAAATTTCTATGGCGCATAAAGGCGTTTTGTTTTTGGACGAACTGCCCGAATACACCCGCTGCGCTTTGGAATCGCTGCGCCAACCGCTTGAAGACAGGGTTATTACCATAACCCGCGCGGGCGGCGCCGTTACTTTCCCCGCGGACTTTATTTTGTGCGCAAGTATGAATCCCTGCCCTTGCGGCAACTACGGTTCGGCTTATCTCAACTGTACGTGTACGCCCGCGCAAATACAAAGGTACCGCGCCAAAGTTTCCGGTCCGTTGATGGACAGGATAGATTTGCAGGTGGAAGTGGACGGGGTTAAGTACGACGACCTTGCGGGCGAGGGAAACGGCGAACCCAGCTCCGCAGTAAAAGCGCGCGTGGAGAAAGCGCGGGCAATCCAGCGCGAAAGGTTTAAGGGCGAAAACATACTTTTAAACGCGAGTATGGGCGAGCGACACGTAAAAAAATATTGCAAGCTATCGGCAGAATGCGAGGACATTTTGCGCTCTGCCTTTGAAACGTTGCGGCTTTCCGCAAGGGCGCGTTCAAGGATTATAAAAGTAGCCCGCACTATCGCCGACCTTGCTTTTTACGAAGAAATACAGCCGGAGCACGTTCTCGAAGCAACTTCGTACAGAAATTACGACGCGGGCAATTAAGATGTATACAGAAAGTGAAATAAATTTAATTACGCTTTGCAGTATTGAAGGGCTTACTTACAAAAACAGGTTTGAGCTTTTAAACGGGTTGGAAAGCAGCGAGCCTGATTTTGTGAAATGTGAGAAAATTTTGATTAAAACGCTTACGGGCGGCGTATATAATAAAGTAAAGGACAGTTTTTACAGCTCGGTTTTCAGGGAAAAAGTTTTAAAAGAGCTTGAAAACGACGGCGTTGAATGCGTAACTTACTTTTCGCAAAATTATCCCGAGCCGTTAAAAAATATTCCCTGCCCGCCGATAACTTTGTTTTGCAAGGGCAATACCAAACTTTTGAGCGAGCGCGCGTTTGCTGCGGTGGGGTCAAGAAGAACCCAGCCGGAAGTTTTAAAGGCGCTTAAAACTATTTCAGAAGAGCTTTCGCGGCATTTTACCGTGGTAAGCGGAATTGCCGACGGTGCGGACACCGCCGTTTTGGAAGGCGCGATAGAAAGCGGCAAAGTAATTTCGGTACTTGCAAACGGGTTTGACCACGTTTATCCGTCGGTAAACGCGCCGCTTTTGAAACGGTTAGTTAAAAAAGGTTTGGTTATAACCGAGTATACCTCCAAAACCAAACCCGAAAAATTTAACTTTCCCGTAAGAAATAGAATAATCGCGGGCTTGAGCGAGGGCGTTTTAATCGCTTCGGCGGCGGAAAAGAGCGGGGCTTTGATAACGGCGCATTACGCGCTGGAATACGACAGGCGTGTTTTCGCTATCCCGTATTCGATAAACGTTAAGTCGGGCGCGGGTTGTAACGCGCTTATAAAAGAGGGCGCAACGCTGTGCAGAAACACGCTTGATATTTTGGACGATTTCGGTATGGAGTTTAAGCCGTCTGAAAAAGTTACGCTTTCAAAAGAGGAAAGCGAGCTATTGTCGCTTATCCGAGAAACGGGCGCGGCGTTCGTGCCCGACCTTGCTGTTAAAACGGGCAAAAAGCCGTACGAAATTATTCCCGTTTTGTCCAAGTTGGAAATAAAGGGTTTTATCGTCCGCCTTGGCGGCAACAGATATTCCGCCGTTTAACGCGGCTATTAAAAGATAAATTTTACGCGCAAAAACAGCGGCGTTAACCCGCCGTAAGTTTTTGAACAGAGGTAATATAATATGGATTTAATTATAGTCGAGTCGCCGTCAAAGGCGAAAACCATTTCAAAATATTTAAAGGGCAAGTACAAAGTAGACGCTTCGGGCGGGCACGTGCGCGATTTGCCGGAAAGGACGTTAGGCGTTAAAATAACCGATAATTTCGAGCCCAAGTATGAAATTACGCCTTCTAAAAAGGAAATTATAAAAAGACTTTCCGCCGAAGCGCAAAAGTGCGGCAAAGTATATCTTGCAACCGACCCCGACCGCGAGGGCGAGGCTATAAGCTGGCATTTGCAAACCGTGTTGGGGCTTGACGAAAGCCAGGCAAACCGCATAGAGTTTAACGAAATTTCACCTTCCGCTGTGCAAAACGCGTTAAAAAATCCGCGCAAGATAAACACCAACCTCGTAGACGCGCAACAGGCGCGGCGCGTGTTGGACAGGCTAGTGGGCTATAAACTTTCCCCGCTTTTAAACAAGCGCATACAAAACGGGCTTTCGGCGGGACGGGTGCAGTCGGTTGCTCTGCGGCTGATTGTGGACAGGGAGCGCGAAATTTCGGCGTTCAAACCCGACGGTTACTGGGTGATGAGCGCGCTGTTGCAGGACGAGGGCGCAAAATACGCTCCGTTTAAAGCGACTTACCAATATAAAAAGAGCGGCGAAAGCATTTCAGAAGAGCTGGCAAACGCTGTTGAAGAAAAGGTAAAAGCGGGCAAATTCGTAGTTGCCAAAGTAAAAAAGGGCGTTACCAAACAGCACGCGCCTTCGCCGTTTACAACTTCATCGTTACAGCAGGACGCTTCTAACAAGTTTGGAATGACCGCGCCGGAAACTATGCTCGTCGCACAGCACCTTTACGAAGGTATGGACGTAGGCGGCGACCATATAGCGCTTATAACGTATATCAGAACGGACTCCGTCCGCGTTTCCAAAGAAGCGCAGGACAACGCGTTGGAGTTTATAAAAACGACGTACGGCGCGGAATACGTGCCCGCTAAGCCCAATTTTTACGCAACTAAAAAGGGTGCGCAGGACGCGCACGAGGCAATAAGACCCATAAACCTTGCCGTTACTCCCGCCAGCGTAAAAAACAGTTTGGACAGAAAGCATTACAATATTTACAAACTCGTCTACGATAGGTTTATCGCTTCGCAAATGGCGGAAGCACAGTACAACACTATGCAGATTGAAGCGGAAAGCGGCGGCTACACCTTTAAAGCCAGCGGCAAATCGCTGTTATTTGCGGGATATACCGCGGCGTATCAGGACGTTGCAAAGGAAAAGGACGATGATGACGAGGTGGCAAAACTGTTGCCTCCGTTGAACGAGGGCGACAATTTAAACCTTAAAGAATTTAATAAAGAGCTTAAACACACCAAGCCGCCCTACCGTTACACGGACGCGTCGCTTGTAAAGGCGATGGAAGAAAAGGGGATAGGCAGACCTTCTACCTACGCTTCCATAATTTCCGTGCTCAATAAGCGCAAGTACGTTAAAAAGGACGGCAAATATATGCTGCCTACCGACGTTGCGTACTCTATAACGGATATGTTGTTGAAGTATTTTACCGACATTATGGACGTAGGGTTTACCGCGCATATGGAAGACGAGCTTGATAAGATAGAGGACGGCGGGTGCGATTGGCATAAAATTATCGCGGATTTCTACCCCGGGTTTTCCGAACATCTTAAAACGGCGTCTACCGACGGCGACGAGGAAACCGACCTCAAATGCGAAAAGTGCGGCAGCCCTATGATAAGGCGTTTGGGTAAATACGGCAAATATCTTGCCTGCTCTAATTATCCTACCTGCTCTAACATAGTCAGCGAGGGCGAGGCGGAAATTTCGGCTATGCGTTGCCCCAAATGCGGCGCCAATATGGTGGTTAAAAGCGGCAAATTCGGCAAATTCCTTGCCTGCCCCAACTATCCGGAGTGCTCTTCCATACTTCCCATAGACGCCGAAGTAACGCTTGAAAAATGCTCGGATTGCGGTTGCAATATGCTTTTGAAAAAAGGCAAGTACGGAAAATATCTCGAATGTCCCAAGTGCGCGCAAAAGCGCCCCTTCGTTTCGTCTAACGGCGACGAGGGCGAAAAGCTGGAAGGTAAGTGCCCCGAGTGCGGCAAACCTATGCGGCGTATGCGCTCTAAATCGGGTAAAATTTATTTCGGTTGCACGGGCTATCCCGAATGCAAGTTTTTGAGCTGGGACGTTGCTACGGGCGAAAAGTGTCCCAAGTGCAACACGTACCTTGTGAAAAAAGGCAACAAAATTAAATGCTCTTCAAAAGATTGCGACTATTTTGTAGACTTGCCCGAAAGCGAAAATGAAGAACAAGGTTAAAGTTATAGGCGCGGGGCTTGCCGGTTCGGAGGCGGCTTACTATCTTGCCGAACGCGGCGTCGAGGTGGAACTGTACGATATAAAACCGAAAAGTTTTACCCCCGCGCATTCAGATAAAAATTTTTGCGAATTAGTTTGTTCCAACTCGCTTAAAGGCAAGGACGCGTACTCAAACGCGTGCGGGCTTTTAAAGGAGGAAATGCGTGTTTTCGGCTCGCTTACTATGTTGGCGGCGGAAGAAACTGCCGTGCCCGCCGGCGGCGCGCTGGCGGTGGAAAGAGAGGCGTTTGCGGCGTTCGTCACAAAAAAATTAACCTCGCACGAAAACGTAAAAGTTATATGCGGGGAAGTGACAGAAATTCCCCAAGGCTGGTGTATAATTGCAACGGGGCCTTTAACTTGCGGCGGGCTCTCCGAAAGTATTTCGGGCATATGCGGGGGGCAATTACACTTTTTCGACGCTTCCGCGCCCATAGTTTCAAGGGATAGCCTTAATTTCGATAAATGCTTTTTCGGCGACAGATACGGCAAAGGCGGCGACGATTATATAAATTGCCCGCTGAATAAAGAAGAGTACGAAAATTTTGTAACGGCGCTTTTGTCTGCGGAAAGGGCGGTATTGCACGAGTTTGAAAAGCGGGAAATTTTTGAAGGTTGTATGCCCGTAGAGGTTATGGCGGCGCGCGGATTTGAAAGCCTTAGGTTTGCAAATTTAAAACCCGTGGGGCTGCGTGATAAGAACGGCAACAAGTTTTACGCCGTATTGCAACTGAGAAAAGAAAACTCCGACGGCACGGCTTACAATTTGGTCGGTTGCCAGACTAATCTTAAATGGAGCGAACAAAAGCGGGTGTTTTCCTTAATCCCCGCGCTTGAAAATGCAGAGTTTTTGCGTTACGGGGTTATGCACAGAAACACTTTTATAAACTCGCCAAACTGCTTAAACGCTGATTTTTCGCTTAAAAACAGTTCGCAAACCTTTTTCGCAGGGCAAATTACCGGCGTGGAAGGCTACGTGGAATCGGCGGCAAGCGGCATTTTGGCGGCAGTACATATTTACGAAAAGATGAACGGCAGGCAGCCGAAAATACCCGACAATACTACCGTGATGGGCGCGTTGTCGGCGCATATATCGGGGTCTACGGATAATTTCCAGCCTATGAACGCAAATTTCGGAATATTAAAGCCGCTTGAAATAAGCATAAAAGATAAAAAGCAGCGCTACGCGGCGCTTGCCGAAAGGGCGATAAAAAATATAAAAGAATATAAAAATAATTTGCAGTAGCCCGCAGAAATTTTTAGCGGGAGTTTTAAATAAAATAAAGGGGTTTCGGTATGGTTGAATTTCACGCAACTACTATCTGCGCCGTTAAACGAAACGGCGAAACGGCAATCGCGGGCGACGGACAGGTCACTATGGGCGAAAGCGTAATTTTTAAAAACAGCGCGCAGAAGGTGCGCAGAATTTACGGCGGAAAAGTAATTTTGGGTTTTGCCGGTTCGGTTTCGGACGCGTTTTCTTTAAGCGAAAAGTTTGAGGGTATGCTTAACAAATTTTCAGGCAACCTTATGCGTTCGGCGGTGGAGCTTGCCGAACTTTGGCGCAGCGATAAAGCCGTAAGAAAATTAGAGGCTTTAATGATTGTAGCCGATAAAGAAACTTTGCTAATAGTTTCGGGCACGGGCGAGGTTATCGAGCCTGACGACGGCATAGCGGCGATAGGCAGCGGCGGCAATTACGCTTTGGCGGCGGCGCGCGCTCTCTATCAAAACACAAAGTATTCAGCGGCGGAAATAGCTAAAAAGTCGTTAAAAATCGCCAGCGAAATTTGCGTGTTTACAAACGACAATATTAAATGCGAAGTTATATAGGTGAATTATGGATTTAACGCCCAAACAAATCGTACACGAGTTAAATAAATATATAATCGGTCAGGACGAGGCTAAAAAAGCGGTGGCTATAGCGCTTAGAAACCGTTACCGCCGCAGTATGCTTTCGCCCGCGTTGCAGGACGAAATAACACCAAAAAACATAATTATGAAAGGCCCTACGGGCGTTGGTAAAACGGAAATTGCAAGGCGGCTTGCGCGGCTTGTAAAGGCTCCGTTTATAAAAGTTGAAGCTACCAAGTATACCGAGGTCGGCTACGTAGGGCGGGACGTTGAAAGTATGGTGCGCGACCTTGCCGAGTGCGCTATCCGCCTTGTAAAAGAAGAAAAAACGGCGGAAGTAAGCTATAAAGCAACGGCTGTTGCCGAGCGCAGAATAGCAAAAGCGCTTGCCGAAATAAAAAAAGAGGAGCGCGGCGAAACGGATAAAGCCGTGTTTGAACAAAAACTCGTGGAAGAAATTCACGCAGGCAAGCACGACGGCACGCTTATAGAGATAGAAGTAGCCGATATGCCCAAGCCGTTAGAGCTTTCGCCCGGTAGCGGCGCGGCTATAGATTTGGGCTCTATCTTCGGCGGTATGGGCATAAATAAAAAGAAAAAACGCAAAATTTCCGTAAAAGAAGCTAAAAATTTAATAATCGCCGAAGAGGCCGACAAGTTGATAGACAACGACGCGGTAAACGCCGAGGCGTTGCGCCGCGCGGAAAACGACGGCATTATATTTATTGACGAAATAGATAAAATAGCAGGCAAAGGCAACCAGGGCGCGGACGTTTCCCGCGAGGGCGTCCAGCGCGATATCCTGCCCATAGTAGAAGGCTGTACCGTTCAAACCAAGTACGGTCCTATCAAAACCGACTATATTCTTTTCATAGCCGCGGGCGCGTTTCACGTAAGCAAGGTTGAAGATTTAATACCCGAGCTTCAGGGCAGGTTTCCCATTCAGGTTGAATTGAAAAGTCTTACCAAGCAGGATTTTATAAATATTTTAACCCAGCCGCAAAACGCCATAACCACGCAGTACGCCGCGCTTTTGGCGGTGGATAACATAGATTTGCATTTTACTGCGGACGCAATAGATAAAATTGCGGAAATTTCCGAAGATATCAACACCACTTCCGAAGATATAGGCGCGCGCCGTTTGCATACCGTAATGGAATATCTTTTAGAGGATATTTCTTTCAATGCAGGCGGCAACGATTATCCCGTAATTCCCGTGGAAGTCAACCAAAAATACGTTGAAGAGCATCTTGAAAACGTCACGCGCAACCGTGATTTGAAAAAATACGTACTGTAAAAGGATTTTATATGATTAACATTCCCAAGGGTACAAAGGACGTTTTGCCCAACCAATCCTATAAATGGCAATATATAGAGGAAACTGCGCGCGAAGTGGCGCGGGCGTTTAACTTTAAAGAAGTGCGTACTCCCGTATTCGAGCACACCGAACTTTTTCAGCGCGGCGTGGGCGAAACCACCGACGTCGTCAATAAGGAAATGTACACATTCGAGGACAAGGGCGGCAGAAGCATAACTTTAAAACCGGAGGGCACCGCGGGTGTGGTAAGGCTTTTTTTGGAAAACGGGCTTGCAAGTTCGCCGCTACCCGTAAAGGCTTATTATATTACGCCCGCTTTCCGTTACGAAAGACCGCAGGCGGGCAGGCTTAGGGAATTTCACCAATTCGGTTTGGAAGTGTTTGGTTCGGCTTCGCCCGAAACCGACGCGGAGGTAATTTTAGCGGCTTTTTCCTTTTTAAACAAGCTGGGGTTAAAGGGCGTAAAATTGCAGTTAAACTCGATTGGATGCCCTATATGCCGCAACCAATACAATACCGCGCTTAAAAATTACTTCCGTCCGCACCTTGACGAAATGTGCCCTACTTGCCGTTCGCGCTTTGATAAAAACCCTTTGCGCATACTCGACTGCAAGGAAGAAGGCTGTAAAAAGTACACTTCGGGCGCGCCTGAAATACTTGATTATCTTTGCGACGACTGTAAAAACCACTTTGAAAAGGTTAAGTCGCTGTTGGATAGCGCGGGCGTGGAATATACCGTTAATTCGCGCATAGTAAGGGGTTTAGACTATTATACCAAGACGGTTTTCGAGTTCGTTTCCACGGAAATAGGCGCGCAAGGCACCGTTTGCGGCGGCGGCAGGTACGACGGGCTTATAGGACAGTTGGGCGGAAATCCGTTGCCCGCGATAGGTTTTGCGGCGGGGATAGAGCGCATATTACTGCTTATGGAAAACACTTCGGCGGGCTTCCCAGAAGAGCAAAAGCCCCTAATATATATTGCGGGAATGGACGAAACTTCGCGCAATCTCGCGTTTAAAACCGCACTTGAACTCAGGGGCAAGGGCGTTTGCGCCGAGGTAGACCATATGGGCAGAAGCGTAAAGGCACAGTTTAAATACGCCGATAAAATTTCCGCAAAGTTCGTGGCGGTGATAGGCGAAAACGAAGTTAAAACCAAAACCGTCAATTTAAAAAAAATGAGCGACGGCACCTCGAAAGAGGTTAAAATAGAGGATTTATCCAAATACTTATTACAGGAGGAAAATTAAATGGAAAGTATAAACAAAGAAAGATTTGACGAGCTTATCAAAGGCGACAAGCCCGTGGTGTGCGATTTTTTTGCAAACTGGTGCACGCCCTGCAAAATGCTTGCGCCCGTTTTGGAGGAGGCTTCGACAAAGTACGGCGACGCAGTGTTCGTAAAAGTTGATGTGGATGAGAATGCGGAACTTGCGGCACGGTACGGAATTATGTCCATACCGTTAGTAGCAGTTTTCAAAAACGGCGAACAAACGGCAAAATCGCTGGGATATATGTCCAAAAGCGAAGCGGACAAGTTTTTAAACGAAAATTTATAAAAAATAGCGGCGGTTGGGACAATCGCCGCTATTTTTTTGCTTTTTTTATTGACCTTTAGTAATAATGAGAATATAATAAATCTATAAAAGACCGCTTCCGTTAGGGAAACGCAAGGAGAGAAAAATGAAAATTTTTAAAAAACTGTTGGCTGTGTTCTTAGCTTCGGCTATGGTTTGCAGCGCGGCGGCGTTGTCTGCGTGCGGCAATCCCGATAAAGAGGAAGAAGAGCGCAACGAATTTCTTAACCAAATTACGCAACAAGCTATCAATGCGGTTGAAATAGAGGCTGTCGGCTTAACGGTAACCCATTCGGGCGACGTAACGGGTACGGTTACCACCGACGTAAACGCAAAGCTCGATTTTAGAACGGGCAACGGCGACGTGCTGTATACCAATAAATACGAAGCGGCAACTGTCGACGCCACTACTTACGGTTACGCGTTTTTGCGCGAGTGGGAATTGCTCGTTGATGAAAACGAGTACGAAACCGAAGTAACCGACTACTCTCAATTAAACCTTAAACTAATTGACGTATCGGATATAATCGGCGATGAAACCGATATGGATTTAGACCTTTCTACGTTGCCCGTAGGCGATTTGCTTGGCGGCGGAATGGGCGAGGCTAATAGGTTGCTTTCTACGTTTGCAAATGCGGCCGGAGCTTTGACTATGGAAAACGGCGCGGCGGTAATCGATTTAAACAAGGCGGCGTACAATTTTGCAAACGACGTTAAAACTTTGGTAAACGGAATAACCGCTGAAACCAGCATAGGGCAGTTGCTTGACAACGCAATTTTAAAAAAATACGCTACGGTATTTACCGAGCTTATAAGCATTGACGAGATAAGCCTGTTAATAGCGCAACTCGTCGTTTACGCGCAGAGGTTCCAAACTATGACGCACGAGCAGATAGAACTGCTTCCCGAAGAAACGCGTAAAATTGCGGAGTTGGCGCAAACTCTCTTAAAAAACGTAAATATCGGCGCGCTTTTAAACGTTAAGCCCGATAAAAATTCGTCTACTTACGAGTACATAGTAAAAATTTTGAAATCCGACGAGTTTAACGCAGTTATCGCAGGCGTAATTGCAAACGTTATCGCACAGTCGCCCGACGGTTCTGCGCAACTTCCGTTCCCCGCAAACGTAAAATTTACGGATATTAGCGTGGGGCAGATACTTTCGCTTTCTGCAGGCGACGCCGAAGGCGTGGAAGACGTTTTGCGGAATTTGCGCGCGCAGGTTGAAAAAACGTTTGAAAGCGTTAAACAAAACCAAATTGAAACTTTTGAATACGTTTTCGACGGCGAAGCGATGGTTAAACTTAAAAAAGCTATTTCCGACGCGAGAATAACGTATAAGATGGATAACGGCAAAATAACTACGCAGAGCTTTGCCGCAAAAATCACGGAAAGCGTTGACGAGGAGATTTTAAAAGAAACCGAAATAAGCGTTAAAATGAAATACGTTACATTGGTTGCGCTTGCAGATATATCCAACGCAAACATAATAGTGCCCTCTTTGCCCGATTTAGCAACTCTTTAATTTGAAAGGTGAAATTTATGATAGATATTTCTTTGATTGCCCAAACCGACCCCGAAATAGCCGAAGCGCTTACCGCCGAGCTTAAACGCCAGCAAAATAATATCGAGCTTATCGCCAGCGAAAATTTTGTTTCGCCCGCGGTGCTTGCGGCGGCGGGAACGCACCTTACCAATAAATATGCCGAGGGATATCCCGCGCACCGCTACTACGGCGGGTGCCAATGCGTGGATATCGCCGAGGATTTGGCGCGCAACCGTCTTAAACAAATTTTCGGTTGCGAGTACTGCAACGTACAGCCGCATTCGGGCGCAAGCGCAAATCTTGCGGTGCTTTTTGCCGCGTGCAAACCCGGCGACACGATTATGGGTATGAACCTTGCCCACGGCGGGCACCTTTCGCACGGTTCGCCCGTAAACATTTCGGGCAAGTATTTCAATATCGTGCCCTACGGCGTTAAGGCGGGCGACGAAGTAATAGACTACGACGAAATGGAAAAAATAGCGCAGGAATGCAAGCCCAAACTAATAATTTCGGGCGCAAGCGCATACCCGCGCGTTATAAATTTCAATCGCATACGCCAAATTTGCGATAAGGTAGGCGCGCTTATGTTCGTGGATATAGCGCATATAGCGGGGTTAGTAGCGGCGGGATTGCACCCTTCGCCCGTACCGTACGCCGATTTCGTAACTACGACTACGCACAAAACCCTTCGCGGACCCCGCGGCGGCGTTATAATGTGCAAGGAAGAGTGGGGCAAAGCCGTTGATAAAGCGGTTTTTCCCGGAGTTCAGGGCGGACCGCTTATGCATATAATAGCGGCTAAGGCGGTGGCTTTTAAAGAGGCGCTTTCTCCCGAATTTAAAGAATATCAAAAGCAGATAGTAAAAAACGCCGCGGCAATGGCGGACGAGTTTACTAAGCTGGGCGTTAAAATGGTTTCGGGCGGTACGGATAACCACCTTATCCTATTAAATCTCACAGATAAAGGCGTTACGGGCAAGGAGCTTGAAAAACTTTTGGACGAAGTGCATATAACCGTAAACAAAAACGCCATACCTTTCGATACTCAAAAGCCTTTCGTTACTTCGGGCATAAGAATAGGCACGCCCGCAATGACTTCGCGCGGGATGAAGGAAAACGAGGCGCGGATTATTGCACGGCTTATCGCAGACGTGATAGAACGCCGCGAAAATTCGTTTGCGCACGTTCGCGCGGAAGTGGAAAAACTGTGCGGGGCGTTCCCTTTGTATGCCGATTGCGTAAAATAAAGCTATTGCTGCCTCCCCTTTGAAAGGGGAGGCAGTTTTTACGCGGCTATTGATTTTTTGTAAAATTATGGTATAATAAAAAACAGATTTAAATAATTACGGTGAAAAAATGTTACTTGTAGAAAAAAGGCGGATTTACGAACAACAACTTGACGCGAACGTAGTTATAACTTCGCTTGAAGAGGACAAGTCCAAAGTGACCGACCTTATGACGGAATTTAACGTGGTGGGGTTAAGCTACGTTTATCTGGTAAAGGGCAAAAAGATAGAAAAGGACTTTTGGTATTGGCGCGCGTGCGAAGAAAATATGAAAAAAGCCACTTGTCTGGTTATGATTTTGTCAAAGGCGTTTTTCGATGAAAAAAACGCGGCTCGGCGCGAAGCGTTTTGGTACGAAGCAGGGCTTATGGAAGCGCGCGGACAAAGCGTAATTCCCTTTATTTGCGACATAGATAGGGGGGAATGGGATAATTATCTTAACAAAACGCCCATCCGCCAAAAGCAAGCTACGGGCGATATTGCAGAGCTTATAGCGCAGGTGGAGCAGACTCGCGTGTTTAAAAAGAGCTTTTTTACCGATAGAAACGTGGCGCTTTACGGCAATGCGCGCACTTTCTATTCGCAGCTTACCGTGCTTTTCAATATTAAAAAAGAGGTGTTGGACGGGATACTTGCAAGGCTGAAAATGCTTGACGACGACGAGGTGCAAACGCGCGGGGATATTCTTGATTTGCTACATAAGGAAGTAAATTTCGGCGCAAGGCTTTACCGCTTCGGTAAGGAATGTTTTACGGGGCACCCTTATTACGCGGCGTACCTGCCCGAATCCGCGGTGTTGGATATGGACTGCAACGCGGTTAACGCAGACAATAAATTCAGCGTGCTATCGCAAAATTTCAACAACGCCGCTTGCACGGTAAAAGTGGATTTCGTAATTCCCAGCCACGAAATTTTTGGCGTTACTATAAAACCGTATATGGAAATAAACAAAAACTCGGTTATCCGCAAGGGCGATTTACTTAAATTTTTAGAGTACGAGGCGGGCGAGGACGTGTTCCGCGAAAAATTGGACGCAACCGTTTGCGAAACTCCCAAAACGTACAGGGTTTATTTTAACCTTTACTTTGACGACGACACCATTATAGTTAACGGCGACGGCAGCGGGCTTGGCAAAACTTGTAACTACGTTTACGCCAAATAAGGGGGGGCTTACCAATGAAAATCAAGTACGAAGTGAAAAAACTAAACGATTCGGGAAGCAACTACACCGTTTTTATGAGCCACGCAAATTCGCACGACGATTGGCGCGTGCTTGCAGAAGAGCTTAAAGAAAGCGGAATAGAGGTTATTTCCGACGGCGAGATAAAGCCGGGCGCGCCTGATTTTGCCATAAGCATAAAAAATATGATACGCGAAAACGAAATTATGCTGGTGGTTGTAAAGGACGAAACACTTACGCCTTGGATGGTGTACGAAATAGGCATAGCGGCGGGTATGGGCAAAAAGATTTTAATATATTCACGCACGTCCGTAACCGAAAGCAACAACCATTTATTCGCGCAGTACGGTCCCGTTATTACGGATATAAACGTGCTGGTGCACGAAATTAAAAACAGCTTTTTCTTTGCCGATTTGTTTGAGTACGAAACTTCTTCGCTTAAAAAAAGCGCGTTTTTAAACGCGTGTATGACCAACATTGATATTTGCAGGCTTACGTTTCAGTTGCCCGGCATAGAAGATATCCCCAAAACGGTTTACCGCTTCGGTTACATTTTGCTGTCTGTGGCAAGGTACGAAAAACTCGTAAACGAAAGCAGGATAAACACGCTATGCAATATGACCGCTGAGGAGATAACCGATTTAAAGTGCCCTATAGACGGTGCGCCGTGCAGCCTTTGCAACGCGCAAAATTACGACTGCCCTACCGACGTAATTTTAAATAAAATTCTGTATAATTGCAGGGTGGATTTGACTAAACAAAAACTTACCGTTACCCTGCCTTTCAATAAGTTGCGCGGCGTAACTTTTAAGTGTTTCGTTGACGTGGATAATATGGATTACGTGCAGGATATAATGCTGTTACTGCGCAAAGCGGGGCTTTACGACATAGGCGTTTCGCACTCTGCAATGGGCAACAGAATTTACTTTATGTTGCCGCAAAGCGCAATGAACGGGCTGTTTGCGGTAGAAGCGCCCGACGGGTTTGTAAATAATTATATGTGTAAGGGGGCCGTACTGTGAACTACGTAAAAATGACTCCGCCTAAAATGGCGCAATATCGTTTCGGCGGCTGGGCGGAAAAGTATTTAAATAAAATGCTTGAAGGGCTTACGGGCAATTTAAATTCGCTGTTTTATCCGTTTAACACTAATTGCTGGCTGAAAGAAAGTTTTCAGGACGGCGGGCTTGAAGGCTGGTGGCCGTACGAGCAGGCGGCTTATTGGCTTGACGGGTATATAAAGTGCGCGTATTTCGCCAATAACGCTACGCATTTTGAAAAGGCGAAAGCTATGATAGACGGCGCGCTTTCCGTTGTGGACGGCGACGGATTTATAGGCTCGCGCGAGCTTAAAGAGCAGGGCAAGGGCAACCGCTGGGTACACGCCGTATTTTTCCGCGCGGTGCTGTTTCTTTATGATATTACGGGGGATATTAAGTACGTAAACGCCGTAAAAAACCATTATTTGGGCGATATTGACGACTATTCAAAGTGGCGTGAAACGGTTAATATCGAAAATATGGCGGCGTGCTATCTTATTTGCGGCGACGCGCGCCTTAAAGAAAAAGCGGTTAAGGCCTGGCAGCTGCACTGCGCCGACGAAAGCAATTCAGAAACGCGCTTGCAGGATTTAGTTAGCGGCAAGCCCATAAACTTGCACGCGGTAACTTACGACGAAATCGTTAAGTTGCCTGCCTTGCTATACTGCATTACGGGTGAAAAAAGCTATTTGCAGGCGTCTATAAAAGGCGTTCAGCGCATTAAAAAATACCACTCGTTGCCGATAGGTATGCATAGTGGAAGCGAAAATTTTTCGGGCACGGACGCGCTTTCTTGCATAGAAACCTGCGATATTACCGACTATTGTCACACGCTTTACTACCTTGCGCGAATTACGGGCGAAACGGCTTATCTCGACGATATCGAGCGCATTATGTATAACGTCGCGCCCTCGGTAATGGACAAGGATTTTAAAACCCTGCAATACTATTCGTCAATGAATCAGGTAATAGCAACGCACAACTCAAACCATTCCGGCAGTTTTACGCAAACGCCGCGCACGGCTTACCAATCGGACCATTATCCCGAATGTTGCACGGGTAACGCTAACCGCAGTATGCCAAACTTTTTGCTTAACGCGTTTATGCAAACGGACGCGGGCTACCGCTTTAATTTTTATATACCGGGCGAATATAAAGCGGGCGGTTGCGCGTTTGAAGTGCAAACCGAATACCCTTACGGCGAGGATATAAAAATAACTTATCTGGGCGAAGAAAAGACTTTTACTTTGCAACTGCGCGTACCGTTGTGGTGCAAATCGTACGCCTACCGTTGCAGGCAAAAAGCCGTGCTTTCCCACGGGCTTATCACAGTGGAGGGCAGGTTTAAAAAAGGCGACGAAATTTCGCTTAAAATACGAAGCGGGCTTGAAGTTGTAGAAACGGGCGAAGGGCTTGCGGTACGCAAACAGCCGCTGTTTTACACGCTGGAAATAGGCGCGGAAATAAAGGTGGACGAAACGGAAAAAAGGCAGACGGAAGGCTATCCCGCTTACGACGTTACTCCCACCACGGCGTGGCAGATTGCGCTGGACAAAGACGAGTTTTTATCCTGCGCAAAGATAGAGGGAACGACCGCGGGCAACTTGCTTGAAAACGACTATAAACTGCGTTCGTCGGGCTATATTATGGGGGGAATCGACTTTAAACGGGTGCATTCTTCCCAAGTTCCCGTTTCAGATTACGATAGGGGAGAGATTGTAAAACTGCGCGCAAACGGTCAGGTTATTTACGAGGGCGAAATGATTTTTACTCCCGATATAAAGGATTTAAAACCCCGGTCGCTTGAAAAAACGGAAATTACTTTAGTGCCGTATTCCACGGCTATGCTCAGGTGGACGGTGTTCCCCGACGTAAACGGATTTAAAACCAAAGATTAAAAGGAAATATTATGTACCTTGCATTAGGAATTTTCTATTTGTTGTTGGCGCTTGCAATTGCCGGCGTAATAGTATTTACTATGGCTCGCGCTGCTAAAGAGCGGGAAGAAGTTTTGTCTAAGAAAAACCTTTTTTATCTTGCTCCAGCTTTTCTTATAATCTATTTTTTATATCTCACGGCTTCGGCGTACAACGGCGGCGAAATAGATATATTTTTCTGTTTTTCGCTTGTAAACGACACGCTGGACACGTTGAAGTTTAAAATAAAAAAAGATATTATTTTGCCTATTTGCAAAGCGCACCCCATATATTACGTTGACTTCGTGCTGGCTTTCGCGTTGGGCGGGGCTACGGTTATTTTGAGCGTTTGCAGCTTTTTCGGGCAAAGACTGCGCAATTATTTTGCGGGAAATAGGCTGTTAAAAAAAGGCGCGGATATCGTAATAGGCGATTCAAAGGACGCGCTTAAATACGCCGCAATTAACGGTAACTGCGTTATATGGGGGGCTAAAATTACCCGCAGGCGCTACGGCGAACTGCTTAAAGAGGGCTCAACCATAATTAAAGCGCCGCTTTGCGCAAAGTCGGTTTTGCGCAAACTTAAAAAGGGAGAACACAATATAATAGCTTTCCGCGACGGCTCGTATTCTTATACCGAAGTCATAAGCGTTTTTACCGAGCTTCGCAAGGGCGGTTGCAACGTGTTTTTAAATTTGGAAGCAAATCAGGAAGAGAAGAAAGTTATAAAGGAAAAATTTATTTCCAAAGCGGAAGCGGACGCCGCGCCTTATTTAAGCTGTTTCAGTAAGTACGAGCTAATAGCGCGCAGGTTCGTAAGCGATTATCCCATTACCAAATTTATCCCGCGCACCTTTTATAACGAAAATTGCACCCTTAAAAACGGCAAGGATATAAACGTGGTGTTTATCGGTTTTGGCAAAGTCAACTATCAACTGTTCAGGCTATGCTCTATGCAGTTTCAGTTCGCCGCCGAAAAGAACGGCAAACTCGTTTCCAAGCCCGTCCGCTATTTCATTTGCGACAATTCCGAAAAAATGCTTCATAACGAATTCTTTTCACATATTGAATTTGAGTTTGACGAGCAGTTTAAAAATTGCGACTTCCCCAAACCCGAACGGATTTGCGATATAAACGTAATAAAAACGGACGCAAACTCGGTTAAAGCCAAGAAAAAATTTAAATCGCTGGTGGGTGAAAACAGCTACACTTACTTTATAATCTCGCTTGAAAACGATTTGGAGGACGCGTCTTACGCACGCACTATTTCGCGGCTTTTCGACGATGGAGACAACTTCCGCGTGTTCGTAAGGGCAAAAAACAACAGCGGCGAAACGCTTAACAACGAAAACGACGCCATTATATATTTCGGCGAAGAAAAGAAAATTTACACTCACGACAGCGTGGTAAACGACGACTTGACCGAGCTTGCGCAACGGCTCAACTTATTGTACAGCAATATTTCCAACTCGCCGCAGTGGCTTGAAGCCGTTAAAAACAGACCCGCCGACGAACAGTACGCTTGCCTTACCAAGGCGTTGCAGGGCGCGGATAATAAACGGCTTATGCGAAAAAAATGGGCTGAACTGCCTATGATAGAGCAGGCTTCCAACCTTTATCACGCGCTAAATCTTCCGTTCAAGCTGAATTTGCTGGGCTTCGGTATGGTTAAAAAATCGCAAACTTCATTTGCGGGAATAACGGAAGCCGAGTTCGACAAACGGTACGTCAATAGCGGCAGGGCGCAAAATTATTCCGATTATTCTTTCTTTTTTAAAACGGAGTCGTCAAACGTGCTTGCTTTTTCAGAGCATTCGCGTTGGAACGCGCTATATATCCTTTACGACTATAAGCAAATGAAAAAGAGCGAAATGCAGATGGAAAACGTTTTAAACGCGGACGGCAGCGTAACCGCGCAATTAGCGCATAAAAACACCGACAAAAAAGTTCACGCTTGCATAACCACTTATTACGGCATTGACGAGCTTATTAAATTTAAGTATTTTAAACTTTACGGGGAGGACGCTACCAATCTGAATTACGCCGACGACGAAAGGTTGCGCGCGCTGGGTAAGCTGTACGCCTACGATTATATGGACCTTGACAGGCTTTACGCCGAAATTACGTCAATGGGCTATATTTTAGTGGACAACCTATCCCCCCAAGCGTAAAATATTATGTGGTTAACGACTATTTTTAAAGAATACGGGAGAGTAATATGGAAAGTATAGTTGATAAAACCGAAACCCAAATAGGCGTCGCGGAAGAAGCTCTAAAAGAAAAATGGATAAAAGAACTTGAAATTTACTGTAAGTTGAAATCGGCGTTTATTTTGGAAGGCGACGTTTTCGATAAGCGCGCTTGTGTGGATAGCGACGGTATGGCGCTTTTGCCGTTAAACGAAATGTTGTACCACGTCCTTACTGCAATGGGTTATAAAATGGTTGTGTTTTTCAACCATGTAGACGGTTTTTATAATAAGTTTAATCCTTCGGCGTGCAAAGAATTTACCAAAATAGTAAAAAAGGCGGATAGCCAAAGCGATTCTGCAATGCCGCTTACGGGAGAAGACCGCAACTCTAAATTTGGCGAAGCAACGGGTTATGTCCGTCGTGCAATGTCTAACGACGTTGTTCCCGTGGCGGTGGTAATGGAACTTGCATCGCGTTACATAACTTCGCCCTCGTTTTTACAACAGGACGAACAATATTTTTATTCGGAATTGCTTTTGGCTACTGCGGATTACAGAAATCCTAAAATAAATTCCGATTCCTCCGCGCGGTTAAACAATTTGATGCTTTTTGTCGCAAACAAAGCTAACGATGTCCCCGTGTGGTTTTATCTTAACAATCCAAACGTGAAAACGCTGTACGTGGGAGAACCCGACTATGAGTTTAGAAAAATTTTCGTAGAATCTTATCTTGAAGATTTTTACGGCTACGGCGAATTTTGCAAAAAGGACGAAAAGCAGCGTGGCAAAATTATAACTTCTTTTGTGGAATTGACGGACGGGTTTAAAAATGCCGAACTTTTAGGTTTAAAAGAAATTATGAACCAAAACGCAATTCCGCTTAAAAAAATAAAAGACGCTATAACGCTTTTTAAATACGGAATTTTGGAAAACCCGTGGGAAGACGGCAGAATGTTGGATAAGATACCGCAATTAGAAGTGAGTATCCGCGAAAGGGTTAAAGGGCAGGACGTTTGTGTGCGGCAGGTTGCGGATATAGTCACGCGCGCGGTGTACGGGTTATCCGGTATAACGCATTCGTCAACCAAATCAAAGCCTCGTGGTATAATGTTTTTTGCCGGACCTACAGGTACGGGTAAAACCGAAACGGCAAAGGTGCTTGCGGAAATTTTATTCGGTTCGGAAGATAAGTGTATACGCTTTGATATGTCGGAGTACAGTCAGAGTCAAAGCGACCAAAGATTGCTTGGCGCGCCTCCAGGCTATGTGGGTTATGAAGAAGGAGGGCAACTTACTAACGCGGTTAAGAAAAATCCCTTTTCGATTTTGTTGTTTGATGAAATAGAAAAGGCTGATAAAACAATTCTTGATAAGTTTTTGCAAATTTTAGAGGACGGAAGAATGACCGACGGCAAGGGTGAAACGGTATATTTTTCCGATACGATAATAATTTTCACTTCTAATCTCGGTATAACAAAAACTAACAGGTTAACGGGAGAAAAAATCGAGCGCATTAAATACGACGGAGAAAAAATGACTCGTGCCGACGGCAAACGAGTGGAAGGCTACGACGAGTTTAAAAAAATAATAATCGACGGAATAGACGAGTTTTTTATACACGATGCAGGTCGCCCCGAACTGAAAAACAGGATAGGCGACAATTTTATCGTGTTTGATTTTATCTCAAAAGAGGTTGGTAATTTAATAGCGGAAGGTCAAATGGATAAAATCGTTGCAAATTTGAAAAACCGCAAAGATATTACTTTAACGTTTGGTCAAAGTAGTAAAGAAGAACTTTACGCTGAAATTTCTAAAAATCTGGCGCAAGGCGGAAGGGGCGTGGGCAACACGATAGAAAAAATTCTTATTAATCCGCTTGCAAGACTAATGGCGGAAAATAAAATTTTAGAAAAAGCTAAAATAGAAATTTTACACTTTAAAACACAGGATTCCGTTTGGGTAATCGAAGGGAAAATAGAAAAATGAAAATACTGGCGTTTACCGACAACGGGTTAAAATACGACCACAACGAGGACTGCTATTCGTTAAACGGCGTTTGCCGTTATGGCGAAAAACTTTGCGGCGACAAGGAAATTTATTCCGCTGCCGTTTTCGACGGCGTCGGCGGCGCAAACGCCGGCGAAGTTGCGTCCAAGCTGGCTTGCGAAACGGCGGCAATGCGAATAACGCCGCAGTTCACCGCACAAGACCTAAAATTCGCGTTTGCGAAAGTAAACTCCGCCGTTGTAAACGCGTCCCGTTCAAAGGCGGATTACGGCGGTATGGCGTGTACCGTCGCGGGTGTGTTGTTCCGTGAAGACGAAACCATAGTTTATAACGTTGGGGACAGTAAAGTTTTTAAAATTAAAAACGGGCTTATGATGCAACTTTCTTCAGACGATACTTACTCGGCTTCTTTAGCCCGCGCATATGGGGAAAAATGCGCCGAAATTGAAAACGACCACACTATAACCGCCTATCTGGGAAATCCCCATTACAATGCCGAACAGTTACATTTAAGCGCTGTTTCACCTTTTTGTAAAGGCGAAACGTATTTTATTTGCACCGACGGTGTAACCGATTATATAGACTATAATTACCTTGAAAGTATTTTAACGGATTCGGAAATATCGATTGAAGAAAAAAGTAAAAAAATTTCGCGCGCGGTTTTTTCAAACGGGGCGAAAGATAATCTGACTTATATAATTTTAACACGGTAATCAAGGACTAATACGAATGAAGTCAAGCAACACAATAAAACTTTATCAAACGTTGAAAAAAGCCGAACCCAATGGTGATTTTTCGGCGTATGAAAAGCGCGTTAAAGATTATTTAATTAGCGAACTTAATAGTTTTATTCAAACGTTTTTAACGAAAAACGAAATACAAAACTCTACGTTTTTTCAAACGAATATCAGCGACGTGTTTGCGCTTAAAAAAGAGATATACGAATATATCGACGTTTTGACAGAGCTTATAGATTTGTGTAACGAGTATATCGCGGAAGGTGCAGATATAAGTAATTTGCAATCGTCCAATTTGTTTTCAGGCGGGAAACTTAACCTCTCGTCCGTTTCCGCGGTTAAGTCGGTTGTTTCAGCCCTTGAAACTGCGCATAACGGCTCGGGTGGACGATATCTCACACAAAATCCTATTGAAATTTTGTTAAAACCCGTAACGCGCAACGATGAAGACGAATATAAGCGGACGTTTATGAAAACGCTTGGCAGTTATATTGACAAAGGCGTCGTCAATCAAAATAACGTTATAAAATATCTGCAAAACGAAGGTTGCTTTTTCGTTTCGCAATCTTTTGTGGAACGCGTAACGGACGAAGCTAACGTTAAGCTAACGGGGACTATACGCGAAGAAACTAAAATTAAAACTCACAAAACTGCTCGTTCGGTGTTTATTCCCTTATTTATTTTGCTGGCGATTTTCTGCGTGCCTAGTATAACGCTTTCCGCGCTTAACGTGCATATAAATAATATATCCGGTTATATTTGGATTGCAGTGCCTGCAGCGGGGATTGTTTGCGGCTTTTTGCCAATGCTTTGTACTATTTTGTTGGAAGATAAAATAAAAGCAAATTTTCAGCTTGGCAATAAAAAAATTAAAATGTTTGCCGCGCCGTTTGCTGCGGTTTGCGTAGCGCTTTTTATAATATTCGCTATATTTAACGTCTTTTTATGGTTAAACGAGGCGGCGGCCGCGCCTGCGGCAACGGCGTTTTCTGTAGTGTATATCGTATTTTACGCCGTAGCCGTTTCGCTGTATAACAAAGAATTTATGGACGGCGATACAAACAAAAAAAATACTTACGGGTTGCGGCATATGTTTTTCTGGCTGCTTAAAATTTTACTGCCGTTTTGTGTTTCCGTTCCGTTTGCAGGCAATTTAGGCGCTTATCTCGTTTTCAATTTAATGGCAATAGCCACCTGCGTGCTTTATGAAATAAACTATAACGCGGAAATAGAAGCGTTACCGTCGTCCTTTTTAACGTTAGGGCTTTCGCTTAGTTTTGCATTGTTTATAACCTCGCTTCTCGCGCTATGCAGGGTGGACGGGCTGTACTTATTTTATTTAATTTTATTCGATTTCAATGCGGCGGCAATGTACGCGGTATGTATAATTTTTTTCCTTATTCTTTTTGCGGCGTGCATAGCGCTTGCGGTTTATAATTATCGCGAAGATAACGTGGGGCTTACCGTTGCTCCAATCGTCATAATGCTTGCAGTTTCCATTGTTGTCTATGCGGTGGGTTTTGTTAAGTTGGATAAAACCAAAAAATCCGACGATACCGTAATTGTAGATAACTGCGTATTGCTTTTGGAAAACGGCGCGCTCAAACGCGCGTATGGGTTTTCGGATAATCTAGTTATACCCTCCAAAGTTAAGTCAATTTCAGCAAACGCGTTTGATAAATCTTTTTCCGCAAATGCAATCGAAGTCGGTATGCTGGATAATATTGAAAAGGGTGCGTTTGCCGGCTGTAAAAACTTAAAGTCGATTTCATTGCCGTTTATCGGTTCAAATTTTAAGAGCTCCGGCTCGTCCTATTTCGGGGAAATATTCGGTAAAGAAAACTATAAAGGTGCAATTAAAGTAATTTACAACGGAGAAAATTATTATTTGCCTTCAAAACTTACTTCCGTAACCGTTCGTGGCGGAAAGGTGGGTAACTCTGCTTTTACAAATTGTTCGTTGCTTACTGACGTGGAATTTGGAAAAAACGTTGAAAGCGTGGGCTCTAACGTGTTTTACGGTTGTACTGCAATAGAAAACTTAACTTTGCCGTATATCGGATTAACTAATTCGGAAAACAATACCACCGAATTTACGCTTTTGGGCAATCTTTTCTCTAAAACGCAGACGGAAGGTTTTGTGCCCGTTACACAGTATTATAGCGAAAATCGCAGCAAAACTTATTACGTGCCGTCGTCGTTAAAAAACGTAACCGTTTCCGGCGGTAAAATATGGTACGGCGCTTTTTCAAATTTTAATATGCTTAAAAGCGTAAAACTTGAAGAGGGCGTTTATTACGTGGATGAGTCGGCGTTATACGGTTGTTCCTCGCTTGAAGAATTAACCGTGCCTTTTGTGGGTTGGGGGGAAGTTTATAACAAAAGCGGCTTTTTCGGACATATATTCGGTTCGGTTGAATTTAAAGGCGCCGACTGCATAGAACAGGAAAGAATTGATAGCTACGGTTGGTTGGAAAAAAGGAAGTTTTATATACCAAAATCTTTAAAAAGCGTAATCATTAAGCGCGGAGAAATAAGTGGTGGCGCGTTTTTCGGGTGTAAAAATATTGAAAAAATTACTTTTCCGTCCGATATGGAAAGTTTAGGCTGCAACGCCTTTACGGGGTGTACGAAACTAATTAAATCCGTAGACGGAGTTAAATACGTAAACGATTGGGTTGTGGGTTACGAAAACTTTTATAAGTCTGCGAAAATATCCGCAGGAACTGTAGGTGTTTCGGACGGGGCGTTTAATAACGCTAATTCTTTAAAAAGCGTTACCGTGCCCGAAAGCGTGGCATATATGGGGGTTGACGCTTTTATTAATTGCCCTGAATTAAAGGATGTAAACTATCTCGGCACGGTTGAAAAGTGGATTGAAGTAGATTTTAAAAATGAACATTCGTCGCCCGTAAAACAAAACTTTTTTATTAAAGGTAAATTGCTTACTAAATTAGTTGTTCCGCAAAATTTAGAAATAGTTCCGCGATACGCGTTTTGCAATTTCCGGTCTTTGGAAAGTTTGACTATATCCGAGGGAATTAAAAATATTAATGAAGGTGCTTTTTCAGGATGTATTAACCTGACGGAAATAAACTTCAATACCAACGACTGTCCAAATTTTACTTTATATAGCAATTTATTTGCGTATGCGGGGCAAAATTCAAACGGAATAACCGTAAATATCGGCAATAAAGTTGAAGTAATTCCGGAATATCTGTTTTTTACGGAAGACGATGGCGCGGCGCCCAACGTCGTAAAGTTGAAGTTTGAGGAAAATTCAGTTTGTACTACTATTGAAAATTATTCTTTTGCAAACTGCGTTAACCTTAAAGAAGTAACTTTACCGAATAGCGTCACAACCGTACGCCCCTACGCGTTTGCCGATTGTACTTCGTTGGCGGAATGCGAAAACGGCATATACTATGCGTCGAATTGGGTTATTGGGTATGAAAACGGTATAACTCAGGCGGTTATCCGAACAAATACTTTGGGCATAATAGATAATGCTTTTGCTAACTGCTTAACGCTTACCTCGGTAACCGTTCCGTCTACGGTAAAACAAATTGGCGATAACGTATTTAAAAACTGTAAAGCGTTAACGGAAGCAACGATTCCGTTTACTATTGAAAAATACGGAATATCAAATTTTAAAACTTGCGCGCGGCTTAAAAAACTTACTTGTGCTTCGGGTACCTTCGTTAGATTTATTACTTTTTATAATTCAGACGGAAGTGAAAACGCGCAAAAACTTTTACGTCCGTCTGAAACTATATCTGCTGACAGGCTTTCCCAACAAAAAGAGCCAGTCGGGTACTTTTTTTGCGGTTGGTATACGGATAAATCGCTTAATATTTCTAACTTAAAAACTGAAATAACGACTAACGACACGGGATTTATCAATTTATATCCTTGCTATTTGGCTAAGTCGATATATAGGGAAATACCCGCTGAAAACAAGAGCTGGTCTAAAACCAACGTAAAAAATAAATATTCCGCCTCAGACGTAACTATCGACGTTTCAAGAATGTACCGGCTTAGGGCTTACGGATATCGTTTTAATTTCAATATTACGTATAATACATACGAATATAGCTCTGTAAAGTTAACCACCGGCCACGGACATACAACCGATTATACGGGAAGTTGTAAAACCGAGTTTAAACTTAGCTACTTTGATTTGGGAGGAAACGTTTCTCATACCGTAACGGGACCGTCCGTTTCGGCAAAATTAGGCTCTAATTGGATTTCCGGCGGTTCTAAAACGGAATACTCGAAAAATTTGGTCGACGTGGATTACGGTTATAAAGCTATTTACGGCGAAACTATTTCGCTTACAGCTACGTACTGCTATAACGTAGCTTTGGGGCAATACGGTAAAGCGGTATTTTACAATCCGCCCGTTGAAGTATGCGTTAACTTTTCTAAAGCGTAAACGACAAATTACTAAACGAAAGAAATACGACGAAATTAAGGAGAAGAGTTTGAAAAAGAGCGACAAAAAAACCCGCATCGCAGAAAGTTCGGCTGTTACGAAACTAGTAGATTCGGACGCAACGCGTATTGCGCAGGATAGTCAATTAATTTGCGGCGATAAAAAAACTTTACAGGAAATTAAAGAGGGCGAAATTATAAGCGGCTATACCGTTAAAGAACTATTTAACGAAAACGGCGGCGAATCCGTTTTAAGGTATGCGGAAAAGGACGGTAAGCAATACGTAATAAAAATTTTCAATGCGCGGCGAACTATAGATAATAAATCGGAAAATATTTTTGCCTCAATAAATTCCCCATACGTTATGCCGCTTTTGGCGGTGGGTGAAGCAAAGGGCAGGCACTATCAAATTTTACCCTATTATAAAAACGGTACTTATAGCGCTTTTTTGAACGATAAGCAAATTAACGGCGACGAACTAATTAAATTTATTACGCAGGTAAACGAAGGGCTTCACGCTATTCATTCGGCAAACGTTTTCCATAACGATATAAAGCCTGAAAATATTTTTATTTCCAACGACGGTAACAACGCCGTGATAGGCGACTTCGGTATAAGCAAGTTTGCCGGTTCGCGTACTTCGATAACTAACGTTGGTAATATGTCGCAGTTTTACGCCGCGCCAGAAGGTGATGAAATAAGCACTGTTGAAGGCGATTATTTCTCGTTTGGGATGACTATTTTAAATTTGGCTAACGGAAAAAACGTGTTCGACGAAATGTCGGGGCAAGCAGCCCGCACCGCTATAATTTCCGGGTGGATTCCTTTGCCTGAAGAAAAAATAGGCGCGGACGTTTGCGATTTGGTTTATATGCTTACAAACGTGCGTAAAAAGCGTATAACTTACGACGAAGTATGCGAATGGCTTAAAAATCCAGTATGCTTTCGCGGGTGCAGGGTGGATGAAATTAGGGAAACCGAAAGGCTGCCCATTGACGAGTACTGTTTTGCCGTACGAGGTGAAAACGAAAAATTTTACGATGCGCTTAAACTTGCCGAAGCGATGAATAACGACCACGCTACCGCTTTGGAACATTATAATAACGACTTTATACAAGGCGCAATAAATAAATCGTCTGATAAAACTTTGGCGTTGGATTTGCAGAAAATACGCAAAAAATATTCCGGCGACGATTATTTCGGGCTTATTTTAACGTTAAACGCTATAAATAAAAATTTAAAAATAAAATTTAACGGCGCGGAAATAGGCGATTTTAAAGATTATATAGATTTTTTGCAAAATCAATATCCCAATATCGACCACCGTTTTGCCAACCAAGATTTCATTAATCTCGTTTTATCGCATACTTCCGCCGATGAGGAATCAGTTAATTTAATTAAAAAAGTTATTGAAACGTTTAAAGACCCTCTCAATATTTACGATATGCTATTAAACCTTTTCGGCACCAATGAAAAATTTTATTACGATAGCAAAACTTATAAAAATTTCGGAGAATTTTTAAATTTAAACGCGTTTACTGAAAACGGAAATCCGCGCTGTTTCAGTTGGGAAAAGATTAGGCAAGATTTTCTTTTCAACTATCTTTTGCAGTGCAACGTTGACGACGAAACGATTAATTTGATTTTAAGTGAAAAGGATAAACTTTTAGAATATTTTAAGCTTGGTAAAGCGTTAAACGGTTATTTGCCATTTCAATTAGCTGGTAAACAAATTAAAAATTTATATGATTTAATAGAAACAGTTGCTTTTGTAAAAGAACGCGGGAAAGATGCCGAAATACAGTTGGTTATAGAGTTTTTGCAAAACGGCGGTTTTGAAAAAATTGAACTTTTTGAAGGGAAAAGACAGCTCAAGTTAGTGGAAAACGTAAAAACGGCGGAAAACAAATTGTCTTATATTTATTTTAATTGTTATAAAGAAGCTAAGTTTTACGGCTGTAAAACAATTAAAGAACTTATCGTAACTATGGGTAAATTTAGTGAAAACGAAATAGAGAAAGAGTCGGGTACTATTTTGGAATCGGAAGATTTTAAAATTTGGCTCCGGTCGCAGGGAGTAAAAATATGAGCGCGGAATTAGGCGGGATAGTAGACGTTATAGGAGACGTTGCAGGCAGCACGGTAGATTTACTGGGAGCGGCGATTAAGGGTGCGGCAAGTGCAACTTTTCACGGCGCGGCGGCTATCGCTAAAATGTCTGCAACAGCAGCGCAAGCGGTTGGTGAAACGGCTGTCGGCGCGGTTAAAGAACTTTGCGAATTGAATAAAATTGTTTGTGAGGAGAAAAAACGCCAAAAGGATGCCTACGAGTCTTACGTAAAAAGCGTTAAGCGTGACGAGGAACGCCGCAAACAGTATTTGGACAAGCTGGAACGTATGGTTGCTTTTGACGCTTTGGGTATAAAAGAGCAAAACAAAAAAAAATTACAGCTATTGTCGGAAAATGAAAAAATAAAAGTTTTTAACGATTTAATAAATATTCAAAGCAAGTTTAGTGAAATAAGCAACTTATTTTTCGGCTTGTCCGACCGTGGAGTAGAAGCCGATTGCGAGTATGAATTTTATAAAATAAAAAAGCAATTTGCGGAAAACGTAAACAAAGGTGTTTACGTTTTTGACGGTATTTTTAAAAATTTGGAAAATTTAATCGGGCAATTACGTATTTTACGGAATACGGTTAAAGACGAGGAAGCGGCGCAATTTGTCGGGGTTAAACTGTTTGACATAGAAAACGAGCTTGGAAATCCCGTTTATACGGGTTTTAGTGCGGAATTATACGAGTCTTTAAGACAGCCGCGCGAAGCTGTTTTAACGGAAGAAGACAGGCTGCTCGAAGTAGAAAAAGACGTTTTGGAGATGGCTGCGCTGTTTGGCGGTTTTAATTTTGAATATCAGGAAAAAGACGAATTTCAAAATCTTTTAAACTCCATAAAAAAAATAATACTTTCAGACGATGGCGCCGAAACCAAACTTCAGTTTATAGACTTGCGTTACCGTCGTTTAAAAAATTTGTACGAAAAAGTGCGTTTAGCTCACGAAGACGCCGTAGAATTAAAACGGCGGTATAACAAGGCGGTTAGTTTAAATTATAACCTTAAAGAATATCTTTCTTTGCAGTTGCCGCAGTTTGAATTTGATTTTGCAATAGCTGAAAATCAAATAGCCTCACTGTCCGCCGAAAACGAAGAACTTATGAAAAAAGCCGCCGAACGGCAAAAAGCGGAATACATAAGAAAGACGGTTCGCGAAACGATGAAAGAAATGTCGTTTAAATATATTTGTTCGCAAAGCGCGTTAACCGCAGGCAAAGTAAAAGTTGAAACGGACGTTTATCATATAGAGGACGGTAACGTGGTTAGCGTAACTTTTGTAAACGGCAAGGTGCGTTGCTCGGTAAGCGGGGTTGAATTTGACGGCATTCCTAAAGATAATAAGTCGATAGTAAAATCAATGGAAAAGTTTTGCTCTAAAAGTGAAGAAATTCAACGAAAATTAGAACAAAACGGAGTTGTATTGGATATTGAAGAACGCATTGAGCCTGATGAAAGATATGCGCAGGAAATTAAATTAAAAAACGTTTCCGCATCTTCGGTTCAAATTGTTAAGAATGCCAAACTTAACCGCGCCCGTCCTCAAGCACAAGCAAAAAAGAAATATTTAAAATAAAGGATTATTAATGAAACAAGTTAAAGAATGTCCCGAGTGCGGATATTATAATGCAAAAAGAAGCGACAGTTGTTCGCGTTGCGCTTGCCGTCTTGACGTACCGATTATAGAGGCGGACGATAATTTAAGCGAAAATCCCGACTTTGGGCTTAAGGCTTTGCCACAGGATGACGAATTAAATTTTCAAATTGACCAAAAGAGAATAGAGTACGTCTGTAAAGATTGCGGTGAGTCATACACAATAGAAAGTCCCGACGCATTGCAAAAGTGCAAATTTTGTAATCGTATAGTTTACGACCCGTTTAAAGGCGGCAACCTGTGCGATGAAAAAAAGCAGACGTCTAATATTTCTAATAGTGAAAAGACTTTTATAGCGCCGTGCCGTAAAGTTTTACGTTTTGTAAACGTTGACGGAAAAGAAGGATTTTGCCTTTCTTTCGACGCTGAAATTAAAGCCTTCGGCAGAAGTTTCTGCAACTTGGATTATATTAAGCAAAACGTTTACGTAAGCCGCGCGCACGTTTATTATTTTTTAAAAGATGGCAAGGCGTATGTTACTGATAACAGCGCAAACGGCACCTTTATAAACGACGTAAAACTTGTGAACGGAGAACCGAGTCTTATCGAAGCAGGGGATAAAATCCGTTTTTATACTGAAGAATTTATTGTTAAATATGAAAATTAAACGTATAGCTTATCCAGTGTTTTCTTTGGGTGCTAGCAAGCGCGTGGCGATATGGACGGTTGGGTGTAACCGCCGTTGCAAAGGGTGCGTTTCGCAAAATTTGCAAGGTGTCGATAGCGGCTATAAAATAAGCGTAGCCGAAGTAGTTGAAAAAATAAAAAATTTTAAAAAATTAAATCCCGATTTAGGCGTAACCGTATCTGGCGGTGAGCCGTTTTTACAGGGTGAATTATCGCAGCTTCTCAAAGAAATAAATTTACTCGGCATTGAAGACGTGCTCGTTTACACGGGCTATACTTACGAAGAACTTAAATCGATTTTCCCTGACTTTGAATCAGATTTTCAAAGATATATCGGCGTTTTGGTCGACGGCGAATATATAGAAGAACTTAACGATAACAAACCCTTACGCGGGTCGTCCAATCAAAGAATTATTTTTTTTAAAGAATTTTTAATGAAAAAGTACGCCTCGGTTTTAAACGGCGGTCGCAATTTCAGCTTTGGTGAGAGTAACGACGGCACGTTGGATATATACGGTATTCCGCCCAAAGGTTTTTTACAGAATATGCAAAAGGATTGTCTAAAAAAAGGAGTTAAGTACGTTTATCCCAATAAATAAACTTTAATTATAGTCATTGATAAACGCTTGACAGCGGGGTGGTGACGATATATAATTAAATTACAAATTTAAAGTTATTCTTTGGGGCGGGGTGAAATTCCCGATCAAACGGCGATTACAACCGATTTTTGCTCAAAAATGAGCAAAAATCGGTCTTTTTATGCTGTTTTTTAGAGCGGGGAAAAGTTTAAGTGCAATTTTCGGGGCACAAATCGGGGCAGGATTGTCAGTAACTCCAGACAAGCTTCTTGGCTTCATTTAGCAGATATTCGTCCGACAGGTCTGTATAGGCGTTTGCCAATGCTCCCGAAGAATGCCCCATAAATTCGTCCCTTGCTGCGTCCGCAACTCCGCACTCACGGCAACGAGTGTAAAAGGTGGTGCGCATATCGTAAATCTTGTGTCCTTTAACCTGTTCGTTCATGTGAGTACGCATACTTTCCACATAAGGAAAGTCAAGATCTGTTACGCCTTCAAGATAAGGTTTAAGCATAGGCGAAATAGGAATACGCTTATATTCAACCTTTTTATTCTTGCGTTTGCTGTTTACCGCAATTATAAAGTCGCCTTGAATTTTAGCAGTCTTGTATTCGTTAGGTCGCATACCCGTATAAAGTGCAACCGCGAAGGGGACTAGATAACGTGTGCCTTTTAATCCGTCAAGCAATTGCCGTTCTTCTTGTTTTGTAAGGGCTTTGCCGTGCGTTCTTTCGTGTTCGCTATGCACCACGATTGCGAGTGGATTTTGCGTAATTAAGTTGTGCGCAATCGCCATTTTGAAAATGCAGTTTAAAAGCGAGTGAATTTCGTCGGCGGTTTTGCCCATACCTTTTTCAACGTATTTGTCCAATAACGTCTGACAGTCGGAAGCCGTAATTTTCTTTAACGGTTTTGAACCGAAATGCGGTAAGATATGATTTTTATATCTGCCTATATCGCCGCTATAAGTTTCCTTTGCAACTTTTTTGATTCTGAAATTCTCAAAATAGTAGGTTGCAAATTCGTGGAATGTACTGGGGACGGTTGACTTTGTAACACCGCTGTCCGCGGTTTTCAACGCTTCAATAAACTTCTCTTTTGCCTTTTCCAGATCGTTACTTGAAACGGCTATGTTGTAACCGTGTCGGCGGTAACGAATTTCATAGTTAATAGTTTTTCTGCCGCTTATACGTTTGCGGCATCTGACCAAGCGGTCATTAATAATCAGTTCTTTTCTGAATCTTATCGGCATTTTTGATAACTCCTTTTTCGTGAATTTCAAAAACACCGTTTGATTTTTAGATTGATTGTCGTTGTTCCCGATAATGCTTTGCAAGACGGTTTCATCAATACTGTCCGCCGCCGTGTTAAGGTATAGTTGCAGTATTCTGTCGCGCTTGCCGCTATCGGGAATGTCTTTTAAAAGTTGTAATAGTTCTTCTACTTTGTTGTAGTTCAAGTATCCTGATTCGGACGTCAACTCGGAATTACTCCGCGCCCTTATAGTTTAGAATACTATGTTCTCTTTTCAAAACTGTTTTCCTCCTAAATAATTATTTTTTGCAAGCGGAGGGAGCTGTCCGTCACTTTCCGCCTGCGGATTGTTTATACGATTATAACGATCCTCTTGATTTTGTCAAGGTCCTGTACAAAGTTTTTTAATCTTCGTCTTCATCTTCATCCGGCATATACAGTTGGTCATACTCGTCGCCTTCGTAACGATTATATCGTCGCTTCTGTGCATCGCAAGTGTATCAAGTGGGTGATAAACTTTCTCCACGCCTGACGTGATACATTTCCGCAACTTGCTGATAAAAGTCTTCTTGTAAAGAAGAGCAGGCTGTTTGCCCGCCACGCTCAATCCAGAATTGATAGTGGGATAAATGCGGTTGAGAAGAATGGGCGTATTCATATATGAAATTGCCGTCAA
>CAJTPJ010000003.1:146689-173583 GCA_910578145.1 uncultured Christensenella sp. | reverse complement strand
GGCGAATACGTCTACAATATAAAAGGCGAAAGCGAAATTTCATATTACAACAAAAAAACCGACAATAAAAACAAGTCCCGATGACGATAATAGGGACTTTTTATTTTACTCGACTTGCGGTAATCTTCACTACAAAATACAAAACAAAGAAGATTTGCAAAACCGTGAAATAACAATCGAAACGTACATTGTATAAGAAAACAACGCAACGGCTATTTATTCCACGGTGCTATTGACAGGAACCTTTCTTGCGGTGCGTTATATAGGCAAATAGGGGCGAAACGCTGCAACCCGACTGATTGACACCAGTCGGGTTTTGGTTTGCCTTTGGCAAGAACAGCCTAACACACTGCAATTCCTGTCAATAGCCTTTCGCGGCATAAACCGCCGTTGCAATCTTACTGCTATCAAACGAAACGCATAGAAAAAGCCTAAATCAAACCATTCCTTATGGTTCAATTTAGGCTCGTCTTGGTGCACCATCTTTGTAGGGCGAAAATACTGTCCTACTACATAAAGCCCGAAAATGGAAATTTTCGGGCTTTATCATACTATAAATTGTAATTTTTGTAAAATCGGGCGTTTTTTTCCAAAATTTGCCAATTTTTTTAGAGCGCGGCACTCTTTTAAGCCGCTTTTACTTGACAAAACGCACTTAAAATTAATAGAATAGATATAGCTTTCGTAATAGGAGAAAATTATGACAAACAAATACAAGGGCACTAAAACGGAAAAAAATCTTGAAGCGGCTTTCGCGGGGGAATCTCAGGCAAGAAACAAGTACACGTATTTTGCGTCGGTTGCTAAAAAAGAGGGCTACGAACAAATTTCCGCCTTGTTTTTGAAAACTGCCGATAACGAAAAGGAACACGCAAAAATGTGGCTTAAAGAGTTGCAGGGCATTGGCAATACTGCTGAAAATCTTGCAGAAGCGGCGGGCGGCGAAAATTACGAGTGGACCGATATGTACGAGGAGTTTGCAAAAACCGCGGAAGCCGAGGGCTTTAAGGAACTTGCGGAAAAATTTCGTATGGTCGGCATAATCGAAAAGCATCACGAGGAGAGATACCGCGCTCTTTTGAAGAACGTGGAAACTGCCGCCGTGTTTGAAAAGAGCGAAGTAAAGGTTTGGGAATGCCGTAACTGCGGTCATATAGTAGTCGGTACTAAGGCGCCCGAAACTTGCCCCGTATGTAATCACCCCCAAAGCTATTTTGAGGTGCACGCCGAAAATTATTAATAATTAACGTCATCAACCGTCGCGACAGATTTTATCCGTCACGACGGTTTATTTTTTTAAAAACAAAAATTTTTTCTTTAATTCTAAAAGTTTATTAAAACATTAAAAGGTTAACTTCGTAATTTTTTGCAATTTTTTAACTAATATATAAAAAAAATTGTGCGAAAATATGATTTTTGATATACTTTAAGGAGAGAGGTACCACCAATGAATAAGTTTTTGCTTTTGCTTTTTTGTGTTGCCACGGTTTCCGTGGCTATTTTTGTGTTAAGCGGTTGTAACGCGTTTTCGCCGTCGGCGGGCGCGGATAACGACGACGGGGGAACGGACGTCGTTTATCCGCCGGACGATGAAAATCCGACCAATCCCGACAAGCCGTTGCCGGAAACTTTTGAAGTAAAGTTCGTGGTTGACGGCGAAACTATTGCAGTTGAAAAATATATTTTGGGCGGCGACAAAATTTCCGAACCCAAAATCCCGTATAAGAAAGGCTATACTGCCAAGTGGGAAAATTACACGCTTTCAGGCGGAAATATTACGGTAAACGCAATATATACGCCGCTCGTTTATACTATAACTTATTTTTTAGAAAACTCGGAAACACTTGTAATAACGTGTACGGTTGAAAATTATTCCGAATTAGTGCCCGAAATACCGTCAAGGTACGGGTATGAGGGCAAGTGGGTTTATTCCGTTAACAAAGACGGCGAGGGTTACGTGGCAGAAGCCGAATACACCCTTAAAAATTACACTTTAAATTTTTACGTGGACGACGTTTTATATTATACTACTACGTGCAATTTGGAAAATTGCGAGTATTTACCCGCCATACCAAAAAAACCGCATTTTACTGCAGAGTGGGAAGAAGTAAAATTTGACGGCGACCCTATAAGAGTAAACGCGGTGTATACTCCCATCGAGTACACGATAACGTTTAAGGCTTTGGGGAAAATCGTAGGAGAGTGTACGTATACCGTAACCGAGTCAAACGTAACGGCGCCGCCCGTTCCCGCCATGCAACATTATTCAGGCGAATGGGAAACGTACTGCGCCAACGGCGGGAATATTACTGTAAATGCAATTTATACGCCTATAACTTACACTGCCGAGTTTTATGCGGACGGGGTACTCGTTGCCGCCGTGCCCTACACTGTGGAAAAATTAGACGGAAAAATTCCCGAAGTTCCCTTAAAAGCAGGTTACGCCGGAGTGTGGGAAAAGTACGAACTTTGCGGCGGTGATAAGCGGATAAACGCTATATATACTCCAATCAAAGGCACCGAAGGCTTAGTCTACGAGCGGATTGGCGCAGGCTGGGCGGTTACGGGATATAGCGGTGCGGAAACCGATATAGTTATTCCTGCCGTATATCAAGGTTTGCCCGTTACGGAAATTTCTGCCGAAGCCTTTTCAAGAAGTAATTTGACCAATATAACGCTGCACGAAAATTTGGAAGTTATCGGCGAAAGTGCGTTTTACGTTTGTACTTCGCTTAAAGAAGTGGTAATGCCGAAGTCGCTTAAAGTAATTGGAAGCAGAGCGTTTGCGGGTTGTGTAAATCTTGAAAGGATAATTTATACGGGCGAGCCGCCGCAAATAGGCGACAAAGCGTTTTACGGTTGCGACAAACTTACAATAGAGGATATAAGTTTAAACGAATATCGTTTGGATATAATAGTTAGATATTGTTGTAATTTGACTGAAATAATGTTATAATTTTAAAAAACCTTTAAGGTAAAACGCAATGGATAGTAGGATATACCAAGGATATTTAAAAATTTTAGGCGAAGAATTGTTGCCCGCAATGGGCTGTACCGAGCCTATTTCCGTGGCGTACGCGGCGGCTTTGTCAAGGGATACTCTGGGGGCAATGCCCGAAAAAGTGGAAATTACCGTCAGCGGCAACATACTTAAAAACGTTAAAAGCGTAGTCGTTCCCAACACGGGCGGAATGAAAGGCGTAACGAGCGCGGCGGCGGCGGGAATAGTGGCGGGCGACGCGGGTAAGTGCCTTGAAGTTATAGCCTCGGTAACCCCTGCGGACAGGGAAAGAATAACCGGCTATCTCAATTCTACACAGTTTAAGGTGGAGCAGTCGCATTCGGGATGTATATTCGATATCAGCGTAAAGGTTTATTGCGGCGGCGACAGTGCGCGCGTGCGTATAGTTGGGCATCACACTAACGTAGTTTTGGTTGAAAAAAACGGGCGGGCTATCGTCAATATCGAAGTCGGCGCGGAGGAACCCACTTGCCGCGAGGACAGAAGCATTTTAACCGTTGATAAAATAGTGGAATTTGCCGACGCCGTTGATATTAACGACGTTAAAGAACTTATAAAAAGGCAGATAGATTATAATTCCGCAATAGCCGAAGAAGGGCTTAAAAACAACTACGGCGCGCAGGTTGGAAAGGTGCTGTTAAAGTCGTTTGGCGGTGGAGTTCAAGCGTTGGCAATGGCAACGGCGGCGGCAGGTTCGGACGCGCGTATGAACGGTTGTTCCCTGCCCGTAGTAATAGTTTCGGGCAGCGGTAATCAGGGTATGACGGCTTCGCTACCCCTCGTAGTATACGCCAAACACCTGGGGGTAAGCGAGGAAAAACTTATCCGCGCAATAGTCGTTTCCGACCTCGTAACCATACATTTAAAAACAGGCATCGGTAAACTTTCCGCATACTGCGGCGCGGTTTCGGCGGGGTGCGGCGCAGGCTCGGGCATATGCTATATGCACGGCGGAAAAACCGACGAAATTTCTTGCACGATAGTAAACGCGCTGGCAATTAATTCGGGTATTATCTGCGACGGCGCCAAGTCAAGTTGCGCGGCTAAAATAGCTTCCGCGGTGGAGGCGGGGATTTTGGGCTTTGAAATGAGCCGTAACGACTGTAATTTCTGCGGCGGCGACGGCATACTTGCCGATTGTGTTGAAAGCACAATAGATAATATTTGCGATATCGCCCGTAACGGTATGCGCGGCACCGACGAGGAAATAATTAAGTTGATGATAAAAAAATGTTGACGGACTTTTCAAGAAGTAAAATTTTATTGGGCGACGGCGGGCTTGAAAAACTTGCCGCCGCGCGCGTAGCCGTGTTCGGCATTGGCGGCGTGGGCGGCTATGCCGTAGAGGCGTTGGCTCGTTCGGGCGTTGGCGAACTTGATTTGATAGATAACGACAAGGTTAGTCCAAGCAATGTAAACAGGCAGATTATCGCGCTTGGAAGTACGCTAGGCAGGTATAAAACTGAGGTTATGCGCGAGCGGATTGCCGATATAAATCCGCAGTGTAAAGTTAACGTGCATAACCTGTTTTTTTTAAATTCCACCGCATATATGCTTGACTTTTCGCAGTTTGACTACGTTTTGGACGCCATAGATACGGTTGCCGGTAAGATAGAAATAATAGCGCAGGCAAAGTCTGCTGGCGCGCCTGTAATAAGCTGTATGGGTGCGGGTAATAAATTAGACCCCACGCGGTTTGAGGTTGCGGATATCGAAAAAACGGCGGTTTGCCCGCTTGCACGGGTAATGCGCCGCGAACTAAAAAAATTGGGTATTAGCGGGGTGAAAGTCGTGTATTCAAAGGAAGAGCCGTTAACAAGCGCGGCTGCTGACGGTGCGCGTCCCGTTACGGGTAGCGTGGCTTTCGTGCCGTCGGTGGCGGGGCTTATAGCGGCGGGTGAAATTATAAAGGACTTATGCGGCAATGGACGAAATTGAGTTTTCTCTCGAACGCGCGGAAAAAAGCATAATAAAAAAATTTCATAAACAGCTGTTCCGCAAGTTTACAAAGGCTGTGGCAACGTATAACCTTGTGGAGGAAGGCGACAAAATTGCCGTTTGCATATCCGGCGGAAAAGATTCGTGGCTGATGGCAAAGCTGTTTCAGGAGCTTAAAAAGCACAACAAGTTTCCGTTCGAGCTGGTTTTCTTAGTTATGGACCCCGGCTACAACTCCGAAAACAGAAAGCTGATAGAAAGCAACGCCGATAAGCTAAGCGTGCCGATAACCGTTTTTGAAAGCGATATTTTCGATAACGTTCTGCATATAGAAAAATCGCCGTGCTATCTTTGCGCGAGAATGCGGCGCGGGCACCTTTATCACAACGCGCAAAAGCTGGGGTGCAATAAAATTGCGCTTGGGCACCACTACGACGACGTTATAGAAACCATTTTAATGGGTATGCTGTACGGCGGGCAGGTGCAAACTATGATGCCCGTTTTAAACAGTTCCAACTTTGAAGGAATGAAACTTATCAGACCTATGTATTTGATAAGAGAAAAGGATATAATAGCTTGGCGGAATTATAACGGGCTTAAATTTCTGCAATGCGCGTGTAAATTCACCGCCGAAAAACAGCAGGAAGAGGGTAAGCGCAAAAAAGTGAAAGAGCTTATACGCGCTCTTGCCGCCGACGACCCTGAAATAGAGCAAAATATTTTTAAAAGCGTTGAAAACGTAAACCTTTCAACCGTAATTGCTTATAAGGATAAAAAGGGCGTAAAGCATTACTTTGACGAATAATTTGCGTTTTTATTTTATTCGTAAAATTTTATTTACGCAACGCGTTTTAAACGAACACCCCCGACGAAATTCGTCGGGGGACTTTTATAGCTTTTTGATAAAAAATTAACCCTTTTTTATTGGGGGAAACGTTGGACTTTGCGATACTCTGCGACCCACGCGTAATAATAGCTAACCTTTTTTTAATTGGGGGAAAAGTTGGGGACAATCTTCCGAAAATCTCTCAAAAATGAATAAAAACGGGGCAAAAACAGCTGTTTTTACTCCTTTTTCTGGTGAACTTGCGTCCAAGAAAGCCGAACCTATAAAATGGTTAAATATAATAAATAGTCAAATAGTGGTTATGCCAAAGCCCAAAAGCAAATTCAGTATAAGCCGAAGATGTGGTATTACCTAAATTTATCTCACTCAACGACGGGCGCGTCAAATAATAAGATGTTGAATTATAATTTTGAAATATGTGCCACATTACCACCAATTTGCCCTTTCCCGTAGTAACGTGAGCTTTATATTGATAAGCCGCCAACTTATTTTCGGTTATGCCTGTTGTGTAATACCTTTCAGCAGAATTTTCGCTATCAAAAAGATAAAAATACTCACAATCGGCAAAATCAGAACTCAATAAATTTAAAAGAGCAGTATTGTTGTCAACAGTAATTTTTTCTTCGCTGACACTTTCGATATCCGTAAGCTCGATAACCTTATATATTACACCGATTTCGGTATCAAACGCCCCTTTTTCAGTAGCGATAGCGGTTATTTTTTCGTTAAGTTTGTTGTTTGTAGAAAGAACATAACGATTATTATCGACATTTATTCCGTTTGATGAAATGCCGTAAGATTTTGCGCCTTGGTGTATCGTAAACGAAGTGTTGTTGCCGGGTGCAGGCGGTGCATTACCTAAATTAGTAAGTTTAGCGGTAAGTACCAAATTAACTATTTCGTCTATATTGCTTTTATCTTCAATAGTAAACTGAAAGCCGCCCCTTTTTCCGTTCTCGAACGAAACGTCTATTTTATCGCCACCCGATTGCATATCCGCATAGTATTCAATATCAGTTATTGAATTTATTTGATTAGCCTTATCGGTACAGCCAGCAAACGCAAATAATACTATGCAAGTAATAGCCGATAATAAAAACGCTATACCAGTTTTTTTCATATCATTACACCCTTATTTAATTTTTGACTATTATATCATACGCAAGCCTTTTTGGCAATAGTTTAATTAGGATAAATACTTATTAAAATTGAAATGGCAGTTAGGCGTGAGCTTGTCTTGACAAGTAATTAAAGCGGTTTTAAGCCTTGAAATGTTAAAGCCTATATTTAATCGCAGGGCATAAAGAAAAGCCGTACAGCCTAAACTGCACGACTTAACGGTATAAAAAACAAAGCCGACTTCTCATTATTGTGAAAAGTTCGACTTTGTTACTGAGTGGTGACCCGTACGGGAATCGAACCGTATTCACGCAGGTGCGCCGCTTAAAATAAGCTATTTTTAGGCTATTTTTGCCGTTTTTCAGGCAAAAATAGCCTGTTTATTTTATCATTAATTAAAAATTTTGTCGCACGATTGTCGCATAAGAATTAATATTTGAATTTATTTCCTTCTAAAAGAAGGAAATCATCTGATAAATCAGTGTATGTATTACCGAGTTTTCCCAAAGAGTGCCCAACAAACGCCATTATGGCAACGTCGGTAATGCCACATTCTTTGCAACGGGTATAAAATGTTGTGCGCAAGTCATAAAGTTTATGTGCGGGCAATATCGACTTAAATTTTTCACGCATAACTTCGGGAATATAAAATTTTAATTCTGTTACGCCGTCCAAATAAGGGCGGAGCATAGGCGTAACGGGTATTTTTTTATATTCAACTTTTTTACTTTTGCGTTTGCTATTTACTGCAATAATGAAATTGCAATCTATACGTGCGGTTGCGTATTCGTTTGGGCGTAATCCAGTGTAAAGGGCTACTGCAAACATAATTTGGTAGGGAGTATTGGCTGTTGATTCAAGCAAAAATTTTTCTTCATTTTTACTTAGCGCCTTGCCGTGTTCGCGTTCGTGTGTTACCGGCATAACGATTGCAAGCGGGTTGCGTTCAATAATACCGTGTGCAATAGCCATTTTAAAAATAACATTTAACAGAGAATAAACGTCTTGTGCGCTTTTTTCTTTGCCTTCCGATAAAATTTTTTCAATAACTTGTTGGCACTGAATAGGTGTAATTTTATTTAGTTGTATTGTTGCGAACGGTGCAAGTAAATTATTTTTGTACCTGTTTAAATCGCTTTCATACGTTGATTTTGCAACTTTCTTTTTTCTAAAATTTTCAAAGTAGTACATTGCAAATTCGTGAAAGTTAGTAGGCACTTTGGGAAAATTAACAAGTTTTTCTACGATTTTTAACTTCTTCAAAAATTTTTGCTTTGCTTCTTCAAAATCGTTACTGGAAGCGTATATGTCATAACCGCTACTTCTGCAACGAAGTTCGTAGTTATATATTACTTTTTTTCCGCGCATACAGCTAACACGTTTATATCCGCGGACAACCACTCCGCCGTGGCGGAATAATCTTCTAAATTTATTAGGCATTTGTAAAATCTCCTGTTCTGTAAATTTTACAAAGCCTTGTTCTTCGTTTAAAAGGTTGTCGTTTTGGCAGTCCTCAATTTGTTGTTGCAAAGAGGTAAGTTCTGCGGAAATTTTTTCTATTTCCGCCTTGTTGTGTTCTTTGTCTATACTCAGCAATACTAATTTTGAACTGAGATAAACCATTTTTTCCGAGTTGTTCATTTTGTGAACCTTCCTAAAATGTATTCACCCGCAGGGTGTAATTCTAGGGTAAGGCACAATGAAAGAAATGAACCTTTTCAATTGCATAAGTTTTTTGCAACTGTAATTAAAGTTTTTTGCACTTCCTTACCGCGCTTTAATCCAACTTCACGAAAAACTTCAAGCATTTCAGCTTCAATGGGAGCAACCCGAACCATATCGCTGTCAACCCATCCTTTTGCGCGGTCATCGTTGGTAATTATTGATTCTCTGCCGAGAAGATAATCGACCGTGACACCGAAAAAGTCCGCAAGTTTTACCAAAGTTTCGTAATCAGCTTGATTTTTTCCCGCTTCATAACTTCTATATGTTTCAAACGGCATATTAAGAAATTCGGCGGTTTTTGCTATTGTCAAATTTTTTTCTTTGCGTAGCTCTCTTAAAATTTTCATAAATTTGCCTCCGCAACTACTGTACCGCATTTTGCGGTTATTTTTTTGGGATAAATTACGGTAAAGCTATTGACAAACGGGTATATTTTATGGTATTTTTTGAATGTATTATAAAAAATACCATTATTCACAACAAAAAATCCCCGTCAAGCCGGAGCTTAACGGGGAAAAGAGGAGAAACACAAAGGGTGCAATATACTTTAAAATGTTTGCGGTTAGCAAATAAAAAAACGCTTGCCGAGGTAGCAAACGTTTTGGGTGTAAGTGTAAGAGCATTACTGCGATATGAACAAGGATTAAGGAAAATCGGACTTGAGCAAGTACTAACGTTGTCAAAGATTTATGACTGTACGGCGGAAGAAATAATACAAGCTCAACTTAATAGCGGTCAGTAAGTCCCAACAGATAATCGGAACTCACATCATAAAATTTGCAAAATTGAATGATTAAATCAACAGACGGTTCACGAGTTCCTTCTTCATAGCGGCTTATGCTACGAATTGTAACGTTTAATTGTTCGGCAACTTCTTTAAGTTTAAGCCCGCGTTCCGTTCGTATTTCTTTTAAACGTTTGTATAAGATATTCATAAAAAAATTATAGACCAAAGCGGACATAAAATACTTGACAATAGACCAAAATGGTCGTATAGTTAATATAGACCAAAATGGTCATAAAAAATAAAAATCCCCGTCAAGCCGGAGCTTAACGGGTGGAGAGATAAAAGAGGTTTGAAATGCCGAGAGAACACAAAACTTATTGGTTTACAACGGACGATAGCGAGGGCGACAGCGTTTGCTCGGATTGTTATTACTTGCGTGACGCTCGGCGTCAAGCTCAGAAGTTAGCAAATGAATGGGGAAAAGACGTTTACATTAATCAAGGTGAAAACATTGTTGACGTGGCTTTCCCAAACAAAAAGAAAAGGAGCAAATAAATGGCGAAGAAGAAAAATTATTATCTTGAAGAGTCGGAGAAAAGGAGCAGTGCAATCGTAATAACTGTCTGCATAATTCTGGTAATACTCACGGTGGCGGCGATTTTAACTGTGCTTGCGTGGGGTTCGGACGGATTTATCAACTGGAACTTGCCGGAATGGTTTGACGGCTGGGGAACGATAGCGCAAACCGTGCTGGGAACGGAGCCGGCGGCGAGCAGCGGTTATTTGTTGCCGGGGTGTGTACAATGAATAAATTTGCGAAAACGCTTCTAATCATTGACGCGGCGCTGTTGGGCGCTGCCGGATTATTCGGCTTTATCGGATATATGACAAACGGCTACGAAAGCGCCGCGCCTATGTACATAAAAGACGAAGACGGCGTTGTCAGCTCGTCGCTGGCACTTCCGCAAGGCGAGGAGCTGGGCGTTCGCGTGATAGGCACGGGAATAAGAAAAGCGCCTGAATATCAAATCGCCATAAGCCCGAACGCGGACAACGATTTTACTTTCAGAGCAGACGGCGCCGTTCATCGGTTCAGCGAGATAAAGAGCTTAAACGACGCGTTCGAGGTAAAGACGGAAACGAAGCAATTCACGTTGCAATGCAAGGCAATGCCGGAATTGCTATCGGCATATTACGGCGGGGTTGAAATTGAGCTTTTGGAAGGTATAAAAACGGACGTCAGATATTTTAACTTGACGTACCAAAAGACGGACGGCAGTTATGCAAAAACGGTGTGTATGCACTACTTTTTAGACGAAGAGGAGTAAAGCAATGAAGTGTAAGACAAATCGGTTTACGTTTATAATAGCGGCAATTTTTATTGCCGCGATTTGTGTTTTTCCCATTTTTGCAGGCGGCGGCGCGAACGCTCACGCCGCCGCTCCTGCGTACGAGCCGGAACAGCCGGCAACGCAGAGCATAGCCACGGTAAGCGCTCAAACGTATTCAAGTTTAGGCGTAACCTTGACAGACAGCGAAGTGGAAAAATTAAAAACCGCTTTTGGTAATGATTTTAGCATTTATACGGGGCGCCCGTCTGATTTGATTTCAGAAAGGACTATTGCCACTAATAATATCAACGGTACCCAACTAACGGGCGTTTTAGCTATTAAAAGCGAAGGTGGTATGCCAATGCCAATAACGACGGTAAACATTGTGCTTCCAAAAATTAACGTTTTTAAAGATTTACCCCGGCACGGATATTCAAACGTAGTTTTAAAACGTAACGGAGAGGCGGTTAAAAGCAATCCTTCGCTTTCCGCGGTACTGTCAGATGATTTTTACGTGTATTCTATGGCGTTATCATCTACCGCTATTTTGGGTTCGGAGTTTACCGTTGAATATGAGCTTGTCGAGGTGGAAAAGCCAATACCCCTTCCGCCCGACCCAACAAAAGAAGGCTACACGTTTATAGGCTGGTATTTGGACGCCGAATTTACGCAACGTTACGACGGGCGCCCAATCTATGAGGACACAACGCTTTATGCTCGTTTTGAAATTAACCGTTATACAGTAACGTTTAATTCAGACGGCGGCAGTAATGTGGAAACTCAAACGGTGGAATGGAACACTGCGGCAAGCATAACTACGCCGACCCGCGCCGGCTATAACTTCCTCGGCTGGTTCTACGAAGACGGCACGGAATACACGGGGCAGAAGATAAAAGAAAACACAACGCTTATAGCGCGTTGGCAGATAAAAACGTTTACCGTAACTTTCTACGTAGACGGCGAGGTTTACAGCGTAAAAGAGGTTGAGTACGGCACACAGTTTGTGCAGGTCGTTGAAGAAGCGAAAACGGAATATTTGGAGTTATTAGCAGTGCTTGACGGCGAGTCGGAAAAGAAGATATCGAAATATATGGAAACGGAAATTACCGGCGATTATTGCGTGAAGGCAAAATTGTTAAGGGCAATTCCGACGGAAGCGCAAATATTTTTCGGTAAATACCCTTGGATATTCGCGGTTGGCGGCGCGGCGCTGTCGCTTGTAGTTGCCGGAATAAGCATTGCCGGGTACTTTGCACAAAAACATAATCGAGTCCAATCGACTGGACGAAAAAAGAGGTAAAACAAATTGATGAAACGGCAGGCTTACAAAATTAAATACGTTTTAACGGTGTTGCTTGCCGTTTTTACGCTGTTTACGGCAACGCTCCTGAACGTTGGAACTGGTGCGCGGGCAACGGTGGCGGCAAACGACGTTGTTTACTTGTATGAAAATCAAAACGTATGGACGGATTTGCAAAATTCGACCATAGGCGACGAAGAGTTTGATATATCAAAATTCCCGCATAAAGATAACGGCGACCCGAAGATAATCTCATTCGTTGAGTTTTGCTATTCGTATTTTGCGGTAAAACAAGTAGATTACGGACTGTACGTATACGTATACAATCCGCAAGACAAACCGATAGACGCTAATACTGAACGCAACAAAATTCAGTTTACATACGGCAACGAGCAGCATTCTATAAAGCCGCAATTAAAATTTTTAAATTATAGTACCGAGCCGGGATATGAAGGACGGTTTTACAAATTTAAAGTGCAGCTCAGCGACGCGGAGCGGATAAGCATATTAAAAGCGTTAGAAGAAAATAAGCGAGTATATAAAGTCAGCGGAATAGAGTTATCGTTTAAAAACGAAGTAACGGAATACGCTTGCGCACAAACGTATACATATAGCGGCTACGCGAAGGGTTATGGTTCAGAGCTTGCGGCAAACGACACGTTACAATGCGTTGTGGACGGCTTAGACGAATATTTAACGCTTGACGTACACGCAACGTATTTCAGACCCGAGGGAACGCATTCGGACGGTTACACAAAGGATACGCTGCACTCGGTTTATTTTTCCGTACCTAATGAAATTGTAGACAAGTACGGGGAAATGACGGCGGTAAAAGCGACGTGGTTAAACGCGTATACCGCGCCGATACTGGTAACCGGCAACCAAACTATTTATACGGAATTATTAAAATATTTAACACAGTACGTAAATGGCGGGTCTATTAGAGAATTAAACCCGAACACGGACTTAAAGTATTCCGTTGTTGCTACGAAAGCGGTAAAGGATTTAATAGACAACCCAGACTCTGCGAAGTTCGGCGGGTATTACGCATATAACCACTATACGAGTTATGACGGAACGGATTATTTAATGGACGTACAGTTTCAGTATGATAATCCCGTATATTATTTGAATTATTTATTTTACGCGGAAAACGGCGACGCGGATAATTACACGTTGCCGGCAGAAAAGATAATAGGCAATAAAGCGAAAGGCGAAAAGGGCTGGCTGGAAGCGTTTACGGAGAAATACGGTAATTTATCCCAGCCTGAGCGTTCCGGCGAAAGGTCGACAACAGAGCTTGTAAACAACCGTTATGCGCGTGTTTTGTTTGATGAGGTAGACGAAAAGTTTACTGTTGCAGAAATTGAATCCACGAAAGAATATAAGCTCACAGACCAAACGGTTTCCGACACGCTTTGGGACAGGTTGTTTGGGACGGGAGTCAAGCACGAAAACAGCTATACAATGTCGGCAATACAAAAAGTGACGGCAGACGATATAACAATGGCTTCATCGGTGAAAGGCTTTTGCGATACTTATTATATTGACGAAAGCGACTACGACGTATTTCGTGCGTTTGTAAAGAGTGCAGAATCAAAAGCTGAAACAACTTATTTATTCAGATATCATCAAACCGAATACGTTTCAAATGAAGCTACCGAATACGAACGTATAAAAGATTGGGCATTGATAGGCGGTGACTTTGGCAATTATAAAGCCGTTGATACGAACGCGTATTTTGCGCAAGAGTGGATACAGCTTGACTTTGACATTATAGACCTTACGTTTACCAAAAACGACGTAAAAACCGTAATACCGGTTGTAATGTCGCCGATAGATATAGCGGCAGACGTTACGCCGCCGCCGAACGCAAAGCCTGATGAAAAAAATTGGTGGGGACTATTTTTAGATGCGCTGTGCCGAGGCGAATGGTGGGCGGTAACTATAACAGTAATCGTCGGCTTGATAGTATTGGCAGTCTTGATAAAACTGTTATCGCTGTTTTTCCCTTTATTTGCAACGATATGGCGGGGCATAAAAAAAGGCTTGAAATGGGCGTTAAGCGGCGTATGGTGGCTAATAAAACAGCCGTTCATAGCAATAAAAAAGCTGGCAGTAAAACTGAAAGCCAGAGCTGCCGAACGTAAGGAACGTAAGAAGAAACTGCGTCAGGCAAAGCTGGCTCGGAAAGAAGCCTTGCAGATATCACGTTATCAAAACAAGCTCCTTCGTAAAGAGCAAATTTACCGTGAAAAAATCGAAGCAAAGGACAATAAAAAAGCGGCGAAACAGAAAGCTAAGCAAGACGTCAAAGCTGCAAGGCAACAAGCGAAAGCAGAGAAAAAGACCGCCGCGCAAAATGCAAAGGCTAAAAAGCAAGCGGAGCAAAAGCGCCGTAAAGCCGCGGCAAAACGCAAGAAAGCAAAAGCTAAGGCAAAGCCCGCGCAGAAGCGGAAAGCGCCGCAGAACGGCAAACAGAAAACAAATAACGCAAAGGCAGGCAAAACCAAATGATAGCGCTGTTTACGATATTAACAATAACGTTTGTAATAGGGCTGGAAGTTATGAATTACTTTGCGGAGAGTATTGAACTTATAGAAAAGTTATTGCCTGCGGTAACTTGGATTTGCGCAATTCTGGGCGGCATAGCGACGGTATTTATTTTAATCAGGATTGGCGGCGAGCTTAACAAAGTTTTAAGCAAAAACAAGGACAAGGACAAAGAAGAGTAATGCGAAAGGCAAAGCAGGAACGAAAACGCCGCCGCCGGAAGTGGTTGCGGATTATTCTTGAAATTACATTTATGGCGTGCGGAATACTCGGAACGAGATTGCCCGAACCGTATGACATATATGCGCTGTTAACGCTCGGCGCTTTGCGAATAATATTAAGCGCCGTGCAGCGTGAGCGGAAGGCGGAAGAGCCGCCTGCAATAGTTTACTGCAACGGTGAAAAAGAGCCGCAACCGGATAAACCGGCAAAAGCGGTTAAAACGGCGCATATTCGGGGGGCAACGGCTAAACCGGCGCCGCAAATACCGGCAAACATAAAACAACCCGTAAAAGCGGCGAAAACGACGCATATTACGGGTGCAAATACAAAAAAAGGAGTTAAAACGATATGACGATTTTATTACTGTTTATAAGCGGTTGTTTTACGGGTCTGGGCTTTCTGTTCAGATATCTTAATCAATATGCGGATTGGCTAAATTTGTTTTCGTTGGGCGCTTGGGTTGTTGCCGGGTTATTCGTTTTATGGGCGTTAATTTCAATAGCTCAATGGCTTGCAGAACGCAGACGTCGGAAAGCGCAGTTATGGCACAGGCGCTACGTTGATTTAGCGGCGGCGCAGAATACGCAAAAAATCATATTGGAAATACCGCAGGCTCCGAAAAAGCCGCAAACGCCGTACGTAAAAGGAAAGAGAAGCAATGGCAAAAGATAAGAAAAAGGGCGCCGGCGCTATTGGTAGGACAATAAAGACAAAAGACGAATACCTTCCCACAAATAAAAAAAGCAAATCCAAACCGAAAGAAAAGCGTTGGATTGCGGTTATTGCCCGTAATAAATCCGGCGAACTGGGAGTTGTAAGACTGACAACGGAAAACCAGCCGAACACAACGAAACTTAAAGGCTATAACAAGGGCAACGGCAAAACTACATATTTTAAGCATTTTGTTGAAATCAAAGACGCGGACGGTAAGCCTATAAAGATAGACGGAGTGCGCTTTGTAGAAAACGATTCAAAATATGATTTAAACGATGAGCAGGTATTACAAGTAAAAGATAAAGTCTTGAATCACAGTAAAATTTCAAGTGAAAACCGTAAAAAAATCACTGAATTAAAGCAAAAAAAATGAGATAGACTTAACCATCTATCTCCGGTTGGGTTATTTATACCAACAAGGTGCAAGGCATTTCAGCCTTACCTGCATTCAACCCTGTGGGTTGTGGTGTTCCTTTATTTCAAGGACCATTTAAAGAATAACACATAAATAAGCGACAGTCAAGTTAAAAGGAGCGAAATTATGAAAAAGAAAGATAAGCAGCCTAAGAAGCGGAGCGGTAAAAAGGCAGCTTCCGAACAGCCTGCGGCAACGAAATTAAATAAACGCATAAAAGAGGGAGAAGAGAAGAAAATCCCGAAAGGGTATAAAGCTACGATATCAGAGGCGGGCGCGGTAGTAATGCTTTCGGGCACGTCTGATATAAGCGGTAAAAACAAAAAGAAAGAAAAGTCGGTTAAAAAGATAAAGTCGACCGCGCCGAAAGCACCGAAAAAGACAAAACAGAAGCCCGCTGGAAAACGTGCGGAACCCAAACCCGACAAAACGAAGAAGCCCGTTAAAAGTCCGAAAAAGCGCGTTGCAGACCCGTTAAAACATAGCGACACTGAGGAGATGAAAGAGTCCAAAGTTACGCCGCTTATATTAAACGTCGGCAAACCAAAAACTAAACCGTTATCGAAAGTGCTGCGGCGCGTTGCAAAGACCGGAGGATATACGGCGTAGGACGACGTGAAGCGGAGCGGTAAGACTTTCGCAACCGAACAAGAAGCAAAAGACTATGCGGCGGATATGTATACAAAGACCGGTAAAGTCGTACTCGTTTCTCCGACGGATAGGCAGGTAACGCATACGTTTAAGCCGGAAGAAGAAAAGAAAAAGAAATAAGCCAACAACCGCGGAAAAGCGGAAGTAATACGGCGCACTTTAACCGCGCCGAATGATAACGCCGGAGTTGCAAAAACAAAAAAATAAATATAAAAATTCAGCAAATAGCAAATTAACAATAGCGACGACGGCGTCTATACGTCGGGGGGCTGGTAAAGCCCGGTCCTTCGGCTCTTTTACCTTTCGTTCCCGTACTGCCGGAATCAGTGCGGGAATTGAAGGACAAGCATTAAACACTCTTTCCGGGGAGTTTAAAATAAAATTTAAGGAAGGTTTAAGATGAACAACAAAAGATTTTTAAAGGGCAAATTGTACTTAAACAGCGGTGACAGATTGGCAATAGCGAACGGGTGCAGTGGCTCGGAATATGAGTTCCATTGCGGTGATTGCGTGGAACTTTTTCTGTGCAATAAATGGCTGCATACAAGAATTGAAGCTGATTTTTCAACCGGCGAATATTACGCCGTGGGGCTTAGAGGTTTAAAGCTCGAAGGCGTTATGGCACGGGTGTAGTTGAGGTAACGGAATGAAAAATAAAGTAGATTTAAATAATTGTTTTCAGCCTTACCCGATAGAGCCGCCGGTAACACTTGACCCCAATGCAGAAGAAATAAACAGGACCTGCGATAAATTAATAACGGAACTGTGCGGCATAAAAAAACGTATTCAGGCAATCCAAAAAATGACGTCGCGCCACGGACCGGCAATAGACGCGGAAATGTACGTTAACAAGACTATTAAATATCTTGAACATCAAAAGAGGTAACTATATGGACGACGTTTTAATTCAAAACAAATACGGCGAGTATAGACCTTTGGAGAATAAAAAAGTCAAAGCGAGCGATGAAACGCAGCTCGTATATGCCAATGATTTTTTAAAAGTAGTAAACGACGCGATAGACGATATAAAACACAGGTCGTATTTTATAGGCTTTCGCTTGGACGAAGCAAACCGTTGTAAATATTATGAAGCGCTGGGCTATGCGAATATAGAAGAGCTTGCCGAGGCGGAGTTCGGGTTTAAACGCTCAACAACTTACGGGCTTATGCAAGCGTTTAATTACGCAAAGAGCGAAACGCCGCTTTATATCGAGAACAAGTTCAGGGGTTATTCATATACGGCGCTTTTGGAAATGAGCAAGGCAAAGACTATACGCGGTCGCGGCGGAATAGAAAGGATTCTGACGCCGAAAGACAGCGTTTCAAAAATTAAGGAAGTACGCCGCTACTGGGATAAATACATAACAGATAATGGCGAGCTGCCGGACTGCAAGACCGCGGACGAGTTTCTGGAGCTTGTTAAAAAGCCTGCGCCCGCGCCGCTTCTGGAATTTATGGAACGGGCAGAAACGCCGGAGCCGGAAGAGAACAAAGTCCAATCGATTGGACTGACGGAACCCGAAGAACCGGAACAGACGGACGAAGAGTTTGAAGCGGAGCTTGAAGAAGTTACCGCTGATGAATTAATCCAACATAGCGAACCGGGAATGCGCGCTGAATCCGAAATAATAAAAGTCGGATTGACGGGTGTAGATATTTACGTTGAAGACGCAAAGTTTCAGATAGTAGATCGTTACCGTAACAAGCCGTTAGAAGGCAATTTCCCGGACTTTATAAAAGGTGTATATAACTATGACAACAAGCAGAATTTTACGCACGGTTTTTATTCCAAAGAAGCCAAAATGAACCGTACATATGATAATAACGGCATACAGTTTATAAGCTTTGACCCGTTTCAAAAAATCAACTTGACGTGGGAAGAAGTAGCGCGCAATATATCAGATTTAATATACACTGGCGATTATTTATCGGACGCCGAACAAGAGCAGTATTTACAATGGAAAGCGGAGCAGGACGGGCTGGTGGTGAACGTTGCGGAAACACCGGAAGAGAACAAAGTCCAGTCGACTGGACAATCAGAACCCGAAGCGGCAACGTTGCCTATAAGCGATGAGGAATACGACGAATTAATAAAAAACCTTGACAGTTTAATCAAGCCGAAAGAAAAGGCAAAAGCAAATTTATTGAATCTTAAAAATGAAAAGGCACGCCGCGCGTGGCTGGACGATTTCCGAAGCTGGGGCGTGTGGCTTGAAATACCGCAGGTAGACAAAACGTTTTACCGCTTCGATTTTGCCAACGGTGCCGCGCTCATCGTTGAAGTAGGTTTTGAATATTGGTCTTTCAGTTCCACTCCCGGCGCAAAAGAACGCGTAGCTTATTCAATTATAGACGATAAGCACGACAAATTCGATTCCAAAGGTATTTGTTATACGGACGTAATAACGTGGCTTACAGCGCACGCCAAAGAGGTTTAATAATGAAACTTACGGAGCTGACAAAGGACGAGCTTTGCGAGCTTGTAAAAAGACTTTTAATGTCGCGCAATGCGACATGCGCGCTTAATGGTTTTCTGCTTGAACGGCAAGAAAAAAAGTTTAACGAGCTTATAACTGAATTTGAAAAGATTGACCCTGTTAAAGACTTTGCAAAATTTAAAAGAATAAATAAACGGCTTGATAGGCTGCACAACGACACAAATTATTATTTGCAACTGGACGAGCCGGGGAAGGAAAAACAATGACGCACCATTTAAAGACTTTACCTGAATACTTTCAGACGGTTATAGACGGGACGAAGCCGTTTGAAATACGCAATAATGACCGCGGTTTTAAGCCCGGCGACAGGGTAATTTTAGAAGAGTTTGAAGGCTATCAAGATATCCCGGCTTGCCCGGATTTTGGCGCAAACTGTCCGCCGGTTGAGTATGACCCTTACAATGAGCAAGACTATCATAAAATTCCGGAAGATTGCCGGCGCCACAGCTGCGGCGCTTATCGTAAAGAGCTTTACACGGGGCGAAAATGCCTTATAAAGATAAAAGACATATTCGAGCTTGACGCCGCCGGATTTACCGGTTACGTCGCTTTCACGTTCGATATCAAAAATATTATTGATAAAAGTTAAAGTAAATAAAGAACAATGCAAGAAACAGAAGGGTAAATGATAATTGAAATAGTTGGGAAACAAGGTGCCGGCAAAACTGCATTAAATACGTTATTTGAAATTTTAGAAGAGCGCTATAACGGGCAAACAATGTTAAGGTATAGCAACAAAGTAATACGCGATATAAACGCGAGTACGGGTTCGTCGCACCAACTATTGACTAAACCGCCGATTTATGCGAATTATGAATCGCGTTTGACAGTGGGTTACGATAAGGAATTTGTACCGTATGTGTTAAACCCGTATTTGCTGGGAGTTCCGACGGAGAAAACCGCGGATAAAATACAGTACATATTGCCTTGCAGTTGTCTGCATATCACGGAAGGGCGCAAGTATTGGGACGGGCGCGAGAGTTCGACAATGCCGGATAACGTAAGTCAGTGGTTTGAAACACACCGTCATAATTATATGACAATAATAATAGACACGCAGCGTGGTAATGCTCTGGATTTAAATATCCGCGCTAACGCGAATTTATTTATTGAAGTACAATTTATGGAGAATGAGGAAGACGCATACGGCAGGATAATTTCATCAACGTGGTATTGTAAGGAGTTTTACTCATTGCAGGATTATGAGGGTTATCTTGTAGGCAAGCAAGGCGTTTATTGGCGGGATACGAAGTACCATTATGAGGGAAATATATTTGAATGCTTTAAAAGTCGAAACCGTATGCAAGACTTCATACCGCCTAAAAACGTTGAGTACAGTATGCTTAAATGGGTAAGCGAATGCGATTTGAACAAATTATCGAAACCAACACAAGAAATATTTAAACAGCGTCGTCCAGAATGGTACAGACAAAAAACAGCATAGTGAGGAATAAAATGCCGGACGAAGAATTTAAGCCCAATATAAGAATATATAACGGCGATAGCGTCAGTAACGACCCGGAAAAGGAACGCCAGAAAAAAGCTGCGCAACGTGCGCGGCAAGCACAATTACCGAAGTTCACGCTTCCGGACGGAGAAACGCTTTATATCGACCGTGAAGAAATAAGAAACCTAAATAGTGAATATTTTCAAATTCTTGATGATATGCGCAAAGGGTCTAACGTTTCATTTGAAGATTTAGAGTCGTTAATGCGTAGCGTTGTTTTAGAATCATATAAGAATGAAATAACGCAAATGCAAGAAAAAGGTAAACAACAAGCGTACCCGCGTAAAATAATCGAGCAGGAAAAGCAAAATCAGTTGAAACCTAATAGCTACCGCAAATGGTGGCAACGCAAGTGGCGTCCAAATAAAGCGATGACGCAATGCTTGAAATTAGCGGGATTAGAAGCGGCAATGGAGTTTGCGGCGACTGAAGAGGAAATAGCGCGGCAAACGGCGTTCATATACGGTGAGAAATCGCCTGAGAATATAAAAGAATTATACGAGCAGATAATATACAAGTTTATCCCGGTTTGGCGCCGGCGTAAGTTTGTAAAAAAGCACGGTAAACGGCTAATGGATATATTAACTGATTACACGCAGCAAATACTTTGTGCGGCATTGTTGCGGGAAGATAAGAATTGCGAACAGTCTACGCCTGCCTTAACTGAAGAGCAAGTGCCGTCGGTCAACGAACCAACGGAGCAGACGACGCCAGAAGTAACAGAAGCTGAGGAATATGAAGAGGACGAACTGGACGAGCTTTACGAGCTGGAAAAACCGAAACAAGAAAACGTGCCGGCTGAAGAGGAGTTTGTCGCTATGCCGGAACCCGCAAGCGGCATAAGTATGGTGCCTATGAGTGTTGAGGGGTCAGGCGCCGAAGAATCGCAGCAGGACGCTGCGGCTGAAAACGGGGAAGATATCAAAGAACAGGGGCAAACGAATGATAGTTAAGTATTATGAATTTACTTGCGACGATTGCAAAAGCGTTGTACAAAAATATTCAGATAAGGACGAAGCAAAGAATTTCGGTTGGGCGATAGCCCGCGGCGATAAGAATTGCTATTGTCCTGCTTGCGCATTTAAACACCGTAACACGGGTAAGAACGGCGCAAAAAGTAAAGTGATTGAAGGACAAATAAGCATAAGCGAGGTGCAAAACAGTGGCTAAAATTGATATTAAAACAGTATTCCAATGTTTGTGTGCTTTTGAATATAATTTGCTAAATTATATAAACCGAACGCAGGGCGAGGCTTCAGCGCCTTTAAACTACTTTGAGGCGGCAACAGCGCTGTGTTCGGATAAAAACTCAATCCGTAAAGCGTTAAGGCGGCTTGTGGAATCTAAGGCGCTTATAGTTGACGGTGAAAATTTTAAGATAAACAAGGAGTTATTTAAAAATGAATGATTGGACGAGGGAGCAAAATGCCGTATATAAAACAATCGGCGCAAGCAATCATACGAATGAAGCGCGAGAAGCTGACGATTATTACGCAACAGGCCCACAAGCGATAGATAAGCTGCTTACGGTAGTAAATCCTTATAATCGCATATGGGAACCTGCCTGCGGCGGCGGTCATCTCTCCGAACGTCTTACGGAGCTGGGCTATTACGTTTATAGCTCTGACATAGTAGACCGTGGCTATAAACGGCATACGCGGACACGGGACTTTTTGAAAGCTATTTCCCCGCCGTTTAACGGTAATTTTGATATAATTACAAATCCGCCGTATAAATACGCAAAGGAATTTGTATTGAAAGCGCTTGAACTTCTTCCTTGTGGCTGCCGGTGCTTTATGTTTTTGAAACTAACGTTTTTAGAGGGTAAAGCGCGTTATAATGAGATATTTAAACGCACACCGCCAAAAGCAGTGTATGCGCTTCCTGAACGTTTGCAATGCGCTAAAAACGGTGACTTTGAAAGATATAAAAACGGTGCGCTTGCATATGCGTGGTTTGTCTGGCAGAAAGGCTGGACGGGACGAACGATATTAGATTGGCTTGAATGATAGATGTATAACCAAATAATGAAATACCCGGGCAGTAAATGGAAAATAGCGGAATGGATTGTAAAACACTTTCCACCGCATAAAGTCTATTGCGAGCCGTATTTCGGCAGCGGCGGGGTATTCTTTACTAAACAGCCGAGTTATATTGAAACGATAAACGACCTGAACGGCGACGTCGTAAATTTGTTTAAGGTATGCAGGGAACGCCCGGAAGAACTTGCGGCCGCAATAGAAATGACGCCATTTGCGCGCGATGAATACATAAGCTGCCACGAAATAACGGGCGACGACATAGAACGCGCCCGCAGGACGTTAGTACGTTATCATCAAAGTTACGGCACGTCGAACTCTAACCGGAATAGCTGGCGGAACAGTCAGACGTCAAACAGTCCGCGTTGTGCTACAGTATGGAAACAGTTGCCGCAAATTATAAAGGACGTTTGCGGGCGGTTGAAAGACGCGCAAATCGAGAACGTGGACGCCTTGAAACTAATCGAGCGCTATGACGACCCGGAAACATTATTATATCTTGACCCGCCGTATTTGCAAAGTATACGCCGGCGCAATATGTATGCTTGCGAGATGATGGAAAAACAGCATATAGAATTGTTGGAGCTTATAAAGCAAAGCAAATCGAAAGTAATCATTTCCGCATACGATAACGGGCTTTACAACGAATATTTAAAAGGCTGGTATACGGACGAAAAAAATACGATAGCGCAAGCGGGCAAGCATAGAACCGAAAAAATTTATATGAACTATGCGCCGGACCTATTTTCGCTATCAGGAGATTAAAGGAATGAAAAATACAAATACAATGCCTCACAACCTCGAAGCGGAGCAGTCAATACTCGGCTGCATAATGATAGACAACGAACTCGCCGCAGAGGTTTTAAGCGCTTTAAATGAAGATGACTTTTACACAGAAAGCCATAAATACATAATTGCCGCGTTTAAGGCGGTATACAACGCAAGACAGCCGATAGACCTTGTAACGGTTTCGGACAAGCTCGAAGCGGACGGCAAAATTCAAGACGTGGGCGGTATAGCATATTTAACTGAGTTAATGCAGGTAACGCCTTCGTCGGCAAATTATAAATATTACTTCGATATAATCAAACGCGACAGTATTAACCGCGGGCTTATCCGCGCGGCGCAAGAGATTTCGGAATATGCCAAAGACAGCGAAAACGCGCGGGAAAGCATACAGTACGCCGAAGAAAAGCTGTACGCTTTATCTAAGGCTCAGGACACGTCATCGCTTGTGGACGTTCGGGACGTAGGATTCTTTGACGTGTTGGACAAATTCAACGCCCTGCAGAATAATAAAGACGCGTTCCGCGGCGTTATGACGGGCTTTTTCAGGTTGGACCGGTTAACCAACGGTTTACAAAAATCCGACCTTATAGTAATAGCCGCGCGTCCGGGCGTGGGTAAGACTTCGTTCACGATGAACATAGTCGAGTACGCAGCGGTTTACGGCGGCAAGGTGTGCGCCGTGTTTTCTTTGGAAATGCCGACCGTGCAAATAAAGCAACGTCTGATATGCGCGAATGCAAACGTAAGTATGGCGTCGGCGCTTTCCGGGAAGCTGAAAGACCCGGACTGGAAACGTTTAGCGGCGGCGCAAGACCGTTTAAGCAAAAGCCGAATTAGCATAGACGATTGCGCAAAGATAACGCCGGCGGAAATACTTTCCAAATGCCGGAGAATTAAATCGCGGAACGGCGGGCAGCTTGACCTTGTGATAATAGACTATATACAGCTTATGTCAAGCGGCAGGAAGAACGATGAAAACAGAACGCTCGAAGTGGCAAGCATAACGCGAGATTTGAAGGCAATCGCCAAGGAGTTGCAAGTGCCAATAATAGCACTGTCACAGCTTAAAAGGCTGAAAGCGGGCGAGAAGTCGTCGCTGTCTGACTTGCGGGAATCCGGCGCGATAGAACAGGACGCAGACATAGTAATGTTTATCGACAGGAACGTGGACGCCGCGGACACGATGACGAGCAGCGCGGCGGAGCTACGTATAGCAAAACACCGCAACGGCGAGTGCGGAACGTTGCCTTTACGATTTAAGGGCGAAATAACAAAATTTGTAGACGCGGAAAAAGAGGACTAAGGAATGGCGGCAACGGCGGCAGTACAACAAAATACGACAAACGGGCGAAATATTTACTTTATAGGAATAGAACGCCGTTTCCGCACGCCGTCGTACGGGCTTACTGCGTCCGCTTGCTTCCAGAGCGGCTTATTTGCCGTTACAAATAAAGTAGATAATAACGGTAATAAAATCAATACGATAACACGACGTGAGATAAAGGAGCTTATAAACGTTTCGCCGGCGACGGCTTCCAGAAACAACAAGCGGTTTGAGAACTCCGGCAGAATACGTAAGCAGGGCGTTTCTACGTACGTTTACAGCGCCGACGTTGCCGAAGGTGAGGAAATAAAGAAATGGTATTGCCCTATTGAAATATTAACGCAAACGTTCCCTGCAGAAGACGACGAAGGCAATACGTTTTTTATAAACTTTACATATTGTGACGGGCTTGTATACGCGCTCATATACACGTTATTGCCGCATACGGGTCCAAATAAAAGAACGCTGAAAATGACGTTCAAGGAAATGGCGGAAACGCTGGGCGTAGACGAATCTACTGTTTCAGACTCGATACGGAAGCTCCGGCAAGCCGGACTGATATACTTCCCGAACGGCTGGTGCGGTAAGAACCGGTACAAGAAAAGCCGAATACAGTTAAAGCGTGATTTTACGTGGTTTAAGCGTGAGAAAGAGTATAGGGCTTTGCTCGATAAGAAAAAGAAAGCAGAAAGCCCGAAGCCTGAACCCGAACAGAAAGCGCCGAAAACTCCGCAAACACCGCATTTAAACCACGCCGAAGCACGGCAAAGATATTACAGCGGATTGCAAGCCAAGGCGGCGCAGAAAGCCGCACAGGCGCTTGAAAAAGCGCTTAAAAATAATGATTTCCGCAAACTCAACGCAGAGTATGCGGAAACGAAACATAAACACATTAACGCTATTCTACATAATGACGTCGCAGCGCTGCAGGAGCTTGCTTCTAAGATAAAGGGCATAGAGGAAAAGCGTGCGCACGTGCTTAAAAACATAGGCATAAAGCCCGAAGAGCTTGACGTCGAGTATTACGTCAACTGCACCGAGTGTAATGACACAGGCACCCGCGCGGACGGCTCGGCTTGCGATTGCTGGAAGCCACGACGGCGAGGCTTGTCGCCCGGAACGGGCAAAAGAACTACCAAGGTAATCGAATAAGAAAATTTAAAGCGCCGAAGACGTCGGCGCTTGTAGTCGTTAACTGAATTTAGAATTTTCAAGTACCGCACGGGCAATCCGGGGCGGTTTTTCTATGCAAATTTTTAGCGTTGGAATTTGATATTTTATGCTATCAAAAATCCGTAAAAACTTATCAAAATCCCATTCGCACATATTATATAATAAATACAAAGAAAAATACCGCAGCGGCTGTTTCTTTGCCGCTGCTCGGCGCCCGTAAACGGGCTTGTATGCGGTTATGCCGCCGGAACGTCGGCAAATGTCTGAAGCAGGCGGCCGAAAACATTACGGAACCGGTTTTTACTTGTGCGACGTCGGTTTTTTGGTTTTTCGCTTTAATGGTCCATTTATTTTTGACCATTTTTTATAAATGCGGCGTGCAGCGGCATTTATCTGAATATGCCATTAAGCGGTTGCTTAATAACATACCCGCGCCCGCCCACCTTGAATAGTGGTTAGCTCTATATCAAACCATTTCAAGGGGTTTAATCGAGCCATACAGCCTTTATAAGTATGTGCGGTATAATTGCCGGGCGTTGCGCAACGGCGTTTGTAAGGCTTATTGTTGCGTTTTGAATTGATATTATTATCTGCTTGCAGTTTCGCCGTGAGTCCAATCGATTGGACTTGACGCTTCTAAATGCAAACCTGTTTTTAAAAATTATTTATGAAGACCGCGAACAGACATTTTTTTAAAATAAAAAGAAGCTCGTAAAAATTACGAGCTTAAACCAAACGAAGAAAAGGCTTTGTATTAAATCAGTTTGTCGCACGATTGTCGCACAACAAATAAAAATCAACAAAAAACGAGCGATTTTGAATAAAAGTCGCTCGTTTTAATGGTGACCCGTACGGGAATCGAACCCATGTTACCACCGTGAAAGGGTGATGTCTTAACCGCTTGACCAACGGGCCTTATTTGTAACTTTTAAAAGCTACCTTGTATATAATTACGCGTGTTTTGCGCGGAATCGTCTTTGGTAGCGACGGGTGGATTCGA
>CAJTPJ010000003.1:0-146656 GCA_910578145.1 uncultured Christensenella sp. | reverse complement strand
CTATAGACCAACTAAGCTACGTCGCCATACACCTGAAACTTTAAAATGCTTTCCACGGCAATCCGTTTCATATCGGGTGCAAAATTTTGGTTGCGGGGGCGGGATTCGAACCTCGCGACCTCCGGGTTATGAGCCCGACGAGCTACCTGGCTGCTCTACCCCGCGATATACGCCTCAATCAAAGGCTATATTATAATATTAAATAATAATAAGTTTGTCAACTATTTTTGGGGTGATAAAAAATTTTATTTTAATTATCTTTTCTTTCTTGCAAGCGCGTAAATAATATGATATAATTACGACTATGAAACCCGAGCTTGCCAAATACGAAAATACGAAAATTTGCGTTGCCGTATCCGGCGGGCGGGATTCTATGGCGCTTTTACATTATACGTTGCTGCACGCGGCGGAATATAATATTTCACTTTCCGCTTTAAATTGCGACCACGGCATAAGAGGAGAAGACTCTGCGCGCGACAGCGCGTTCGTTAAAGAATGGTGCGCGGCGAACGGCGTGCCTCTTTTAACTTTTGTTTGGCAAGACGATTGCGAAAAAACCGAAGCGCTTGCGCGCAAGTGGCGGCTGGGCTGTTACGCCGAGGCGATAAAACGGGGCGCGGACGCGGTGGCTACGGCGCACCATATGGACGATAATGCCGAAACGGTGTTGTTCCGTCTTGCCCGCGGCAGTTCGCTTTCCGGCCTTACGGGCATAACCGACGAAGATTTTGGCAATTTAAAAATAATCCGTCCTTTAATAAATTGCTCTCGTGCAGAGATAAATGATTATATCAGTGAACACAGCGTTCCGTACGTTGACGATGAAACTAATTTTACGGAAAACTATACGCGCAATAAAATTCGCCTTAACGTGATGCCTGCGCTTGAAAAAGCAGTGAACGGTGCGGCGGGTGCGATTTTCCGTTTTTCGCGGCTTGCCGCCGAGGACGAGCTATATTTCGATAGCGTGATTAAAGAACGTAATTTAATTAACGAAACGGGTTACGGAGTTGAAATAAAAAATTGTAAAGAAAAGCCTGTTTTCCGTAGAGCGGCTTTAAAAGCGCTTAATTTGCTTTCCCCCGAAATAAGAGATTATACTACGGAGCATTTGGAAAGGCTTTACGCGTTGCAGTTTGCCGAAACTTCTAAAAAATTTAATTTTCTCGGCGTTACGGGTTATAGTGAAAACGGCAAAATTACATTGCGTTTAAACGGTGAGGAAACGTCGGTTTCAGCAGTAGGATTTTTTAAGTATTTCAACGATAAATGCAGCATATACGGGGGGCAATTTGTAGAAATTACAACTAAAACTCCTACCGTTGCGGCGGATTTAAAGATTTTGAAGTTTGATTTGACGGCTATTCCCGAGTCCGCGGAAATTCGATTTATGAAAGCAGGCGACAGATTTACTAAATTCGGCGGCGGAACCAAAAAGTTGGGCGATTATTTTACCGATAAAAAAATACCCGTTTGGTTGCGGTGCGAAATACCGCTTATTGCGGTTGGCGCGGATATATTAGCGGTTTGCGGCGTGGAAATAAGCGATATAATCAAAGTTACGGATAAAACCAAAACAATTGCTTACGCAATTTGCGCGGATTACGCAAATCCGTTAGCGGGCGCTCGTGCAGGTGACGGCAATGATTGAGTTTTTATTTTCAGACGGCGAAGAAATTTGTTCGTATTCAGACGGCGTGGTTAAAAGACAGCGCAGTAAATTTATAGAAAAGTACAAGCAAACCGCGATAGACGCCGAAAGGGCTAAAAGCTGGAAGCATAGCGGCGAGGGCGCGCAGTTCCGCGGTGACGTGCGCTACGGGGAAGACGGCGTTAATTTTGCAAGCTCTATAAACGGAATATATCCGTTAGCAGATAATACCGTAGCGTATTCCTTCACGATTAACCGCACCTCGGGTATTTACATAACCGTACCCTACGACGACAAAGCGCAAGAAGTACATATAGTCAATTCGGTGGACTATGATTTTTCGGGCGGTTGCGCCGACGCGGGCTCAAACGTTCTTTTCTGTTCTCTCAGACGAAACGCGTATAACTCGGATATCGCCGTTTTCAATTTGGACACGGGCGATTATAAAACGGTGACGGATGGTGATACGCTTGATTGCGAACCCTTTGTTTCACCCCGAAACGGAAATATAATTTATTTCACGTCTCGCGGGGCGGGGCGCGACGGTCAAGGTAATTTCATAAAGTATTCGCCCGCCGCGATTTGCAAGCTAAATCTTTCCGATATGGCTATAGAAGAGGTTGCCGCTTCCGACAGTTTAAACTATATGAAGCCGATAGAATTCGGCGGCAAACTTTATGCGATAACGGCGCCCGTAAAAGAAAAAGGGGTCAACCAGATAATAGAATTGTTGCTAATGCCTTTCCGTATAGTTCAGGCTATAGCGAATTTTTTAAATGTTTTCGTGAAAGCGTTTACGGGCAAAAGTCTTGCCTCGGACGGCGACAATCCTGCTAAGGGGCGGGAATATGACAGTCGCAGAGAATACGTAAAGGGAAACCTTATCAATTACGAAAAAGAACTTAAAAAAAATAAGAGCAAAAAAGATAAGGATTACGGTTTTATTCCGAAAAGTTGGAAGCTAATAGAGGTTGGCGGCGGCTCGGTTATAAAAAGCGGTGTGGCGGATTTCGATATTTTGCCGGACGGAACGTTTATAGTTACGAACGGCAGACGGATTTTTGCCGTGAAAGACGGAAAAACGACTAAACTCTGCAACACGGAAAATTGTCTTACGGTGGCGTGCGTGCACCGTTCGCAAACGAAGAATGATTTGTTTGATTTTTAAAGGTTAAACGCCCGAAAGAGGTTTAAATATTTTTTATTTTAACAAAAGAAAAGGAGATTTTTTATGAAAATACATCCCGATTGCGAACGCCTTATGTTTACGGAAGAGCAGCTTAGAACGCGCGTAAGGGAAATTGCCGAGCAGGTTGACAAGGTGTTTGCGGACAAACGTCCGTTAGTTGTGGGTATATTAAAGGGCAGTATTATTTTTTATGCGGATTTTATAAGATTTCTCACTATGCCCGTAGAACTTGATTTTATGGCGGTATCCAGCTATGGTGCGGGCGCGGTTTCGTCGGGTAAACTTAATATTAAAAAAGACCTTGACCGCGACGTTAAGGGACGTGACGTAATTATAGTTGAGGATATTATAGACAGCGGATTTACTCTGGCAAACCTTAAAGCGCTTTTAACCGAGCGCGGCGCGTCGTCTGTAACCATAGTAACCCTTTTAAATAAAGCCGAAAGGCGCGAATACGAAACCGCGCCCGATTATAACTGTTTTGACATAGAAAACGAATTTGTTATAGGTTACGGTTTGGATTATAACGAGCAATACCGTCATTTGCCTTACATAGGAATTTTAAAACGTAGCGTTTACGAAAAATAAATTTCGGTAAAGTTGACTTATTTAATACTCTATCGTATAATGTTGGGTATATCAAAGGATAAAAGGAGTTAAAAATGGAAGAAGAGAAAAGCGGCATAACATTGGGCGGCATTTACAGAACCATAATGTCCTGCAAATGGCTTGCTTTAATAATTGCGGTTGTAATTACCGTTGCGGGCACGCTTGTTTTAAAGTTTGCGTACAATCCTTTAAAAACCGAATACGTAAGCAATTTTTCTATAACTTTCCCCGGTAGCGGCGAACTTAATCCCGTTTATCCGGATAATAAGCCGTTTAATTACCGCAGTATAATTTCCAAGGAAAATTTGGAAAGCATCAAGGCTTCGGACAAGCAGTTTGAAAATATCAAAGTGCTGGAAATGTATATGCAGAGAGATATCAGCATAGAAAGGAACGTTTACCGAATTACCGAAGAAAAGACGGATATAGAATATAAAATTCGCGTTAAAGCAAAGTATTTCAAAGACGAAATTACTGCAATGCGTTTTATAGACAGGGTTGCTAATATACCTATAGATTATATAAAAGGGCTTGCAATAAGTAAGGACGCTTATCTTAAAGAATTTAATAATCAAAGCGATTACGAATTAAAAATTGCTACGTTGCAAGCTCAACTCGGTTTTATAAAAGGAAGAATTGACGGACTGTCCGGCAAGATTAAGGATAACGAGTATAATACTTTTATTTCAAAAGTAAACGCTTACAACGATAAGTTAAACGGCGTAATAGGAATATTGCGTTCGGGGCTGTTCGTTGCCGAAGGCAATTCTACGGTTGAATCGTACCGTACGCAACTTGTAAGTTTGAAAGCGCTGCGCGACGAAAAATTAGAAGAACTTAAATTGATTTTCGGTAAATTTGACGAAACCCCTTCGGATATAATTTCAAACGGGGAATCAAGCAGTAGCGCGGCCGTGCGTAGTCTTGCAAGTGAAATTTCAAGCCTCAATAATAAAATTTCCGTTTACGAATTGTATACCGCGGAAAATGCTGCGGTAAAACCTGCAACCGAGGATTTTAAAAACGGCTTAAACGAAGTATTTTCCGAACTAGTTGTTTTAACTGACGATTACGAAAGAATTTTATGCGAATATTATTCAAGCGTATCCCTTATTGCTTACGGCGGCGCTGTTTTCAACGTGGAGATTGGAATAGGCACGGTTAAGTCTTTCTTGTTAAGTTTTGTGGCCGGTTTGATGTTGGCTATTATAACAGCTTATATCGCAGGCAATATAAAGCTGAAAAAAGCTGCCGTTAAAGTTGACGTAGCCGAAGTAGACGACGGTGAAAAAGTTGAAAAAGATTAACGGGAAATTACTTGCGGCAGATATCGCGGAGTGCGCCGTTTTTGCCGCGCTTATGGTTGCAGGGGCGTATATTACTATTCCTATACCCGTTGTGCCGCTTAGTTTTCAAACTGTTATAAGCGTGCTTGCCGGCATTTTGCTGGGTTGGAAAAAGGGTGCGATAAGTATGACGGTATATTGCGCGGCGGGGTTAATAGGTATTCCCGTGTTCACGCAGGGCGGCGGAATTTTTTACGTTTTAAAGCCTTCGTTCGGTTATATATTGGGGTTTATCCTCGGTGCGGCGGTTTCGGGGCTTATAGCGGGAAAAAGCAATTTGCCGCTATGGCGCTATATCGTAGGCGCGCTTGCCGGCTTTTTAGCCGACTATTTAGTTGGCATACCTTATTGTTTGGTTGCAGCGTATTTAGCTTCGCCTGCGGTAGATTTGTGGAAGTTGTTTGTTACGGGCGGTTTGCTATTTATGCCCAAAGACGCCGTGTTAAGCGTGCTTGCGGCTTTGCTTGCCTGGCGGGTTATGCCGTACGTTGGCAAAAACCGAAAAGCTACTAAGGTTGAAAAGGATTAAAAACGCTTTTTTGCCGCTTTGCATATAATGTTCGTATGCAGAAAACGCTATCGGTTATCAACCTGCGCGCGATAAGGGAAAACGCGCTGAAAATCCGCAGTATTTTAAAAGAAAAAAAGTTTTTCGCCGTGGTCAAGGCGGACGCCTACGGTCACGGCGCAGAGGAAACTGCCCGTTATATCGAGGATATAGCGGACTGTTTTTGTGTAGCGATAGTAGAAGAGGGCGTGGCTTTGCGCGTTGCGGGTATAAGTAAACCCGTACTTGTTTTTACTCCTCCGCTTGATAAATACGACGTTGAACGGGCGCAATTTTATGGTTTGGATGTAACCGTAAACAGCGTTAAAACTGCGCGGCTTGCTAAAAGTTGCCCCTGTCATATAAAGGTTAATACCGGTATGAACCGCACGGGCTGTAATTTAAGCGAACTTCCCGAAATTTTAAAGGCAGTAAAGGTTGAAAATATACGGGGGATTTATTCGCATATGTACGCCCCCGAAAACGCCTCGGCAAGCCAAAACCAACTTGCGCTGTTCGGGCGGGCGGAAAGCATTGCAAAATCCGTTAACCCCGACATATGCGCGCACCTGTCTGCAAGCGGCGGGCTTTTGCGTGGCGGCAAATTTTTAAAAGACGGCGCGCGTTGCGGTATTTTATTGTACGGTTACGCACCGACGGGGTTCTCTTCAAAAGGCTTTAAACCCGCGCTTAAAGTGTACGCTCGGCGCACCCAGACTACGAAATTTATCGGCGGTGGAATAGGATATAATTTTGCCGACAAAAAATATAGGGCAGTGGAAGTTTACCGATTGGGCTATGCCGACGGATTTTTCCGCACCGTGCCGCTTGGCGAAAAAACGCTGTGTATGGATGCGTTTATCCGTGAGGGCGGCGGGGATATGCGCTTGGTGTTTGACGACGCGGATGAATACGCGCGGCGTTGCGGCACTATTTCTTACGAGGCGCTTACCTCTGTAACCCGCCGTTCCGAGAGGGTGTATGAAAGATGATATAAGGCGGGAAATGCGCAATTTGCGCGCGCATTTCACCGGTATAAACCGTGCGGAAGCGGACAAAAAATTAACCGAAAACTTTTTAAAAACGTTCTGCGGCTACCAAAGCTATTTCGTATACAACTCGTTTGGTACGGAAGCGGATACTTCTTTAATTATAAAAAGGCTTTTATCTTTAGGCAAACGCGTTTATCTGCCCAGAGTAGAGGGAGAAAAAGTTGTGGCGGCGCCGTTCGGCGAAACCAAGTTTGGCGCGTTCGGCATTGCCGAACCCACGGGACAAGCCTTTTTCGGCGATATAGAAATTACCGTAATTCCCCTTCTTGCGGTAAACGCTTGCGGCTATCGTATTGGTTACGGCAAGGGGTATTACGACAGATATTTCAAGTGTACTAAAACCGTTAAAGTAGGGCTTGCTTACGGCTTTCAGATTGCTGATTTTAAAGAGGACGTTTGGGACGAGCCGTTAAATTATCTGGTAACGGAAAGCGGCGTGGTAAAATATGAGGATAATAAGCGGTAAACACAGAGGAATGAAATTAGTCGGTTTTGAGGGAATGGATATCCGTCCCACCGCCGACAGGGTTAAAGAGAGTCTGTTTAATATTTTGTACGGAAGAATTGCGGGCGCGCGCGTGCTGGATTTGTTTTCGGGAACGGGCGGCGTAGGCATAGAATGCCTTTCCCGCGGCGCAGGTACGGTGCATTTTAACGACGTTTCGGCGCAAAGCATAGCCGTGCTTAAAAGTAATCTTGCTAAGTTAAAGGAAACTAATTGCACCGTAACCAATTTAGATTATTCGTCTTGTCTTGCACGCGGCGGCGTGTACGATTTTATTTTTATAGACCCGCCGTACAAGTCGGAAGCGGGCTTGTCCGCGCTTGAAATAATAGGTAAAAACAAACTTTTAACAATCGGCGGAGTGGCGGTTTACGAGCGGGATATTCCTTTTACAGGCAATATAAACGGCTTGAAACTTGTAGATGAGCGTAAGTACGGCAAAACTTATTTAACTTTTTTTGAGGCTGAGTTATGAAAAAATGCGTGTTTTCGGGTACGTTCGACCCGCCCACGCGCGGGCACAAAAACGTAATAGAAACCTGCCTGAAAATTTTTGACGAGGTAGTTGTGGCGGTTATGGTTAACCCCGCAAAAACCCCGTTTTTTACTACGGAACAGCGGCTTAGTCTGCTTGGTAAACTGTTTAAAAACCAACCGCGCGTAAAAATCCGCTCGTTTAGCGGTGCGGCGGTTGACCTTTTAGCCGAGGAAGACACAGTGTTTTACGTGCGCGGGTTGAGAAACACCGTTGATTTCGAGTATGAAAACGCAGACCATTTTGCAAGCAAAAAGCTGAAAAACGATATAGTTACATTGTATATCCCCGCAGAACAGGACGATTTGCATATAAGTTCGTCGCTGGTAAAAAATTCGGTAAAGTTTAAAAAAGATTATTCCAATCTAATTCCCGAAGAAATAAAGGAAGAATTTGAAAAAATAATAAACGGCGTTAAGTGACGCAATTACCGCCAAGCCGCGCGGAGCGGTTTTAAAGGAGAAAAATGTTTACAAAACAAATAGAAATACCCTCGCCCGCAGAAATACTTGATAAAATTCCTATGCCCGCAAGCCTTAAAAAAATTAAGGCGGAGCGCGACAAATTGGTTTCTGACGCGCTTACGGGTGGCAGCGATAAATTTCTTATAGTTGTTGGTCCGTGTTCGGCGCACCGTCAAGAACCCGTGTTGGATTACGTGGAAAAGCTGGGCAAATTAAGCGAAAAGGTAAAGGATAAATTAGTGCTCGTACCCAGGCTTTACACCAACAAGCCGCGTACGCGCGGCGTGGGCTATAAGGGTATGTTTTCTCAGCCCGACCCTTCAAAAAGCGAAAATATTTTAAAGGGAATTTACGCCATTCGCGAGCTCAATATAAAAGCTATCGAATTAAGCGGACTTACCGCCGCCGACGAAATGCTTTACCCGGAAAACATTCATTACGTTGAGGACTTGTTGTCGTATATAGCGGTGGGCGCGCGTTCAAGCGAAAACCAGATGCACAGGCAGGTTGCAAGCGGCATAGACGTGCCCGTTGGCGTGAAAAATCCTATGAACGGCTCCGTTTTAGTGCTTTTAAATTCTATTTACGCGGCGCAAAGCGGACAGGTTTTCAAACTTAACGGCTGGCAGGTGAAAACCGACGGCAATCCGCTTGCCCACGCAATTCTACGCGGCGCAGTGGACGGGTACGGCAACGATATACCCAATTTCCACTATGAAACGGTTATGCAAGTTGCCGAAGGCTATAAAAAAGCGGGAATGAAAAATCCCGCGATAATAATAGACGCAAACCACTCCAACAGCAACAAACATTTCAAACAGCAAATACGCATTTGCGAAGAGGTTATGCAAAACCGCCTTTACGATAAAGAATTTAAAAATATAGTAAAGGGATTTATGATAGAAAGTTTTTTGGAAGAAGGAAATCAAACGGAAGACAAAGTTTACGGCAAGTCGATAACCGACCCGTGCTTGGGTTGGTGCGATACCGAGCGGCTTATTTTGGATATAGCGGAGAAAGTTTAATATGAAAATAGCCTATCTCGGCCCCGAAAGCAGTTACAGCGAACTTGCCGCCATAAAGTTCCGTCCCCAAGCCGAACGCACGGCTTTTCCGTCATTTCATTTCGTTATGCAGGCGCTTGTCGGCGGTGATTGCGACTTTGCGGTTTTACCCATAGAAAACAGTTTAAACGGTGCGGTGCTACAAAATATCGACCTTATGCAAAGCGCGGAAGGCGTCGTGGCGGCGGAGCATACCCGCCTTGCGCTGGACCACAGGCTGGCGACTTTAAAGGGAGCGGAACTTAGCGGTATTTCGCGCATATATTCGCACGAACAGCCTTTGGCGCAGTGTATGCAGTTTCTTTTAAAAAACTTTCCAAACGCCGAACTTATAGCTACCCAATCCACCGCGGCAAGTCTTGAAATGCTTAGCTCCGCGTCGGACGCGGCTATAGTCGGCGCGCACTGCAAAAGGGATGGGATAGAGCTTTCCCCCCGTAATATAGCCGATTCAAACAATAATTTTACCGAATTTTTGCTGGCGCGCAAGGGCGTTATAGATGAAAGAGTAAGCACGCAAAATATATTTTTCAGCGTGACTTGCCGCCATAAAGCGGGCGCGCTTTTGGATATTCTCGAACCAATGCGCGCGGGCGGGCTTAATATGACCAAAATCCAATCTCGACCCCTTAAAGACCGTGCGGGCGAGTACCGCTTTTTTATTGAAGTAGAGGGTGATTATTCAAACGCGCAAGTGCGCAACGTTCTTGACGGCGTAAAACGAATTTCGCTGTCTTTCAAACTTTTGGGCGCGTATTGATTTAAGCTATTAACATAAGCAAACCAAAGCATATTACCGCCTGAATTAATTTTACGGCTATAAATTTAAGAGGCTTTACGCCAGCTTTCACAAGATAGCTAAGCTGTTGCAAAAGTATTGAAAGCCCGCCGAAAGTAATTAAAAAACCCGCCAGCGCAACGGAAAGTTTTCCGCCTGCGGCGGATAATGCGCGGCAACCCGTGGTGGCTTCTATAAGCCCCAAACAAAGCGCCGAGGATATTTCTTCGCCCGTTAAAAAGGACAAAGGTTTTTGTAGCGGATAGAGTATTGAAAAATCGGCTAAAAAGGTTGCCACAACGTAGAAAAACGCTATAAATCCGCCGGCAACGGTTACGGCGATTACCGCGCCGTAAAACGCGTCGTATAAAATATTTTCGTTTGTAGCGGCGCGTCTTTGCGTTGGGGTGTCGCTTTTTTTTGAAAAAACGGACATAATAACAGAAACTAGCGTTACGGAAATAACGTGCGCAAACAGTATTTTTACGCCTGCGGTTTTGTCGCCGAACATTTTAAAGCCCACGCTGCCTATAATAAACAGTGGGCCGGAAGTGGAACAAAGGTACGCCACTTTTTGACAATCGCGCTTTGAAAGCGCGCCTTTTTCGTAAAATTCGCCAACAACCCGACTTCCCGCAGGGTAACCGGAAGCGAGGCTTAAAATAAAACACGCGGCGGAAGCGGGCGGCAGTTTCACCTTGCCCGCAACCTTTTTAAGAGGCAGTGCGGCTTTTTCGGCAGCGCCTGTTTTTACGAAAATAAGCGTTACAACCATAAACGGAAAAAGCGACGGAAGCACGCATTCCGCCCACATAGCAAAACCCTGAAAACAGCAATTAACGTACCTTTCGGGGTGCACTATTATCGCGGCTGAAAACGTAAGCAACGCGCCGCACAGCATACAAAAGTATATTTTTCTTTTCACTATATTTTACACTATTTCAAAGGAGACTAAATTATGAGTAAAAAGTTAGGACTTGCCTTGGGAAGTGGCGGGTCGCGCGGGGTTGCGCACGCGGGATTTTTGCTTGCCCTTGAAGAAGAGGGTATAAAACCCGACTATATAGCCGGCTGTTCTATGGGCGCGGTAGTGGGCGGCTGTTATGCAAGCGGACTTTCCGCCGCGGAAATAAAACAGACGGTACTTACTATTAAAGCTAAGGATATTATAGACGTTACCCCTACGGTTATTTCAAAAATGTCATTGCTCCGCAGTAAAAAAATACGCGATTTGCTGGTTTCGTATATCGGTAAAAAGAAAATAGAAGAGTTGGATATACCCTTTCGTTGTGTTGCCACCGAGCTGTATTCGGGTAAACTTCACGTTTTCGATAGCGGCGACGCGGCGCTTGCCATTCAGGCTTCCAGCACAGTGCCTACGGTGTTCCGCCCCGTTCAAATAGACGATTTAATGTTCGTTGACGGCGGTTGCCTTTGCCGCGTACCCGTTAAGGTAGTTAAAGAAATGGGCGCCGACGTAGTGGTGGCGGTTGACGTGCTTAAAAACGCTTCCGAGCCCGTGGATAAAGTTAAAAACATTTTTGAAATGGTGTTGCGCGTGTTCGACATAATGGATACGCATATGACCGAGCACAACCGCAAACTTGAAGAGGGAATGTGCGATTTGTTAATCGAGCCGGAAATGAAGGGGATGAGCCAATACGTTATAAAGGATTTGGACAAAGCCTTTGACGAGGGTTACGCCGCCGGTAAAGAAAACTTGCAAAAGATTAAGGAATTATTGAAATAAATGTCTTACGACCTTTTTGACCTGAACGGCAACGAAGCGTCGGCAAAACCGCTTGCCGAGCGTATGCGCGCCAATAATTTAAACGAATTTATAGGACAGTCGCACATAGTTGCGGAAGGCTGTCTTTTACGCCGCGCCATTGCTTCCGACAGGTTGGGCAGCTGTATTTTTTGGGGGCCTCCCGGCACGGGTAAAACCACGCTTGCAAACGTTATAGCGCAAACCACCCACGGCGAATTTATAAAATTGAACGCCGTGCAGGCGGGCGTTGCAGACGTTAAAAAGGCGGTTGAGCAAGCGCGCGACAACCTTAAAATGTACGGGCGGCGTACGTATCTGATGTTGGACGAGTGCCACCGCTTTAACAAAACCCAATCCGATTCTTTGCTTCCTGCAATAGAACAAGGCACCATTATTTTCATAGGTTCTACCACTGAAAATCCATTTGCTTCTATGACCCCCGCTATAGTTTCCAGATGCCGCGTTTTCGAGTTTAAACGGCTTTCGTTTGAGGATATAAGGGGGGCAATTATAAAATGCTTGCAAGATAAACGCAAGGGGCTGGGCGGTTATTCCGCCACAGTCGACGACGACGCTATAGCGCATATCGCGCGTGTTGCGGGCGGCGATTTGCGTACGGCGTATAACGCTATCGAGCTTGCCGTACTTACAACGCCTCCGCAATCCGACGGCAGTATCCGCGTTACGCTTGCCGATGCCGAGCAGTCCATACAAAAAAAGGCGCTTTCCTATAACGAGGACGCTTTTTACGATTATCTTTCGGCTTTTTGCAAGTCGTTACGGGGTAGCGACGCAAACGCCGCGTTGTACTATGCAATGCGGCTTATCGAAGGTGGTTGCGACCCTATGACGGTGGCGCGCAGGCTTGTAATTCATTCGTCGGAGGACGTGGGAATGTCAGACCCCAACGCGCTGGTTGTTGCAACTTCGGCAATGTATGCGCTTGAAAAAACGGGCTATCCCGAGGGACTTATTCCGCTTTCTAACGCCATTATTTACGTTTGCGAAGCACCTAAAAGCAACAGCGTCGTAACGGCGTTGGGTGCGGCGAAGAAGGACGCTACCGAAGTGCGCGACGACGAGGGGGTGCCCGCGTACCTCAAAGACAATACTTTCGGCGACAAGCAGACCAAATCGCAAAGCCGCAAGTACAAATACCCGCACGACTACGCAGGCGGGTACGTTGAGCAACAATATCTGCCTGACTCGTTGAAAGACAGAATTTACTACACTCCGTCCGATTACGGTTATGAAAAAACTATTAAACAAATCCGCAAGGAAAAGGGTAAGTTAAAATAATTAAGCGCCGACTTTCAAAAGTCGGCGCTTTTAACGTTTAAACGCTTTCCGCAATTTTTAAAGCGGCGTTTCTTATTTTTTCTTTTAGCTCGGGCGGGTACATAACTTTAACCGTTCCGCCGTAGCCGAGAATTTTATTTACTAAAATATCGTCGTCCGGTAAAAACAGATTGGCTATAAAATTTCCTCCGCGCGGTTCTATGTTGTCAATGCCCAGCCATTCCTCGGCGTCGGGCAGCGAATATTTATCAATGCTCAAAGTTACTTCTTTCAGCTCGCTTACTCTTTCCGTAAAATTCAAATCGATGTCGTCGCGGGTAAATTCCCGCTTAACGAAAGTATTGCCCGTAAACGAAGCCGATTTTATCCGCCCTATTTTAAAAGTTCTGAAATTCTGTTTGGTATGGCAAAACGCCCAAACGTACCAAACGTTTTGTTTAAAAACCAAAACGTGCGGGTCTATAACGCGCTTTGAATGTTCGCCCCCGCGCGAAACGTAATCAATCAAAAGGCTAAGCCTTTCGTTAACCGCACGTTCGCAAACGTTCATTTTATCCGAAAACTTTTTGTCGTCCGCCCAAGTGCCGCCGTCCACTATAACGTTTCCGCATACCGTATTGTTGCGGTTTTCGCTTTTTTGCCTGCTTTCAAACTTTTCTCGCGCGGAAATAAGGTTTTCGTCTGAAATTTGCGAGCACATAGCGTCGATAGCGTTTACAACCGCCGCGTACTCGTCGCGGGTGAAATATCCCGTTGGCAAGCGGAAGGTGTCCGCAACGCTTAAACCGCCGTACCGCCCGCGCTCCACGTCTATGGGAACACCGCAAACGGTAAGCTCTTCCACGTACCTGTAAACGCTACGCACCGAAACTTCGTACCTCCGCGCAACCTCCGCGGCGGTTATTTTTTTCTTTTGCAGTAAAAGCATTAAAATTTTAAACATCGTAGTGTATTTCACGGTTATATTTCCTCCGCACGCAGAATACGATAAATTGTAAAAATTACAAAATTATTTTATCATACCTGACATCATTTGTCAACAATAACGGGTATAATAAAGGCGTAAATAAGCAGAGGAGTTAACAGAAATGAACTTTACGGCATATATTGAAAGACAGAAGAGTATTATACGCGACCGCCACGAGGGGGATATTTTCCTGTATGAAAACGGGGATTGCATACCCGTGACGGAAAGCGATAAACTTTTCGTTGAGCTAACTAAATCGAAAGGATTAAACACCCGCGAGCGCGCGGGGTACAGGTGTGCCGTATGATTTACTTTTTTAAAAAGGCAATTAATATAATGGCGGCGTGCGCCGCCGCTGCCGCAATAATAGCGGTGGTATTCTAAACGTAAAAAGTCCCCCTTACCCTAAGGCAGGGGGGATATTTTTTTATTAGTATTATTTCGTCACCCGTTTTTCTATAAGCGCCACTATGGCGTACATTCCGCCTGCAAGCGCGCACAAAATAAACGTAGCCGTCATAACCAGGTCAAGTTTAAAAACCTGCCCGCCGTAAACTATTAAATAGCCTAGTCCGGCTTTGGAAACTATATATTCGCCCATAATCGAGCCTATCCAGGCAAGCCCCACCGCAACTTTCAAAGTGTTCATGAGCGCGGGAAGCGAGGCGGGAATTATCAGCTTGCGCAAAGTGGTAATACGCCCCGCGCCCATCGATTTCATAAGCGTAAGTTTGGTTTTATCAACCGCGATAAACCCCGAAAGCATATTCATTATGCACACTATTATGGAAACGAGCACGGTCATAAATATAATAGAGTCGTACCCCGTGCCAATCCATATGATAATAAGCGGTCCTAAGGCGATTTTGGGTAGGGAGTTAAGAACCACTATGTACGGTTCAAGCACTTTCCTTACCGTTTCGCTAGCCCACAAAACCACCGCTACGGCATAGCCCAAAATTACGGCTATCAAAAAGCCGACAAGGGTTTCCATAAGCGTAATGCCAATATGGTAAAACAACGTTCCGTCGGTATACAAACTTGCAATCGTCTTGCACACGCGCGAGGGCGAGCTTGTAATAAACGGGTCTATTACTTTACACTGCGCGAAAATTTCCCAAATTCCCAGCACCGCCGCCAGCAGGAGCACGCGCGATAAAATAACTATAATTTTTTTGTTTCTTTGTTTTTTTAAATACGCGATATGTTCGCGCGAAAAGGTGGTGTTTTTCATAAGTGTATCCTCGTGTCGGCAAAAACCCTTATATCCCCAGCTCTTTCCTCAAAATCTCGAAAGTAGCCGCAAATTCGCCGCATTCCCTGCGCGATTTAGGCGAGTTTCCACCGAAATTGATGTCGTGTTCGGCAACGACGGTAGCGGGCCTTGTGGAAAGCACCACGACTTTATCCGAAAGAGCAATCGCCTCCGAAATATCGTGCGTAACCAAAAGCGCCGTCTTTTTTTCGCTTTTGATAATTCTTTGCACGTCGTCGCATACTTCCAGCCTCGTCTGGTAGTCAAGCGCGGAAAAAGGTTCGTCCAACAGCAGAATTTCCGGTTCTGCCGCAAGCGTGCGTATAAGCGCAACCCTCTGCCGCATTCCGCCCGAAAGTTGAGAGGGCGTCTTTTTTAAAAAATCTTTAAGCCCGTACTTTTCTGCAAGTTCAACGGCGCGTTTGCGTTTTTCGGGCGTGTTTCGTTTTTTTACTTCCAGCGGCAGGAAAATGTTTCCCTCAACCGTTCGCCAAGGAAACAGCGCGTCGCGTTGCAACATGTACCCAAATTCGCCCTCGCCGCGCACTACCTCGCCCGCAGACGGGGACAAAAGCCCCGCCGCAAGCGACAAAATAGTAGTTTTTCCACAGCCCGAAGGACCTATTACCGAAACGAACTGCCCGTTTTCCACCGTGAAATTAAGGTTTGAAACGGCAGTGGTTTCCCCCTCCTTGGTGTGATAGGTGTAAGAAATGTTTTTAAATTCAAGCATAAATTTCGTTATAAACTTTCTGCGCGGTTTCGGTAAGCACTATATCTGAAAACGCAACGCGCTTTGAAAGCTCGCCCGCAAGCTCAATTACGTCCTGCAACCTCGTAAACGAGCTTTCTTTCATAGCCATATTGTCTACCCACGCGTCAATGCTTTTATAGCTTTCAAGCGATTTTTCAATGCTTTCAACCGAAGTGCCCGCAAAATACCCTTTAAGTTTTTCGGCAACCTGTTTAACGTCGGTTTCGTTAAGGTATTTGGTAGCCTTGGTTATCGCGCGGAGCAAACCTTCTATCTTGTCGCCGTTTTTGTTGATGTAGCTCGATTTCGCCATAAAACAGGTGTAGGGGATTTCGCCTGCTTCCGCGCCGACCGCGCCTACGATGTAACCCTTGCCCGCCGCCTGATATTCCGAAGCTACGGGCTCGAACATAGTGCAATAGTCGCCTATGCCGCCCTCGAACGCCGCCGTCATAGAGTCGAAGCTGACTTCGGTTATATAGTTGGGCGAAACGCCTAAGTTGTTCATAAGATATCCGAAAGTCATAAACGGCACGCCGCCGGGTCTGCCCGCAAGCACGTTTTTGCCGCCCAATGTTTTCCAATCGAAATTATCTTCTTTATTTCTGCCTACAAGAAAACTGCCGTCGCGCTTGGTAAGCTGCCCAAACACTTTGGGTTGGTCTTCACTGCCGCCGAGGAAGGTGTAAATAACCGCTTCGGGGCCGCAAAAACCTACGTCCGCGCCGCCGGAAAGCACCGCCGCCATAGTTTTATCGGCGCCGCCGCCGTTGGTAAGCTCTATTTCAAAGCCCTCGTCTTCAAAATAGCCCAACGCGTCCGCAAGATAAAGGGGCGCATAGAATACCGAGTGTGTGACTTCGTTGATTTTTATTACGCTTTTGTCGCTTTTACAACCCGCCACGGCAAAGGGGAGGGCAAGCGCAAAGCAAGCCGCAAGTATGCAGCATAAAAATTTGTTTTTCAATGTAAGTATAAACTCCTTAAAAATTTGATAATACATTTTATGCCGCGCCCCATTGCGTTTGACAACTTCCCTTTAATTGCGCTATAATCAAATAGTATAATTTTACGGAAAATACAAAAATCGCGCCGTTTAAGTTAGGGCGCAGGGCGCAAAGCCTGTAAATCACGCAAAACCGCAGGAGTGTATAAGCAAAGGTTTTCGTGAGGAGGAATTATGGAAAAAACTTATAACCCCAAAGAATTTGAGGACAAGCTCTATAAAGATTGGGAAGAGGGCGGCTATTTCAAGGCTGTGCGCGACGACGATAAAGTGCCTTTTACCGTAATGATGCCCCCGCCCAATATCACGGGTCAGCTTCATATGGGGCACGCAATGGACGAAACGTTGCAGGACACGATTGTCCGTTTCAAACGTATGCAGGGGTATTGCGCCCTTTGGTTGCCGGGCACGGACCACGCTTCCATAGCAACCGAAGTAAAAGTTGTGGAGCAGGTTAAAAAAGAAGGGCTTTCCAAAGAAAGCCTTGGCAGGGAAAAGTTTTTAGAGCGCGTGTGGCAGTGGAAGGACAAGTACGCGGGCAGGATAGTAGAGCAGTTGAAAAAGTTAGGTTCTTCTTGCGATTGGTCACGCCTTACCTTTACTATGGACGAAAAGTGTTCTAAGGCGGTAAGGGAAGTTTTCGTAAACCTCTACAATAAAAAACTTATTTACAGGGGCAGCAGGATAATAAATTGGTGTCCTTGCTGTAAAACGGCGTTATCGGACGCGGAAGTGGAGTATTCCGAAGAGAACGGAAACTTTTGGCATATTAAGTACCCCGTAGAAGGCGAGGATATTGCGCTGGAAGTTGCAACCACCCGTCCCGAAACTATGTTCGGCGACACTGCGGTTGCCGTAAACCCCGCCGACGCCCGTTACAAAAAGTTGATAGGTAAAAACGTGGTTTTACCCGTAGTAGATAAACCCATTCCCATAGTAGGCGATAGCCACGCTGATATGGAATTCGGTACGGGTTGCGTTAAAATTACGCCCGCGCACGACCCTAACGACTTTGAAGTGGGGCTTCGCCACAACTTGCCCGTAGTCCGCGTTATGAACGACGACGGCACTATGAACGAGCTTGCGGGAAAATACGCGGGGCTTGATAGGTACGAATGCAGAAAAAGACTCGTTGAAGATTTAAAAAATTCGGGCGCGCTCGTTAAAATCGTGCCGCACGCGCACAACGTGGGGCACTGCTACCGTTGCGGCGCTATCGTAGAGCCCATCGTTTCAAAACAGTGGTTTGTAAAAATGGAAGGGCTTGCCCGTCCCGCTATAGACGCGGTAACCGATAAAAAGATTTCTTTCGTTCCCGAGCGGTTTGCTAAAATTTATTATAATTGGATGGAAAACGTTAAGGATTGGTGTATTTCCCGCCAGCTTTGGTGGGGTCACCGCATACCCGTTTGGTACTGTGCGGACTGCGGCAAAGAGATTTGCAGCAAGGTAGACCCCCATATATGCCCCGATTGCGGGGGGGCGCGCTTAAGTCAGGACGAGGACGTTTTAGATACCTGGTTCTCGTCTGCGCTGTGGCCTTTTTCCACGCTGGGTTTCCCCGACGACACTTCCGACCTTGAATATTTTTACCCCGGCGACGTGCTCGTAACGGGTTACGACATTATATTCTTCTGGGTTGCGAGAATGATTTTCTCCGGGCTTGAGCATATGCGTAAAGTACCTTTCCGCGACGTTTTAATTCACGGCTTGGTGCGCGACGAAAAGGGCAGAAAAATGTCCAAATCGCTTGGCAACGGCGTAGACCCGCTGGAAATTATAGATAAATACGGCGCGGACAGTTTAAGATTCAGCTTATTGCAGGGCGTTGCCCCCGGCAACGATACCCGCTATTCCGACGCAAAGGTGGAAGCGTGCCGCAACTTTATGAACAAAATTTGGAACGCCAGCCGCTTCGTTATTATGAGCGCGGAAAGCGGCAACGTAAAGCCGCTTGAAGAAGTTAAACTTTCGCACGCGGATAAGTGGATAATATCCCGCTTGCAATCGGCTATACGCGACGTAACTTTAGCTTTAAACAAGTTTGAGTTTGGTATTGCGTGCCAGACTATGTACGACTTTATGTGGTCTGATTTCTGCGATTGGTATATCGAGCTTGTAAAACCCGCGTTAAAGTCGGACGACGCGGCAAAGCGCGACGGGGCTATTTCCGTACTCGTTTACGTGCTTGAAAACGCATTAAAACTTTTGCACCCCTTCGTGCCTTTCATTACCGACGAAATTTACCGTAACCTGCCCAACACTAACGGCACTATAATGAATAAAGAGTTTCCCAGATATAACGCAAAGCGTGCTTATAAAAAAGACGCGCAGGCGTTTGCGGGCGTTATGGAAATTATTAAAGCCGTGCGCGCGGCTAAAACCGAGCTGGACTGCCCTCCTTCGCGCAAGGTAAGTTTGTATATAGTAACCGAAAGCAAGCGGCTTATTTCCGCAAACCAAGACAGCATTTTAAAACTTGCCGGCGCAAAGGAAATTCATTTTATATCATCACCTGCGGAAGCGGGCGAAAAAACGGTAACCAAAGTGTTGTCGGTTGGCACTCTGTTTATACCTATGGGCGAGCTTGTGGACCTTGAAAAGGAAAAAGCCCGTTTAGAGGGCGAGCTTGACAGGGTTACCGGCGAAATAAGGCGCGCCGACGGTAAACTGAATAATCAGGGCTTTTTAAGCAAAGCGCCCAAAAAACTCGTGGACGAAGAGCGCGCTAAACTAAATAAATTTATAGAAATGCGTGAAAAATTGTTAAACCAGCTTAAAAATTTATAAGGTGATTAATGGCAAAAAAATCAAATAAAATGGCGGACGCGGCTAAAAAACGCCCCAAATTAGCCGCGGCTATTGCCGTAATATTAGTTCTTATCGTCGTTGCGGCGGTAATTTTCTGTATCGTCCGCCACGACTTGGTACATAAATACGTAGGGCTTTTTGACCATACCTGGGGCGATTGGACCGTGGTGCGGGAAGCGGACTGCGGCGACGGCTCGCGTGAGCGCAAGTGCCTGTATTGCGACGCTGACGAAAGCGAAATTATCAAAGGCAGCGGCAACCACGTGCTCGGTGAGGACGGAATATGCGCCGTCTGCGGTTTCAACGGCAACTCTGCCGAGCTTTCCGTTCACTTTCTCGAACTCGGAAATAAATATACGGGCGACTGCACGCTTATAAAGTGCGGCGACACCGAGGTTTTAATTGACGCGGGTTCAAGGAAAAACAGCGCGGCAACCATTAAAAGTTACGTGGACGAATATTGCACGGACGGCAAACTTGAATACGTAATAGCAACCCACGCTCATCAGGACCATATCGCGGGTTTCGTGGGCAATAAAGAGGGCGACTCGCGCACAGGCATACTTTACCAATACGAGGTAGGCACGCTTATTCAGTTTGCGGGGCATAAATCCGAAACTGCGATTTACGACGAGTATTGCGACGCTGTGGAGTACGCTAAGGGCAAAGGGACGGCGGTTTATACCGCCAAAGAATGTAGGCAACAAACGGACGGCGCTAAATATAAATATTATTTGGACGAAGCCCAAACGGTTGAACTTACCATACTCGACAGCCATTTTTATTATAACGCCACCGACGACGAAAACGATTATTCCGTTTGCGTGTTGCTTACGCAAAAGTCGGGCGGCGAAACGTACAATTACTTATTTACGGGCGACCTTGAAAAAGAGGGGGAAAGCTATCTCGTGGAAATGAACGATTTGCCGCAGGTTGACCTTTTCAAGGGCGGGCATCACGGCAGTTACACTGCTTCTACCGAAAAACTTTTGGAAGTTATCAAACCCAAAAACGTTGCGGTTTGCTGTTGTTGCGGAACTACCGAATATACCACAAACGCGGAAAATACTTTCCCCGCGCAGGCGTTTATAGACAGGGTTTCAAAGCACACCGAAAATATTTACTGCACCACGCTTATCGTGGACTATAAAAACGGTCTGTACGAATCTATGAACGGAAATATAGTTTTTTACGCCAAAAACGGCGAACTTATTGCGGACTGCTCAAACAACAACGTGATATTAAAGGACACCGAGTGGTTTAAGAAAAACAGGAAGTGGAAGGCTTAAACCCGCATATATGCTTTAATTAACGCAATTTAGGGCGCGGAATTTTAAAGTTCCGCGCCTTTTTCGTTTGCGGATATTTGAAAATTTAAACGCAGTACGGTTGCCTTACAATTCGTTTATGGAAAATCGCTTAAATGTATTGCGTAGCGGCTTAATTTGTTATATAATATTTCTATGAAATTCTATAAAATGCACGGTATAGGCAACGACTATATTTATTTCGATTGTTTTAAAACCCCCGTACCCAACCCTTCGGAACTTGCAATAAGGCTTTCCGACAGGCATTTCTCGATAGGCGGCGACGGGGTAATTCTTTTGTGCCCTTCAAACGTTGCGGACTGCAAAATGCGTATGTTCAACGCCGACGGTTCCGAGGGTAAAATGTGCGGCAACGGCGTGCGTTGCGTGGGCAAGCTCGCGCACGACCTCGGGTACGTTAACGGCAATATATGCCGCGTTGAAACGCTTTCGGGTATAAAAACGCTTGAGTTTACTTTTGACGAAAACGGCAAGGTTGAAAGCGCCAAGGTGGATATGGGTGCGGCGGAGTTAAACGGTGAAAAAATTCCTTCCGCATTCCGCGGCGAAAAGGTGGTGGGCGCGCCTCTCGAAGTAGGGGGCAGGCAGTACTCGGTAACTCTCGTTTCAATGGGCAACCCGCACTGCGTTACGTTTGAAGACCCGGACGCCGTTGACCTTGAAAAAACGGGCAAATTATTTGAAAATCACCCCGCTTTTCCCGAACGTATAAATACGGAATTCGTTAAAGTTATACGCCGAAACGAGCTGAAAATGCGCGTGTGGGAGCGTGGCAGCGGCGAAACGCTTGCCTGCGGTACGGGCGCGTGCGCCGTGGCGGTGGCGGCAACGTTAAACGGATATTGCGGCAAAAACGAGGAAATTACCGTGCATTTGCGCGGCGGCGATTTGAAAATAGTTTACACCGATGAAGCGGTGTATATGACGGGCGGCGCAACGCTGGCGTTCGTAGGCGAGATTGATTTATGACTAAAAACACGCGCAATTTAATAATTCTTGCCGTGCTTTTCGTCGTGTGCGCAACGCTGGTTATAGTTTTTGAAATTCCCGGGTTGATAAATTTTGGAGACGAAACTGCGGGCAAATTAGTTTCGGATATAGTTCCCCGCGTTGCGGTAACGGTGTTTTTGGGCGCGCTTTTGTTATTAAACGGTTATGCGGAAAGTTTAAAATTTAGAAAAAACGGCTTTTTGCGCGCGTTAGTTTGGTGTTTGCCGTGCTTTTTGGTTGCGTTTGCCAACTTCCCGTATAGCGCGCTTATCCGCGGCACGGCGGTAATCGTCCGCGCCGACCTCGTGTGGCTGTTTTTGATAAAGTGCCTTGCAATAGCGCTTATGGAAGAGCTGTTTTTCCGCGCCACACTCGTTACCGTGCTTTTGGAATTTACCGAAAAAAAGAAGTACGGAGTGTTTATAACGGTAATCGGCTCGGCGGCGGTTTTTTCGCTTACTCACCTATTAAACCTGTTTTACGGCGCGGGCTTCGGCGCTACCGCCTTGCAAGTAGGATATACGTTTTTAATAGGCTGTATGCTTGCGGTTGCGTTTATAAAAACCAAAAACGTGTGGCTTTGCGTGGCGGTGCACGCAATTTTCGACGTTGGCGGGCTGATAGTAGGCGACCTTGGCAAAGGTCCTTTTCAGGATACGGTTTTTTGGGCGCTTACGGCGGCGTGCGGCGTAATATGCACGGCGCATATAATTTATACCCTTATCAAATTACAACGCGCGAAAACTGATGAAGGTAAACTGAGTTAAAACTCTTGATTTTAGCCGCCGTTTGTGATAGAATTTAAAAGATAAAATTACGGAGTTAAATCTAAGGCGTAAAGCCGTTTGGATTTTAATGGAGAGAAAGATATGACAAAGTACATTTTCGTTACGGGCGGAGTCGTTTCGGGCTTGGGTAAAGGCATTACCGCGGCTTCGCTTGGCAGGCTTTTAAAGTGCAGGGGCTACAAAGTTGCTTCGCAAAAGTTAGACCCTTATATCAATATCGACCCCGGCACGATGAGCCCTTTTCAGCACGGCGAAGTTTTTGTTACCGACGACGGCGCTGAAACCGACCTTGACCTTGGGCATTACGAGCGGTTTATCGACGAAAATTTAAATAAATACTCCAACCTCACCACGGGCAAAGTTTATTGGAACGTTTTGCATAAAGAGCGCAACGGCGAATACCTTGGGCAGACGGTGCAGGTAATTCCCCACGTTACCAACGAAATAAAAACTTTTATCTACAACGTAGGCAAAACTTCCAACGCCGACGTGGTTATAACGGAAATCGGCGGAACGATAGGCGACATAGAAAGCCAGCCCTTTATCGAGGCAATCCGTCAGGTTGCAAGGGAAGTCGGCAGGGACAACTGCTGTTTTATCCACGTAACTTTGGTGCCCTACATTTCCGGCTCGGAAGAATTTAAGTCCAAACCCACCCAGCACTCCGTAAAAGAATTGCAGGGAATGGGCATCAACCCCGATATTATCATAACCCGCGTAGACGCGCCTATGCCCGCCGACGTAAGGGCGAAAATAGCAATGTTCTGCAACGTGGAACCCGAGTGTTGCATAGAAAATATGACTATGCCCGTACTCTACGAATGCCCCATTATGCTTGAAGAAAGCCGTTTTTCGGAAATAGTTTGCAAACGTCTTAAATTAGACCCCCGCGTTATCGATTTAACCGAGTGGAATAAAATGTTACAGCGCATAGCGGCAAGGGACAAAACCGTTAAAATAGCTTTGTGCGGTAAATACGTACAGCTTCACGACGCATATCTTTCGGTTGCGGAAGCGCTTGCGCACGCGGGTTACGAAAACGCGGCTAAGGTGGAAATTAAATGGGTTGACACCGAGGAAATCAATAAAAACAACCTTAAAAAATTGTTTGGCGACGTTGACGGTATTTTAGTGCCGGGCGGTTTCGGCAACCGCGGAATAGAGGGTAAAATTCTTGCCGCCAAGTACGCGCGCGAAAATAACGTGCCCTATCTCGGCATTTGTCTTGGTATGCAAACGGCTGTAATAGAATACGCCCGCAACGTTTTGGGTTATAAGGACGCGGACTCTGCCGAATTTAACCCCGATTCCGCACATTGCGTAATTGACCTTATGCCCGACCAGCACGGCGTGAAAATGGGCGGCACTATGCGTCTTGGCGCATACCCTTGCAAAGTTTTGGGTAAGTTAATGAAGGAAGCGTATTGCGCAGAAGAAGTTTCCGAACGTCACCGCCACAGATACGAGTTCAGCAACGATTTTAAAGCTGAAATAGAGGCGGCGGGTATGAAAATTGCCGGCACTTCGCCCGACGGCAAGCTGGTAGAAGCAGTGGAAATTCCCGCCAACGATTTTTATCTCGGCGTTCAGTTCCACCCCGAGTTTAAATCCCGTCCCCAAAGCGCGCACCCTGTGTTCAGGGAATTTATCAAGCACGCTGTAAAATATTCAAAAAGGTAAATTATGAAATTCAACCAAAATTTCAACGACGTTTCGGATAACTATCTGTTTGCAGAGGTAGCGGAAAGAGTAGCGAAATATACCGCCGAAAACCCCGACAAAACCGTTTTAAAACTTGGCATAGGCGACGTAACTTTGCCGCTCGCGCCCGAAGTTATAAAGGATTTGCACGCGGGCGTGCACGATATGTTCGTTAAATCTACTTTCAAAGGCTACGGTCCCTATGAAGGCTACGCGTTTTTAAGGGATAAAATACGCGGTTACTATTCGTCGTTCGGCGTAGAGCTGGATAATAGCGAAATATTTGTTTCCGACGGCGCAAAGTCCGACCTTGGCAATATCCTGGATATTTTCTCGGCAGACAATACGGTGCTCGTGCCCGACCCCGTTTATCCCGTTTACGTAGACACCAATCTCATGGCGGGGCGCAAGGTAATATACGCCGACGCCAACGAAGAAAACGGCTTTTTGCCTATGCCCGACCCCGAAGTAGAAGCGGATATTATTTATATATGTTCTCCGAACAATCCCACGGGCGCGGCGTACGACAGAGAGCAACTTAAAGCGTGGGTTGACTACGCTTTGGAAAAGGACGCGGTAATTTTATACGACGCGGCGTACGAATGTTTTATTTCCGAAGATAATCTCGTCCGCTCTATCTTTCAGGTGGCGGGCGCTAAAAAATGCGCTATCGAATTTTGCTCGTTTTCCAAAATGGCTGGGTTCACAGGCACGCGTTGCGGCTACACCGTAATTTCGCACGAACTCGAGCGCGACGGCGTAAGCGCAAATAAATTGTGGCTTCGCCGTCAGTCCACAAAATTCAACGGGGTGCCGTATATAGTTCAAAAGGGCGCGGCGGCAGTATTTTCCGAAGAGGGACAAAGGCAAATTAAAGCCAATTTAGAGTACTATAAAAACAACGCGCGCCTTATTGCGCAGTGTATGGACGAGTTGGGTATTTGGTATACGGGCGGCAAAAATTCGCCGTACATTTGGCTTAAATGCCCCAACGGTATGGGTAGTTGGGAATTTTTTGACTATCTTTTGCATAACGCACAGGTCGTGGGCACGCCGGGCGCGGGCTTCGGTAAAAACGGCGAAGGCTATTTCCGCTTAACCGCGTTTGGCAGTACCGAAGTAACTAAAGAAGCAGTTGAAAGAATTAAATCGCTTTTAAAATAATTAAGGTGTAACTATGGACAATTCATTACAGCGCGGCGCGGGCGTTTTGTGCCACATATCGTCGTTGCCCAACAAGTACGGAATAGGCACGCTGGGCAAAGAGGCTTACGCTTTTGCCGATTGGCTTAAAAGCACGCACGTAAAATATTGGCAAATTTTGCCCCTTGCGCAAACAGGCTTCGGCGACAGCCCGTACCAGTCGGTTTGTTGCAACTCCGGCAACCCATATTTTATCGATTTAGAGGCGTTAAAAACCGAAGGTTTAATAGACGGCGAGGAGCTTGCCTCTTGCGAAATGCCTTGCGGCGACGTTGATTACGGCGCGCTTTACGAAAACCGCTATAAAATTTTACGCACGGCTTACGCGCGCTTTAATATCAAGGACGAAGAATTTTTAGCTTTTGTCGAAAGCGGCGAGTTTGAAGATTACGCGCTGTTTATGTCCCTTAAATCGCGGTATTCGGGCGCGTTTAACACTTTTCCCGATTCTTATAAGTTCCGCGAGGAGTTAGCTTTAAAAGAATTTAAGGAAACCGAGTACAAAAGCGAATACTGCTTTTGGCAGTTCGTTCAATTTATTTTCAGGAAGCAATGGCTTAAATTAAAGGAATACGTCAACTCGCTGGGTATACAAATTATAGGCGATTTGCCGCTTTACGTCGCATACGATTCTTCCGACCTTTGGGCTAATCCCGAATTGTTTAAAGTTGACGAAAATTTAAATTTAACAGAAATTGCCGGCGTTCCTCCCGATTATTTCTCAAAAACGGGTCAGCTTTGGGGCAACCCTATATATAATTGGGAATATATGGAAACCAATAATTTCGATTGGTGGATTAAACGCTTAAAAAGCGCAACTGCGCTTTTGGACGTTATCCGTTTAGACCATTTCCGCGGATTTGACAGATATTTTTCTATTCCCGCAGGCGAAGAAACTGCTGAAAACGGAGTTTGGAAAGACGGACCCGGGCTTAAATTTTTTATACAAATTAAGCAACGGCTTGGCAACGTTAAAATTATTGCGGAAGACTTGGGAATTATCGACGCCGAGGTTACCAAATTAAGAAACCGTACGGGATATCCCGGTATGAAAATTATGCTTTTCGCATTTAACGGCGAAGAAGATAACCCTTATCTTCCTAAAAATATAGAGGAAAACTCGGTGGCTTATACGGGCACGCACGACAACGCTACAACTTTGGGGCTTTTAAACAGAATGACGGAAGAGCAGTTTCGTGTATTTAAATCAAGGCTTCGCGCGGCGCTTGTCTATGAAAACGAGGTGTACCCGTTTGTCACCCGAAAACAGGCGACGCTTGCAACCTGCGTTTGCGCGCTTGCCTCGCCCGCAAACGTTGCGGTTATCCCCGTGCAGGATTTGCTTGGGCTTGATGATTCCGCGCGTATGAATCAGCCGTCCGTGCCGCAGGGTAATTGGCGTTTCAGGTTAAACTCTATTCCAGACCGCAGAACGGCGGCGATTTTGCGTAAAGCAGTTGAAAAATATAACAGATAAACTTTAAGTTGCTTTGCGTTTAGCACGAGTGCGGTTAATTTGACATTTTAATATGCAACGGATAGCATACGTTATTTATTGCAAATGTTGTTACGCACAAGTTAACGTAAACGCAAACAAGTTAATAATTTAATCGATAGACATACGTTAATTATAAACGTAACGTATGTTAATAACAGTACGCCTGCGGCATATGCCGCAGGCGTACTTTTTATTGCAAGTATTTGCCGTATTTTAATTGAATATTGACGTTAAACATATGCAACGTTGTTAAAATACGGTTGGAGGAGTTAATTTCCAAAAATGCGTGTGCAAACAACCGTCATATCGTCGTTTACCTGGTGGTCAGTCATATTCAAAGCGCCGGCAAGAATTTTATCGGCAAGGCTTTGCGGGTTTAACGGCTTTAAATTTTGTAAAAATTCGTACAGGTCGGTAGAGGAGGGGAAAGCCGAAGTAATTCCGTCGCTCATAAACACGACTATATCGCCCTCCTTCAACAGCTCGGTACATACGGCAGGCCGCAAATTGTCCAAAATGCCCATAGGCAGAGAGGTGCTTTCAAGCACTTTAATTTCGCCCTCGCGGATAATAATGCCCGCGGGCGAACCAATTTTAACAAAATCCGCTCTGCCCGTATCCAAATTAACCGCCGCAACGTCTATGCAGGTAAACCGCTCGTCGCGGTTGAAAGAAAGTAACTTGTTTACGGTGTTTAAGGTGTTGTCTGCGGGCATTTCTGCGCGGTAAAACGCTTCAAGCAAAGAAATTGCCGATTCGGAAACCTTTCTCGCGTATTCGCCGCTACCCATTCCGTCGGAAAGCGCCATTAAAAATTCCCGTTCGTTTATGCGTATTACGGAGTGAGTATCCCCCGAAACCCGCTCTCCCGATTTTATTGCGTAAGCAACACCGAAAGCTGCGTCGTACCGTGGCGGCGCGGAGAATATAAGGCAGTTTTTTTGCCCGTCGAAAATTATTTTATCCTTTAAAATATACTTGCGTTTAAGCGCGTCAGAAATAATTTTGCTCATCGCCCGCAAATTGACTTTTCCCAAAACCACCGCGCACAGTTCTTCGCCGTTTTCGCCGTCTATATACACTTCGGGACAACAAACGCCCTGCGCGGACAGTGCTTTTTTAACGTTTTCAGCCTGCCCGTCAAACGACTGTACTCGGCTTAAATCCACCGCGCAACTTTTCATTACTTCGGAAACGCCGCGCGCCTGCTCGGCAAGCAACGTTCTGCCCGAGCGCGCGTTTTCGTTTTCAGTCATATACCGCCTGTATTCCGAAAGCACGCCGTTTAGCCTTGCCAAAACGTCAGATGGACGCGAGCAGTTTACGGTTATTTCCGAGGGCAGGTCTATAAGATTTACCTTGCCTTTTACGCACCCCGCGTCGATAAGCCGCTTAAAGCCTGAGTACACGTTGCTAAGCCCGCAACGCTTTGCGCGCTCGCAGTTTTTGCAACACTTTTCTTTTAGCTCTTCAAGCATACGCGCCCGCGCCGCTTCGTCGTTGATATTTTCATCTAATGCGGTAAACGCGCACTCTATTTCGCGGAAAACTTCGGAAATACGGTATAACTTTTCGCTCGTGCGCCGCCGCGACCGCATAACCGCCGTTTCGGGCAAAACGTCTGTTACAAGCAGCTGTTTTTTTAGCTCTCTGAAGGTTTTGTCGCTTAAAAGCGATGGTAAAAATACCGCCGCAAACAGTAAAAAGGCGTACAGCACTATCAGCGCAACCGCACAATCGTAGCATTTTACGTGGTATGAATGCGCCGCTACAAGCCCGCCCGTTACCGTGCCGCTGGCAAACCTGCCCGCGCCCGAAAACACCAGCGCGACTATGTAAATAATAACGAAAACGGTAATCGGCTCAAAGGAAAACGCTTCTGCAGCGCAAGGAATAGCGGTAACGGGGGCGGCAATTAGCGCCGCGGGCGAGCGCGCAAGCCTTACAACTACCACGGTTACAGCCGCCGCAAAACTTAGGTATACGGGCAGCCCAGTAAGAAAAACCATTCCCGTGCCGCACACTGCGTAAACTACGGCTATGCACAAAAGTTCGTCCTCTTTCAGTCGGCAACGCTGTAACCTAAAAAGAACGGCGTACACCGTTTTAAGACAGAAAAAAGTGAAAATTACGGTTATTCCCGCCCCGATTGCACGCAAAGCATAGCCGTTGGTTATTATAAATTCGCCCTGCGGCGCTGGCGCGAAAACGGCGTAAGGGGCAAGTGCTATTATCAAATATATTATAGCTTCAAACTTAATTTTTCGCCCCGACCGCCTGTATAAAAACACTATTGCGCACAAAAAAGCGCCCGCAAATAATGCGGTAACGCTGGAAAATATATTTAGCTCCACGATAGACGCAAGCACGAAAATAACGGGGGTGGTAATCAGGTTAGTGCCGCACAACAGCATAGCAAAGCACAGCCCTAGCGAAAGAGGTACCCCGCTTATCGCGCAGTTGGAAAACACCGCCGCCGCCGCGTAAACCGCGTAAATTATTAAACTTTTAAGGTTGATTTTTAACGGCATAACCCCATTGTATAACGGTCGTCGTTAAAAAATTTGTATTTTAACTGTTTATATTGTCAAAAAAACGCATTAAAAAAACCGAGTCGTTAAAGCTCGGTTTTAGTGTTTTTAGCCATTGCAAGATAAACCATTAAAACTGTTACGTCGGCGGGGTTTACACCGGAAATCCTACCCGCTTGTCCCAAAGTAACGGGGCGTACCCGTTCAAGTTTTTCCCGCGCTTCAAGCCGTAGCCCGCCTATTTTCGAGTAATCTATATCTTCGGGAAGTTTCTTTTCTTCCAATTTTTTCGCCCGCTCTATTTGCGCGCGGCTCTTTGAAAGATAGCCCTCGTATTTCAACGTGGTTTCTGCGGTTTTTATAACGTCTTTCGGCTCGTTTTCAAGTATCCCGAAATACCCGCAAATATCCGTAACTTTCGCGCCTCGGCGAATAAGGTCGGCGTAAGTAACGCCCTGCATATTCCCCGTAACGCAGTATTCTTTTGCAAAACTCTGCGACGTTGCATAGTCTGCGCGGGAATTAAGTATTTCAAGTATGCGTGCGTTACAATCGGCTCTTTTTTTAAATTTTTCCCTGCGCTCGTCGGTAAACAGCGCGGTGTTTTCTATCTTTGGCGTAAGCCTGAAGTCGGCGGTATCCTGTCTTAAAGCTATGGCGTATTCCGCCCGCGAGGTCATCATACGGTAAGGCTCTTCGGTGCCTTTCGTTACAAGGTCGTCTATAAGCACGCCGATATACGCTTCGTCCCTGCCAAGGATAAAGGGGGGCTTTTTCATAATTTTAAACGCCGCGTTTATGCCGGCAATAAGTCCCTGCGCGGCGGCTTCTTCATAGCCCGACGTACCGTTAATCTGTCCCGCCGTGTACAGCCCTTTCACCTTTTTAAATTCAAGCGTGGGGTAAACGTCCAGCGTGTCAATACAGTCGTACTCGATGGCGTACGCATACCGCATAAATTCACAGTTTTCAAGCCCCTCAACCGAACGGTACATTTCTTTTTGCACGTCGTGCGGCATAGATGAGGACAAGCCCTGCACGTAAATTTCGTTTGTGTCCGCGCCTTCGGGTTCTAAAAATATTTGGTGCCGCTCCTTGTCGGAAAACCGCACCACTTTCGTTTCAATGGAAGGGCAGTACCTCGGTCCCGCCGAAGTTATATCCCCGTTATATAGCGGCGAGCGGTCTAAATTATTTAAAATTATTTCGTGGGTATTAGGGTTAGTGTAGGTTATAAAACACTCGCGCGCGTTTTTCGGTTGTTTTTCGTGTAAAAAGGAAAAGGGCGGCACGCCGTCTTCGCCGTGTTGCTGCGTGCATTTTTCATAGTTTATCGTGCGCCCGTCCAGCCTTGCCGGTGTGCCCGTTTTAAATCTGCGCACGCAAAACCCTAACTTTATTAGGTTTTTAGTAAGTTTCGTGGCGGGGGCAAATCCGCTTGGCCCGCTCTTTTGTCTGTGTGCGCCCGTAACCGTTTCGGCGTTAAGATAAACGCCCGTGGCAAGTATAACCGCCTTGGCTTCCAGCACCCCGCCGTAGGTGGTTTTCACGCCGTAAACCTTGCCGCTTTTTACAAGCACCTTTTCACATTCCCCCTGCATTATATGCAAGTTTCGCGTGTTTTCAAGCGTTTTTTTCATTTCGCGGTGGTATGCGTTTTTGTCGCATTGGCAACGTAAGGATTGTACGGCTTCGCCCTTGCCCTCGTTAAGCATTCTTATCTGCAAAGCCGTTTTGTCGGCGTTTACACCCATCTCGCCGCCAAGCGCGTCGATTTCTCGTACTAAATGTCCTTTAGCTGTGCCGCCAATGGAAGGATTGCACGCCATAAAGGCTATGCTGTCCAAATTAAGGGTAAGCATAGCCGTGTTTAAACCAAGCCGCGCGCAAGCTAATGCGGATTCGCAACCCGCGTGCCCCGCGCCTATAACTACAACGTCGAATTTTCCTTCGGTGAAATTTTTCATTATTTTTTAAGGATAATGTTTTTAATGTCGTCAACGTCCTTTGCAATTTTGTCGTTGACGCGGCACATTTCGTCTATTTTATCGCGCGAATATAAAATGGTGGTGTGGTCGCGCCCGCCAAGCTCTTTCCCAATGGAAACTAGCGGCAACGACAACAGCTCGCACATAAGATAGCAACAAATTTGGCGCGGTATAACTATTTCCTTTTTCTTGCTTTTGCCAAGCAAATCGTTTTTGGTTATGTGAAAGTAAGACGCCACCGCGCCGAGAATACTGCTTGCGGTAATTTCTTCCTTGCCGCTTTCCGAAACAGCTTCCGATAACGCGCTGCGCGCAAGCGCAATGGAAATGGGCTCTTCGTGCAGTTTAGAAGCAAATATAACTTTCGTTAACCTGCCTTCAAGCGTACGCACGTCGTCGCCCGAATCCTGCGCAAGGAAAGTTAACACGTCCTCGGGAACAAGGCATTTTTTTTCAAGCGCCTTGCGCTTTAATATTGCTATTTTCGTTTCAAAGTTGGGGGGGAGTATATCAAAAAGCAACCCGCCGGAAAACCGCGTTCTCAAACGCTCTTCAAGTAAAGTGAGTTCTTTGGGGGGGTGGTCGGAAGAAATTACTATTTGCTTTCCGCGGGCAACCAGCTCGTTAAAGGTGTGAAAAAACTCTTCCTGAACGGCTTTTTTGTTTTCAATAAACTGAATGTCGTCAATTATCAAAACGTCCGCGCTGCGGTAATATTGGCGCAGATGGGTGCCCTTGTCGCGCCCGTCGGGCTTGCCGCGGGTGTTAAACATATTGTCTATAATATCGTTGGTAAACTGCTCGCTCGTAACGTAAATTACTTTAAGTTCGGGTTTTTCGCTAACTATTTTATTTGCTATAGCCTGCATCAAATGCGTTTTGCCAAGCCCCGTGCCGCCGTAAATAAACAAAGGGTTATAAGTGCCCGCGGGGTCTTCCGCAACCGAGCGCGCCGCGGCGTACACAAACTCGTTGTTCTTGCCCACGACGAAGCTGTCGAAAGTAAATTTTTTATCAAGATTTGTGGGTGCGGTAAAATATTCTTCGGTAGGCGCGTTGTAGGCGTAACCTTCGCTACCCTCAACTTTCAAACGGAAATCGGAAATACCAACGTCGGCTTTAATAATCGCTTCGCGCATTTTTTCGGCAAGCGTGCCCGAAATATATTTGGCAAAGCTTTCGGTAGGCGTTTCAAGCACGATAAAGCGCCCGTCAATGTCTACGGGTACTAATTTTTCTATATAAGTCGTATAGTTGATATACGAAATTATTTCGTGCATTTTTTCCTTTATGGGGTTATAAATAAAGTCGAAGTTGCCTTTTTCTGCCATTTTCAGCTTGTAATCCTTTGAGTTTTCCGAAATTTTTGTTATAATAAAAGTATACTACGTTTTGAATTTAAAATAAAGTGTTTTAACCGAAAATGCGCATAAAAAATTTGAGTTTGAAAAATTTCAGAAATTATATCGATGAAAGGGTTGAGTTCTCCGACGGACTCAACGTCGTTTTCGGTAAAAACGCGCAGGGCAAAACCAACTGTGCCGAGGCGGTTTTTTATCTTTGCACGGGCATTTCGCCCAGAAGCCGCCGCGATAAACAGCTTATCCGCCGCGGCGAACAGTGTGCGGAAATTTCCGCCGAAGCGGAGGGCAGGTACGGCAAAATGCTTATTTCCGCAAAAATTACGGAAACGGGCAGGGAATTTAAGCTAAACGGCAACAAAATTACGAGAAACGCGGATATTTTAGGCAACTTGTTTTCGGTATTTTTCTCCCCGCACGAGCTTAGGCTTATACAGGACGGACCGGACGAGCGCAGAAGATTTTTAAATGTTTCCATATCCCAGCTTTCCCGCCCTTATTACACGGCGCTTTCAAGGTACAATAAAATTTTGGAACAGCGCAACAATCTTTTAAAAAGCCGCAGTTTAGAGGCGGTTTACGATTCTTTGCCTGTTTGGGACGAGCAGCTTTGCAAGTACGCGGCGGTTGTTGCAAGCAAACGCGCGGAATATATCGAAATGCTTTCGCCGCTTGCGAAAGAGGCGCACTCGTATTTAACCGACGGTGCGGAAGAGCTTTGCATTTCCCCCGAAAAAAAGTACAAGGGCAGTGCGGCGGAACTCGAAACGCGGCTGTTTGCCGAGCTTTCCGCAAACTATGAAAGGGATATCCGCTTGGGTTACACGGCTTCGGGTCCGCACCGCGACGATATTGATATAGAGATAAACGGTGACGACGCAAAAACTTACGCTTCGCAGGGGCAAACGCGTACGGCGGCGCTTTCCATTAAACTTGCTGAAGTGGAAATTTTTAAACGGCTTTCGGGCGAATACCCCGTTTTGATTTTAGACGACGTAATGAGCGAGCTGGATTTACCACGCCGTAAAAAATTGGTGGAGCGCACCTCTGGTTTGCAAACCATTTTAACCTGCACCCACGCCGAACGCGTATTGTACGGCAGGGAAACGCGCAAGATAAGGATAGACGGCGGAAAGGTGAAATGAAAGGGATAAGGGCGGATTTACACTTGCATACTGCGTATTCAGACGGCTCGTTGACCCCCGAATATATTGTAAATAACGCAATTTCAAAGGGGATAAAGCTGGTTGCGGTAACCGACCACGACTGTATGGAAGGTTGTAATAATTTTTTGGCGGCGACGCGGCAAAAAGGGCTTTTGGCGGTAAGCGGCGCGGAAATTTCCGCATATTGCGGCAACGTTAAATTTCATACCTTAGGTTACGGTATGGACGAAAACAAATTTCGCCTCTTTTTAGATAAACTTTATAAAGGCTCGTGCGTTCGCGCAGAAGAAATAATTTCAAAACTCAATAAAATAGGCGTGGAAATTACTTTAAACGACGTAAACTTATGTCGTTTTTCGCTTACCGCGCCTATTCACGTTATGCACGTTGCGAACGCGCTTGTAAATAGGGGCTATGCAGATACGCCTTTTCGCGCGTTTGGCAAATACCTTGCTTGCGGCAAACCCGCGTTTTCAAGCGCGTGCCGTCCTGCTCCCGAAGAAACGGTAAAGGAAATAACCGCGGCGGGTGGCTTTGCGGTAGTGGCGCATCCCGCAAGAATTGATTTGGACGGGCAGGCGCTGTATGACAAAATAAAATCGCTTAAAGACAGTGGGCTTGGCGGTATAGAAGTTTATTATTCTACCCATACTAATAAAGAGACGGATTATTATAATAAACTTGCAAAATCGTTGGAGCTCGTTGTCACGGGCGGTTCGGATACGCATCACCCCGTAGGCAACCGCGAAATAGGTAAACCCGAGTTTTTTGCTTCGCCCGAGCTTTTGGAGAAACTTAAAATTGATTAAATTTTTGTTAAAACTTAACCGTTGCTTATTAGTGCCCGCTCTCTTTGCGGGCGTTATTTTTTTTGCCTGCGCTTTTTCTTTTACCGTACCTAAAGGTGTAACGGTAAACGGCGTTGAAGTGGGCGGTTTGTCTTACGCCCAAGCTGCGGCGGCAGTGCGCGCGCAGGCGGAAGACTACCTTAAAGACAAGCGCCTTAAAATCGTAACGGATAACGGGGAGTACTCCTTTTCATACCCCGAAATTTATTATAGGGACAACGTCTACAAACTGCTTAAAAACGCAAAAAAAGGCGAATATTTAACGGCGGAATTTACTTATTATTTGTGCGGCGCCGAAGCTATTGCCCGCAGCATATGCGCCAACGAAAGCGTTTTACCCGTGGAACCTTCGGCAAAATTCAATTTGTCGGGCACGCCGTTCACTTACGACGAGGGGCGCGACGGCAGGCAGGTTGACAAGTCGGCTTTAATTGCCGATATCAACGCGTCGTTAAACGGCGGTTTTAAGCCCGTAACGCTGAAATTCAGTACGGTAAAGCGGCAAAAAAGTTTAAACGAAATAGAGTTGGGCACGCACAGGCTCGCCGCGTTTACAACCTATTTCGACGGCGGCAATTTAACCCGCGTAAGCAATATCCGCCTTGCCGCGTCAAAGATAAACGGCACCGTTCTTGGCGGCGGAAAAACGTTTTCGTTCAATGATATAGTGGGGGAAAGGCTAAAATCGCGCGGGTTTCTGCCTGCGAAAATAATAGAAAACGGCGAGTTTGTAGAAGGGGTTGGCGGCGGCGTTTGTCAGGTGAGTACCACGCTTTACAACGCGGCGCTTTTAGCCGGACTTGATATCAAAGAATATCACCCGCATTCGCTTGCGGTTAGTTACGTACCGCCCTCGCGCGACGCTATGGTAAGCGGTACTTCGTGCGATTTGAAAATAGTAAACGGAAGCGATTGCCCTGTATATATCCGCGCGATAACGGGCAAAAATTACGTTTCGTTTGAAATTTACGGCACTGAAACCGGGGCTTATTATTCTCTTTCTAGTCAGGTTACGGGCACGATAAAAGCCGACGAAGAAGTTTGCGACGACCCCGCCAAAGCACGCGACGGTAAGGACGGCGTAACCAGCGAGGGATACCTTACCGTAACCCGCGGCAACTATAAAAAGACGGTGCGGCTGCGCAAGGACAAATATCTACCCGTAAAAACCGTTAGGTACGAAGCCTCCGAAACCCCTGAACAAGAAGCGGACGGGGAAAACGAAAAAGAAGGCGTGCAAGAAAACGCGGGCGTTTAACCCGCTTTTTTCTTTACAAAATAATATAATTTTTTTAATTGTCTTTTTTGTATGGCTGTGTTATAATAATATTCGGAAAAAATCGGGAAACGGTGAAATATGACCAAAATTATAGTAGACGCAATGGGCGGCGACAACGCGCCCTCGGCAACCGTTGCGGGTTGCGTTGAAGCGCTTAAAGACGACAAAAACCTTTATCTCATATTAACGGGCAGGCAAAACGAGATAGAGGCGGAACTTAAAAAGTATACTTATGACAAAACTCGCCTTGAAATAGTGGATTGCCCCGACGTTATAGATATGAACGATATCCCAACCGAGGCGATAAAACGCAAACAGTCTTCGCTTATCGCGGCGTATTGGATGCTTAAAAAAGAGGACGATATCTGTGCGCTTGTAACCGCGGGGTCCACGGGCGCAACCATAGTGGGCGGTCAGCTTATTTTGGGCAGAATAAGGGGTGTTAAACGCCCCGCGCTCTGTCCCGCTATACCCAACTCCCGCGGGTCTTTTACGCTGCTTTGCGATTGCGGCGCAAACGCGGAGTGCAAACCCGTAATGCTTTGCCAATTCGCGCTTTTGGCTTCGGCTTACGCAGAGGTGGGCTTCGGCATAAAAAACCCCAAAGTCGGGCTTTTGTCCAACGGCACGGAAGAGCACAAGGGCGACCCCTTGCACCAACAAACTTATAAGTACCTTACCGAAATGCAGGGCATAAACTTTACAGGCAATATCGAAGGCAGGGATATTATGACTTCGCAATGCGACGTGGCTGTTGCCGATGGTTTTTCGGGCAACGTTGCGCTTAAATCTATGGAAGGCTGCGGCAAACTCGTGCTGGGCGTTATGAAAAAGGAATTTTCCGCAACGCTTTCTTCAAAAATAGGCTACCTGTTTATGCGTAAGGCTATTAAAAGAATGCGTTTCCAGCTTGACTTCAACAGATACGGCGGCGCGCTTTTGCTGGGGCTTAAAAAGGTGGTAGTTAAAAGCCACGGTTCGTCCAAACCCCAAACTATAGCGGCGTCTATCGCAAACGCGGCGGCTATCCACAGAAACGGATTGGTGCCCGCGGTTGAGAAAAAGTTGGAAAGCGTGGACTTTAACAGCCTTATCCAAGAGGAAGAATAATGGATTTTTCGGGTATTGAAAAAAACCTGGGTTACAGTTTTAAAAATAAAGAGCTTTTGCGCCGCGCGCTAACGTTAGCATCGTACGACAACGATTTCAATAACCAAAATTTAGAATTTTTTGGCGACGCGGTACTTGAGTTTATAGTTTCGGAAAAAATTTTCGACCAAAGCAGCGACGAGGGCAAAATGACCGAACGCCGCAAAACGCTGGTTTCCGACGACGCTTTAACGCCCGTTTCCTTAAAATTGGGGCTGGACAAGTTTCTTATAAAAAGTTCGGGCGACAACAAAAACAAAAAAGCCATACCATCCGCGTACGAGGCGGTTGCGGCGGCTATATATCTTGACGGCGGAATGGACGCCGCGAGGAATTTCGTTTATTCCACGCTTGATTTCACCGTTAAACCGGAGCCGGACTATAAAAGCGAACTTCAAATTTTGTTGCAGAAATCAAAGTGGGCGCTTCCAAATTACGACAAGTCTACGCAGGACGTAGGCACGGCGCAAAAACCCAAGTCCCGTTGTAAAATAAAGATAAACGGCAAAACGTTTACGGGCGTGGCGGACAACAAGCAGCAGGCGCAAAAAAACGCGGCGCGTTTGGCTTTGCAATATTTCAAAAAGAAATCAAATTAATTAGCGGCGCGCGTTGTAAGCGCCGAAACCACGGGGAATTGCGGCTTTATTAGGCTACGGTTTCCGTTAGAGGTTTATATGATAACTTTCAAACAAATTCAATTAGTGGGGTTTAAATCGTTTGCCGATAAAACCACCGTAACCCTCGGCGAGGGCGTAACCTGTATAGTAGGACCTAACGGCTGCGGCAAATCCAACGTTGCCGACGCAATCCGCTGGGTTTTGGGCGAGCAGTCGGCAAAAATGATGCGCGGTTCGCAAATGTTAGACGTTATTTTCAGCGGCACCGAGGCGCGCCGCAAAATGTCTATGTGCGAAGTTACGCTTACCTTCGACAATACTAAACGCATATTCGATATCGATTGCGACGAAGTGGAAATGACCCGCCGCCTTTACCGCGACGGCGAAAGCGAATATCTTTTAAACAAACAGCCCTCGCGTATGAAAATACTGACGGGGCTTTTGCACGGCGCGGGCGCGGCGAAAGAGGGTTATTCCATTATCGGGCAAGGCAGAATAGAGCAGATAATGAACGCCAAGCCCGAGGACAGGCGTTCAATATTCGAGGAAGCTACGGGTATAGTAGTTTTCAAGGACAGAAAAGCCGACGCCGAGCGCAAGTTGAACGGCGCGCGGGACAACCTTTTCATTCACGCCCAGCGTATGCAGGAAGTAGAGCGCCAGCTTAATCCTTTAAAAAAAGCGGCGGAAAACGCAATAAAATACCGCGAAATATATTCGGAACTGCGCCGCCACGAAACCAACCTTTACATAGTCCGCCACGACGGGGCAGAGGGCGAGAAAAATAAAATTTCCGATAAAAAGCAAAAGATTGACGACAGAGTGGCGTTTTTGTCAAACCGTATGGACGAGCTTTTACAGGAGTACCAAAATTGCCGTAAAGAACTTGACGAAGCCGACGTAACTTTGCAGGAACTCAACGACAGAATACGCCGCTACGAGGTAGGAATAGAGCATAAAAGCGGCGAATCCAGACTGTACACCGAGCGCGCAAAGTCGGTTAAAGCCAAACTTGCAAGCGCGCAGGAGGATATAGCTTTTTCCACCAAGCGCATAAAAGAGCTTGAGCTTGAGGTGCGAAGAACGGAATCGTTAAAGGGCAAAAATGCAGAGCGCATAACGGGAATGACCGCGCTTGCCGAAAAACTTCAAACCGAAACCGACGACCTTAGCAAAAAAATTTCAGACTACGAATATCAAACGGGCGAGCACCGCAAAAAGGTTATGGACACCTTTAAAGATTTGTCCGAAATGCGCCGTAATATGGGCTCGCTTGAAGCGCAAAAAGAACTGCTTGCAGAGCGGCTTTCCGAAATAGAAGCCGAAATGAACAAAATACGCGAACGCCGCGACAAGGCGCGCGACGGCTACGAAAAGAGCATAGAGCGTGGCAACGGGTTGGCGGCTTTCCTTGGAAACGAGGACGCAATGTTGACCGAAGCCGAGCAGAAACTTAAAGACAGCGAAGAAAAAATTCAACTGCTCGTAAAACAGGTATACGATACCGAAGCGCAGATACGCAGCTTAAACGACAGTCTTACCACCGTGCGCGCTTTGCGGGATAGGTTCGACGGCTACGTATATTCCGTAAAACGCCTTATGAGCGACGCAAAGGACAACCCCGCGCTGTCTTCAAAAATAAAAGGACTTATCGCCGACGTTGTAAGCTGCGAACGCGACTACGAAGTGGCTATCGAAACGGCGTTCGGCGGCGCGATGCAAAACGTAATAACGGGCACGCGCGACGATGCAAGGGAGCTTATAGAATATTTAAAGGCAAACCGCGCCGGTCAGGTAACGTTTCTGCCGCTTGACGCGCTTAAACCGAGATACGAAAACGATATGATAAAAGCCGCCGTGCGCGACAAGGGCGCCGTAGGCTTTGCGATAAACCTCGTAAAATACGGCAAGCAATTTGAAAGCGTAATACATAACCTTTTGGGCAATACCCTTATAGTGGACAATATTCAAAACGCAACGCAAATCGCACGTCGTTATCCCCGCGCTTTCAAAATAGTCACCCTTGACGGCGACCTTATAGCTACCAGCGGCTCTATGACGGGCGGCTCGCGCAAGGAAGTTGCGGGCAACCTGCTTGCAAACGAACGCCGCATTAAAGAGCTTGAAGAAGCGGTGGTTACCAAGAAAGAATTTTTACTGCGCGCTGAGGGCAGGCGCGCCGAGTACGGCAAAACCCGCGACGAGGCTTCAACCCAATTAAATCTCTTGCGCGGCAAACTGCAAAATGCGCGGTTGGAACTTGCTTCCGTAACCGAAAAACAGTCCTCTTTAATGAATGAAGTCACGGCTGCGGAAAGCGAATATTCTGCTTACAACCAGTCGCTTTCCGCGCTTAAACAGCGTCTTACGGGGCTGGATAACGAGTATTCTGGCGTTTTCGAGGGAGCGAACAGTCTTACCAAACAGTCGGACAAGGCTTCTACGGCGATGGACGATATGAGTGCGGAGTACGACAAACTGCGCGAAGAACGCGCTGAAAAGCAGGAAAAACTTAACGGTTTGCGCGTGGAAATTGCCGCTTTAAACAGCGCGGTTGTCTCCGCAGACGAAAACGTAGCCCGTTTCGAGCGCGAAAAGGAAGAGCATTTTAAAAAGATTGAGCGCATTAATTCGGGCATACCCGCCATTCAGCGCGAAATTGAAATGCTTAACGCCCAGGCGGAAAAAACCGCTTTAACCGAAGAGGAGCAAAAGGTAGTAAACGATTTGCGCCGCCGTATCGGCGAAGTAACGCAGTCTAAAAACGAGCTTAACGAAAGAATTAAACGCACGGACGTAGAGCGGCTTGACAGTATAACCGAGCGCGAGGATTTGGTAACTAAATCGCACAACCTCGATATGGCGCTTACCAAAATAGATTCCGACCTTGAATTTTTGCGCCAGCGCATTGACGAAGAGTACGGACTCACTTACGAGGGCTGCCTTGAATATAAAGAGGACGATTACGACGCTTCCACCGCAAATTCGCAGATAGCAAACTGTAAGCGCCAGCTTACTATGCTGGGTGCAATAAACCACAACGCGGTTGAAGAGTACGACGAGCTTTCCGCTCATTACGAAAAAATGGTTTCCGACCGCGACGATATGGAAAAGGCTATTTCCGATTTAACTACCGCCTTGGACGATATCCGCGCGGAAATGCTTAAAATTTTCGACGACGGTTTTAACACCATAAACGAAAACTTTAAGCATACTTTTAAAGAACTGTTTGGCGGCGGCAAAGCCGAATTGCAGTTGGATTATACCGATTGCGACGACCCGTTGAACGCGGGCGTGGAAATTATTGCCTGCCCGCCGGGCAAAAAACTTTCCAAAATATCGTTGCTTTCTGGCGGCGAGCGCGCGCTTACCGCAATAGCCATTCTTTTCGCTATTATAAGTATGCGCCCTATGCCTTTCTGCGTGCTTGACGAAATAGAAGCCGCGCTGGACGAAGCAAACGTAGCCCGCTACGCGAAATATCTTAAAAAGTTTGCTTCCGACACGCAGTTTATAGTTATTACCCACCGCAAGCCCACTATGGAAAGCGCGGACATATTGTTTGGCGTTACTATGGAGGAAAAGGGCGTTTCCAAAGTGGTTTCCGTAAAACTTTCCGAAGTTGCGGAAAAACTTGGCGGCGACACTATAATGTAATTGCAACCTCTTGAGAACAAATAAAAAAGGTAAATAAATGGGGCTTTTTTCTAAACTTAAAAACGCGCTTAAAAAAACGCGCGACGGGCTTTCAGCCGCGCTGTCAAACCTGTTTTCTAAAAATAAAATCGGCGACGAGTTTTACGACGAGCTGGAAGAAATTTTAATTTCCGCCGATATTTCCGTGACCACTGCGGAAGAGGTGGTAGAAGAAATCCGCGCCGAAGCCAAGCACGATAAAATAAAGGACAAAGAGTTTATAACCGACCTTTTAAAGGACGTGCTTGAAGAAAAATTAACCGAAGCGGAAATACCCGAAATAACCTACCCCGCCGTAATTATGCTCGTTGGCGTAAATGGGGTTGGCAAAACTACCACCGTGGGCAAACTTGCAAATTATTTTATTTCGCAAGGAAAAACGGTTACGGTAGCTGCCGCGGATACCTTCCGCGCCGCCGCCGCCGACCAGCTTACCGTTTGGGCGGAGCGCGCAAAAGTGCGTATAGTCAAACACGAGGAGGGCAGCGACCCTTCGGCAGTGGTATTCGACGCGCTTACTTCGGCAAAGGCAAAGGGTACCGACGTGGTTATAATAGACACGGCAGGCAGGCTTCACGTAAAAGCGCATTTAATGGAAGAGCTTAAAAAGATGTCGCGCGTAGTAGAGCGGGAATACCCCTCGGCAGACTTTTTCAAGCTGTTGGTGCTGGACGCGACTACGGGCAACAACGCCATATCGCAGGCGGAAATATTTGATAGCGCGGTAGAGCTTGACGGCATAGTTTTAACCAAGCTGGACAGCTCGGCAAAAGGCGGGTTTGTAATATCGCTTTGCAGTCAGTTGCAAATACCCGTACTGTTTACGGGCGTGGGCGAAAAAATGGAGGATATGGAGCTTTTTAACCCCGAAGAATTTGTTGACTGCATACTTTAATTAAAGCATATTCGGGGGTCTAACCCCTTTTTACAAACGGAAAGCGGCGGACGAAATTATTCGTCCGCCGCCCCTTTTCTTACAGGTCGTCTACGTCCTGAACGGGTTTTCCCCCGTCTAACGGAGTGCCTGTATAGCTTCCGTTGGGGTCGAAACTGTCTTTAAAATTATTTGCAGTTTTTCGTGCTTTTGCCACAGTTCTTACCGCTGTTTTTAACGTTTTTGCTTTCGCTGTTTCTGCCGCAGCTCTTAGTAGTTTCAGTCTGCTTGTTTTCGTTAGTCTTTCTCATATTTTCTCCTTTTCAAACGGAATATGCAATTCAACGTAGCCTTGACTTGATTGACAAAGCGGACAAACGTTCCACGCCTTGGTAGAGGTGTGCATATAACCGCACTCGCTGCACACGTAGAGAATGGGTGCTTCGTTACTGAACAAAACGCCCTTTTTAAACGCTTCGTGCAGATATTTAAACACCATTTCGTGTCTTACTTCCACCTGTGCAACAAGTTTGAAAAGGTTAGCAATATCCTTAAAACCTTCTTCTTCAGCATCTCTCTGAAAGGCGGGGTAGATAACTTCGTGTTCCTGTCTTTCGTCGTCGGCAGCAAGTTTTAAACTTTCGGCAATATCGCCGCTGTGATAGGGATAACCTGCGTTCAGGTCGATATTGTCAAGATATTCGCCGCGCTTATTCAGTTCTTCAAAGAATCTTCTCGCGTGTTCGGTTTCGTTTTTAGCAAGTACTTTTATCGTTTCCGCAAGAGTATAATAACCCTGAGCGGTAGCCTCGCGGGCAATAAGCTGATAGCGCATTCCCGCCTGACTTTCGCCGGCAAAACTTCTTGCTAAATTAATATAAGTTTTGGTTTTGTCAAATTGCATAACTTTCCTCCGTCTAAAAGTATTTTGCGCCAAGTTTAAGCCTTTATTCAACCGCGCCAATGCCATATTTTGTAATTTGAATATTGACACCGCCGCGTTTCGGGTGTAGAATATATAAGAGGTGAATATGTTTAAAGTTATTGCCATAAGCCGACAGTTCGGCAGCGGCGGGCGCACGGTGGGTGTGCAGGCGGCAAAACGCCTTAATATCCCCTGTTACGACCAGGAATTGATAGAACGCGTTGCCAAAAACAGCGGTTTTGCCAAGGAATATATTGAAAGTTACAGCGAATACGCCACCCACCGCGGTTGGTTGGGCAGGGTTATAGACGGCGCGGCGCGGTTTGAAGGAATGAACAACCAGGATAAAATCTGGGTGGAACAGCGCAAAATTATTCTTGAAATTTCCCAAAGTCCCTGCGTTATCGTTGGCAGGTGCGCGGACTATATTTTGCGCGACCGCGACGACGTTTTAAAAGTTTTCGTCCACGCTGACGAAAAATCCCGCGCCGAGCGCGTGGTTAAAATTTACGGCGAAAGCGCGGAAAAACCCGAAAAGCGCATCAGGGATAAGGATAAACGCCGCAGCGCTTACTATAAAAATTATACCGAAACGGAGTGGGGCGTAGCCTCAAACTACCATATCGCGCTTGACAGCGGCAAGCTGGGCATAGAGCAGTGCGTGGATATTTTGGTTGCTCTTTATAATAAAAATACAAAACTTACCACTTAATGCGGTAAGTTTTATTTTTTTTGCATATTGACAAACGTTTGGCTATGTAATATAATTTTTATGAAAACTAAACACCCAAATGCAAGGGGTATACCCCTTGTCTTATTGTAAAACAATAAGACAAAACGCTTAACTGCACGACGGGCAAAAAAACCGGAGTAATTATGGTTCGCATAGCGATAGTGGACGACGATAGGCAATATCAGTCGCAGATTAAAGATTTTATCGAAGCGTACTCGAAAGAGAGCGGCTTAGAGTTCAGTATAACGGTTTTTAATTGCGGAATGGATTTTATAACCGACTACAAGCCCGTATTTGATATAGCGTTTCTGGATATAGAAATGCCGCTTATGGACGGAATGACAACAGCCCGCAAATTAAGACAGGTAGACAACGAAATTTGCATTGTTTTTATTACTAAAATGGCTAAATACGCCATAGAAGGCTACGAGGTTAACGCGATAGATTTTGTTGTAAAGCCTATAAAATATTTCAATTTTACCGACAAACTTAAAAAAGCGCTTAAATTTATAGAAGCCCGCAAGGAAAAAGTGCTTGTAATAAAAAGCGAGGGGAGCTATTTCCGTATTCCGCTTGCCGATATTTATTATTTGGAAAAGGATAAAAATTATCTCGTTTATTACACTGCGCAGGGTGAATTGAGGGAGCGCCGAAGTATGGAGGACGTGGCAAAGGAATTGAAAGACAGCGGCTTTTCGCTTTGCAACAGCGGCTGTATCGTAAATTTGCGTTGCGTTAAACAGGTAACGCAAACCGACGTGGTTGTGGGTAACGTACAGTTGCCGTTATCCCGCCGCAGGATAAAAGATTTCAAAACCGATATGCTTAATTTTTTGCGCGGTTAAAGGGGGAATTTTGTTATACGAACAGATGTACGGCGATTTATATTATCAGCTGTACGGATTTATATTTGCCCTTCAACTGCTTTTAAGCCTGCTATTTTTTATAATTTTTCAACCCAGAAAAAAATATTTTGCAATGCGCTCCGCCGCAAGTCTTGCCGGTTACTTTCTTTTGGTTACCGCAACTTGGGCTATAATCCGCGCGATAAACGACGATACGCCGCAATATACGCCCGTATTTTTTCTGCTCGTCACGGTGTATCTTGCCGCGGCGGTTTTCTTAAGTTTTAAAACCAATATTTTGGGCGCGGTTTACTTTGCCACGGGCGCGTACGCCGTTCAACACGCGGCGTATTCTTTCGGCAACATTATCCGCAACCTGTTTTCAGTCAGTCTGCCTACCTGGGCGGATATTTTAATTTTCGATTTTATAGTTTACTGTTTTACGGGCGTTTTATTTTTCCTCGTGTTCGTTTTGCCGCGCCGCTACAAATTCGGCTCGGATTTATACGACGGGCGGGCGTTCGTAATTTCTTTTTGTATTTTGCTCATATGCGTTTTGCTCAGTTATTTTTCGGACAGTATTTTCGCGGAATACTTAAAGTTGGAAATAGACTTGCGCAAACTGCGCATATTTACAAGTACTTACGCCGCGGTTAGTTGCGTGGGCGCGATAGTAATACAGTTCGGTTTTTTAAGGGAAAATAAACTTTCGGGCGATAACGCTATACTCGACCAAATGATGCACTCCGAAAAAAAGCACCACGAGCTGTCAAGGGAAACCATAGATATAATCAACGCAAAGTGCCACGATTTAAAGCACCAGCTTTCTCTGTTGGAAAAATTAGACGATAAGGAAGTGCGCAAAGCGTACATTAAAGAGCTTAGCGATTGCATTGCTATTTACGACAGCACCGCCGCAACAGGTAACGACGCTTTGGACATAGTGCTTTCGGAAAAGGGTTTGCTATGCGAAAAAAACAATATAGCGTTCAGCTGTCTTGCCGACGGTGCTAAATTATCGTTTATGAGCTCAACGGACGTTGCCGCGCTGTTTGGAAACGCGTTTGACAACGCTATCGAACACGAGCTTACCGAAAACGACGAAAGACGGTTTATCAGCCTTTCCGTTAAGGAAGACAGGGGATTTATATACGTACATATGGACAACTATTGCAGCGTTGTTCCCGAGTTTGTGGACGGTTTTCCGCAAACTACTAAATCCGATAAACTGCACCACGGTTTCGGCACTAAAAGCATAAGCAACATAGTACACAAATACTCGGGCGAGCTTATTATGGGCGTGCAGGACGAAAGGTTTAACCTTGATATTCTTTTTGCCGCGCCGCAACAAAATAAATAGCCGCAACGCCGTACTTAATTACAGGTACGGCGGTTATTTTTCCTTTTAATGTGAAAGAAACGAACAAAAAATTACCGAATTTACCAAATTTAACACCAAATTAACCTAAATTAAACCGTTTTTAAAAAAATATTGTAAATTTTGTGTGTAAATTAAAACGGCGCAAAAATTACGGTTTTTTCTAACGGCTTTAACGTTTTGCTATTAACCGTTGAAAATTTATTTTAAAGGAGGCAACTTAAAAACTTTTTGGCAGGTTAATAACTTGCTCCGCTTAAACGGCGGGGCGCGATAAGGTGAAATACGTTAAAAGTTTTCACTTGGAGGAATTTGGACGGGTACGTCCACAGCGTTAAATTTAAAAAAGAATTTCAGGAGAATTTAAGGTGAGAAACAACTACAAACAAGGCAAAAAAGCAGGGCGCGCTATAGTCGCATTGACTATGGTTGCCGCTTTGACCGTTCCCGTTATAGGCAACGGATTATTTTCACGTTCGGGATTAAGCGCAAGCGCGGCGTCCTATACAAGCGAGTACGAAACCAAAAAATCGCTTACCGACGCGCAGCACGCTTTAAACCAAAAAATAGTTGAAGAGGGCGTGGTTCTTTTAAAAAACAAGGGAGGCGCGCTTCCTTTACAAAATAACGATAAAAAAGTAACCGTTTTCCATAGCTACTTCAACCCCGAAGATTGGTCGCAGTCCGAAGGCTGGATGGTGCTTTCCGGCGGCGGCTCGGGCAATATATGGACGGGTAAAAGCGACTGCGAGGGTACCGAAACTACCCACGGTTGCCACACCATTTACAACGGGTTAGACGACCACGGCTTTACTTATAATAAGGCGATGCACGCCGAGTATTTAAATAACGGCGGTTATTACGGCGCAACTTTCTGCGACGCAAACGGACCTAAAATGGATATCGTCAGGGGGCAGGAGTCTACTTTTGCAAACCACGACGGCACGGCGATAATCACCGTTTCCAGAATTGAAACCGAATCGCAGGACAATTACGAGCCGAGTATGAATGGCGAGCTTTCGGCGTTTGAGCGCGACCCGCAAAACCCCGAAAAACATTATCTGCAACTTCGGGATAAGGAAAAAGAGCTTATCGAATACGCAAAAACCAAGTTTGGCAAAGTTGTAGTGCTTTTAAACACGGCTAGTCCTATGGAGGTGGATTATCTTCAAACCAGCGATTCCGTTGACGCGGTGCTTTGGGTAGGCTATCCCGGCGAAAGCGGGCTTAAAGATATCCCCGGCGTGCTTGACGGCTCGGTAAGCCCCTCGGGCAGAACGGTTGATACTTGGGCAAAGGATATGACCAAGGACCCTACCTGGCAAAACTTTGGCGACAACTCGCAAACTAACGACACGTTCACGGCGGCAAACACCGTGCTTGATAAAGACGGCAACGTTTATTACGTTGATAAAGACCCCGACGCAGTACAAAACGCAAACAACGCATACCACAGCGTGGACTATGCCGAGGGAGTTTATCTCGGTTACCGCTACTACGAAACCAAATCGGCAATAGAGGGCGAAGGCTGGTACGAAGCAAACGTAACCTATCCGTTCGGTTACGGACTTTCATACACCACGTTTACGCAATCCATTAAATCGCATACCGAAAGCGGCGATTCCGTTTCAATAATCGTTGAAGTAACTAACACGGGTTCGGTTGCGGGCAAGGAAGTGGTTCAGGTTTACTATAATCCCCCTTATACCGAAGGCGGTATAGAAAAAGCTACGGCAAACCTCGTTGCGTTTGATAAAACCGACGTTATAGAGGCGGGGCAATCGGCGGAAATTACCATAACTTTCGATAAACGCGATATGGCTTCGTGGGATTTGGAAGCGGGCAATTACGTGCTTGAAGACGGCGCTTACGAAATTTCCGTTAATAAAGATTCCCACAACGCTTGGGATAAATTTACTTATAATCACGCGGAAGACACCCGCTACACCACCGACGGTGAAACGGATACCGCGTACACCAAACTTTTCTCCGGCAACGATATGTTTAACGTGGATAAGTCAAAGTACTCGGCGGACGGCGCGGGCGTAGACTTTATGTCGCGTGCAACGGGATTACAGCTTCCCGAAACCGCAGGCAACGTCAGGTTCAGCGACGAGGCGTTAAGATATCTCGATTCGCAAAATTCGTACCTTTCAACGCAGGATAAGGATACCGACCCTTGGGTAATCGACGCGAAAAACATTCCCTCGGAATGGACGCAGGCTGCCGATACTTCCGCTGAAGAAGTTACAAAGTTGTTCCAGATGAGCGGCGTAGAGGACGAAGCTAAGTGGACGGCGTTTATGAACCAGCTTACCTGGGACGAGATGAAAGCGCTTGTAAGTACGGGACTTTTCCAAACGGCTGCTCTTGACAGAATAGGCAAACCCAAAACTTTTGATACCGACGGTCCTGCGCAAATAGGTTCGCGCGCAGGGGAAAGAGGCTACGGCTGGTGCTCCGCGGTAAACATTTCCAGCACTTGGAACGAACAGCTTGCCGAGCAGTTTGGCGTAATGATTGGAGAAGAAGCCATCCACCCCGAAACCAACAAGGGCGTTACCATTACGGGTTGGTACGGCCCCGGTATGAACATACACCGCAACCCTTACAACGGCAGAAACTTCGAGTATTATTCCGAAGACGGCTTGCTTGCGGGTAAAATTGCTGCCGGCACCGTAAAAGGCGCGGCAAGCAAAGGGCTTATAACCTATCTTAAACACCTTGCGCTTAACAATCAGGAAACCAACCGCACTACCAATGGCGGCGTGTGCACTTGGACAAACGAGCAGGCAATGCGCGAAATTTACCTTAAACCTTTCGAGCTTGCAGTTAAAGAGGGCGGCGCAACGGGTATGATGTGCGCGTTCAACCGTATAGGCGGCGTGCCCGCGGGCGCAAACTACAACCTTTTCGTAAATCTTCTTGAAAAAGAGTGGGGCTTTGACGGGCTTGCGGTAACCGACTATTACGAAGGCTCAAGCTGGGGCTGGCCCGGAAATATGGTAGTTCGTTGCCATATGTTCCCTATGGGCGATTACTCGGCTGAAAACAAAAACAGACAGATTGACGGCACTTGGGATGCGGACAAAAACCGCCCCGTAGTTGACGGAAACGCGCAGGACGCGCTGTATTACGCGGTGCGCACCACGGCTCAGCGTATGCTTAAAACCGTTGCAAATTCCAACGCGGTAACTACCAAAAACGGCGTGTTGCCCGACAAAACTTATACGGTTATACAAGGTCACGGCATAGGCTATTATCCTTTCGGCGCGTTCGGGTTTGAAAGGGACGTTGACATCCTTGCTATCGAAGGCAAAACGGGTGCAAATTACGAACTTGCTCCCGGCACTACGTTCCATTCGCCCAGCGGCGACTTCGTAGGCGAATTTACAAAAGCGGGAACTTACGAGTTTAACCTTAACGTAAATTTAAACGCGGAAAAATGGGGCAACCTTAAAGGCGAAAGCTGGACTTCCAAACTTACTTATAACGTATTGCCGGCATTCAAAATTGAAGAAAAAACGTTAAACGGCAAAGTTGACGCGCTTTACAACGCACAAATCGAATTTATAACTTACGACAAAGAATACGGCTTAACCGACCTTGACGGTTACGGCGGCGGAACTATGACCGGCATAAGAAAGGATAAGCAGTGGACCAAGGCGGAAGGACTGCCCGCAGGCGTTGAGCTTTTGCCCAGCGGCAAACTTTCCGGTATACCAGAAGAAGCCGGTACTTATAACGTTAAAGCGTATTACGACGGTAAGTTTGAATTTGAGTTTACTATTGAAATTGCAGAAAAGTTTATAGTAAGAACGGAGTTCAAGACCGAAGACGGTAAACTTTGGTATAAGCACAACGACCAGGGCGACGACGCTTGGCAGGTGGTTTTAGACCTTGACGAGTTTAAAGAAGAAATTTTGGCAAGTAGCGAAATTTCTATAAGCGACGACGGATATTGGGTAATAGGCGGCGTTAAAACCGAGTTTAAAGCCGTACCCGACCCTGTAGTTATTCCGCCCGCCCAAACGCCTGACACCGAAGATAAAGGCGGCTGTAACGGCTCGATAGGCGTGGCAAGCGTAGCTATAACATCGGCGGTTTTACTGTTGGCCGGCGCTGTAGTACATATTGCAAGAAGTAAAAATAAAGACTAACCCCCCTTAAATTAAGACGGTAAAGCTCCTGCGGCGGCAACGCCGCCGCAGGGGATGCGCCGTCGAAAAAGTAAAGGAGATTTATTATGAACGCGATTATTAAAAAAATGGGCGTTGCCGCCCTTACAATATCAATGTTGGCAGGCGTTTTCGCTATGAGCGCGTGCAACGACCACAAGCATTCTTTAAACAAAGTTGAAGAAGTTAAAGCCGGTTGCGAAACTACGGGCAACAGCGAATATTACGCTTGCGAATGCGGCAAATGGTTTCAGGACGAAACCGCGCAAACCGAAATTACGGATAAGACAACCGTAACCCTGCCTGCCGTCGGGCACAGTTGGAATGACGGCGTTATTTCTGAGGACGGCACGCAAAAAGTTATAACGTGCCTTAATTGCGCTAAAACTAAAACCGAAACTATTACCGTAAGTTACGGTATTACCTATAATTATAATTATGAGGGCGCGCCGGAGGCTAACGTTATAAAATACGAGGGCGGCAAGCCTGCTTCCGCACCAGAAAATCCCGTGCGGTTAAATTCGGAATATACATTCGGCGGATGGTATACCGATGAGCTTTGCGAAGACAAGTACGATTTTACGGAAGCACTTAACGGCGACGTTGAGTTGTACGCAAGGTGGAAAAAGGATACTCTTTTCGTATTTGAAGCCGAATACATAAACGTTAAAAGGCTGTTCGGTAAAGGCTGGTCCAACGAAGCCAGCGGCGTTAATATGATACGCCCCGACACTAACAGACCTTCTAAATTGGAACCCGGCGATTCGGGTGCAAGCAACGGTTTTTATCTTAGCTATTTGTACGTAAAGGGCATTGACCCCACTTTTGAAATAGTTTCGGATAAAGACGTAGATTACGCTACGCTTACTATGAGATTGAGCGGTGAAATTTTAGAAACGATATCTTTAACCAGCGACGAGTTCGTTGTAGAAGTTAACGGTGAAAAAATAGACTATCCCACAATTTTAATAGATAATATTCCTTCGTCTATGGACGCACCCAAGCGTGCTTTTCAGGATTTTCTCGTAACCACGTCGCTCAGCCTTAAAAAGGGAGTAAACAGCATACGACTCGTGGTAAACAACAGCAAATTTATGGGCGGCACCGCTTCGGCTACCGCGCCTTTGATTGACTGCATTAAAATTGCGACGGACGCTACCCTCGATTGGGAGAAAGACCGCACCGCTAACCTTGACGGAAAGGAATAACAGATGATAGGTAAATATTTCAAAGATAAAATTTTCCGCATATGGTTTTCGGTAACCTGCGCGTTAGTCGCGCTTATGGTGGTTATCGGAACGGTTGCGGGAACCGCGCTTTACGACGTTATAAAAAGCGTGCTCGGCAGGGAAATAGCGGTGTATGAAGAGGGACTTGAAGCCCGTTTCGTAGCCCAAACCAACAGCAAGGACGACGCGTTTAAAAACGCTAACAAAGTAAACGAAGAAATTTGCGAAGAAGGCTACGTTTTGCTTAAAAACGAGGGCGGCGCGCTGCCGCTTGAAGAAAAGGCGCGTATAAGCGTTTTCGGCAAAAACTCCGTTAACCTTGTTTACGGCGGTTCGGGTTCGGGCGGCGGCAACAGCAGCGGCAGAGTAAACCTTTACGACGCGTTAAGAGAGCAATTTGTAGTAAACGACGTATTGGAAAAGTTTTATAAGGACAACAAGCGCAGCGGCGCGCCCCGCCCCGAAAACTCCAAAGACCTTGATTCGGGTGCGGACGTGGAAATAATCACGGGCGAAACCCCGTATTCCTCTTACGACGCAACGGTTAAAAACAGTTACGGGCAATACGGCGACGCGGCGTTGGTGGTGCTTTCCAGAATAGGCGGCGAGGGGTTTGATTTGCCCAGACAGTCCGCCGACGACGCAAAACGGCACTATCTCGAATTGGACCCCAACGAAGCCGAGCTTATAAGAAACGTAACAAGCGCCGGTTTCGATAAGGTGATAATACTCATAAACTCGGCGGCGGTTATGGAACTCGGCTGGGTTGAAAGCGGCGTTTACGGAAATATAGACGCGTGTATGTGGATAGGCGCGCCCGGCAACTCGGGCATAAACGCGCTGGGCAGGTTGCTTACGGGTGAAGTTACCCCGTCGGGCAGAACGGTGGATACTTGGGCGGCGGATTTGCTTTCCGCTCCCGCGGTTGTAAACTTTGGAACCAACGGCGAGGCTAACGGCGACGCGTATATGGTTTACGACAAAACCGAAGAAGAGTATTATCCCGAAGGTTATTTCGTAAGCTACGAAGAGGGCATTTACGTCGGCTACCGCTACTATGAAACGCGCGGCGCGTCCACCGATTTCGTGGGTGGCAACGGCGAAGAGTGGTATAGGGAAAACGTGGTATATCCCTTTGGCTACGGGCTTTCTTACGCCGAATTCAGCTCTAAAATAGTTGACAAAGAAAAGTTGGGCGTAACGCTTGACCCTTCTAAAAAAATTGAACTGAAAGTTGAAGTTACCAACGTTTCCAAGGAAAAAATTGCAGGTAAAGAGGTTGTGCAGGTTTACGTTACCGCGCCTTATCACGGCGGTATAGAAAAGTCGCACAAAGTATTGTGCGGGTTTGCAAAAACCGAACGGCTTAACGCGGGTAAATCGGCTGAAGTTACTATAGAAATAGACCCGTACTCGTTTGCTTCGTACGACCATCTCGGCAAAACGAACGACGGGTATAAAGGATATATTCTAGAACACGGCGACTACGTGTTTACGCTTGGCGAAAACGCACACGAAGCTATAGATACGTTTAAGTTAAACCTTGCGGAAGATTATAAATTTGACGTAGACCCCGTAACCGAAACGCCCGTTACAAACGTTTTTGATAAAACCGATAAAAACGGCGGAATTGCAGACGAGCTTGAAAGCGTTTTGTCGCGTTCGGATTGGGAGGGAAGCTGGCCGCAGAAACCCACTGCCGAAGTAAGAAACAAAACCGCGGAGTTTATAAAAACTATCAGCGGCACTACGCACAACAACCCCAACTCGTACGACGAAATGCCCGTTACGGGCGCGCCCGTTACCGTTACAATGTTCGATTTGGTGTACGCCGAAGATTACGAGGGATATAACGATAAACGCTGGAACGCCATATTGGATAGCCTTACCGTGGCGGATATGGTAGACCTTGTCGGACGCGGCGCATTCACCACCCAGCCCATAAGCAAGATTGAAAAGAACAGAACCACCGACGCGGACGGGCCTGCCGGCTTTACGATTTTTATGGGAGAGGACACTATTTACAAAACCTGCGCGTACGCTTCCGAGGTGGTTATGGCTTCAACCTGGAACGTGGAGCTTATTTATAAACTCGGTCAAAGCGTTGGCGAAGAAGGTTTATGGGGCAACGCTAAGGGCGACGGAACGCCTTATTCTGGCTGGTACGCTCCCGGTGTAAATATCCACAGAACGGCTTTCGGCGGCAGAAATTTCGAGTATTTTTCAGAGGACAGCTTTATTTCGGGCGCAATGGCGGCTGCGGAAATAAAGGGCGCCGCTTCTAAGGGCGTGTACTGTTATATGAAGCATTTCGTAGCAAACGACCAGGAAACGCACCGTTCGCTTACCGGTCTTTGTACTTGGCTTGACGAACAAACATTACGGGAAATTTATTTAAAACCTTTTGAAATCGCCGTAAAAGACGGCAAGGCTACGGGCGTAATGTCGTCGTTCAACCGCCTTGGCGGAACGTGGACGGGCGGCGATTACAGGTTGCTTACTACCGTGCTTAGGGACGAGTGGGGGTTTAACGGCACCGTAATTTGCGACTTTAACACCAACTCGTATATGAATCCCAAGCAAATGATTTACGCCGGCGGCGATTTAAACCTTGCCACCGTTGCAGACAGAAGGTGGACTAACGTTGACGCAAACTCTAAAGCGGACGTAACCGTTTTGCGCAACGCGTCTAAAAATATTTTATACACCGTTTCGCTTAGTAACTCAATGAACGCTAAAGCATTGTACTACCTGCTTCCCGCGTGGCTTATCACGGGTATAGTAGTAATGGTTGCTGTGGGCGTGGGGCTTGCAGTATGGGGCGTATTCGTAATTTTAGGCGTAAAAAAGCGGGTAGCATTGCAATCTGCGGCGCAAAGCGATAACGGCATACAAACAGAATAATTTTCTTCCTCCGTAAAACGGGGTCTGCGAAATGCGGGCTCCGTTTTTTCGTCATATATCGACATAATTTTGAATAAATTTATAGTAATGAATTTAAGGGAGAATATTATGTTTGATTATATTGAGGAAAGAGTTATAAAAGAGGGCGAGTACATCGTGGCGGAAGGCTGTACAGTCCGCGCCGCCGCCGTGCACTTTTCCATTAGCAAATCTACCGTACATAAGGACGTAACGGAGCGGTTGAAAACTGCGGATAAAGAACTTTTTGAAAAAGTGCGCGGTGTGCTTGATAAAAATTTGTCCGAGCGGCATATCCGCGGAGGTATGGCTACTAAGGAAAAATATAGCAATTACCACTAAAATTTCATAATTTTTTAACAAAAAATGTATGCTTTATAATTTGAAAAATTATATATTAATGTGATATAATTTTTTTGTAAATAAACTTTCGGAAGAAAAAAGTGAAACTTTTGGGAATAGACGTCGGTTCAACAACCGTAAAAGCGGCTGTAATCGACGAAAACAACAACTTGATATATTCGTCCTACGTCAGGCACTTTGCAAAGGTTAAGGAAACCGTCCTTGCCGAACTTTACGTTATTAAAAATAAGTTCGGCGGCGAATACAGCGTTTCCATAACGGGTAGCGCCGGTCTGGGGCTTTCGCAGCGCAGCGGCATTAATTTCGTTCAGGAAGTGCAGGCTGCGTTTATTGCTATACGCAAGTTATATCCGTCAACTGACGTTGCTATAGAACTCGGCGGCGAGGACGCGAAAATAATTTTCGTAACGGGCGGCACGGAACAGCGTATGAACGGTTCGTGCGCGGGCGGTACGGGCGCGTTTATCGACCAAATGGCAACGCTTTTAAACGTTTCCGTTGAGGAAATGGACGAAATTGCGCTTTCCGCAGACAAAACTTATCCCATCGCCTCGCGTTGCGGCGTGTTTGCAAAATCAGACGTTCAGCCCCTTTTAAACCAGGGCGCAAAAAAATCGGATATCGCAGCTTCAATTTTTCAGGCGGTAGTTGACCAAACTGTTTCCGGGCTTGCGCAGGGGCGTAGAATTAAAGGTAAAGTGTTGTTTTTGGGCGGACCTTTATACTTTTTAAAAGCGCTTAGAAAAGCCTTTGTAACAACCTTGAATTTAACCGAAGATAACGCGGTTTTTCCCGATAACGCCCCCTGCTTTATGGCGATAGGCGCGGCTTATCATTCAGTAGCCGTGCAAGCGGAGAGTATAAACGACGTAATACGCAAACTTGAAAGCGTTAAGGAAAGCAACGAAATAGTTACGGGCAAACGCCTTTTTGAAAGCAAGGAAGAGTACGCTGAGTTTGTAAAAAGACACCGCGCAACCGACCTTAAATTCCGCGATATCGTCACGTATTCGGGCGACTGTTATCTTGGTATAGACAGCGGTTCCACAACCACCAAACTTATGCTTATAACGCCCGACTGCGATATTTTGTGGTCGCACTATCAGCCTAACAACGGGCAACCGCTGGATATAGTGGTTTCAAAGTTGAAAGAATTGTACGCGCTGGGCGGCGGCAGGATAAAGATAAAGGGAAGCGCCGTTACGGGCTACGGCGAGGATTTGATAAAAAGCGCGATAAAGTGCGATTTCGGCATAGTAGAAACGGTTGCGCATTTTAAAGCCGCGCTGCATTTTAACCCCAAGGTGGACTTTATAATAGACATCGGCGGGCAAGATATAAAGTGCTTTAAAATTAAAAACGGCACGATAGACAGTATAATGCTTAACGAAGCGTGCTCGTCGGGTTGCGGCTCGTTTATCCAAACCTTTGCAAAGGCAATGGGTATGGAAATAAATAAATTTTCCGAAAAAGGGCTGTACGCCGAAAAGCCCGTAGAGCTCGGTTCGCGCTGTACCGTGTTTATGAACAGCGCGGTAAAACAGGCGCAGAAAGAGGGCGCAAGCGTGGACGACATATCGGCAGGCTTGTCCTCGTCCATAGTCAAAAACGCAATTTATAAAGTAATTAGGGCGGGCAGCGCAGACGAGCTTGGCGACAATATAGTAGTTCAAGGCGGCACGTTTTTAAACGACGCAGTGCTTCGTTCGTTTGAAATGGAAACGGGGAAACAGGTTATCCGCCCCGGTATTGCCGGCTTAATGGGCGCTTTCGGCGCGGCGCTTTACGCAAAAGAAAATATCAGCGGCGAAAGCACTACGGCGGACGCGGCGGATTTGGAAAACTTTTCTTACGCTTCGCAGTCCGGGCTGTGTCGCGGCTGTACTTCAAAATGTAATATAAACTCTATCCGTTTCAGCGACGGCAGAAAGTTTATTTCAGGCAACAAGTGCGAACGCGGCGCGGGGCTTAAACCCGTTTCTGCGGATTACGATATTTACGATTATAAACAAAGGCGGCTTGTAGAATGCGTGCACGGCGCGGGCGCGAATACCGCGCATATCCGCGGCACGGTTGGGTTGCCTATGCAGCTTGGTATGTACGAGCAGCTTCCGCTGTGGGCAGGATTTTTTGAAACGCTTGGGTTTAAGGTTGAACTTTCCGAAAAATCCTCGCGCGAGCTGTATTTTAAAGGTCAGCATACCGTTGCAAGCGATACGGCTTGTTATCCCGCAAAACTTATGCACGGTCATATCGAAAGCCTGCTTGATAAGGGTGTGGACTTTATATTTATGCCCTGCGAAAGCTATAATATAGACGAGCATTGTTCGGTAAATCACTATAACTGCCCCGTGGTGGCGTATTATCCCGAACTTTTAAAAGCTAATAACGAGCGTTTGACCGACGACAAATTTATAATGCCGTATATCGATTTAAACGCGAAAAAATCTACGGTAAAAAAACTTACCGCAGCGCTTTCACGCTTTAAAATAGGCAAGCGCGAAGTGGTTAAAGCTCTTGACGAAGGGTTTGCGCGCCTTGAACTATATCAGAAAGACGTTAAAGCCAAAGCCGACGAAATTTTGTGGAAAGCAGAACTTGAAGGCAAGCAAGTTATAGTGCTTGCGGGCAGACCCTATCACCTTGACGGGGAAATAAACCACGGCATAAATAAACTTTTAACTTCGCTTAATCTTGCCGTGCTTTCAGAGGACAGCGTGTTTGAAAAGGGCGAGGCGGTAAAAGTAGACGTTTTAAACCAATGGACGTACCACGCGCGGCTGTACCGTGCGGCGGATTTCGTTTCAAAGCGCAAAAACGTAAATCTCGTACAGTTAGTTTCGTTCGGGTGCGGGCTGGACGCTATTACGACCGACGAAGTTCGCGCCATTTTAGAGAGAAACGGCAAACTTTACACACAGATAAAGATAGACGAAATAAATAATCTCGGTGTTGTGAAAATACGTTTGAGAAGTATGCTTGCGGCTATCGAAGAGGCGGCTAAAAAATGAGTGTGAAAGATTATACAACCGAATATCCCAAGTGGGACAAGTCTATGAAATCCACGCACAAAATATTAATCCCCGATATGTTGCCGTGGCATTTCCTTATAATAGAACGCATTTTGCGCCTTGAAGGTTACGACGTGGAAATTTTAAAAAACGACAGCCGCGCCGTTATCGACGAGGGGTTAAAGCACGTTCATAACGATACTTGTTATCCCTGTCTTTGCGTGGTTGGGCAATACGTTGACGCGCTTAAAAGCGGAAAGTACGATTTGGAGCGCACCGCGCTTATGATAACGCAGACGGGCGGGGGTTGCCGTGCCTCCAACTATATGTCGCTTGTAAGAAAGGCAGTCAAGGGCGAATTTCCCAAAGTGCCCGTAGTTTCTTTAAACTTTTCCGGGCTGGAAAAGGACAGCGCGTTTGATATGTCGCTCTCATTGTTTTTAAAACTTTTATATTCTATTTTTTACGGCGACGCCGTTATGTGGTGTTACAACCAAACGAAACCTTACGAAGTTTGCGCGGGTGCGGCGGACGAGGCGCGTGAAAAGGCGGTAAACTTAGTGGTGGACAAGTTTGCCCGCGGCGGTTACCGCAAGTATGAAAAAATAACCAAAAGCATTATAGAAATTTTTGCCGCTGTTGAGCGTAACGCGGAAAAGAAAGTTAAAGTTGGCATAGTCGGCGAAATTTACGTTAAATATTCGGGGCTTGGTAACAACAATCTTGAAAAATTTTTGCTTTCGGAAAACTGCGAACCCGTAGTTCCCGCGCTAATAGATTTCGTTTTATACTGCATTATAAACGTAGTAAACGACTACGAGTATTACGGGCACAACAAAACCACTGCGTTTTTATATAAAATAGTGTATAACTATATGCACCGTATGCAAAAGAAAATAATTAAAGTTTTTGCGGAAAACGGCGCGTTTATGCCCGTGCACGATTTCGAGCATTTGCGCGCGTGTGCGGACAAGGTGTTAAATCAGGGTGTTAAAATGGGCGAAGGCTGGCTTATTCCCGCAGAAATGGCGGCGCTTGCCGAAACGGGAGTACCCAATATAGTTTGCGCCCAGCCTTTTGGCTGTCTGCCCAACCATATCGCGGGAAAGGGCGCAATCCGCACCCTTAAAAACTTATATCCCGATGAAAACGTGGTGGCTGTTGATTACGACCCTTCGGCAACCAAAGTTAATCAGGAAAACCGCATTAAACTTATGCTTGCCACCGCAAGGGAAAATTTATAAGTTTAAACTCTGTTTTATAGCTAAGCGTTACTTTAATAAAGTAACAGCCTCCCCAACGAGTCGGGGAGGCTGTTTTTATTCTTTAATATCGTAATGCTATTTACGGCACAAGTTTTTATTTCTGTTCTTCAGCGGCTTTTACGTTTTCCAACGACAACTTCGCTTTTTCAACAACGTTTTCTTTGGTAAAGCCGAAGTGCTTGAACACTACGTTTGCAGGCGCGGAAAGCCCAAACGACTTCATTGCGATAATTTCGCCGTAGTCGCGGCAGTATTTATACCAAGCGTAGTGCGAACCCGCCTCCACGCATACGCGCGCTTTGCAGGATTTAGGCAATACGAACTCCTGGTACTGCGGAGTTTGTCTTTCAAATTCTTCTATGCAGGGCATAGAAACCACGCGGGTTTTAATTCCCTCGCCGCTAAGAATTTCCTTTGCGCCCGTGCAAAGGTCGATTTCCGAACCCGTACCAATTAAAATAACGTCGGGCGTACCCTCGCAGTCGTCAATTATATAACCGCCCGTAAGCGCGTTAATACCCGAGCCTTTGTTTTGGTTAAGGTTTTGCCTTGAAAGCACTAAAACGGTGGGGGACTGTTGCGTAAACGCGAAAATATACGCCGCAACCGTTTCCTTTCCGTCGCAGGGGCGGAAAACCTTAATATCGGGTATAGCGCGCAACGATATAAGTTGCTCCATAGGCTGGTGGGTAGGTCCGTCCTCGCCTACGCCTATAGAATCGTGCGTCATAACGTAAATAACGGGCACGTTTAAAAGCGCGCTAAGCCTTATGCCGCCCTTCATATAATCTGAAAATGCGAAGAAGGTAGAGCAAAGTATTTTAAGTCCGCCGTGAAGCTGTATGCCGTTGCAAATTGCCGCCATAGCGTGTTCGCGGATTCCAAAGCGGATATTTCTGCCCGTTCTGTTGTCGGGTGCGAAGTAATCCGAGCATTTAATTTCGGTAAGGGTAGAGGGCGCAAGGTCTGCCGAACCCGATAAAAGGTTGGGCACTGATTTTGCAAGCTCGTTTAATATTTTGCCGCTGGAAGCGCGGGTGGCTTCGGGCGACGAAAAGTCGAAACGGTTTAACAGCTCGGTATAGTCAAGCTCGTAACCCGCCATATATTTTTTGTAAGTTTCGGCAAGCTCGGGATATGCCTTTTCATACGCGGCAAACAGCTCGTTCCAGCTTCTTTCGGCTTCAAGTTTCTTTTCAGCCAAATCCGCACAGTACTTTTTAACGTCCGCTGGCGTTTCAAAAGGCTCTTCCGCCCAGCCGAAATTTCTTTTAACTTCCGCAAGGTTTTCCTCGCCAAGCGGCGCGCCGTGGCATTTAGCCGTATCCGCAAGAGGCGAACCGTGACCAATATGCGTATTGCAGATTATAAGCGAAGGGCGGGTTAAATCGCTTTTTGCCTTTTCTATAGCCAGCTTTAAAACCACCAAATCGGTTGCGTCGGGCACGCGGATAACCTGCCAGCCTTGCGCGTTGAAACGCGCCACCATATCTTCGTTAAAGTTGGTGTTTATGTCGCCTTCTATGGTGATATTGTTTTTGTCGTACAACAAAATCAGCTTGCCCAGCTTTTGCGTGCCGGCAAACGAGCAGGCTTCGTAACCGATGCCCTCTTCAAGACAGCCCTCGCCGCAAAGCGCGTAAGTGTAGTGGTCTACAACGTTGTATTCTGGTCTGTTGAATATTGCGGCAAGGTGTGCTTCCGCAAGCGCAAAGCCCACCGCGTTGCCAATGCCCTGACCAAGAGGACCGGTGGAAGTTTCCACGCCGTCGGTTTTGCCGTACTCGGGGTGACCGGGCGTGCGCGAACCCAACTGCCTGAAATTCATCAAATCTTCCTTAGTTACGTCGTAACCGAAAAGGTGCAAAAGCGAGTATAACAGCATAGAGCCGTGTCCAGCCGAAAGCACGAACCTGTCCCTATTGTCCCACTTGGGGTTATTGTAGCTAAAATTAAGGAAGTCCGCAAACAATTCAAAGCCTATAGGCGCGGCGCCCATACAAATGCCGGGGTGCCCCGACTTTGCCTTTTGTATAGCTTCCGCGGATATAACTCTCAAAGTGTCTACGCATTTAGACTTTATGGACATTGGATTTTCTCCTTACAAAGTGAAATTTTTAAGGTTTTGTACGTTTAAAAAGTGATATGCTTCCAAAACTTTCAAAAGTTTTTTCGCGGCTTGTTTGTTTCCGCCTTTAATATCGCTTTCAAAATTAATCGGCATAACGGGGTCGTGGACGCTCATTCTAACGAGAATCCAGCCGCCTTTAAGTTTAATGCGCACTCCCTCGTAATTGTCGGGCGCTAACGCCGTATCCTTATCAGTTTGTGCAAATTTTTTTAAATCTTCAATAACCGAAGCGCCTTCTTTTTTAAAGTCCGCGCTGTTTTCGTTGAACGAAATTCTTACTTCGTCCTCCTCGACGGGTCTTTTCAGCGATGAAATAAGCTCCGTCAAGCTCTTGCCCTCTTTAGCTTGCCCTGAAAGGCAAATTAAAATTTTGGTTATAAGGTACGCGCCGTCGTCCAAATAATAATTCTCTTTAAACGCCGCGTGCCCCGAAGTTTCTATGGCGAGGGGAGAATATATCCCCGATTCGTTAAGCTCTACGCACTTGTCTATAACGTTTTTATAGCCGCGTTTGAAACGCAGGTGCGTGCCGCCCAAATTTTCTATAAATTCCGTAAGTCCGTCGCTAGTAACGCTGTCGGTTACTATAACGCCCTTTTTATCCTTTAACAGTATGGCAGAACACAGTGCAATTAACGCGTTTCTGTTAATTTCACCGCCGTTTTCGTCCACGCAAGCAGCTCTGTCCACGTCGGTGTCAAATATAATCCCCAAATCGGCTTTTTCCCTTTTAACCGCGTTGGCAAGGCTTTCTATCGCCGTTTTGTCCTCTGGGTTGGGAATATGGTTGGGAAAGTAGCCGTCGGGCTCTAAAAACTGACTGCCGTGCACGTCCGCGCCCAATGGGACAAGCACCTTTTTTGCAAAAAACCCGCCCGCGCCGTTACCCGCGTCCACTATAATTTTTTTATTTTTAAGCGGAAGAACGCCGCACGCGTCTTCAACCGTTTCCACGAGAATTTGCGAGTACTCGTCCATAAACGACCTTTCGCTGTAAACGCCCTCGCCCGATAAAAAGTCCCCCTTTTCGGCAATGGTAATTATCTCGTCTATATCCTTGCCGTCAAGCCCGCCGTCTGGCGTGAAAAATTTAAGCCCGTTTCTGTCGAAAGGCAGGTGCGAAGCGGTTACCATAATTGACGCGTCGCAACCGAAATTTGACTTTTTCAACAAAATGAACATAGAGGGCGTGGAAGAAAGCCCCGTGTATATTACGTCGCTCCCGCACGATAAAATAGCGTTTTTCGCGGCTGTTACAACGCGTTCCGCAGAAATGCGCGAGTCGTTGCCTACGGCAATTTTAAAATTGGCTTTTCCCGTTTTCAAGGAAAGCCACTTTATAAACGCTTTTACCACAGCCGTAATAGCTTCGTCTGTAAGCGTAATTTTAGATTTGGTTGCCACCGCCGTTCCGCGCACGTCCGTGCCGCTTTTAAGTTTTCTAAGTTCCTGCGCTTGCATACGACACTATTATACTATAAACACGCTTTTATTACAAGTATTTAACAAATTTAATTTTAAATTTTTTTGCCTTGTTAAAATCCTTTATTTTTGGTTTTTCGTGTGTTATAATTGCTAAGTAAAATAAAGACGACAAGGATTTTTTATGGCAAAAGAAAGTTTTGTTGAGCAAATTGCAGATATAGAAAAAGATTTTCCGCAGTGGTATACCGACGTGGTTTTAAAAACCAAATTGGTGGATTACGGTCCCGTAAAAGGCACTATGATTATCCGCCCCTACGGTTACGCTATCTGGGAAAATATTCAGGCGGAACTTGATAAAAGATTTAAAGCAACGGGTCACGAAAACGCGTATTTCCCCCTGCTTATACCTATGAGCTATTTCACAAAAGAGGCGGAGCACGTAGAAGGTTTTGCGCCCGAAGTTGCGGTGGTTACCCACGCCGGCGGCGAAGAACTTGCCGAACCTCTTGCAATCCGCCCCACTTCAGAAACCATTTTCGGAAATATGTACTCTAAATGGTTGCAGTCTTACCGCGATTTGCCCATAAAAATAAACCAATGGGCAAACGTAATGCGTTGGGAAAAGACGACCCGCCCGTTTTTACGAACTTCCGAATTTTTATGGCAGGAAGGGCATACCGCGCATTCTTCCGAAGAAGAGGCAATGGAAGAAACTATGCAAATGCTTGCCGTTTACAAGGAATTTGCCGAAAACTGTTTGGCTATACCCGTTATAACGGGCAGAAAAACGGAAAAGGAAAAATTTGCGGGCGCGGTAGCAACTTTCGGTATGGAAGCAATGATGAAAGACGGCAAAAGTTTGCAGGCGGGCACGACCCACTATCTCGGGCAAAACTTTGCAAAGGCTTTCGATATTAAATACCTTGATAAAGACGGGGTGCAAAAGCTGGCTTACACTACCAGCTGGGGCGTTTCAACGCGGCTTATCGGCGCTTTGATAATGGCGCACGGCGACCAGCGCGGTTTGGTGCTCCCTCCCGTGGTTGCGCCCGTTCAGGCGGTTATCGTGCCTATCGCGGCGAAAAAGGGCAACGTGTTAGAAGTTTGCGGGCAAATCCGCGATAAACTTGCGGCGGCGGGCGTGCGCGTAAAACTTGACGACAGCGACCAAAGCCCCGGCTGGAAGTTTAACGAGTGGGAGATGAAAGGCGTGCCTTTGAGGATTGAACTTGGACCGCGCGATATCGAAGAGGGTAAGGCGCTTATATTCCGCCGCGATACGCTTGCAAAGGAAGCGTGCGCGCTTGACGGTATAGAGAATGCGGTAAAAACTTTGCTTTCCACCGTTCAAAGCGATATGTTGGAGGCGGCGCGCGTCCGCCGCGACGGGAAGATTACGCAAGCCGCAACGCTTGAAGGTATTTTAAAGGGAGTAGAGGAAGGAAACTTCGTTAAAGCCGGCTGGTGCGGTTGCCGCGCTTGCGAAGACAAAATAAAGGCGGAAACCGCCGCAACCGCCCGTGTGTTTGCCGAAGGCGAAACCGCGAAAACTTGCGCGGTTTGCGGAAAAAAAGCTGAACGTAAAGTTATTTTCGCCCGCGCTTATTAATAAATTGCCATAAAAAAGCCCGACGCTTTAAGCGTTGGGCTTTCAATTTATAAATATTTTTTAAGGTCAGGGGCTCTGTTTACGCGCTCCCACGCAAACCCGCTTTTACCAAAGTGCCCGTAAGCCGCGGTGTTTAAAAACACGGGTTTTCTCAAATCCAGCGTTTCGATAATCGAGTAGGGTCGCAAATCGAATTCCTTAACCACGATATCGGCTATTTCCTCGTCGGGCAACTTTCCGGTGCCGTAGCTATCAACGAATACGGAAACGGGTTTGGCTACGCCTATAGCGTAAGCTATTTGCAGCTCAACTTCGTCGCACAACCCTGCGGCAACCAAGTTTTTGCATACGTACCTTGCCATATACGCCGCGCTGCGGTCAACTTTAGTTGCGTCCTTGCCGGAAAACGCGCCGCCGCCGTGCGCGCACCTGCCGCCGTACGTATCCACTATAATTTTTCGTCCCGTAAGTCCGCTGTCGCCCTCGGGACCGCCAATCTCAAACCGCCCCGTCGGGTTTATCAAATATTTGGTGTTTTCGTCAAGCAGCTCTGCGGGGATAACGCTTACAACGTGCTTTAAAATATCTTCTTTCAACTGTTTTTGCGAAACCTTTGAATTGTGTTGCGCGGAAACTACCACGGTTTCCACTCTTACGGGCTTTTTACCCTCGTATTCAACGGTTACCTGAGTTTTGCCGTCGGGGCGCAGGTACGGCAATATGCCGCACTTTCGCACGTTTGCAAGCCTTTCCGCAAGTCTGTGCGCAAGCGCGATGGGTAGGGGCATAAGTTCCTCGGTTTCCCTGCACGCATACCCGAACATCATACCTTGGTCGCCCGCGCCGAAGCTGTCGCGCACGTCCTCGCTGCCCGCCCTGTCAACGCCCATAGCTATATCGGGGCTCTGCGTGTGCACGGCAACGTCTATACGACATTTGTCGTACGCAAACGAACCGTGTTCGTAACCCGTGTTTTTAATGGTTTCCCGCGCTATTTTTTCATAATCTATTTCGGCGGTAGTAGTAACTTCGCCCATTATAAGCAGCCTGTCAAACGCCGCGCAACATTCAACCGCGCACCTTGCGGCGGGGTCTGCGCCAACTATTGCGTCTACAACCGCGTCGGAAATTCTGTCGCAAAGTTTATCGGGGTGACCTTCCGTCACGCTTTCGCTTGTAAAAAATTTTCTCATATTAACCTCTTACGCGTTTGTTTTTTTAAAAAGCGATGCGTAATTCGCGTCCCTGTACCCCAACGAACGGTAAAGTTTCATAGCTTTGTCGTTGTTTTTTTCAACTTCCAGCCTGATAAAACCGTAGTCGTCGCTGTTTTCAAGATAAGTGAAAAATTTAGTTCCAATGCCTTCGCCGCGGTACTCAGGTTTAACGAAAAGCTCGTCCAGCCACAGCACTCTGCCGCACGCTTCCTGCGAGGCGGAAAGGGCGCAAATCGCATAGCCCGCTATCTCGTCGTTAAACTCTAAAATAAACGCTTTAACAAGCTCGCCGCTAATAATTTCTTTCCAAAATTTTTCGCGTCCGCCGTCGTCTATTACCGAGTTAGTCACGCCCGAAGAATAAAACTCGCGCGACATAGAAAAGTATTGTTGCTTATCCGTTTTTTTAATTTTTCTTATTGAAATACTGTCCAACATAAATAAAACTCCTTGCCTAAGCCGACAAGGAGCGCAAATTTCTATTTCCCCATCGGTACGGCGTTAGCACCTTGCTTTGCAGGTTGCTGTGTGGTCGTCAAGCCGTTCTCTCGCACACTCTCTATAGGTTTTCGTAAATTATATCATTAAAAAAAAGTCCTGTCAATAAAAATTTGCCTTTTGCCGCCTTTTATTTTATAATGTAATTATGCAATGTTTACAGTGCCCCGTCGCGTGCGGCGCGGATAGAAATACTAATAACGGCGCGTGCGGCGTAAAGGGGGTAAAGGTGGCGAAGTACTACTTGCACCCCTACGAAGAACCGCCCGTTTCATTTAAAAACGGCAGCGGCTGCATATTCTTTTGCGGTTGTTCGTTAAAGTGCGTTTTTTGCCAAAATTTCAGCCTTTCCCGCAACTTGCGCGGCAAGGAAATTAACGTAAAAGAACTTGCGGATATCTTCCGCAGGCTTGAAGATATGGGCGCGGAAAATATAAATTTGGTAAATCCAACGCATTATTTAAAGCATATTATGGGGGCAATGGAAATTTACCGCCCGAAAATACCCGTGGTTTACAATACCCACGGCTACGAAACCGAACGGGCTTTGCAACTTGCGGACGGCTTTGTGGATATCTGGCTAACCGATTTAAAGTTTATGGATAACGCGCTTTCAAAGCGTTACACTGCCCGCGGCGATTACGCCGAATACGCATTGTCCGCGGTAAAGTTTATGGCGCAAAAACCGCTTAAAATGCGCGCGGACGGTAAAATGCTTTCGGGCTGTATTGTACGCCACTTAATTTTACCGCTTGCAGTTTACGACAGTATAAATATAGTAAAATTTATAAAAACTTTGCCAGAAACCACGTATTTTAGTCTTATGAGTCAATACACGCCGTTCGGGGAAATTGAGAAATATAAAGAGCTGAACCGTAAAATTACCAAAGGCGAGTACGAAAGGGTGCTTTCCGCCGTGCGCGACGCAGGGCTTGAAAGGGTATTTTTGCAGGATTTTGAAAGTGCAACCGAAGAATATATTCCAAAATGGGACTACTAAATGTTAATTTCACTTGAAAACGCGTCGTTTTCTTACGGCGACAATTTAATATTCGGCGGGGTTAGCTTTGCGGTAAACGAGGGCGAGCGCGTGGGGCTTATCGGCGCCAACGGCGAAGGTAAAACCACACTGATTAAACTTATTTTGGGCGAGCTGTACCCAGACCGCGGAAGCATAATAAAAAAGAACGGCGCGCGCATTGGTTACCTTGAACAAAACGGCGGCTATTCAAGCGGCAATACCGTTTACGGCGAAATGCTTGAAGTGTTCGGCAAAGAGCTTTCCGCAATAGAAAAACTTGAAGCACTGTCGGCAAAACTTGCCGCAGTTGACCCTTTGACCCCCGAATATGCCGCACTTTCGGCTCAAATAGAAAGTTTAAACGGGTTTATCGCCTCGCGCGATTGTTATAATATTCAGGTTAGAATTAAAACGGTTTTAAACGGAATGGGCTTTGCGGACAAGTACGGGCAGAGCGTGGAAACTATGTCCGGCGGCGAAAAAACGCGGCTTAAACTTGCGCGGCTTCTTTTGGAACAGCCCGACCTTTTAATTTTGGACGAACCTACAAATCACCTTGACGTAAACACGCTTTTCTGGCTTGAGGACTATCTTTCTTCGTTTAAAGGCGGGCTTTTGGTAGTTTCGCACGACAGGTATTTTCTTGATAAGCTAACTTCGCGCATACTTGAAATAGAAAATAAAAAGGTGCTGTCTTTCACGGGCAACTATTCCAAATACAAAATTTTAAAGGCGGAGCGGCAGGCAAGGCTTTTAAAGGAGTACGAGGCCCAGCAGGAGGAACGCGCAAGATTGCAAGATTACGTTGACCGCAATATAGTGCGCGCAACCACTGCAAAATCGGCGCTTAGCAGGGTTAACAAACTTGAACGAATGGAAATTTTGGAAAAGCCCTACACCCCGCCGCGCGCTCCGTCGTTTAAATTCAGTTACGATTTAAAGCCTTACGAAAATGTGTTGCAAGTTAATAATTTAAACCTTGAAATAGGCGGTAAACGGCTTATATCTGCGGGGCAATTACAAGTTAAACGCGGTGAAAAGGTTGCGATAGTGGGCGAAAACGGCACGGGTAAAAGTACGCTTTTAAAAGAGATTATGCGCCGCGGCAATCCTGCGGTGGAGCTTGGCAGGTTTGTTAAACCCGCTTTTTACGACCAGGAGGGCGCTAACTTAACCGGAGAAAATACCGTAATTGCCGAGCTGTGGGAAAGGCACACAGGGCTTACGCAAACGGAAGTCCGCAAGGCGTTGGCGCAGTGCGGGCTGTTTGAAGAGGATATGGAAAAACCCGTAAAGGCGCTTTCCGGCGGCGAGCGTGCAAAACTCGCGTTGTGTATATTGGAATGCGAGCGCGGCAATTTTCTTCTTTTGGACGAACCCACCAACCACTTGGATTTGCCCGCGCGCGAAAGTTTGGAAAAGGCGCTTAAAGAGTTTGACGGAACGCTGTTATTCGTTTCGCACGACAGGTATTTTCTGGCGGCGCTTGCGGATAAAACCGCGGAGATTGAAAACGGCGCTTTAAACGTATTCGACGGGGGATATACCGCGTTTAACGAATATAAAAAGCAGAAAAACGAGGAAATAAAACGCGCTCAAGAGCAGGAAAAATACACTGAAAAACAGGCTGAAAAAGAAAATTTTTACCGTTCCAAAAAGGAACGCGCCGAAGAGGCTAAGCGCAAAGAGCTTATAAAAAAGACCGAAGAAAGTATTTGCGCGTTGGAGGAAAGGGAGCAACGGCTCAACGCCGACCTTGCAAACCCGCTTATAATCGCCGATTATAAGAAAGTGGGCGAAATCACCGACGAGCTTCTATCCATAAAATTACAGCTTGATACACTTTACAAAACTTATGAAAGTTTGATATAATAAAGCAAATGGAAAACAAAAACGAGCAGGAAACCCGCAACGGCGAAGAGGTGGTAAATATCCGCCACACCATTTCCGCGGAGGAAACGTTTACGCTTGCAAAGGACGTTTTCGATATACGCTGTTTTATTAAAAACGTGTATTCAAACCGTGCCTTGATAGCACGCCGCCTCAACCTGTTAACGCTTACGGCAAGTACGGTGTTTATGATGCTGTACGCCGCTTACGTGCTTTTTACGGGTTTCACCAGAAAACTTAATTTTCACGAGGGCATAGTTTTATATTGTCTGCTCGGCGCGTACGCGGCGCTTTTCGTAGTGCTGCTTATTATTTCGTTGTGCAGCGCGCGGGCAAGTACTAAAAACCTCGTAAAAATAAAACGGGTTTTAAAAGTGTTTAAACTCTTAATAAGGCTCGTTTCTATCGCAATATCTATTACGGCAATCGTATTTTCGCAAACTTCGGGTTCGGCTACGGCTTCAACCGTTGCGCTGGATATACTTATAATCATATTTTCGGTGCTAACCATAATTATCCAGCTGGTGCCGCTGTTGTTCGGCGGAACGGGCAAACTCGTAAGGTGGCTGTTATCCCCCGTAAAAATAAAATACCGCTTTGCGCGGGTGGTTTTAGAGTGGTACGAGTTAGCGGTTTCCGGCAACGCGCGCGAGGGCGCCGTTACTAAGGTTTCCAAAAAATATTTCGACGATATCGGCGCGCTTATCGATAACTGCTTAATTCCCGCGCTTGGCAGCAAGTACGTTACGGCAATTAAACCCGTGCAGATTCTCGGCGTTATAGACAAATGCACGGAAGAGGATAAGCCGATAGTAGAGGGTATTTTGAAAAACGTGTTTGCGTACGCTACCGAGTGCGGTTACGTTTCGTTTAACCCTTGTAAGGACTTGAATTTAGAGGGTAGCGTTGAAGAAGAGGAAAAGCCCAAAAAGAAAACTATGAAAGACCGCCTGTTGGGTATGGGGCAGAAAATAGGTAAATCTATGCTGGATAAATACATAACGGGCTCAACCGAAGATAAAGACAAATAAAAAATCCCGCGCTTACGATAGCGCGGGATTTTTACGTTAATTTAAAATTCCAAACTCTTTTCAATATACGCTTCAAGTTCGTCAGTTTTAATTCTAATCTGTTGCATACTGTCGCGGTCGCGCACGGTAACCGTATCGTCGTTTAAGGTGTCGAAATCCACGGTAATGCAAAACGGGGTGCCTATTTCGTCCTGGCGGCGGTAGCGCTTGCCGATAGACCCCGTAACGTCGTAGGTAACCGAAAACTTTTTGGCAAGTTTTTTGTATACTTCGTCAGCCTTTTCCGAAAGCCCCTTTTGAAGAGGCAATATAGCCGCCTTATAGGGCGCAAGGAAGGGATGAAAGCGCATAACCGTTCTAACGTCGTTCTTTTCCGCGTCTAAAACTTCCTCGTCGTACGCGTCTGTTAAAAGCGCGAGCACGCACCTTTCCACGCCCAGCGACGGCTCTATAACGTAGGGGATATATTTCTCGTTGGTAACGGGGTCGGTATACTCCATATTTTCGCCGCTCTCGCCCTGATGTTGCTTTAAATCGTAGTCCGTTCTGTCGGCTATGCCCCAAAGCTCGCCCCAGCCGAACGCGAAATTATACTCGAAATCGGTAGTCGCCTTAGAGTAGAAACAAAGCTCTTCGGGCGAATGGTCGCGCAGTTTAAGGTTTTCCTCTTTCATACCAAGCGCAAGCAAAAAGTTTTTGCAGTAGTCTTTCCAATACGAAAACCATTCAAGGTCGCTACCCGGCTTGCAAAAAAATTCAAGCTCCATCTGCTCGAACTCGCGCACGCGGAATATAAAGTTTCCGGGCGTAATTTCGTTTCTGAACGATTTACCTATCTGCCCGATGCCGAAAGGCACGCGGCTGCGCGACGACCTTTGCACGTTTTTAAAGTTTACGAAAATGCCTTGCGCCGTTTCGGGGCGCAGATAAACCGTGTTTACGCTGTCTTCGGTAACGCCCTGAAAAGTTTTAAACATAAGGTTAAACTTTCTGATAGGCGTAAAATCGCTTTTACCGCAAACGGGGCACGCAATTTTCTTTTCGGCTATAAACGCTTCCAAAGCGTCGTTGTCCATACTCTCTATTTTTATATCCAATTTATGCTTTTTGCAGTAATCTTCCGCAAGATTATCCGCGCGGTGGCGTGATTTACAGCTTCTGCAATCCATAAGCGGGTCGGAAAATCCGCCCAAATGACCGGACGCCTTCCAAGTACGAGTGTTCATAAGAATAGCGCAATCAAGCCCTACGTTGTATTCGCTTTCCTGAACGAACTTTTTCCACCACGCCTTTTTTACGTTGTTTTTAAATTCCACGCCGAGAGGACCAAAGTCCCAGGTGTTTGCAAGCCCGCCGTAAATTTCGCTTCCGGGGAAAATAAATCCTCTGTTTTTGCAAAGCGCTACTAATTTTTCCTGGGTAACAGCTCTCTTTTTTTCTGCCATAATAATCTCCGTTTGGTAAGTGTATACGGTAATTTTAAACAAATATAAACGGCAAGTCAAGTTATCCGTGTAAACTCGTGGAAAAATTTTAAAAAAACGCAAAAAACCAAGTCAAAAAATATGCTTTTCGTCTAATATATGATATAATAGTGAAAGGAATTTTATTGTGGGGTGAATTATGCTCTCTGACATCGAAATAGCTGAAAGCTGTAAAATGAAAGATATCCGCGAAATTGCAAAAAAACTCGGACTTAAAGAGGACGACCTAGAGTTATACGGCAAATACAAAGCGAAGATAAACCTTAAAAAAGTAAATCCTAAGTCTAAACTTATTTTGGTTACTGCAATTAACCCCACGGCAAGCGGCGAGGGTAAAACCACTGTTTCCATAGGGCTTGCCGACGGAATGTCCAAGCTGGGTAAAAAGGCTTGCCTTGCGCTACGCGAACCGTCGCTCGGTCCCGTGTTCGGCATAAAGGGCGGCGCTGCGGGCGGCGGATACGCCCAAGTCGTGCCTATGTCGGATATTAATTTGCATTTCACGGGCGATTTGCACGCTATCACCGCGGCAAACAACCTGCTTTGCGCTATGATAGACAATCACCTGCTCCGCGGCAACGCGCTTAAAATCAAACAAGTGTATTTCCGCCGTTGTATGGATATGAACGACCGCTCTTTAAGGGATATCACCATACGTAACTCCGCCGGCGCAATGAAAGGCTGCGTAAGTTACGACCGTGCGGAAGGCTTTGAAATTACCGCCGCAAGCGAGGTTATGGCTATACTTTGCCTTGCAACCGACTTAACCGATTTGAAAAAGAGAATAGGCAATATAGTGGTAGGCGTAAACGAAAACGGCGATTACGTCCGCGCGCGCGACTTGCACGCAGACGGCGCAATGACCACGCTTTTAAAGGACGCAATTAAACCCAACCTCGTGCAAACGTTGGAGGGAACGCCCGCTATAGTTCACGGCGGACCTTTTGCAAATATCGCGCACGGCTGTAATTCGGTGCGCGCAACTTACACGGCTATGACTCTCGCCGATTACACGGTTACGGAAGCGGGCTTCGGCGCGGACCTTGGCGCGGAAAAGTTTTTGGATACCAAGTGCAGAATTGCGGGTATTCAGCCCGACTGCGTTGTCGTAGTTGCAACCGTAAAAGCGCTTAAATTGCACGGCGGCGCGGACAAAACCACCCTTTCCGAAGAAAACGTAACGGCGCTTAAGGCGGGACTTCCCAATCTTTTAAAGCACGTTGAAAATATTAAAAACGTATACAAAAAGCCTGTAGTCGTTGCTATGAACAGGTTTGCAACCGACACCGAGGCGGAAATAAACGCAGTTTTAAACGCCTGCGCGGCAGCGGGCGCAACCGCCGTTTTTACCGACGTGTTTTTAAAAGGGGGCGAGGGAGGCAAAGAGCTTGCTAAAACAGTTATCGCCGAGTGCGAAAAGCCCTCCGAGCTTAATTTTGCATATAATTTAAACGACGGAATAGTTAAAAAAGTAGAGGATATCGTCAAAAATATCTATGGCGGCGACGGCGCGGAATTCTCCGGTGAAGCGCTTGAAAAAATTGCGGAAATGGAGAAAAAGTCAATTACGGGTTTGCCCGTAATAATAGCCAAAACCCAGTATTCGCTTTCGGACGACGCAAAAAAACTTGCGCGCCCTACGGGCTTTAAAATAAAGGTGCGCGATATTATTTATAAGGGCGGCGCAGGTTTTGTTGTTGCGGTCGCAGGCGAAATTATGCTTATGCCCGGGCTTTCCAAAGTTCCGTCCGCTGAGCATATAGATATCGACGGCAACGGTAAAATAACGGGGCTGTCGTAATACGGGCGTTACTACAAATTTTTATAAGGCGTAATAAATATGAAATTACCTGAGGCTACTAACTTTATAGAACAAATAATAAACGAAGAACTTGAAGCGGGCAAATTCGAGGGGGTAGGCAACGAAATTCACGTGCGTTTCCCGCCCGAGCCTAACGGCTATCTCCACATAGGTCACGTAAAAGCTATGTGCATAAATTTCGGCGTAAAGGAACGTTATAACGGCACGCTGAATTTGAGAATGGACGATACCAACCCCGCCAAGGAAGATTATGAGTACGTAAATTCTATCGTGGACGCGGTAAAATGGCTGGGTTTTGAGTTTGACAAGCTGGTTTTTGCTTCCGATTATTACGATAAGTTGTACGAAATTGCAGAAAAGTACGTTATGGACGGCAACGCTTACGTGTGCGATTTAACCGCGGAAGAAATTACCGCAACCCGCGGCACTCTTACCGAGGCGGGCAAGGAATCGCCCTACCGCAACAGAAGCGTTGAAGAAAATTTAAAACTTTTCCGCGAGATGAAGGCGGGCGTATACCCCGACGGCGCTAAAACTTTAAGGGCGAAAATAGATATGTCGTCGCCCAACCTCAATATGCGCGACCCCATAATTTACCGTATTGCGCACGTTCCACATTACAGAACGGGCGACAAGTGGTGCATTTATCCTATGTACGATTTTGCACACCCCGTTTCCGACGCGATAGAGGGAATAACGCATTCGCTTTGCTCGCTTGAATTTGAAAACCACCGTCCGCTTTATAATTGGTTTGTTGAAAGGTCGGGTTTGCCCGCGCCGTTGCCCAGACAGATAGAGTTTGCAAGGCTTAATATTACCAATATGCTTATGTCTAAACGCTATCTTAAAAAACTTGTGGACGAAAAATTCGTGCGCGGCTGGGACGACCCGCGTATGCCCACTATTATGGGCTTGAAAAACCGCGGCGTACCGCCTGAGGCGTTGAAAAAATTCTGCGCGGACGTGGGCGTAGCCAAAGCGTATTCGGTGGTTAATCAAGCTCAGCTTGACAGCTGTATACGCGACGATTTAAACGCCAATGCAGAACGTGCTATGGCTGTTTTAAATCCCTTGAAATTGACTATAACCAACTACGACGGCGAGGAAGAACTTGATTTCGAGAAAAACCCCACCAACCCCGAAGCAGGCGCGCGTAAAGTCAAGTTTACGGGCAGCGTTTATATCGACAGGGACGACTTTTCTTTAAATCCCCCGCCTAAATACAAGCGACTTCAAAAGGGCGGCACGGTGCGCCTTAAAGGCGCGTATATAGTGCGTTGCGACGACGTTATGATGGATGCCGACGGCAACGCGACGGAAATTTTGTGCACGTACTTCCCCGAATCGCGCAGCGGCAGCGCCAGCCCTTGCGAAGTAAAGGCTAAGGGCGTAGTGCAGTGGGTTGACTGCAAGTATGGCGTTACGGCTGAGTTCAGACAATACAGCCCTCTTTTAAAGGACGAGGAATATCCCGACCAAGACTATGCCGAAAGGCTTAACGCGCAAAGCGAAAGGCGTTTTTCGGGCAAAGCAGAGCCGTATTTGGCGGAAAGTTGCGACGGTACGCCCTTCCAGCTTTTGCGCACGGGGTATTATAAAAAATGCACCGAGGGCGGGCTTGTGTTATCTGAAATAGTTTCGCTTAAAGATAACTTTAACAAATAGCAGAGGTATGAAATGAACGTTGTTTCAATAGTGATAATAGTCCTGCTTGCCGTGTTTTCAATAGTCGGCTTGATAGTAGGGCTTTGTAAAGGATTTTCTCACGTAAAATCCTGGGGCGTGGAGTATTTGCTTGCTTCACTGCTTACGATTGGTATAGGCGGCGCGGTTTCTAAAAATTTTACGGGTGATAACGCAGCTGTCGGCGGATTTATATGTATAGGACTTGCGCTTGTGTTCATAAATGCATTTTCGGGCACTTCCGCGCTGTTTCGCAAAATTTTTCGCTCGTCAAAGCGCAAAAAAATAGCAAAAGGCGGCAAGAAAAAAGGCGCAAGCGGGTTTGTAGACCGTATTTTCGGCGGTGTAACTCTTGCGGTTAAGGGTTTCGTGATAACGGGATTTACCGCCTCGTTTATACTCGTAGTGCTGGATTTGTCGCATATTCCTTTGGATGCGCAAACTTTCGGCGCAGTTTACGAAAGCGCGGCGTGGACGGCGTTTAAACCATATTTAATGGACTTTTTATATATCGGCGTGCTTATTGCGGCAATTAAATGCGGCTATCAAAGCGGTATTTCAAACGCGCTTTGGACGCTGGTGGTTATCGGTTTGGTTATTTTTGCGGGCTACGTTGCGTACAATCTGGCGTTCAACGTTCAGGCGTTCGGCGCGGCGGCGCAAAATATCGCGCCTAAAATTATGGAACTGCTTGGCGAAATGGGCAACGAAGAACTTGCGCTCAATTTGGCAAAGTGTGCGCTTACCGTGGGCGTGTTCCTTTTAGAGCTCGTCGTAGTAATATTGGTGGCGGTATTCGTTCCCAAATTCTTAAACTTTGCAAGAAACAGCAAAGCGTTTTACGCCGTGGACGGCGTTTTGGGCGCAGTTTTCGCGATAGTGTTTGCGGCGGGGCTTTTAATGCTTGCGGGCAGTATAATCCAGCCTATATCCGACCTTGAAATAATGGCTGAGTTCACCGCGTACTTTGAAAAAAGCGCGGTTGCAACTTACTTTTACGATAAAAACATAATTTCGCTTTTAACGGACGCGCCGTTAATTCCCATACGCGATTATTTCGTAAGCCAACAATAAAAGCAACGCCCTGCGGATTAATTTCGCAGGGCGTTTTAGGGTGTAATTTTATGCGTTATACTTTTTCGGAATAACTTTCGCAGCAAGTGCAATCCTGCTGACCGCAAGCGCATCCTACTTTAATGTGTTCAAGCGTGCAGTTGCAGCCGGCGTGATTGTATTTGCAAGAAGCAACGTCGCAAGAAATATCGCAATTTACTTTTTCCATAATAATACCCTCCAAAAATATCTTGCGTCAGGCGCTTTAAAATATTCAAGCTCTTGACAAAAGGAAAAAACAGGGTTAAAATATTACAAAGGAGCGTAAAATGAAAATTATATTGTTACAGGACGTAAAGGGACAGGGCAAAAAAGGCGAAGTTGTAGACGTTAACGAAGGTTATGCCCGCAACTTTTTAATTAAAAAAGGACTTGCCGAAGTTGCAACCGCGGCTAAATTAAACGATTTAAGTATGAAAAAATCCGCCGCAGACTTCCATAAAGCCGAAGAAATTAAGGCCACCAAAGAGCTTGCAAAAGAAATTCAGGGCAAAAATTTTACCGTAAAAATTAAGGCGGGGCAGGCAGGCAAAGTATTTGGTTCGGTTACCGGCGCAAACGTTGCCGAAGCGCTTAAATCCGCAGGTTACGACGTGGATAAAAAGAAGGTGGCTCTTGCTTCGCCCATTAAAACGCTTGGCAATTACGACGTGGATTTGAAACTTATGGAAGGCATTTCCGCAAAAATTACCGTTACGGTAGAAGCCGAGTAATACCGTTTATCCGTTTGGATAGTTAAATAAAATTTTAACCCGCCGCAAATGCGGCGGTTTTCGTTTTTACAAAAAAGGCGCGGGTAAACGGTAAACCGTTCCCGCGCCTTAAATTAACTATAAAATTTTATCTTCCGCGTGAACCGCCGCCGCCGTGGCCTCCGCCTACGTGCCCGCCGCCGAAACCTCCGCGTCCGCTTCCGCCCGATGACGAAGGACGCGACGACATATTAGACGCCATAGTCCTTGACGAGTTTCTAATAATGCTGTTTAAAACTACAAAGCGCACCACTTGGTCGCCGGTAGACCATTGAGGAGGAGCTATCGTAATATCCTTGAATTTATCTTCCCACTTGTCGGAAACGCCCAAAACCTGCGCGTAAGGCAGTACGTGATAGTAGAACTGAGGGTTGCTTTCAAGCATTTGTTCAAGTTTGTCTTTTTCAACTAAAAGTATAAAATCCCTAAATCCGACTATTTGGTTAAGCTGTTCAACGTATTTAGGCGACCGTGTAAACAGAATAAACGAAAACAAAGCCGTTAAGCCGCTTATCGCCGCATACAAAACGTAAATAAGCTGCGGTATTATTCCGCGCGGATTTACCAAGTAAAACAGCGCCGCGTATAAAATGAATACAAACAACGATAAAAATATCATCGTAACGGTGTTTTTAATCTGTTTTTTATACGCCATCGCCTTAAACGACGAACCTGTCGCAAACAAAATTATACAAGGCACTATCGATATCAAAAGTTGCATAAAAGGGGTAAACGACGTGTTTATTTGCGTCATTGCAAGAAGTAACGGCGCAAGTCCGCAAATCAGCGCGCCCAGCACTGTAAATAATATCGCCGCAATAAAACCCGACTTAGTATATAAGTTCTTAACCTTTGAATTTAATTTTGAGGACACCCTGTCTATGGTTCTGTAAAAGCGGTTTTTAAGGCTGCTCGTTTTAACCGAGTCGCCGCTTGCGAACAGCCCCGCGTATAAATCTTTTTCATAACGAGGCGTTTCGTCGGGCAAATTTTGCATAATGCGGATAAGGGTGGGGTCGTTTTCGTTAGTCAAGTCAATTTTTATATAGCCTTTGTCCGCCCAATAAAACAGCATAGAGGTAACGTCCTCGCTGTCTATAACGCCGTCGATTAATTTTCCCATCATCAAAGGGTTCATCTTTTCGGGTGCTTCAAAATTGACTACGGGCACTACTTTGTCCTTGTTGAAAAACAGTACTTTCGCTGCCAACATTAAAAGAATAACCGCAATTCCCGCAATCACAAAGTAATAGGGCGTATAGTCCTTATACGTTGAAAGCGCGCCGTCTTTAAAGTTTAAGTTAAAGGTAATACCCTCGTTGTACGCAAGCTCAATTCCGTTTACGCCTACAACCGTTTTTCCGTCAATAACTTTGCTTTTAAGCGGTTGGCTGTCGGTAGAATTAACCTGCCCCGCTACGTAAGTGCCGTCCAAATATCCGTCCGGCAAAATAAAAGTAACCTCCGCGCTTTCAACTCTTCTGTCCTGAGCGCCTATAGCGTTTATAGCAAGTACGTTTTTACCTTCTTGCGCTTTCGTAAGGCAATACCTGTACGTAAGTTTATAAGTAAAAACTTTGTTGGTTTTGTTTGAAGAACTGCCTATATCCGCCGTAATGTAATTTACCGCGTTGTCGTCCGTGTAATCGTAAACGGAGTAGGGCACGGAAACTTCCTTGCCGTCGGTTATCTCGGTAACTCTCACGTCTTTTACAAGCTCGCCGCCGTTAACGGGTATGTCGCGCATAAAGCCCGTGCTGTAATAGCCCGTGAAATGCACCGTAAGCTCTTCTGTTACGTGCAATTCGCGGTTTGACTTTACGTCAAAGGTTATATTAAACTTTTCGTAATAAAATGAATATTTTCCGCCGTTTGAATCGTCGTAGGCGGAAGCTATATTGCTGCCGTTCAACCCGATAAAACCCGAAAGCAGGGCAACAAAAAACAAAATAAGCGCAATAATAAACAGCTTACTCTTAACTTTTTTCATATTATCCCTTTAAAATAATTAAAACTGAACTTTTACGTTTTGTCTTTCTTCGGGGCTGTCAACCGTAAACATCTGTCTGGTTTTAACCTTAAAAAGTTTAGCGATAATAAGCCCGGGGAAAGACTGTACGGACTTGTTAAGCTCTCTTACGCGCGCATTGTAGTAGAGTCTGGACTGAGAAAGTTCGGTTTCGGTTGCCCGCAACTGCGATTGCAGACTCATAAAACTTGCGTTGGCTTTTAAATCGGGGTATCTTTCAACAACCAGGTTAAGTCCGCGGATAGCCTGTGATAAAGCGTTGTCCGCCATTACCATTTCGTCTACGGTAGAAGCCTTTGCAATGCCCGCGCGCGCTTCGATAACGCGCTGCAACGTTTCGCTTTCGTGTTTAGCGTAGCCCTTTACCGTTTCAACGAGGTTGGGAATTAAATCATATCTCTTTTTAAGAAATACGTCAATGCCAGAATACGCGTCGTCGCAGTGGGTGCGCAATGAAACGAACTTATTATAGCAAGAAATTGCCCAGATAATAAGCGCAAGTACCAAAACTACGCCGACTACTATGCCGATAATTGCAGGCAAGCCAAGCAGTAAACGATTTAACATAATAAAACCTTCCTTTAATTTTATTTAAAATTTTTAATTTCGGCAAGCGCGTTTTTCAAAAACGCTTCCGCCGTGGAATCTTTTCTTATAGTCGCGATAGCTTCGTCAAACGAAAACCATTTAACTTCTTCAATTTCTTTTTCGTTTAAAACGGGCTCGCCGTCCTCCGCCATAACGATGTAACCAAGCATAAGCACGTTTTTAGGTTCGTGATAGCGCGAACCCATATACTTGTACTTAACCACGTTCAACTTGGTTTCTTCCTTAAACTCGCGCGTTACGGTTTTTTCCGCCGTTTCGCCCTTTTTAACGTAACCTGCAAATAAAATAAAATCGTCGTTGCCAACGTGTTTGGCAAGCAAAATTTTATCTTTGTTTCTGTTCGTTACAACCATACTAACGGCAGTGGCAAACTGCGCAAACCTGTATTGCTTGCAATTTTTGCAATAGGGAATAATGCCCTCGCCGTTTGCGAACATAAGCGTAAGTTTTTCACCGCATTCCGTACAATACATAAATTTCCTCCTTAACCATTGAATTTCATACTCTATTATATACTAATTTTTTTACGTTTTCAATACGTTGAACGCAAATTTCATAAATATATTGACAAGAATTTACACATATTATATAATAAATAAAAAATTAATTCCCAATATAAGGTTTATATATGAATTACGAAAGAGCCAAAGCGTACCTTTCAAAGCGGGGTCAACAGCATTTGTTGGACTATTACGACGAACTTTCCGCAACCGATAAGGAAACGCTTTTAAACGATATTGAAAACACTAATTTTTCGGTTTTGGCGCACGTCGGGCAAAAACCCAAAAAATTAGGCAAAATTACCCCCGTAAACGCGGTAACTTCAAGCGATATAAAACGCCGTTATTCCCAATTCGAGTCGGTTGGGCTTGATTTTCTTTCAGAAGGCAAGGTTGCGGCTGTGCTTTTGGCTGGCGGGCAGGGCTCGCGCTTGGGCTTTAAAGGGCCTAAAGGTATGTTTAATATCGGGGTTAACAGATTTCTTTCGATATTTGAACAGCAGATGAATAATATTGCCGAAGTAAACGCTAAAACGGGCAGGCATTTTCATCTGTTTATTATGACCAGCCGCGCAAACAACGACGAAACTATCAAATTTTTCAAGGAAAACGATTATTTCGGTTACCCGCGCGACAGAATTCATTTTTATATACAGGACGTTGCTCCCACGTGCGATTATTCGGGCAAGGTATTTTTAGACGAAAAGCACCGCGTTTCGCTTGCGCCCAACGGCAACGGCGGTTGGTACTCGTCGCTTGTCAACAGCGGGCTTGCGCGGATTATGGAGCGCGACGGCATAGAGTGGCTTAACGTGTACTCGGTTGACAACGTGTTGCAACGTATTTGCGACCCTGCGTTTATCGGCGCAACCATTATAAAGCGTTGCGGTTGCGGAGCTAAAGTCGTTAAAAAGGTTTGCGCGGACGAAAAAGTTGGCGTTTTATGCAACGAGGACGGCAAACCCGCTATCATGGAATATTACGAAATGCCCGAAGACCTTAAAAATAAAACCAAGAAGGGCGAGTTGGTGTATTGCTACGGCGTAACGCTTAACTATCTTTTCAACGTGCACGAACTCAACTCCACGCTTTCGGGTAGGTTGCCCTATCACGTTGCGGATAAAGCGATTCCTCATATCGAAAACGGCGTGCGCGTAACGCCCGAAAAGCCGTGCGGCTACAAGCTGGAAACGCTGGTGGTGGATATGGTTAAAATGATGGGCAGTTGTCTTGCTTACGAAGTGGAGCGGGACAGGGAATTTGCACCCGTAAAAAACGCTACGGGCACCGACAGCGTGGAAACCGCGCGCGCTTTACTTGAACAAAACGGCGTAATATTATAAAAAGGTTAAACGAAAGTAAAAATCAGGTGAATTTTCCAAAAGGGATATTCGCCTGATTTGACTTTTTAAGGGATATTAACTAATATTTAACCGTAAACTAAAAACAGGGTAAAAATAATGAAAAAAATCTCTGCGATAATTGCATCGTTAATTTTATCGGTCGCGGTACTTTTCAGCGGCTGTATAAGTTTATCGGGCGTTGACGGTAAGGATGGCAAAGATGGGAAAGACGCGTCCATTTACCAGATTTACGAGGCTGTAAACGAAGAACGGGTGAAAGAGGGGCTTGAAGAGCTTACTTTTCTTGAATTTGCCGAACAGTATTTAAGCTACGACGGCGACGCGCTTGCCGAAGCGGATTCGTTGCAGGCTTCCATCAACCGCTCGCTTAAAACGGGCGTTTCCATAGCCGCAAGTTTTACCGTTCAAACGCCCGTTTACAACGTTTTCGGGCAAGTTACGGGCACTAAAACCGAGCGTGAAACCTACTTCGGCGCGGGCGTTATTATCGATATAGATAAAGAGGCGGGCAACGCGTACGTTGTTACTAACTGCCACGTTATTTATAACGATGCCGCAGTTAAACCCATTGCCGAAAACGTTTATCTGTTTTTATACGGGCAGGACGAAAATTACGACGTTGCAAGTTGCGGCATAACCGCAAAAGTAATAGGCGCGTCGCAGTCTTACGATATCGCGCTTTTAAAAGTTGAGGACAGCCTAATATTGCGCGACAGTGCGGCGGAAGCGGCGGAATTTACCACAGCCGACGACGTTTATATGGGCGAAACCGTGTACGCGGTTGGCAACCCGCAGGGCTACGGAATGTCCGCCACGCAGGGTATAATAAGTAAGGAAAGCGAAACTATACTAATTAAACTTTCTTCTTCGCAGGCTTCGCAAAACGTTAAAAAATACCGAGTAATCCGCACGGACGCGGCTATAAACAGCGGTAACTCCGGCGGCGGTCTTTTCGATAAAACGGGAAAACTAGTGGGGATAGTCAATTCCAAGTCCTCCAACACCAACGTGGATAACCTTGGGTTTGCGCTCCCCGCAAGCAACGTAAGGCGGCTTGTGCGGCTTATGCTGGATAACTATAACCAAAACGGTTTCAACGGCGAAAATGGCGTTTCCCGCGCATACCTTAAAGCAGAGTATGCCGCACAGCCCAAACTTTCAAAGTGGAACGAGGAAACTTACCGCTACGAAATTTACGAAAGCGTTAAAATTACCAAAGCTGGCGACGGGCTTGAAGCGGACGACGCTATCCGCAACATCAAAGTGCTTAACGATAACGGCGAAGTTGTGGAAAATAAAGAAGTTACCAGAATTTATCACGTGGACGACGTGCTGTTGTCCGTCCGTCCCAACTATACCGTAGTTATAACGGTTTCGCGCGGGGGCGAGCAAAAAGATATTAATATTAAAACGGGTTCGGATTATTTCGTAACCGTGGATTGATAAAAGAAAAAACCGCCGAAAGGCGGTTTTTTTTATACTTCGCTAATGTTGTAAGGCGTAACCTGATAAACGTAGTAGTTAAGCCAATTTATGTAAAACAGATTTGCCGTGGACGACCAATTCATTTTAACTTCCGTCATTTCCGCGTTTGCAAAGTAGTTTGCGGGCGGTTTTGCATTAAGCCCCGCGGCTTTGTCCCGCTCGTATTCGTTTTTAAGCGTATATCGGTCGTACTCCATATGTCCGGTAACGAACACCTGCCTGTTGTCAGTGCTTTTAATAATGGAAGCGCCCGCACGCTTTGAATACGCTAAAATTTTAAGTTCCTTAACGTCCAAAATGTCTTTTGCGTAAATAATCGTATGCCGTGAGTGCGGCATATGGAACTCGTCGGAAATACCGCGCATAAGCGGCTCGGCAACGCCGTCGCGTACTTTCTGGTGCGCGAAAATTCCGGAACATTTTTCTTTTAACGGGTGCTTTTTTATATTGTAGAAATAATGTAGCGCCGCCTGCGCGCCCCAGCAAATAAACAGTGTAGAGGTAACGTTGCGCTTAGTCCAGCTTAAAATTTCTTCAAGCTCTTTCCAATACGCCACCTTTTCAAACGGCATATTTTCAACGGGCGCACCCGTAATAATCATACCGTCGAATTTATTGTGCTTAATCTCGTCAAAAGTTTTATAAAACCTGTCTAAATGCCCCTTGTCAACGTGCGTTGCGTTATACGTGGAGGTTTTTATAAGAGTAACGTTTACCTGCAACGGAGAGTTGGAAAGCAACCGCATAAACTGCGTTTCGGTAGTTTCCTTGGTGGGCATAAGATTTAAAATGGCAATTTCAATAGGGCGTATTTCCTGTGAAAACGCCCGTTCCTTGTCCATTACGAAAATTTTTTCGTCGGTTAAAATTTTATAGGCGGGAATGTCCTTATCAATTACAATGGGCATTAAACTTTCTCCAAAGCCTGCTTTAAATCTTCTATAATATCCTCGGCGTTTTCAATTCCCACTGAAAGCCTTATCAGGTTATGCGGTACACCCGCCGCCTTTAAATCTTCTTCGGAAAGCTGTCTGTGAGTGGTGGAAGCGGGATGCAAAACGCAACTTCTTACGTCGGCAACGTGCGTTTCCTGCGTAATCATTTTAAGCGCTTCCATAAATTTAGCGCACTTTTCCACGTTTCCGCAAATGCCGAAACTCATCATGCCGCCTTGTCCGTCGGGCAAATACTTTTTAGCAAGACTATGGTATTTGTTATCCTCAAGCGAGGGGTGGTTTATCCACTCTATTTTAGGGTGATTTTTAAGGTATGCCGCAACCTTTTCCGCATTGCGGCTGTGTCTTTCCATTCTCAGCGCCAGCGTGTCGCTGCCTATGTATGAAATAAATCCGTTTTGCGGGCTCATAATCGCGCCGAAATCCCTCATCATCTGCGCGCGGCACTTAGTTCCAAACGCCACGGGCAAATCTGCATAAACCAGCCCGTGATAACTTTCGTCTGGAACGTTAAACGAGGGATAGCGCTTATTTCCCTTAAAATTAAAATTGCCAAGGTCAACGATAACGCCGCCCAGCGCCGCCGCGTGCCCGTCGAGATATTTTGAGGAGGAGTGGATAACGAGGTGCGCGCCCCACTCTTTGGGACGGCACAAAACGGGGGTGGCAAGGGTGTTGTCAACCGCGAAAATAACGCCGTATTTTTTAGCTATCGCGGCAATTTTGTCAAAATCCAGCACCACGATTGCGGGGTTGGCAACCGTTTCCGTAAAAATCATTTTTGTTTTATCGTCAATAAGTTTTTCAATATCTTCCGCCGCCGCGTCGGGGTCGAAAAATCTGCACTCTATGCCGAGTTTCGGAAGAGTGGTTGAAAACAGATTGTACGTGCCGCCGTAAATTGCGGAAGAAGCCAAAATATTGTCGCCCGCGCCCGCCACGGTGAAAATCGAAAGGGACGTAGCCGACATTCCCGAGGCGCAGCCTATGCCGCAAACGCCGCCTTCAAGCGCGGCAACCTTGCCCTCGAACGCCGCAACCGTGGGGTTGGCAAGGCGCGAGTAGAAGTAACCCTCGCTTTTTAGGTCAAATAAGTCCGCCATATCCTGCGTTTTGGGGTAGAAATACGTCGTGGACTGACTGATGGGCGGTATGCGCGCTTCTCCCGATTCGGGCGAATATCCCGCCTGTACGCAAAGTGTGTCTAATTTATAGTTTTTCATAAGCGACCTCTTTTATTGATAGTGTTTTATTTCACGGTCAAGCGCGCGCTTTTGGTCGCGCTCGGCTATAGTTCGTTTTTTATCGTAGTTTTGTTTGCCCTTACAAAGCGCGATTTCCACTTTTACAAGGCTTCCGCAAAAGTAAAGGGAAAGCGGCACGAGAGTAAAACCTTTTTCGTTAATCTTACCCGCCAACTTATCGATTTCGCGGCGGTGCATTAACAGCTTTCTATCTCGCTTGCTGTCTTTCGTGGAAAATGCGCCCGCCTTGTCGTACACGGGGATATGCAGGTTTTTAAGCGCAAGTTCACCGTTGCGCAATAAACAAAAACTGTCTTTTAAATTACAGTTTCCCGCCCGAAGCTGCTTTACTTCCGCGCCTTCCAAAACTATTCCCGCCTCGTATTTTTCTATAACGAAATACTCGTACAAGGCGTACTTGTTATAAGCTATTTGTTTGGTTTGCATTTTTTTTATTATACATTAACGGGGCGTTTCAAGTCAACAAGTTTAAACAAAACTCTCAGCCTTCCCAGGTCGCAGTCCGCAACCATAACGCGTACTTTTGCCCCCAGCTTATAGCTGTGTTTCGCGCCCTTTAATAAATATTTATCCTCGTAATATTCATACTCGTCGCGCGGCAAATCTTCAATGGGCACAAGCCCCTCTATAGTGTTTTCCAGCTCGCAAAATATCCCAAAGCCGGTAACGCCGGAAATAACCGCGTCAAATTCTTCGCCTATTTTTCCGTTCATATACGCCAGCTTGTACAAATCGTCAACCTTGCGTTCGCACTCGTCTGCAACCCGTTCCCGCGCGGAACATTCCACGCCCGCGTCGTGCGCAAATTTGCCGTAAACGTTAACGGCGTTTTTCGCGTTGCCTGCAAGTATTTCCTTTAAATTTCTGTGTACGAACAGGTCGGGGTAGCGGCGGATAGGGGAAGTGAAGTGGCAATAACATTCCGAAGCCAACCCGAAATGCCCCAAATTTTCCTCGCAATACCGCGCTTTTTGCATAGTGCGCAACATAACTTTATTAATAACGGGGTAAAAAGGTTTGTCCTCTGCGGAAGCAAGTATTCGCTGGAAATCCGCGGGTTTTAAATCGCTTATATCGCCGCGCGCCCTTATTCCCAAATCTTTTAAAAACGCAAAAAATGCGTTTGCCTTGTCCTCCGCAGGTTTTTCGTGTATGCGGTAAAGGCAGGGCGCGCCGTGCTTTTGCAAAAACTCGGCAACCGCCTCGTTGGCGGAAATCATAAATTGCTCTATGATGCGTTGCGCAATATTCCGTTGAGCGGTAGGTATAATAATTTCCCCGTCGTCGTTTACGTATATATGCGCTTCGCTTACTTCAAGGTTTACGCAACCCGCCTTTTCGCGCCGTTTTTCAAGCGCAAGGCACAGCGTTTGCATATCCTCCGCAACGCCGCACAAATCGGGGTATTTAAGGCATATGTCGGGGTCTTTTTCGCAAATTGACGCCACTTCGTTATAGGTAGTGCGGTGTTTGCTGTTAATAACCGAGTTGTAAATTTTAAAAGACTTCCGCTCGCCGTCGGGCGTAAAAGTCATTACGCACGACGTTGCGTATCTGTCCTCGCCTTCGTTAAGCGAGCACGCTTCGTTGGATAAATCTTTGGGCAACATAGGCAAAACGCGGTCGGGAAAATACACGCTGGTGCCCCGCCCGTATGCGTTGCGGTCTATAACCGAAGCAGGCTTTACATAGTGACTTACGTCAGCTATATGCACGCCTAAAATAAAGTTTTCGCCGTCGCGTTCAAGCGAAACGCCGTCGTCAATGTCCCGCGTGTCCTCGCCGTCGATGGTTATTATAAGTTTGTCGCGGAAATCCTTTCTTCCGTCTAAAACCACCTTTTCTGCGGCAACTTTACGCGCCTCTTTTAAAACCGCTTCGGGAAATTCCTCTTCCAGACCGTAAGAGCGGATAATCGAAAGTTCCTCAACGTCCAAATTTCCTTCTTCGCCGATAATTTCTATTATAGCCCCGCCGGGCGCTTTGCCCTTGGGGTAAGAAGTGATTTCGCATACTACTTTATCGCCGTCTTTCGCGCCGAAAGTGGAAGCGAGGGGTATAAATATCTTTGGCTGTTTAACGTTGTCGGGGAATACGTAGCAAGAGCGTCTGTCTTTAACTACGGTGCCAACTATGCGCGGGTTAGCGCGTTCTAAAACCTTTATTATATACGCCTCGTCGGTGGTGCCCTGAACGTGCGCGGCAAGCACTTTGTCGCCGTGATTGGCGCCGTTTACCGCGCGGCGTGGCACGAAAAAGTCGTGCCCGAAATCGCTGTCCGGCAAAATAAACGCAAAACCACGTTCACTGCCCTGCACGGTGCCCGTAAAAGTTTTGTCGCGTCTGTTTTTAGAATTTTTAAATTTTTGATAACTCATATGTACGTTGAAAAAAATAAGGCGACTTTAAAGCCGCCTTTCGTAATTTATTAAATAAGTATAATCTGCACGATGTACTGAACAATCGCAAGCACCCCGATAACGCCAAGCACTATCCACGACCATTTTTTGAGTTTGCTCTCAATGGAGCGGCCTCTGTTTTTGCCGAAAAAAGTTTCGCTTGAAGCCGTTATGCCCTGAATACCGTCGGAGTTGCTTTTTTGGAAAAGAACCAAAATTATGCCAAGCAACGCCGCAAGGAAAATTGCGATAAAGCAGAAAATATTAAATACCCAATAAACCACCCAGGCAGTATCGCCGAGTTGTGCAGCCATAAGTTGCATCATTATAATTTGACCTCTGAACTAGTTTACTTAAAAAGTATAACACAGCACAAAAATTTTTACAATCAAAAATGCGCCCCAATTTTAAAATTTTTTATCTTCCGCCGCAGGTTTGGGCTTTTTTTCTCCGAATTTGTTTATTATAAATATCCCAAGGCACACCAAAAGCAAAGCAATTAGCGTAAACCAGCTTAAAAGTTGCTCGCTTTCACCAAGCACCAAAGCGGAAAATACCGCGCCGAAAAGAGGGTTAGTGCTTTTAAATACGGCAACTTTGGAAACGGGGTTGTATTTTAAAAGAAAACCCTGTAAAGTAAACGCGCACGCGGAAAGAAACGCAAGATATACAAGCATAGCCGCCGCGCCAACGTCTACGTGCGTAATCCGCCCGCCGAAACTTAACCCGATTACTACAAGGATAATTCCGCCTATAAAAAATTGATAACCGCACAGCGCAGCCGTATCCTCTTTTTTGGAAAATATCTTTACAAATCCCGCCGCAACCGCTGCCGAAAGACCGGAAAAAATTATAAACCCTTCGCCAAGCAGTGAAAATTCAAACGAGAAATCCCCGCCCAAATTAATTAAAACAACCCCGCCGAAGCCCAACGCGCAACCTGCAAGTTTAATTAAATTAAATTTTTCCGTGCGGAATAAAAAACACGCGGCTATAATGGTGAAAAATACGCCCAATCCGTTTAAAACCGAAGCCTTTACGCCGGCGGTATTTGCAAGCCCTATATAGAAAAAGGTATACTGCAAAACAGTTTGAAATAGGCATACTATCAGTACCCGCCATAAGTTTTTGGGCTTGGGCGCTAAAAATCTCCGTTTTGAAACCGAGCCGAAAATTATTACGAAAATCCCCGCAAGCGAAAACCGCGTTCCAGCGAAAAGCATTAAAGACGGTACGCTGGATTGGTCTATTTCAAATAATTTGTAGCCTATTTTTACGCACGGGAAAGCGCTGCCCCACAAAAGACAGCAAATAATTGCGCATATGCACACTATATAAGTTTTTGAAAAAAACTTTTCAGGCTCTTTTATCAACATCTATATCATTATATTGCAAATTAAAAAATTAAGCAAACGGAAACGATAGCCCCAACGGATTTACCGTCGGGGCTAAACTTTAAATAATTAAGTTTTCTCTTAAACTATAAGGCTTTTTCCCGTCATCTCTTCGGGTACGGGTAAGCCCATACAGGTTAAAAGAGTGGGGGCAAGGTCGGCAAGCACGCCGTCGCCGCGAAGTTTCACGTGCTTGTACTTTTTTGAAACGAGTACTACGGGCACGGGATTGGTAGTGTGCGCCGTAAAAGGCGAACCGTCCTCGGACAATAGTTTATCCGCGTTGCCGTGGTCTGCGGTAAGAAGCGCCGTTCCGCCCATTTCCAAAATTTTATCGGTAACTTTTTTAACGCACTCATCAACGGTGCCAACTGCTTTAACCGCCGCGGGTATAATCCCCGTATGTCCTACCATATCGCAGTTTGCAAAATTTAAAATCATCACGTCAAACTTTCCGCTGTCAAGTTCTTCCAAAACTTTTTCTGTTACGGCGTACGCGCTCATTTCAGGTTGCAAATCGTAAGTTGCAACTTTGGGTGAAGGTATCAGGTCGCGCTGTTCGCCCTCGTTGGGCGCTTCAACGCCGCCGTTGAAAAAGAAAGTAACGTGCGCGTATTTCTCGGTTTCCGCAATTCTTAATTGCTTTTTGCCCAGCTTTGCAAGGTATTCGCCCAGTGTGTTAGCCATAGAAGTTTTGGGGAAAGCTATTTCCACGCCCGAAAACTCTGCGTCGTATACGGTAAAACAAACGTAAACGGGTTGCAGAAATCCCGTTTTGCGCTCAAAAGCGGTACCCTTGGGTACGATAAAGTCCTTTTGCGAAACCGCGCGGGTAATCTCTCTTGCGCGGTCGGGGCGGAAGTTAAAGCATATAATACTGTCGCCACGCTCGATAAGTCCTACGGGTTTACCTTTTTCGTAAACCTTGGTGGGAACGATAAACTCGTCGGTAACGCCCGCGGCGTAGCTTTCCTCAACGACTTTTGCGGGGTCGTCGCACTTAACGCCCTCGCCCAAAGTCAACATATCGTAAGCCTTTTCAACTCTGTCCCAATTATTGTCGCGGTCCATAGCGTAATATCTTCCGCAAACGTCCGCAATTTTGCCTGCGCCTATTTTTTCTATCTCAGCTTGAAGCCCGCGTATAAATCCCGCGCCGGAAGTGGGGGAAACGTCCCTGCCGTCCATAAAACAATGCACGAAAACGTCTTTTAATCCGTTTAACTTCGCCAATTTCAAAAGCGCGTAAAGGTGCGTTACGTGGCTGTGCACGCCGCCGTCCGACAAAAGCCCGTAAAGGTGTAACTTTTTGCCGTTGGACTTTGCGTTTTCAATAGCCTTTAACAGCGCGGGGTTTTCAAAAAAGTCTCCGTCCTGTATGGCTTTGGTGATTTTGGTTAAATCCTGATAAACTATCCTGCCCGCGCCCATATTCAAGTGCCCGACTTCGCTGTTTCCCATCTGCCCGTCGGGAAGTCCCACGCTCATACCGCTCGCGCCGAGGGTAGAGGAGGGGTAGTTTTTAATAAGTCCGTTTACGTTTGCGCTTCCGTTAATGGAAATGGCGTTGCCCTCGCCGGCGGGCGCAAGCCCGTAACCGTCCATAATAATTATTGCATAAGGTATTTTTTTCATTACAACTCCCGTAAAACGCAAAGTTTTTGCACGCATTAAAACGCGCCTTGCGCTTTCCGTCAAACGAATTTTATTTATCGAAGTTAACTATCGTTGCAAAATCGGTTTTAAGCGAAGCGCCGCCGATAAGTCCGCCGTCGATATCGGGCTGAGCCATAAGCCCCTTGCAGTTGCCCGCGTTCATGCTGCCGCCGTACTGTATTTTAACTTTGTTTGCGTTTTTAACGCCGAACAGCTTGCCAAGTTTCTTTCTTATATACTTAATGGTTTCCTGCGCCTGCTCGTCTGTGGCGGTTTTGCCCGTGCCTATAGCCCAAACGGGTTCGTAAGCAATTACGAGTTTTGTAACGTCCTCAACGCCGTTCAAACCCTCGGTAAGCTGCTTGTCAAGCACCTTTTCGGTTTGGTTGCCTTCACGCTCGGAAAGCGTTTCGCCAACGCATACTATGGGGGTAAGCCCGTTTGCAAGCGCGGTTAAAGTGCGCTTGTTTACCGTGTCGTCGGTTTCACCGAAATACTGCCTGCGCTCGCTGTGACCTATAATAACGTACTTAACGCCGTAATCTTTAAGCATCTCCGCGGAAATTTCGCCAGTGTACGCGCCACGCTCAGCAAAGTGAACGTTTTGCGCGCCTATTTTAATTTTACTGCCCTTTGCGGCTTTAACCATAGCGGGTATTAAAATAGCGGGAACGCAAAGCGCAACGTCGCACTTAGCTTCCTTTACCAGCGGTTTAAGCTCCGCAATAAGTTGTTTGCCGCTTTCAACGGTCATATTCATTTTCCAGTTTCCTGCAATAAAAGGTTTTCTTGCCATAATTTTCTCCTGTTAACTCTTTGAAAGGGGCGGTTGCCCGCCCCCGTAAAATTTTTTATTTATCGTTTAAGCACGCAATACCGGGAAGCACTTTGCCCTCGAAAAGTTCAAGCGAAGCGCCGCCGCCCGTGGAAATGTGCGTTACCTTGTCTGCAAAGCCCAACTGTTGTACCGCCGCCGCGCTGTCGCCGCCGCCGATAATAGTAGTGCATTTGCCGTAAACGTCCGCAAGCGCCTGCGCAACCGCGATAGTACCCTTTGCAAGAGTGGGGTTCTCGAAAACGCCCATAGGTCCGTTCCAGATAACCGCCTTGGCTTTTGCAATTTTTTCCGCATAAAGCGCGCGGGTCTTTTCGCCGATATCCATACCCATTTTATCCGCGGGGATAGCGTTGGAAGGCACGGTTTTAACTTCTATTTCCGCGTCGATAGGCTCGGGGAAATGCGAAGTAACCACGGTGTCTACGGGCAAAAGAAGTTCCTTGCCAGCCTTTTCGGCTTTAGCCATCATTTCTTTGCAATAATCTATTTTTTCTTCGTCAAGAAGCGAAGTGCCAATCTCGTAGCCCTTTGCTTTGAGGAAAGTATAAGCCATTCCGCCGCCGATTATAAGCGTGTCGCACTTTTCAAGCAGGTTGGAAATAACGTTCAGCTTATCCGCAACTTTCGCACCGCCGAGTATTGCAACGAAGGGGCGCTGGGGGTTTTCAAGCGTGTCAGCCATAACCTCAAGCTCCTTTTCGATAAGAAAGCCGCATACTGCGGTTTTAACTATGCCGTATTCTACGATAGCGGCGGTGGAAGCGTGCGAACGGTGCGCCGTTCCAAACGCGTCGTTTACGTAAATTTCTGCGTTGTAAGCAAGCGCTTTGCAAAAATTTTCGTCCTTTTTCTCTTCTTCCCAATGGAAGCGCAGGTTTTCAATAAGCACCGCTTCGCCGTTTTTAAGATTGTCGCGCTTAGCTTTTGCGTCCGCGCCTATTACGTCGGTTGCAAACGTAACTTTGCCGTTAAGAAGCTCGGCAAGCCTTTTTGCAACGGGAGCAAGCGTAAGTTTTTTAGGTTCGTCCTTTTTAGCTTTTTCTATTATAGCTTCGGCGGTGGTTTCGCCCGCGTCTACTTTCTTTTTATCTTTTTTATTAAGTTTTACTTCGTCGGAAAAAATGGAGTGGGGTTTACCCATATGCGAGCAAAGGGTAACTTTTGCGCCGTTGTCAAGCAAATACTTGATTGTGGGCAAAGCACCCATAATTCTGTTTTCGTCGGTAATAACGCCGTCTTTCATAGGCACGTTGAAATCGCAACGAACCAGCACGTTTTTACCTTGCAGGTCTTTGATATCCTTAACGGACTTCTTGTTCATATTTTTTGCTCCTTGCAAATTAATATTTTTTTACTTAATTATTATATATAAATTGCCGAAAAAAGTCAATAAAATTTGTAAGTTTTTCAAAACTGTGCTATAATCAAATAAAAATGCTTTAAGGGCGGTAATTATGAAAATTTGCGTGGCGGGGCTGGGTATAATAGGCGGCTCGTTGTGCCTAAGTTTAAAACGCGCGGGTTACGCTGTGGACGGGTACGACCGTTCGGCTTACCCCCGCGAATATGCTTTAAATAACGGCTATATCGACGGAACGGTTACCGACTTTTCAAGTTACGACGTGGCGTTCGTGGCGTTGCCGCCCAAAGCGACGGTTGAATTTATTGAAAACACACCGTTTAAGGACGGCGCTGTAGTGGCGGATATTTGCGGGGTGAAAAAACCGATTGAGGCGGCAATATGCCGCAAATACCGCAATTTTTCGTACGTTGGTTGCCACCCTATGGCGGGTAGGGAAGTTTCCGGTATCGAGGCGGCGCGCGCATACCTTTTCGACAACGCGAGTATGGTAATAACGGTAAACGAAACCACTAACGCCGCGGCGTTGGACATAATACGCAATCTCACGCGCGAAATGGGTTTCGGGCGTATAGTTGAGTGTTCGGCGGAAATTCACGACAGAAAGATAGCTTATACTTCGCAGCTTGCGCATATAGTTTCCAACGCGTACGTAAAGGACGGGGATATAGATTGTTGCGTGGGATTCACGGGCGGTAGTTTTCAGGATATGACGCGAATTGCGGGCGTGGACGAAAGTATGTGGGCTGCGCTGTATTTGGAAAACGCCGCAAATATTTCCGAAAAAATCACCGCGCTAATAAACTCGCTTGCGGAAATCCGCGACGCTATCGACGGTGGAAAAAAGGACGAGTTGGAAGAAATTTTGAAAAAAGGACGCGTTCTTTTTGAAAATTGTAAAAAAATTAGCGGTAACGACGATATTTCTGTAAAAAAATTGAAGTAATTTTCACGCAGTTGTGTTATAATGATTATACGCTTATGAAATGTAACGTTACGTTGGACAACGGCGAAGTCGGCGTTTTTACTGCGACGGGCGAGCTTGAATATAAGGCTAACGGCTTTAAACTTTCGTATGAATTAGACGGTGATAGTTGCACGCTGGTTTTTTCAAACGGAGTTTTGTCGCAGGCGCGCATAGGCTCGCTTAACGTTGATTTGGACTTTAAAGAAGGGCTTGAAACGCAGTGCCGCATATCCGACGGCGTACTTTCCGGCGGGTTTCCGCTGTTTACGCAAAAGCTGGAAGTTGCGGTAAACGAGGGCGGCGTAAACGTTTTTGCCGTTTACGATTGCTCGGGTGAAATAACCGCGCTTAAAATAAAAGCGGATATAATTTAGAAATTCGCGCCGACGGGCTGCAAGCCCAAATCAAGCGGCGCTTTTACGAGAGGAAAATGTTAATAGAATATCTTGGACATTCTTGTTTCAAACTAACCGAAAGCACGGGCACTTCCGTGGTGTGCGACCCTTATTCGGAAGAAGTGGGGTACGAAATGCCCGAAGTCGCCGCCGACGCGGTTACGGTTTCCCATCATCATTTCGACCACGATTGTTTAAGAAAGATTAAGGGCAAACCCGTAGTGATAGACAAAGAGAGCAGCCACGATTTGCCCGGCGTTGAAATCAACTCTATAAAGTCTTTTCACGATGAGTGCCGCGGCAAAAAACGCGGTGAAAACGTTATTTTTAAATTCCGTATGGACGGCATAGACGTTTGCCATTTGGGCGATTTGGGCGAGGCGTGCTCGTCGGATTTAATTGAAACGATTCTGCCCGTAGACGTGCTTTTAATCCCCGTTGGCGGAACTTATACCGTGGATGCGGAAATGGCAAAGGAATACGTTGACAGAATTATGCCCGACATAGTAATACCTATGCACTACCGCACCCGCGATTGCAAATTGGATATAGACAAGGTTGACGAATTTATAAAACTCTTCGACGAAGAATCGGTGGAAGAAGTTGACGGAAACTCGGTGGAGCTTTCGCGTATAGACCTTACGGGCGAAACCAAAATTATAGTTTTAAGGAGAGCCTAATGCGTGAGCAGTTACTGCGTGACATCGAAGTAAATCTAAACAGAAAGACTATATTCGACGTGCGGCAGATTGCCCGCGCGCTGAGTATTCACTCGGAATTTCCCCAAAAACCCAAAATTATAGAGGCGATTTTAAGTTACGCGCGGGGCGAAACCGAAGCGCAGGCACCGTCCGTGCGCGGTGCGCCGCCCAAGTCGGACGTTTACGACGAGCGGCTCGTATTGCAGATAGAGCAGTGCAGGCAAATTTTCAAGTCGGGCGATAAACAGCCCGAAAGCGTGCTTACCGTAAACTCTTCCGAGCGCGGTTTTTCGGGTAAAGTTTCGGGCGTGCTTGAAAAAGTGGGCGATAGTTGGTTTATTATGACGGCTTCGGGCGAGGCGTACGTGGCGGACTCATTTCTGCAGCGTTATCCTCTTAAAGCGGGCGATAAAATCAGCGGCTCGGTTTTCCGCAAAGACCAATCTTCAAAGCCCGCGCTAATGGTGATAGACGATATAAACGGGTTTCCGTCCGAAAACGCGGAAGCGGGCGCAGATTTTTCTTCGCTTACCCCCGTTTATCCTGAAAACAGAATAATTTTATCAAACGCAAGCGACGACGCCGCTTGCAGAATGATAGACGTTTTCGCGCCGCTGGCGTACGGTCAGCGAGCTTTTATAACGGCTGCTGCAAATTGCGGCAAAACCACGCTTATAAAAACGCTTGCCAACGCAATTTCGGATAGCGGCGACAGCGTCGTAATAGTAGTTTTGCTAAACGCCCGCCCAGAGGAAATTACCGATTTCAAACGCAACTTGCACGGCGCCGAACTGTTTGCGGCTCGTTTCGACGCGTTGCCGTCCTATCAAACCCGCGTGGCGGAAACGGCGTTTTCTTACGCGCGGCGGCTTGTGGAACTTGGTAAATCCGCCGTGGTGCTTGCGGACGGGCTGTCCGTTGTCGGAGCTGAAAACGTTAAAAAGTTTGCAAGCTACGCAGTAAACGCGGAAGAGGGCGGCTCTCTTACCGTAATAGCCGCTTTATCCGAAAACTCGGAAGGTCACGAAGGGGTTGCGGTAACTGCAAACAACTTAATAAAACTTTCGCCGCAACTTGCCGCACGGCGCGTTTTCCCTGCGATAGACGCGGTTAACTGTTTTGCAGGCAGGGAAGAAAGTTTGCTTTCTTCAGAAGAGCTTGGGGCGGCAAACAACCTGCGTAGAAATTTCGGCGCGGAAGATATAGTAAAAATTTTTAAAAACACTTGCGATAATACACGGATAATAAACGATTATAAAAATGGCTGACAGAAACTTATTTACCGACAAGGTAAAAATAACTATTAAATCGGGCGACGGCGGCGACGGTATGAACTCGTTTAAGTCGTACAAAGGCAAACCCGCCTGCGGCCCGGACGGCGGCGACGGCGGCAACGGCGGAAATATTTACGTTCAGGCAGATTCTTCTATGAACGACCTTTTGTCGTTTCGGTATATAAGCAAATATACCGCGGGCGACGGCGAGCGCGGCGGCTCTAACAAATGTTTCGGACGCGGCGGCAACGACGTTATAATTAAAGTCCCGCTCGGTACGGTTGTTAAAGACTTTGAAACGGATACCGTAATAGCGGATATGTTTGAAGACGGAGAAAAAAAACTTATTGCCGAGGGCGGACGCGGCGGCAAAGGCAACGTGCGTTTTACCACTTCGCGCAGGCACGCGCCTAACTTTGCGCAAAAGGGTGAAAAAACCCAGCCGCATATCCTCGCGTTGGAACTAAAAGTAATTGCCGACGTGGGCATAATAGGGTTCCCCAACGTAGGCAAGTCTACTCTGCTTTCAAAAATTTCTGCGGCAAAACCCAAAATTGCCAACTATCATTTCACCACCCTTTCCCCGAACCTTGGCGTGGTAAAATACTACGACGATTCGTTCGTTGCGGCGGATATCCCCGGACTTATAGAGGGCGCGGCGGACGGCGCGGGGCTTGGGCACGACTTTTTGCGGCATATCGAAAGAACGCGTATGCTGGTGCATATGGTGGATATTTCGGGCACGGAAGCGCGCGACCCCGTTGAAGATTTTAAAAAAATAAACGAAGAGCTTAAAGGATATTCAAAAAAACTTGCCGCTCTGCCGCAAATAATCGCGCTTAATAAGTGCGACGTGTACGGCGCGGAAGAAAACGTAAAAGCCTTTAAAAAGAAATACGGCAAAAAATATACGATTTATCCTATTACAGCGGTTAACGGCGAGGGCACCGAAAGCCTTATCGAGGGCGTTTTCGGGCTTTTGAAAACGCTCCCGCCCGTTTCGCGCGTGGAAAGCGACGAAAACTTTACCTACCGTAAAAGCGGAAACCTCGGCTTTGAAATTTACTTGGACGACGGCGTGTACGTGGTGGTGGGCGACCTCGTTGATATGCTTTGCCGCAACGTAGTTTTAAACGACCCCGATTCTATGGCGTATTTCCAAAAGATTTTACGCGAAAAGGGCGTAATTTCCAAGCTGAAAGAAATGGGCGTTAAGGAAAACGACACCGTTTCCATAGGCGACGTGGAATTTGATTTTATCCCGTAAGGATTGTGATGGAAAAAAATTTAAACGCAATATTTTACGACTTTAAGTACTACCTGCTTCCCGAAGGCACTTGCATTGACGATTTGGCGGACGGCGTTGTTATCCGCGCCAAACGTTTAAGGGAAGAAGGGTGCTTGGCACCTGATTTCGTGCGCGAAAACGTAGGGGAAGAAACGCTTGAAATTGCGGACAAAAATTTAGTATTCCCCGTAGAAGTAAATATTTACACCCAAAAAGAATACGACGAAATTTTGGTTGCGCAAATAAAACGCGTTTGCCACGGCTGTTCAAGGTACGTCGACGACGGCAATTTCAGGCAGTTAGACGGGCACCACCGCGAAATTTCGCTTGACGGAGTATGTTATGAGCGCGAAGATTCGGATTCGCCGTTAACTTACGCGGCGCGGGTTAATTGGTTTTATTGCGAACTGTCTAAACGGCTTAACGAACTTGCCGAATGTATTGAAAACGGCAGGTCGGCTAAATTTAATAAAATTTGTAAATCCTGTAGTAATTACATATTCGCGCCCGCAAATTTTTACGGTACGAAACGCGACGGAAAGTATTTTATATATATGGAATGTTCGTTTTGTCCCGATATTTATCTTACTATGCTGGCTTACACCGCGCACGTTGCAAGGTATGCGGAAAACCCGCTTAATAAAGCGGGCTGGTCGGTAATTCCTTTTATACCCGACGGCGCCGACGGTTACAAGGGCAGGATAAAGGGTAACACGCCCGTGGGCAGGCTGGTACAGTCTGAAATACCTTGGAAGTACTACCTTAAAATCCGCGCCGGCAAGGTTATGTCGGATAAGGCTAAAAACAAACTTGCAAAAGAAGTTTACGCCTTTATAGCTTTCAGGGTTGGAGAGGACGTTTTACACCGCACTATCGAGGGTATAGAAACGGAGTGCGACGGAACGGAAGTGGAAACTGCGGACGAAATTTGCGAAAAATTATTAGCTTCGGACGAGGAGCTGCCAAGCACTTTTCCCCCGTCTATGCCGTACGGCTGGGAGGACGAGGAAAATACCACCCCGTTTAAAAAATCGGTTAGCGGCGTTTCGTCGTGCTTTAATTTTGCAAATATCTGCGCCGACCCCAAGTTGGCGGAAGATATCCGTTTTAGCGGCGGGTTTGCATACGCTTATTTATTCGTGCCTGCATTTAATGAAAATACGGAAGCGGTGTACGACGCGGTAAATTATTATCTTGAAAACGAACAGTCAGTACCCGAACCCGTTTTATTAAAAGATTCGTTTGTAAACAGTTTTATAACCACGGGCTTTGCAAATTGCACCGCGGAAGGCGAGCAGGGCTGGGCGTTTGATGCGTTCGTAGCGGACGAAAACGCGTTTTACCGCTTTTTAAAAATTCTCGCGCCCGTGCTTTCGTTTTACGGCGCGAAACTCGTGGTCGTAAACGAAGCAGGAATAAACGCTTACGCGTGCGGTAAGGAAATTTTGCCGCTCGGCGGAACCGAAAGCAATTAAAAGGAAGAAATATGATTACGTCAAAACAACGCAGTAAATTAAAATCCCTTGCCGCAAATCTGTCCCCGATAGGACAGGTGGGCAAGGAAGGAATTGGTGAAAATATGCTGGCAAGTTTTTCGGATTGCCTTGAAAAACGCGAGCTTATAAAAGTTAATATCTTGGAAAATTGCGACGGCGAACCGCAGGAAGTGGGGCGTGCTCTCGCAGAAAAACTAAACGCCGAGTGCGTTATAGTAATCGGCAGAAAAGCCGTGCTGTACCGCAAGTCCAAAAGAAAGGATATCGAACATATCGCGCTTAATTAAACACCAGCGCTACGGCGGATAAAAACAGCATTATACTGCCGCTTACGATATAGTAAACGGGGAAAAACGTGAAATAGCTTAAAGCCAAAAGCGCAAGTCCGGACCAAAACAGCGGCGCGCACAGTTTGCGCGTAAATCCGCCTTTTAAACGCTTTAACAAACTGAGTTTTTTCGCGTCTTCGTAGGCGTATTTTTCAGGCATAAGATTATTTTTTTTCAATAACGCAAATACTTCGTCTATGCCCTTTATGCCTATTCCGAAATGCGCGGCAAGCGCGGCGGACGGTGCGGAAACTGAGTTGCAAAAAATTATCTTTTCGCCGTCGTGTTTAAACTTTATTACGCGCGCTATATCGTCTTCGGAAAGAGGGTGCATTTTAAAGTTAAAAAAGTGCGATTGCCCCCCGCATATCACGCGTTTACCGCGTATTTTAGCTTCTTCGCCCAAACATTTTTTAAACAGATTGGTAAGATAATAATCCGAAGAAAGCGAAAGGTGCAAAGACAGCAATTTTTTGTTTTTTTCGTCGCGTGAAATTAAAAGGCTTTTGTTTTGTTTTCCGCTTATGTACAAAAACGCCAGCGCGCCGAAAAGCAGCGCGGCGCACACGCCGAAAATAAGCCCTATAATCGCGCTTTTGGTGTAGTATCTCAATGACGTAAAAAACAGCAAAAACGCGCACGCGCCGGCAAATAAAGTGTCTAAAACAAGGGGTAAATTTAATCTTTTCATACTACGGTTATTGACCGTAAAATCCTAAAAAATACTATGAAAATCGCAATATACGGCGGGGCTTTCAACCCCGTTCACAACGAGCATATAAATATCGCGCGCGCGGCTATAACGCAGTTGGGGCTGGACAAAATAATAGTGGTGCCAACCGCAATTTCACCGCATAAAAAAGGCTGTATGACGGCGCGCGGCAAAGACAGGTTGCAACTCTGCCGCTTGGCTTTTTGCGGCTTGCCTGAAGTTGAAGTTTCGGATTACGAGTTAAAGCGCGGCGGGATAAGTTATTCGTACGTTACCTGCCGTCACTTTAAAAAACTGTATAAGGACGACGAGTTGTATTTTATTTTAGGCGCGGATATGTTGCAATCTTTTCGCTTTTGGAAAGAGCCGCTGGAAATTTTAAAATGCGTAACTCTTGCCGTTTGCGCGCGCGAGGATAAAGAGCAGCTTTCAAAACTAATAAAAGACTTTCAACGCACGTTTAAAAGCGAAACTGTTGATTTCGGTTACGTGGGCAAAGCCGTAAGTTCAACCAAGGTGCGCGCTGCGGCGGCGCTTGGCGAGGACGTCGGCGCGTTCGTGCCGGAAAGCGTGCGTCTGTATATTAAAAAACAGGAGCTATATCTTTTGCCGGAGCTGTTGGCGGTTAAAAAATATTTAACGCAAGAGCGGTGGGAGCATACCGTGCGCGTAGCTCAAACCGCCGCGGCGTATTCAAGGCGTAGCGGCGTTTACGAAATTGACGCAGTAACAGCAGCGGCTTTGCACGATTGCGCCAAATATCTTTCGGAAAACGCCCCCGAACTAAACGGGTTTACCCCGCCTGCCGACGTGCCGCCGCCCGTAGTTCATCAATTTGCTGGCGCATATATGGCGGAGCGCACTTTCGGCATTAAGGACGAGCATATATTAAACGCAATCCGTTACCACACTACGGGCAGGGAAAATATGTGCGCGCTTGAAAAACTTATATTTCTTGCCGACCTTTTAGAGGACGGGCGGGATTTCGACGGAGTGGAAAAACTACGCAAAATATTTAAGCGCAGCCTTGACGATTGTCTTTTTGCCGCGCTTGAACGCCAAATAAACTATTTAAAATCAAAAGGTAACGTTTGCGCGCTTACCCAACGCGCTTATAATTATTTAAAAGAGGAAAAAAATGACAAGTAAAGAAAAAGCACTTTTAATCTGTAAATATCTTTCGTCCAAAAAAGCTAAGGGCATAGTTTACATTGCGGTAGAGCACAAAACCAGCCTTTGCGACTATTTCGTGGTTGCGGGCGGTTCGTCCAAAACAATGGTGAAATCGCTTGGCGAAAATCTTGACGAAATGCTGGAAAAAGAACACGGGCTTACTCCCCGCCGCAAGGAAGGCATACGCGAAGGCAGATGGGCGGTTTTGGATTATGCCGACGTAATAGTCCATATTTTCGGCGACGAAGAACGCGACTTTTACAACCTTGAACGGCTTTGGGAAGACGGCGAAAATTTGGTAAGGTTCGAGGGTTAAACTTTTTCCTTAAACTTTATTTCTTTCGGCTCGGAATAATTTGCTTTCCGCGCCCGCTTTTTTTCAACTATATAATACACCGGCTCCGCTTTGGCTTGCGGGGTCGGTTTTTTTTCTTCCGTCGGCGGCTTTTTTAGAAAAATAATCCCAAGATAAGCAAGTTTTGCTAAATGCACGAGAATAAAACAAATTAAAAAAGTCAACAACAAATATAAAATTCCCATAAACATACTTAAATTTTAAGGGAAGCGTTAAACAATATTTTGTAATATTTTTGTGGAAAAGGTAATTTTTTATGGATACAGCAACTAAAAACGCACAAATCACACCCAACGAAAAACTGTTATACACGCAGTTCAGGCGCAAAATAAACAACGAAGCGGCGCGGGCGCAAATTAAAAAGTTAGAGTACGACCTCGCAGACGAAAAAGCAGGGCTAAACTACCTTAAAACTGCCTGCACGGACGCAAATTCACTTGGGCTTGGCGCGGTTTGCGCTATGCCGTGTTTCGTAAAACAGTGCGCGGTTTACTTGGGAATGCAACGCAAATGCAGTTTGGTTGCGTGCGTGGGCGCACCCCGCGGCGGCGACGTTACCGAAATTAAAGTAAAGGCGGTGAAACGCGCCATAAAGGACGGCGCAGACGAGGCGGAAGTTACTGCCCCTACCGCGCATATCCGCGAAGGAAATTTTTCCTACGTGAGAAAGGAATTCAGAAAACTGCGTTCGGCAACCAAAAACAAATCTTTGCGCATAGATTTGCAGTGCAATATGCTTACCGTTGAAGAAATTAAACGCGCTTGTTTAATTGCAGCTGAATGCCGCGTAAACTCAATTCGACTTTCAGGCTCCAACGGCATAGAAAGCATTGCCGCCGTTAAAGCCGCTGTAAAGGATAAATGCACTATAAAGTCCGAAGGCGTTGCAACGGTGCTGGAAATGAGCAGCAGCATAGATATGGGCGCAACGGTAGTTGGCAGTAAAAACGCCGCGGACGTAGCCCGCGCAATTATGACCGCCGCCGAAGCGGAAATTTAGCCGTAATTAATTATAAAAACCTTTCCAAACGGAAAGGTTTTTTATCTTACCAAAATAAGTTTTTTCTTAGCGCGGGTAATAGCGGTGTATAACCAGCGGTTTTTATCTTCCTTAAAAGCGTATGCCTCGTCGAAAACTACTACGCTGTCAAACTCGCTTCCCTGCGCTTTATGGCAGGAAATACAATAGCCGAACTCAAAACGGTTAAGCGTAAACGCGCCCGCCGCCTCGCCGTTTTCGTCAAACTTTTCAAAATAATCCCCGCGTTTATAGCGGTAGTACCCGTCCATAAAAATCCCCGCGTCCAACGGCAGGGCTTCGGGGCAGTTCTCTTCTAAAAAATCGGGTTTAAACTGTATAAACCCCATAGCGTTGTTAACGTCGTAAAAGGGGTCTATCACCGTGCCTATAATTCCGTTTACCAAATTAAACCGCAACTCGTCATCGATAAACGTTTCCCAATTATTTTGCGTGCAAATTAACTTTTCCCCGTCCTTGGGCAAGCCGTCAAACCCCAGCGCGGCGCGCATTTCCTCGTTTATAAGCGTCCTCGTCTTGTTAAGCCCGCATATAATTTGGTCGGCTCTCGTTAAATAATTTTTACGTCTTTCCCCCGTAAACAACCGCTTTGAAACCACCGCCGCACAGTCGCCGTAGCGCCCGTAAGGAATATATTGCCCCTCGCGCGCCATTTGCGAAAGAGTTATTATCGGGTTGCCCAAATTTTGCCTTACTATGGTTTTAAGCGTGTAATCGGGCGAGGTAAGAAATCCGTTAAATCCCTCCACGGGCGGAAGTTGCGCGTTGTCGCCGCATAAAAGCATTTTAACGCCGAAGTCCGCAATGTCCATAAGCACTTCGTCGGAAACCATAGAAGCCTCGTCCAAAACGATAAGTTTAATGCTTTTGTCAATACTTTCCCGCCGTTTAAATTTGAGTTTTTCAACGGTTATTTTTTTGCCGTTAACTTCAACTTCGGCTTGCTCGGTTATCGATTGGTAAATAAGTTTGTGTAAAGTGGTGGCGCGTATGCCGGAGCGTATCAGCACGGTAGCCGCCTTGCCCGTGGGCGTTACGAACGCGGCGCTTAAATCGGGCGTAAGCCCCAATACGTTTATTACGGCGTGCTTTAAAAGTGTGGTTTTGCCCGTGCCCGCATACCCCGCAAGCACGAAAGTTTGCCGCGTAGAATGCAAAAACCAATCTTCTATTAATTTTTCAGCCGTAATTTGGTCGGCGGTAAGCTCTTCGTGCATAAGATTATTGTAACACTTGAACAAAAGTTTTGTAAAGCGCTTGCGTTATTTTTATATAACTTCTGTTGACTAAATTTTTTTAATGAGTTATAATTTACGCTGTAACGAATTTAAGAGGAACGGAGGTAAAAATGGCTTATAAGACCAAAGAGTGGCGCTCGCAGATGCGCGTCACGGTAGATTACAACTATATGACTTCGCATACGCTCGGCGATAAAGGTATCACCGACGCGCAGCTTCGCGCAATGAAAGACAGCGCGCAGTCCGCGTTTGACTATGTTGCGGCAAACCGCGGTAAAGACGAACTTTTTATGGGCTGGACGGAATTGCCGTATAATCAAGACGAAATAGTGGCGGATATCGTTGCCACCGCTAAGCAGGTCAGAAAGAAATTTAAATATTTCGTAGTCCTCGGAATAGGCGGCAGCGCGCTCGGTCCTATAATGGCGTTTAACGCTTTAAAACATTTACGTTATAACGAGCTTTCGCCCAAAAAACGCGGCGGACCTAAGTTTTACGTTGAAGATAACGTAGACCCCGTAAGAATGCAGGCGCTTTTAGACGTAATCGTTCCCGAAGAAACTTGCTTTAACGTAATTTCCAAGTCGGGCGCAACCAGCGAAACTATGGCGCAATTTTTAATAATCGCCGATTTGCTTGAAAAGAAAGGGCTGTCTTTGCCCGAGCATATGATATTTACCACTGACGCGAGCCGCTGCAATTTAATAAAAATTGACGAAAAGTACGGCGGCAAATTTAAAAAATACGTGCTTCCCGACGGTGTAGGCGGCAGATTTTCCGAGCTTTGCCCCGTAGGGCTTCTCCCCGCGGCGGTACTTGGCATTGATATAAAGGGTATGCTTGCGGGTGCGGCTTATATGGATAGCCTTTGCTCCAAACCCACCATTGCAAGAAATCCCGCGCTTGCTTGCGCAGTGTTGCAGTATATAACTATGAAAGAAGGCAAAAACGTAAACGTGCTTATGCCCTATTCCGACAACCTTAAACTTATAGCAGATTGGTACTGCCAGCTTTGGGCGGAATCGCTTGGCAAAGCGGTTGACTACGCAGGCAACAAGGTAAATGCGGGCACGACCCCCGTTAAATCGCTTGGCGTAACCGACCAGCATTCGCAGGTTCAGCTTTATATCGAGGGGCCTTACGACAAAGTTATAACGTTTATATCCGTGGGCAAGTACGGCTGTGAAATGCCCATAGCGCACGGTTGCGAAGATATTCCCGACGTAGGTTTCCTCGGCGGGCACAGTATGGAAGAGCTTATTCAGGCGGAAAACAAGGCTACCGCATACGCGCTTATGCGCGCGGGCAGAATGAATTACACCATTAATATGCCCGAAGTAAACGCCTTTACGCTTGGTCAGCTTATGTACCTTTTGGAATTGCAAACGGCATACACGGGCGCGCTTTTAAACATAAACACGTTTAACCAGCCCGGCGTTGAAAACGGCAAAATAGCTACGTTTGCGTTGCTTGGCAAAAAGGGTTACGAAGCGCACAAAAAGGAAATGGATTCCGCTCCCGAAGCAGAAGATAAGTATATAGTTTAATTATGCCTTTATGGACGTTAGCGCCGATTATAATCGCCGCTGTAATTTTAACGTTATTTATATTTGCGATAATTTGCGACGTAATTGCTTTCGGCAAGCGTTGCGATAAAAATCCCAAACTAAAATATTTTTCCGCGCAGGATTTTAATTTAACCGCGCGCGAAATTCAAACGGGCAGGCTTAAAGGCTTTGCTTATTCGGCTGAAAATTGCGAAAAGCAGGACGAAATTATTATTTTTCTGCACGGTATGGGGCCAGGGCATATCGCGCACGTAACCGAAATAGCTTATTTTTGCAAACTCGGTTACACCGTGATTGCAATGGATAGCCTCGGTTGCAACCATTCCTCTGGTAAAAGCATAAAGGGTATGTACGAGGGAGTTAATTCCGCCGTGCAGACCTACGACTTTGCTAAACGCAATTATCCCGACTGTAAAATTTATTTCGTCGGGCACAGCTGGGGCGGCTATTCGGCGCTTTGCGCTTCCGCGCTTAGAAAAGTAGAAAAAGTAGTGGCGATAAGCGCGCCCGTAACGCCAGTTAAAACCGTGTACGGCGCGGCTAAAAAAATAATAGGCAAGCCTTTCGCGGCAATTTTATGCCCCTTTTGGTACCTTATAAATTTTTTCAAGTTTGGCGCAAAGGGGAACGCAAATTCGGTTAAGGCTATTGCAAAAAGCGGCGCGCAAACGCTTTTGGTTCACGGCGATATAGACGAAGTGGTTCCCGCGTTCAACGCAGCATATTACGGGGGCAACGGCGAAAACGTAAGTAAATTATTGGTGGAGGGCAGGGCGCACAACCCTTATAATACGCCTGCCGCCGAGCGAGAATTAGCCCGCCTGTTGGCGCTTTTGCGCGCCGGCAAACCCGTGGACGATATTAACTTTTCCGCAGCTACCGAAGAGGATGCGGAAGTTATGCAAAAAATTGCAAAATTTTTATTAAAAAAATAATTGACAAAATTTTTAGCGTAGTATATACTTTTATCGTCAAATGGCTTTCAAAGTCATAACAAATATTTAAGCGGTAAATCCGCATTATTGATTGAGTTAAAAGCTCAAATTTTATAAGTTGATTACTTTATAATCAAAGCCTTGATAGGCGTCACTTGTGAAACGGTCAATAAGAGTAGTAAAAGTATTTGCTATATAGACTCTGAAAGATTAATCAAGAAAAGCGTTACATATGCACAACCGTGCATTTTTACGGAAAAAGACGACCTTATCGGGTCGTCTTTTAAGTTTTTAAGGAGAAAAAGTTTATGTGCACAAGCGAAAACATTATCGAGCTTATCGATGTAAGAAAAGTATTCGACGACGAAACCGTAGCCGTCGATTGCTTTAATCTTCAAGTTAAAAAGGGCGAATTCGTAACCTTTTTAGGTCCGTCGGGTTGCGGCAAAACCACAACTTTGCGTATGATTGCGGGCTTTGATATTCCGACGTCGGGTAAAATTTTGTTAAACGGCGAAGATATAAGCCGTTTGCCGCCGAATAAGCGCCCCGTAAACACCGTTTTCCAAAAATACGCGCTTTTTCCCCACCTTAACGTTTACGAAAACATAGCGTTTGGGTTAAGGCTCAAAAAGAAAGAAAACAAATATAAAAACGCCAACGGCGACGAGTACGTCAAGGTGCAGAAATTAACCAAAGCGGAAATTGATAAAAAAGTTAAAACCGCGCTTGAAATAGTGGATTTGGAGGGCTTTGAAAAGCGCAGCGTTTCCACTCTTTCCGGCGGACAGCAACAGCGTATTGCCATTGCGCGCGCTATCGTCAACGAGCCTGAAATATTGCTGTTGGACGAGCCTTTGGGCGCTCTCGATTTAAAAATGCGCAAGGAAATGCAGATTGAGCTTAAAAAAATGCACAAACGCCTTGGCATAACTTTTATATACGTTACGCACGACCAGGAAGAGGCGTTGTCTATGTCCGATAAAATAGTGGTAATAAACGACGGTGAAATTCAGCAGACGGGCACTCCCACAGAAATTTATAACGAGCCTGTAAACACTTTCGTTGCCGACTTTATAGGCGAAAGCAACATTTTCAACGGCGCGGTAGTCGGAAAACTTAAAGTAAAATTCTGCGGCGCAACTTTCGATTGTTTGGACGATTACGAAATTAACCAGCTCGTGGACGTAGTAGTCCGCCCCGAAGATATAAAAATTTGCACGCCTACCGAAGGTCAGCTTAAAGGTAAGGTAATTTCTTCGGTATTCAAGGGCGTGCATTACGAAATAACCGTACAGATAGGCAAGTTTGAAATAGTTATACAAAGTACCTATACCGCCGCGGTGGGCAGTACTATCGGGCTTAGGATAGAGCCGGACGGAATTCACCTTATGGAAAAGGTGTATACGGTTAACAAATACCACGGCGTAATAACCAAAAACAACGATGTTGAGTTTGGCGACGGCGTGTTTGAATGCGACGTTACCTCTCTTTACGCGGGTTCAACGTTGGACGAAGAGGGATATCTCGTAACTGCGCAAGGTGAAAAACTTGATTTAACGGGCACTGAAGTGGACGTTGAGGTAGATACCCACGACATCCAAATGACCGACGATACTTCGGCAGGCGGCGCGCAGGGCAACATTATTTCTATGATATATAAAGGCGACCACTACCGCTACATAGTAAGAACGGAAGAAAACGAGGAGGACTTCGTTTTGTCCTGCCCCGATTTATGGAACACGGGCGACCTCGTTGGCGTTATTATCCCCAAGGAAAAAATAAAAATAACTTTAAAAGTTACTCAGGAAGATAAGGCGGGGGATAGCGCTTTATGAAAAGTTTAAGGTTTAACAGAAGCCAGCTTTGTATTCCATACGCAGTGTTTTTAGTTCTTTTCGTTATAGCGCCGCTGTTCGTCATAGTTTACTACGCTTTCACCAACGGGCAAGGGCAGTTTACTTTCGGCAACTTCGTTTCGTTTTTTGCAAGCACAAATACGCTTGGCACGCTTTTATACAGCTTTGCGCTTGCAACCGTAACTACGCTCGTTTGCCTGATTATAGCATACCCCACGGCGTATATACTTGCTCGCGGACCGTTTAAAAAGAAATACGTGTTGCTTTTGCTGTTTATCCTGCCTATGTGGATAAATTTCACGCTGAGAATAACCGCGCTTAAAGAAATTTTATCATTTTTAGAGGGCAATATTTCGGCTTATCCCTTTTTAAATTCGGTTATAGGAATGACTTTCGACTTTCTGCCGTTTATGATTTTGCCGCTGTATACCTCGCTTTTAAAGCTGGATAACAGCCTTACGGAAGCGGCAAGCGATTTGGGCGCTAATAAACTTACCGTATTTTTAAGGGTAACTTTGCCGCTTTCCGTGCCCGGTATAATTTCGGGCGTTACTATGGTGCTTTTACCTTCTATGACCAATTACGTCGTGTTGGATATGCTTTACAACAGCACGTACATTATGGGCAGCCTTATAGGCAGTTATTTCAGCGCTTACGATTGGCATAACGGTTCTATGATTTCGCTGGTACTGCTTGTAATTATATTTATAGTAACGCTTATAACCAACCGTTTCAGCGATAAAGACGCGGGCAACAGGGGGGCGATTTTATGAAAAAGGCTCTTAATATTATTTGGCTTGCGCTCGTGCTTGCGTTTATCTACGTGCCCATTCTCGTTTTAACGGTCTACAGTTTTACTGACGCCACTATGGTTGGCGGCAGCGTAAGCGGATTTTCGTTTGAAAACTATATTAATTTGTTTAAAAACGAGGAATTGCGGAATATGATTTTCGGTACTATTATCCTTGCGTTCGTCTGTGCGGCAATTTCCACCGTGCTTGCAACGCTTGGCGCAATAGGTTCGTTTTACTCCAAAAGAATACCCAAAACGCTTTTAAATTCGGCAAACCAAATCCCCGTGGTAAACGCGGATATAGTTACCGGCTTTTCAATTTGCATACTGCTTATAGTTATAATGCAGGTGGGAAAGGATACGTTTATTCCCTTGGGCGTAGGGCATATCGTGCTTACCGCGCCGTTCGTATACCTTTCTATACTGCCCAAACTCAAACAAATGGACAACAGTTTATACGAAGCTGCGCTCGACTTGGGCGCAACCCCCGCGCAGGCGCTGTTTAAAGTGGTAATTCCGCAGTTAATCCCCGGAATTATGGCGGGTTTTATGCTTGCGGTTACCCTTTCTTTGGACGATTATTTCGTTACGACTTACACAAAACCTTCTACTTTCGATACTATAAGCACGTACGTAGTAAACGCAACCAAGGGCAGCCAAACTGAAGTTAAAACCGCGTTGTGGGCGCTTTCAACGCTTATTTTCCTGGTCGTTATCGTGGTCGTTGTAGTTATGAACGTACTTTCAAGCAAGAAGAAAGGGGGTAGCAAATGAAAAAAATTAAGCGCATAGCGGCGGTTGCCGCGGCTGTGGCGGTTGGCTCGGCTTCTCTTTTAACCTTTTCCGCGTGTTCAAACTCAACAGATAAAATAGTGCTTCGCGTTTGTAATTGGGAAGAATACGTCGATTTAGGCGAATGGGACGAGGAAGAGCGCATTGAAATAGACAACGAATACGCCGAGGACGGCATTTTCGGCGAAAATTCTATGGTGGACGATTTTGTGGAATGGTTTAATTCCACGCACGATTATGAAGTTCAGGTTGAATATTCCACTTTCGGCACCAACGAGGATTTATACAACCGTCTCAGTTTGGGTGACGTTTACGATTTGGTATGTCCTTCCGACTATATGATTATGAAGCTGATTGCCGAGGGCAATTACGTTGATTATACGGCGGATTTCTGGGCGGATAACGAACAAAATTATTATGCAAATTACGTTTCGCGGTATATCGACGGCGACGAGGGCAGTATTTACAACGGCTACGGCTGGCACGGTAAAGCCGCTTGTTATATGTGGGGAACGTTGGGGCTTGTTTACAACCCCGAAGAGGTTGACGCAGAGGACGTTTCAAGCTGGTCAATGCTGTTAAACGATAAATACGCAAGAAAAGTTACGGTAAAAGACAACGTGCGCGACGCTTATTTTGCAACTTTGGGTATTTTAAACGATGAAAAGTTAAAAAACGGCGGACTTGCTGCCGAAGAACTTAGCGCGATTATGAACGACACGGACTCGGAAACTATTGCCGCGGCGGAAGATATTTTAAAACGCATAAAAGATAACGTGTATTCGTTTGAAACGGACAGCGGCAAAGCCGATATGGTTACGGGAAAGGTAGTTGCAAACGAGCAATGGTCCGGCGACGCCGTGTATATTATGGACGAGGCGGAAGAGGACGGCGCCGAGCTTTGGTATTCCGTTCCGGAAGAATGCACGAATATTTGGTTTGACGGTTGGATAAAACTTAAAAACGGCGTGGAGTGGAGTGAACGGCGGCACGAGGCGGCGGAAGCATTCGTTAATTTCCTTGCACGCCCCGACAACGCCGTAAGAAATATGTACTATATAGGTTACACTTCGGCAATAGCGGGGCAAACGGTATTTGATTATCTCGAGTACAATTACGCCGCTGACGAGGACGCGGAAGAAACTTTTGAATACGATTTAAATTATTTCTTCGGCGACGGTAAAAACTACTCTATAACCGCCGACGCAAGTTGCTTTGATATCGGCGACGATAATTCTATAAACCGCGGCAGGCAGTTGTTTGCACAATATCCGCCCGAAAGCGTAATAGCGCGAAGCGTGGTTATGCTGGATTTCGGCGATAAGCTGGGTGAAATAAATCAAATGTGGATTAACGTTCGCTGTCTTGACTTGTTGGATATTTCGCCCGTAACCGTGGGTGTTACCTGCGCCGTTATAGGGGTAATAGCAATAGCCGCGCTTTTATATGCTTTTAGGTATAAGATATTTATAAGAAACAACCCCCGCAAAGGTTACCAAATTTCAAAATAAACCGAAGTATAAGTGTAGTAAAATAAAACTTTTATAGATTATTACGCAATATAAAATCCCCCTCCCAAATGCGCACTTCCCATAGGGAATTAAAAAACTAAATTATTAAGAGTTATACTTTCAAGCAAGGACAAAAGCTCTCGAACGATATGTTCGAGAGCTTTTTACTACAAACTATTTAGAAGGATAAATTGAAATTTAATTTTCAATTTTAATAATAATGTCGTATGCAGTAGAACATTCTTCTTTTGATAATTTTGTTTCATTGACCAGATACTCTATTGCCTCATCTTTGCTATCAAATTTTTTTAATATATCTTTTACCTCTTTAAATTTATCAATAGCAACCCGAATTTCGGTGTTCATAATTTCTCGCCTCACTTGTAAATTATTGTTTATCGTACAATTATTATATCACGAAAAATGAAAGAACGCAACCGATTGAATTTTGCGGGAAATATAAAACATATCTATATCTCACTAGGCTACGAGTAGCCGAGTTCGTCCACAAAAAAAGTACAGAAAAGGCACAGCTTAACGCTATGCCTAAATCTTTTTATTTGCGTCTTATAAAATTCCCTATGGGAATTACCGTAAACGGGAGGGGGATTTTTAATTTTATATCTTATTCTTTGCCCGCAAGTTTTTTGTAACCTTCAAGTCTGTGTTTAGCAGATTCTTCGGTTTGACGGAACAACTCGCCCGCAACTTCTTCGCCCTGTGTTTTTACAAGCGAAGCGTATCTGGTTTCACCTGCAAGGAATGCCTGGTAATCGCCGGTGGGTTCTTTGCTGTCAAGGCTAAATACTTCGCCGTCGGGGTTATATCTGTAAAGCTGCCAATAACCGCAGTCAACAGCCGCCTTTTCTTCAAGCTGGCTCTTAGTCATATTTATGCCGTGGTTGATGCAAGGCGCGTAGCAGATTATAATCGAAGGACCGTGGTATGCTTCAGCCTCGGATATAGCTTTAAGGAACTGCGCGGGGTCCGAACCCATAGCGCACTGCGCCACGTAAACGTATCCGTAGGATTTAGCAATCATACCCAAATCCTTTTTCTTTATTCTCTTGCCTGCGGAAGCAAACTTCGCAACCGCGCCGATATTGGTGGATTTACTTGCCTGTCCGCCCGTGTTGGAATAAACTTCGGTGTCAAGTACCAGCACGTTTACGTCCTCGCCGCTTGCAAGCACGTGGTCAAGTCCGCCGTAGCCGATGTCGTAAGCCCAGCCGTCGCCGCCGAAAATCCAAATAGATTTTTTAGCAAGGCAATCTTTATCTTTAAGTATTTCGGCAACCAACCCGTCGGCTTCGCAACCGCAGTTGTTGCAACCTTCAAGTACTTTCAAAAGCTCTTCGCTTGCTTTCTTTGAAGGCTCTCTGTCTGCAAACGCCGCAAGATAAGCGTCGCAAACCGCTTTGCCCTCGCCCGACCACATAGCGGCAAGTTTTTCAACTTTACCCTTAATCGCGTTTCTTCTTGCGGTGTAAGCAAGGTTCATACCGTAGCCGAATTCCGCGTTGTCCTCAAACAGCGAGTTTGCCCACGCGGGACCGTGACCGTTTTTGTTGGTGGTGTAAGGGCAGGTGGGGGAAGAACCGCCGTAAATCGACGAGCAACCCGTAGCGTTTGCCACAACCATATCCTCGCCGAAAAGCTGGGTTATAACTTTTACGTAAGGAGTTTCGCCGCAACCTGCGCACGCGCCCGAGAACTCGAACAAAGGTGTAGCAAATTGGCAACCCTTTACGGTAGTTTTTCTAAACTTGGAAGTGTCAACTTCGGGAAGTTCCGCAGCGTATTCCCAGTTTTTGTCCTCGCCTTTTTTAAGCGCTTCGGCAATGGGAACCATCTTTATAGCTCCGCCGTCCTTTACGGGGCAAACGGTAGCGCACACGCCGCAACCCATACAGTCAAGGGGCGAAACCTGCATCTTGTATTCGTAGCCGGGCAAGCCTATTGCCGCTTTCGTGGTAAGCGTAGCGGGCTTTTCACTGCCGCTTGCAACGAGAGCCGGTCTCAAACAAGCGTGGGGGCACACGAACGAGCAAGTGCCGCACTGTATACATTTTTCGTTGATAATTTCGGGCACTAATACCGCAACTCCGCGTTTTTCGTACTTGGTGGTACCGGTAGGTACGTGACCGTCTGCGTTAAACTGCGAAGATTTAAGTTTGTCGCCTTCAAGGTAAAGGATAGGTTTAATAATTTCCTGATAGTAAGCGTTGTCTGCGCCCTTAACCATTTCCGCGCCCGTCTTTGCGTTTTTCCACGAAGCGGGAACTTCTATTTTAATAAGGTTATCGCCCGCCGCCGCGTCTATAGCGTTGTAGTTCATCTGAACGACTGCGTCGCCCTTTCTGCCAAACGACTTTTTAGCCATATACTTCATAAACTCTATAGCTTTGTCGTAGGGCATAATCTGGGGATTAACGCGGAAGAAAGCAGACTGCAAAATGGTGTTGGTTCTGCCTTTAAGTCCAAGTTCCGCCGCAATTTTTATAGCGTCGATAACGTAAAGATTAATATTCTTTCTTGCAATATCCTTTTTAACCTTCGCAGGAAGGAACTTTTCAAGTTGCTTAACCGTGGTAGCGTCGGTATTGATAAGGAAAGTGCCGCCTTCTTTAATATCGCCCGTCATATCGTAGCGGGTGATATACGAGGGGTTGGAGCACTGAACGAAGTCCGCGCTGTCTATAAGGTATTCCGACTGAATGGGCGTGTCGCCGAAACGGAGGTGGGAAACGGTGATGCCGCCCGACTTTTTAGAGTCGTAGAAGAAATACGCCTGCGCGTGCTTGTCCGTATGGTCGCCTATAATTTTAATGGAGTTTTTGTTTGCGCCTACCGTACCGTCCGAACCAAGTCCGTAGAATTTACAGCTGGTAGACCCTGCGGGTGCGGCGTCAAACTTAACCGAGAAATCAAGCGAGGAATTGGTTACGTCCTCGTAAATACCTATGGTGAAATGGTTTTTAGGCTCTTTCTTTTCAAGGTTTTTATAAACAGCAAGCACCATAGAGGGGGTAAACTCTTTCGAGCCGAGTCCGTATCTGCCGCCTACGACCTTTACGTTTTTAACGCCCTTTTCCATAAGCGCGGAGCAAACGTCAAGGTACAAAGGTTCGCCAAGCGAGCCGGGCTCTTTCGTTCTGTCAAGTACGGCAATTCTCTTTGCGGTAGCGGGAAGCGCCGCAACAAACGCGTCCGCAACGAAGGGGCGGTAAAGGCGTACTTTTACAAGACCGTATTTTTTACCGGAAGCGTTAAGTTTGTTTATGGATTCTTCAATGGTTTCGCAACCCGAACCCATACAAACTATAACCTTGTCCGCGTCGGGTGCGCCAACGTAGTCGAACAAGTGGTATTTTCTGCCGCATTTAGCGGAAACGATGTCCATCATTTCCTGAACTATAGCGGGAGCGGCAGCGTAGTAGCTGTTTGCGGTTTCCCTGTTCTGGAAATAGGTGTCGCCGTTTTGCGCGGTACCTTTCTGAATGGGGTGTTCGGGGTTGAGCGAGCGCGACTTAAAGTCTGCAATATCGGCTTCAATTCCCGCTTCGGCGCAAATTTCGCGGATTTCCGCATAGTCGTCCGCATCGTCCCAAACGTCTATTTTAGCTACTTCGTGGCTGGTTCTGAAACCGTCGAAGAAATTGATGAAAGGCACTCTCGTCTTTAAGGTGGAAAGGTGCGCAACCAGCGCCAAATCCATAACTTCCTGTACCGAGCCGTCGCAAATCATTGCAAAACCCGTCTGGCGGCAAGCCATAACGTCCGCGTGGTCGCCGAATATGTTAAGGGAGTGAGCCGCCAACGCGCGCGCCGAAACGTGCATAACCATAGGCATAAGCTCGCCGGAAATCTTATACATATTGGGAATCATCAATAAAAGACCCTGCGAAGCGGTGTAAGTAGTGGTAAGCGCGCCCGCGCAAAGCGAACCGTGCACGGCGCCTGCCGCGCCGCCTTCCGACTGCATTTCTGCAATCTTAACTTTCTGCCCCCACATATTGGTTCTGCCCGCAGTAGCCCATTCGTCCGCAACTTCCGCCATAGGCGAAGAGGGGGTAATGGGATATATTGCCGCTACTTCGGAAAAGGCGTAGGCAACGTGACTCGCGGCGGTATTGCCGTCGATTGTCAATTTTTTCATCAAAAAACCTCCGATAAATAATTTATAAGTTTAGCGTTAAGCGCAACCTTGTTGCACTTTCCTTATTATAATACTTATAACTATAATTGTCAACAGGGTAAGTTGCTTTGTCACAAAAAAATCATATAAATACTTGCCATAATTTGTTGTAAACCACGGCGAAATTTGTTATAATTTTACGTGAGTTTATTATTTTTTAAGGAAATTATGTCCGAAGAATTTATTATCGAGTGCGAAAACGTTAAATTTTCATACCCCGAAAGTCCAACTTTCGCTGTTAACAACGTAAGTTTTGCAGTTAAAAAGGGTGAATTTTTATCAATAATCGGTCATAACGGTAGCGGCAAATCTACGCTTTCGCGCCTTTTTAACGGGCTTTTAGAACCTGACGACGGCAAAATTAAAGTGCTGGGAATGGATTTGGCGGAAGGCAGAAACGCGCTGGAAGTGCGCAAGCACGTAGGCATCGTTTTCCAAAATCCCGACAATCAAATGGTTGCGTCTATCGTAGAGGACGACGTGGCGTTCGGTCCTGAAAACGTGGGTATCGAGCGGGAAGAAATTGGCAGAAGAATAGATTGGGCGCTTAAAGCTGTGGGTATGGAAAAATACCGCAATTCAACGCCCACGCGGCTTTCGGGCGGGCAAAAACAGCGCATAGCCGTTGCCGGAGTACTTGCCGTAAAACCCGACGTTTTAATATTGGACGAGTCCACCGCAATGTTGGACCCCAAGGGCAGAACGGAGGTTATAGAAGTAGTAAGGCGGCTAAATAAGGAAGAGGGCATAACGGTTATTCTCATTACCCACTTTATGGAAGAGGCGTTACTTGCCGACCGCACCGTGGTTATGAACAAGGGCGAAATAGTGCTTACGGGCACGCCTGCGGAAATTTTTGAAAACGGCGGTTTGCTTGAAACGTTTAACCTTTCTTTGCCGAGGATAAGCGTAATTTCAAACGCTTTGCGCGACGGCGGAATGAGTATTAACAACGTTTTATATCCCGACGAATTGGCGCAAGAAATATTAAAAAACTTAAGTAACCGCGGCATATGCGGGGGGCAATCGTCGCCTTATGCTCCTTTTAAGTTAAATTCTCCGCACGAGTGGGATATAGATATAAAAGATTTAACTTATACCTATTCCAAAAAATCGCCTTTTGCAACCAAGGCTTTAAACGGCGTAAATCTGCATATAGACGACGGTGCTTTTTTCGGCGTTATAGGGCACACGGGCAGCGGCAAATCAACGCTTATACAGCACCTTAACGCGCTTATAAAATTGCCTACGGCAGAGAAAAAATACAGGAAAAAGAAGGTTAAAAAAGGACAACCCGAACCCGTTATTTCGCGCATATCCGTGGGGCAATTTGAGCTAAGCAACAAAAAATGCGATTTTAAAGCCCTGCGCGCAAGCGTGGGTATGGTGTTCCAATACCCCGAATATCAACTGTTTGCCGAAACCGTTTTTAAAGACGTGGCGTTCGGTTTAAAAAATTTCAACAAAAACCTTTCTGACGACGAGATAGCACAAGCCGTGGAAGACAGCATAAAAATAGTAGGGCTGGATTATTATGAAATTAAGGACAAGTCGCCTTTCGATTTGTCTGGCGGGCAAAAACGCCGCGTAGCCATTGCCGGCGTACTTGTCACAAAGCCGCATATTCTTATACTCGACGAGCCTGCGGCGGGGTTAGACCCCAAAGGCAAAAACGAAATAATGGAGCTGTTGCACAAAATTCACCGTGAATGGTGCAAAACTGTAATTATTGTTTCGCACGATATGGACGAAATTGCGGATAACTGTACGCAAGCCGCCGTAATTTCAGAAGGCAAGGTTTTTGCCTGCGACGCGCCCGCCAAAATTTTCAGCCGCGCGGACGAGCTTAAAGCGCTTGGGTTGGATATTCCGCTAACCGCAAAGGTCTCGGCAAAATTAGCCGAAAGCGGAGTTATTATTGACAGCGACTGTACCGTGGAAGATTTTTCGCGCAAGGTGCTTGAAGTGTTTAACGGCAACGGAGGTGAGGCAAATGCTTAACGACGTTGCTTTCGGTCAGTATTACCCTACGCAGTCCTTCATGCACAGGTTGGACCCCAGAATTAAGATTCTCGCACTTATAAGTATTATCGTATTGCTTTTTTGCGCAAGCAATTTCTATTCGCTTGCACTGTGCGCAATAGTCGTTATAGCGGCAATCGCCTCGTCGCGCGTGCCCTTTAAAAGCGTTTTGCGCTCGGTTAAAGCCGTAATGTTTATACTTATATTCACTGCTGTTTTAAACCTGTTTTTCCACAAAGGCAGTATGCTTTTGGTGGAGTGGTGGATAATAAAAATATATTTAGAGGGCGTAATTTTCAGCGCTTTCTTTGTGCTAAGGTTGTTTTTTATCGTAATGGCTTCGGCAATTTTAACGCTTACAACCACGCCGGTTTCGCTTACGGACGGCATAGAAAGTTTATTAAAACCGTTAACTTTCATAAAATTTCCCGTGCACGAACTTGCGCTTATAATGTCTATCGCGTTAAGATTTATCCCTACTTTGATTGACGAAACCAACCGTATAATCGCGGCGCAGAAAGCGCGCGGCGCGGATTTTGAAAGCGGGAATATATTCAAGCGCATAAAGGCTATCGTGCCTATTTTAATACCTTTGCTAATCAGCGCGTTCCGCCGCGCGGACGAGCTTGGCGACGCTATGGACGCGCGCTGTTATTCGGGCTCTAAAACGCGAACGAAATACAAAAAACTAAAATTCGGCGTGCGCGACCTTGTGGCGCTTATAGTAATTGCCGCGCTAATTGCGGGGGTAGTGCTATTCAATATTTACGGCGAGCAGATATGCCCCGAAATTTATCAGTATTTAAGGATAAGATGAGATACGCAATTCTCGTAGCCTACGACGGAACGCATTACGGCGGTTGGCAAATTCAGAAAAACAGTATAACCGTACAGCAAAAACTCGAAGAGGCGTGTTTTAAAGTTTTCGGTAAAAAAATTTGCGTTACGGCAAGCGGCAGAACGGACAGCGGCGTTCACGCGGCGGGGCAGGTGTGCCATTTCGACGCGGATACGACTATCCCCGCGGACAAGATTGCAGAAGTTTTAAACCTTGTCTTGCCGCAAGATATTTCCGTGCTTGATTCGATTGCCGCGCCGACGGATTTTGACAGTAACCGCAGTGCAAAACGAAAAACTTACCGCTATTCTTTTTACGTTTCCACGCGCAGAAACCCTTTAAAGGACAGGTATTCGGTTTGGGTAAAAAACGCGGTGGATATAGCGAAACTCCAACATATATCGGGGGCATTTGAGGGTAAGCGTGATTTTAAAGCCTATTGTAAAAGCGGTTCGCAGGTAAAAACTACGGTTCGCGAGGTGTATTCCGTTTGCGTTTCCTCTCGCGAAAGTATGGGTGGTACGGATATAGACGTAACCGTATGCGGCGCGGGTTTTTTATACAATATGGTACGCACTATTGCCGGCACTATGCTTAACTACGCCCAAGGCTTTTTGTCAGAAGAAGAAATACGGCGTTCGTTCGACTTGCTGGACCGGGAAGCGGTGGGCAAAACTATGCCCGCAAAAGGGCTTACGCTTGTAAGCGTAGATTACGGGATTAAACTTTTTTAACTTAAATTTCACTCAGAATTTTTAAATACTTCATTTTAAGAGAATATAATAATATAACGTAAGGTAAAACCAGGGGTAACGGGAATATGGATTTTTTTGAATACGCTACGATAGCGTTGCAGTTTGTCAACAGCAAAACGCTTTACGTGCCGCTGATAGTGGGCGCGCTTTGCTTTCTTACTGTGTTCGTTTTTCAGGCTATCGGCTTGTACACCATCGCCGCGCGCGAAGGGCTTAAAAATAAATGGATGGCGTTCGTGCCCTTTTTAAATACTTACTATATAGGCGTTTGCGGGCAGAAAAACCGCGCGTTTGCAAGCGTTAATACCAAAACGCTGTCGCTTGCGGCTTCTATACTCGAAGCGTTGCTGGTGGTCGGGCACGTCGTTTACTACGTTGCCGTTTTTAAACTGTTTGACGCAGGTTGCGTGTTCGAGGCGGTGCAGGAAGGTTATTACGGTTCTACTACCGAGTTGCAGTTGGTTGGCGTGCCGGTGGAACTTGCTTGGGCGGCTTGGTGTTTCGAGTGCCTTTACGACTATATTTTAGTATGGGTTAACTTAATTTTCCTTGCCTTGCGCGTGTTCGTGCTGTCGGCGTTTTTCCAAAGTTTTGCGGCGCGCCGTTATTTCCTTTTCACTATTACGAGTATTCTTTTCCCCATACAGGGCATTTTAATATTTATCGTGCGCAATAACACGGGTATGAACTACCGCGAATTTCTTAGGCGCGAGCAGGAGCGGCAGTACAGAATTTACCAGCAGTACACCCGCCAAAACTACGAAAGCAATCCTTACGACCAAAATCCTTATTCGCGCGGCGGCTATGAAAATCCTCCGTATGAAGGGCAATCCCGTTCCAACCCGTCCGCCGGCAATACTAACGACGACCCGTTTTCCGGATTAGGCAACGAAGGAAACGGCAACGGCGGCGGTAAAGATAATTCCGACCCGTTCGATTTATAAAAACAATTTATAAAGGGCGCGTAAAAAGCGCTCTTTTTCTTTACATTTTTTGCGGGCGGTGATATAATTAATTTAAAGAAGTATAAGCAGAATTTATACCTTTGAGGTTTAATTATGGACGAATGTATAGCGGCTATAGCCACTGCGCACGGCGCGGGCGGCGTTGCGGTTATAAGGCTTAGCGGCGGAAACGCGCTTGAAATAGCCAAGGAAATGACCGAGCCGAAAAAAAACGTTTACGAGCCCAATAAAATGTACCCCGTTACCATTTGCGGCGAGGGGTTTTCCGACTACGGGTTTGTGGTGTATTTCAAAGCTCCCAAATCGTTTACGGGCGAGGATATAGTGGAGTTTCAGTGCCACGGCGGGGTGCAGATAGCGCGCGGAATACTTAATAAAGCTATTGCCCTTGGCGCAAGAAGCGCCGAGCGCGGCGAGTTTACAAAACGAGCCTTTTTAAACGGAAAACTTTCGCTGGCTTCCGCCGAAGGTATGGTTGATATGATTAACGCGGAAAGTTTAGCCCTGCTCCGCGCTGGCAGTATGCTCTATGGCGAAAAACTAACCGCCGAGGTTAAGGCGCTTCAAGCAAAACTTAAAGACGTGCTTGCGGGAATAGCCGTTGAAATTGACTACCCCGAAGAGGACGAAAGCGGCGCCGACGCCGCCGCGCTAAAACGCAAAATAGTTGAGCTTGAAGATGAGATAAAGCCGCTTATTGCAAGTTATAAAAGCGGCAAACTGATAAAAAGCGGGGTAATGGTTGCGCTTTGCGGCAAACCCAATTCGGGCAAAAGTTCGCTTTTAAACGCGTTGCTCGGTTACGATAAAGCCATCGTTTCACCGGAGGCGGGCACCACGCGCGACGCAGTTGAGGGCACTATTGAAATAGACGGCGTAAAGTATAATCTTATTGATACCGCCGGTATACGCGGGCAGGCGGGCGTAGTGGAGAGCATTGGCATAAATCGCGCCAAAAACGCTATTCTCGCCGCGGATATCGTGCTTTCGGTAAGCGAGGGCGAGGACGTTGAGCTGCCCGACGGGGTAAGCGGAAAAATAATAAAAGTGTTCAACAAAACCGATATAAAACAGCCGCAGGAAAATTACGATATTTGCGTTTCCGCGCTCACTGGCGACGGGCTGGAAAAACTTAAAGCTATGCTTGCCCAAACCGCGGTTGGCGGTGCGGCGCTTGAAAAGGCGTATATCGTGGAAGAACGGCACTATTCGGCGCTGTGCCGCGCGGCTAATTCGCTTGCAAGCGCGGCGGCGGGTAGCGGGCTTGCCACTTTGGATTTGGTGGCTATCGATTTAAAAGACGCGTGGGACGCGCTGGGTGAAATAACGGGCGAAACCGCTACCGAAGAGATAATATCCACTGTATTTGAAAAATTTTGCGTAGGAAAATAATTATGGTCAATCTTGAACTTTACAAAGTATTTTACACGGTTGCAAAGTGCGGCAGTCTTACCAAAGCCGCGCAGGAGCTGTTTATTTCGCAGCCCGCGGTTTCCCAGGCTATAAAGCAGCTTGAAACTCAAATGGGAACTTCGCTTTTCAACAGAACGCACAAGGGTATGGATTTGTCCGCGGGCGGCGGAAAGCTGATTTATAAACAGGTCGAAGAGGCTTTAACTCTTTTAGAGGACGCCGAAAACAAACTTATGGAATTAAAAACGGTGGCTTCCGGCGTAATAAGAATAGGCGCTACAGACTCTATTTTTTCCAACGTAATCGCAGATAAAATTGCGGAATTCCACCAAAGATATCCCGCGGTTAAGCTGGAACTTATATCTTCAACCTCGCCTTATACCATAAGCCAGCTTAAAGAAGGCAAGTGCGACGTGGCTTTTATAAACCTGCCCGCCTCCGACGACGAGGTGCGCTTTTACGGCACTGTGGCGCTGCTTTCCGATATTTTCGTGGCGGGTAAAGAGTTTGCCGACCGCGCGGCAGAAATTATTCCGCTTGAAGATTTGCAGGAGTTTCCGCTTATGATGATAGAGGAAAACACCATAGCCCGCCGCGCCTTCGCATCGTTTTGTGAAACTTTGGGCGTAAGGCTTTCGCCGGATATAGAGGTGGCAAACTGGGATTTAATGAAAAAGCTGGTTATAAAAGGTATGGGCGTGGGGTGCATTCCACGCGAATATTGCCGTGAAGAACTTTCAAACGGCGAACTTTACGAAATTAAAACCCAACCCGCGCTTCCCGTGCGCGGCGTAGGGGTGGCGCTTGCAAAGCATACAACTCTTTCTTACGCAATAAAAGAATTTTTAGCTATGTTCAGTCAAGACTGACCGCGCGGGAGGCAAAAATGAAGTACACCGAGTTAAAGGAAAGTATAAGCCGCGGCGCAAACAGCGTATACCTGCTTGAAGGCGACGACGCGTATTTCAGAATGAAGGGCGAGGAGCAAATAAAAACCGCCTTTTTGACTATGCCCGAGCTTAATTATACTTCGTTCGACGGCGAAACGCTTAAAGGTAGCGGTTTGTCCGCATTAATTTCCGCGCTTAAAAATTACCCGTTTATGGCGGAAAAACGCGTTATACGGGTTAGCGAGTTTTACCCTACCGAAAGCGAATACGAAAATTATTTAAAACCGTTGTTCGAGGATTTTCCGCCGTCGTCGATATTGATAATAGTAAATTCCGGCGCGAAAAAAGGCGTGGATTTAAAGCGCAAACACGCGGTAACTTACGTTGATTGCGGGCGCGCAGACGTGGATACGGTGGCGCGTTGGGCGTATATAACTCTTAGGCGCGCGGGCGTTGCGGCTTCTACCGCCGCTTGCGAGAAGGTAGCGGAATATTGCCTTTGCAATATGGCAAGGGTTTCGGTTGAGGTTGAAAAATTAGCCGCATATAAGGGCGAGGGGCAACTTACTATGGAAGAAGTTGATTCGCTGGTTTATAAAGACGCGGATTACAGGCTTTACGAGCTGACCAACGCGGTTTCGCGGCGGGATTATACGGCGTTTTGCATTATTGCGGACGAGCTTTTGCAAAAGAGCGGCGACGAAATGTTTCTGCTTGCCGGGCTGATGAATTATTTCAGAAATTTGTTTACGATATTAACTTCACGCGACAGCAATCAGGAGTTGGCGTCAAAGCTGAAAATGAAGGAGTACGGCGTTAAAAAAAGCCGCGAACAGGCTGAAACCATAGGCGAAGCAAAGCTGGCGGCGTATATCAGTTACATTTACGAAAAAATTTCCGCGGTAAAGCGCGGCGTTATAACGCCTTTGGGCGCAATGCAAAACGCGGAAAACTATATTTTTTTCTCTTGAGTTAAAATTATCCACCTGCAAACGCTTTATTTTTTAAACGATTAATTATATAATAGTTAATAGTAATATAGGCATAATATACGTACGGGCAATTTACGAGGAAATCAATGAAAAGTTGGGAAACTATCAAAAATAATCTTATAACGTTTTTTACCGAGTTCGGTAAAGATTTAAATTTCGTAGATTATCTTTTGCAATTTATATTTTTGGCGGTAACTTTTTATATCGTATTTAAAATTTTAAAAAATAACAAGGGCGGCAAATTTATAGTTGCCGTGGTATTTTTCGTTATTTTAAGCGGCGTTACTTTCGCTTTTTCAAATTCGTTCTCGTCAGAGCTTACTCTCGTGGTAATTTTAATGATTGCCCTTTTAATTTTTACTATGTTCAACACCGAAATAAAGCGTTCGTTGCTTGACTCCAACGTTAAGAAAAACAAAATGGATTCGCTAACCGTTTCAGGCGTGGAACTTATCATAGAAGAAACTATCCGCGCCGTGCAAAATATGTCTAAAAAGGACATAGGCGCGCTTATAGTGCTTTCCAACGAAAACTTACCCGAAGGCATAATCGAAAGCGGAACGGTTGTAAACGCGCAAATAACTTCGCAAATGATAGAGGCGGTGTTTTATCCCAAAGCTCCCCTGCACGACGGGGCTATGATTATAGAGGGCAACAAAATTTACGCCGCGGGCTGTTTTTTGCCGCTTGCGCAAAGTGAAAATCTGCCCAAGGATATGGGCAGCCGCCACCGCGCCGCGCTTGGCGTAACCTCGGTTGCAAGCGTAACCGCCATCGTCGTTTCCGAAGAAACGGGCATTATTTCAATAGCCAAAAACGGAGTTATAAAAAAGAAATACGCGGACGCGGCGGATATTAAAAACGCGCTGTCCGAATATTATTGGTCCGACCTTACCGCGGAGGGTAAAATATGAAAAAGTTTACTAAATTTCTATCCGACGTCTTTACTAAAAACGTTCCCATTAAAATACTTGCAATCGTCCTTGCGGCGGTTACGGTTATTTTTCTCAATATCTGAAATTTATGAATACAGTAAAAATACCGGAAATTCTTCTTCCCGCAAATGCAGATATGCACAAATGGGCGGTTAACGCCTGCGACCAATACACGTCCGATTACGAGTATTGGAGGGAAGTTGAAAATTTAACTGTAGGAAGCCCTTCTGCTTTCAACCTCATTTTTCCCGAAATATATTTAAAAGACCAGCCCGAAAAGCGTATATCGCGTATAAACGAAACTATGCGCGCTTACCTTTCGGGCGGCGTTTTTAAAAAGATATGCGGCGGGTTTATTCTCGTGGAGCGTACAACTCCGTCGGGCACGCGTACGGGTATAGTGCTTTCAGTCGATTTGGAAGATTATTCGTACGAAGCGGGCGCAAAAACGCTTATCCGCTCTACCGAAGCCACTATTTTAGAGCGCATTCCACCGCGCGTGGAAATACGTAAAAACGCGCCCGTGGAACTGCCGCACGCAATGCTTTTGTACGACGACCCGCAAAATACCGTGTTAAAGGCGGTAAGCCGCGGCGAAGTGCTGTACGATTTCCGGCTTATGCAAAACGGAGGCAGGGTAAAGGGCACTTTTATAACCAACGCCGAAGAAGTTACTTCCGCGCTTTACGCGCTTTTGGACGGCAGGCGGGAAAAGTTGTTGTTTGCCGTGGGCGACGGCAACCATTCGCTTGCAACTGCAAAAACCTGTTGGGAAAATTTAAAAGCCTCACTTAGCGAAAAAGAGCGGGAAAACCACCCCGCGCGGTACGCGCTTGTCGAAGTGGTAAACGAATACGACCCAGCGCTTAATTTCCAGCCCATACACAGGTTTGTAAAAACCGATAAAGCCGACCTGTTTTTTTCCGGATTAAAAACTTCGGGCAAAGAATTTGCGTATATTGTTAACGGGGGGATAAAAACTAAAATCCCGTTTTCAGAAGATATTCCGCAGGGCATACGCCTTCTTGACTCGTTTATAAGCGGGTTTATTGCCAAGCACGGCGGCGAAGTGGATTATATCCACGGCGAAAGCGATTTAGTTAATTTAACCGACGGCGGAGTGGGTATAATTCTTCCGTCAATAAGCAAAAAAGATTTTTTCAATCTTATAATAAGCGGCGGCAACCTGCCCAGAAAGACCTTTTCTATGGGCGAGGGTTACGAAAAACGGTACTATATCGAGGCGAAAGCCATTAAAAAGGATTAATAATGTCAGTAAAAGTTTGTAAATTCGGCGGCACTTCTATGGCTGACGGCGCCGTAATAAAAAGCGTAAAAAACATAATAGACAGCGACGCGCACCGCAAGTATATAGTTGTTTCCGCGCCGGGTAAAAGATATTCTGCGGATATAAAAGTGACGGACCTGCTTTACAAGTGCCACGAGCAGCTTATGAGCGAGGGAGATTTAAAAACTTCGTTTTCGGCAGTCCGCGCACGATTTGAAGCGATAGTTAAAGAGCTTGGTTTGGATTTGGATATAAAAGCTATTCTAGACGAAACCGAGGAGCGTATCGCGCGTGAGTGCAGCGAAGATTTTACCGCGTCCCGCGGGGAATATCTTAGCGCAAGAATAGTTGCCGAAGAGCTTGGCGCAAAGTTCGTTGACGCCGAGCAGGTTATCTTTTTCAAAGAAAACGGAAAGCTGGACGGCGAAAAAACTTACGCTACAGTTGCCGCGGCGTTAAACGGGGCACAGCGCGCGGTAATGCCCGGTTTTTACGGTTGCGGCGCCGACGGAAAAGTAAAAACCTTTTCCCGCGGCGGTTCGGATATTTCAGGCGCGATAGTTGCGCGCGCCGTAAGCGCTTCCGTTTACGAAAATTGGACGGACGTTTCTGGATTTCTTGCGTGCGACCCCAGAATAGCAGACAGCCCCAGGCAAATTAAACGTATTTCCTACAAGGAACTGCGCGAGCTTAGCTATATGGGAGCAAACGTTTTACATAGCGACAGTATTTTTCCCGTACGCAGGGCTAATATTCCCATACAGATAAAAAATACTTTCCGTCCGCAGGACGAGGGCACGGCTATTTTGCCCAGCTCCCGCTATACTCCCAGCGGCAGCGTGGTTACGGGCGTGGCGGGTAAAAAGAATTTTACCGTAATTTTTATTGAAAAATCACATATGAACGCGGAAGTCGGCTTTATAGGTAAAGTGCTAAACGCGCTTACTTGCGAAGGCGTTCCCGTAGAGCATATTCCGTCCGGCATAGACACTATGTCGCTGGTGGTGGAAAGTTGCCGCCTGCCCGAAGATAAACTCGAACGTATTTTAGAGGAAATCCGCAACGCGGTTGAACCCGACGTGCTTCGTGTAACCGAAAATATCGCGCTTATCGCAACCGTCGGGCACGGTATGTCTTCGTCGGTAGGTACTTCGGCAAGGCTGTTTAAAGCTATTGCCGACGCTGATATCAACATAAAAATGATTGACCAAGGCTCAAGCGAGCTTAATATAATAGTCGGCGTGCATAACGACGACTACGAAAAGTGCATACGCGCAATTTATTCGGAATTTTTTAAATAAAAGCAATGGGCGGCAAACGAAAGAAATTATCCGTTTGGCAAAGAGCTTCAATCGTATTTGCGGCAATTATTTTTGCTCTGTCCGCGGCGCTTATTACTACAAACTTTTTTATTCCCGTAAAATATCTTTCAGCGTATTGCGTTGTAAAAAATAAAAATACGGCAGGAGTAATGCGCGTAAGTTTTGTTGACGTAGGTTACGGCGATTGCACTATAATAGAATTCCCCGACGGCAAAACGGCGTTAATAGACGCGGGCAACGGCACGCGTTCGTGCAATATAAAAGTTTTAAAAGCGCTTAACGGTTTCGGCATAAAAACTATTGATTATCTTATATGCACTTCCGTAAGGAAAGAAAGGTGCGGCGGGCTTTCGGATATTATTAAATATAAAAAGGTCAATAAAGTATACGCGCCCTATTGTCCCGTAACGTATATAAACGATGAGTTTAGAAAATTTTCCGAAACGGTTTCGGATAGCGGGCTTGCCGTGGAATATTGCGAATACGGCAACGGATTTAGCGGTAATGATTATAAACTCTATTTTCTTTCGCCAAGCAATCACCTTGTTGAAGACGGGGAATACGACAAGTTTTTAAATAACCCAACTACCGAAAATATGTACAATGCTTCCGCGGTTATTTGGTTGGAGTATGGCGAAACGGGCGTTTTGCTTACGGGCGATATTGGACAAGCCGTAACGTATAAACTTTGCGAAAAATATTTAACGGGTTTTGAAATTAACGGCGAATATATCAACGTTTCTAAGTGCAAAATTATGAAAGTTCCGCGCAGTGGCTCTAAAAACGAGTATGGCGTAAAATTGTACGAAACTTTTCGTCCGCAAACCGCGGTGCTTTCGGTTGGTAAAAACGGGTTGGGGCTTCCATCCTTAAACGCTATTGCCGACGCGCAAAATTTCGTGGGCGATAACTTTTACCGCACCGACGCGGACGGCACCGTTACTATAACCGTTAAAAAAACTTCTTATTCTGTGAAAAAGGAGAAAAAATGAAACTTACCACGGCGGGCGAATCGCACGGCAAAGCGCTTGTAGCCATAATAGAGGGCTTGCCTTCAAACCTGAAAATAGATATCGCCGAAATAAATAACTATCTTGCTTTGCGGCAAAGCGGTTACGGCAGGGGCGCAAGGCAGAAAATAGAAAAAGACGAAGCGGAAATTATTAGCGGAGTAAGAAACGGGCTTACGCTCGGCAGTCCGCTTGCGCTTATCGTACGCAATAAGGACTATGAAAATTGGCGGGAATATATGGCGCCGGAGGGTGCGGACGTTACTAAAAAAACGCTTACGAAAGTGCGCCCCGGGCACGCCGACTTGACGGGCGTAATCAAGTACGACCAAACCGACGCCCGCAATATTTTAGAGCGGGCAAGCGCGCGCGAAACGGCTGTCAGGGTCGCCGCCGGCACTATCGCAAAACAATACCTGCGTGTGCTCGGCGTTGAAGTTTCGGGCTACGTAAAAAGCGTTTGCGGCGTTAAAGACGAAAATTTTTACCCGTTCGAGCAGCTTTCAGCAGCTAAAAGCAAGCCGCTTTTTATGCTTGACGACGGATTGGAAAAGCAGGCTATGGCTAAAATAGACAAGTTGAAAAGCGAGGGGGATACTGCAGGCGGCGTAGTTGAAATACGCGTTAAAGGGCTTAAAAGCGGGTTTGGCAGTTGTATGCAGTATTCAACCAAGTTAGACGGCATTTTGTGCGGCGCGGTTATGGGCGTACAAGCTATTAAGGGCGTAGAGATAGGGCTGGGTTTCGGCGCGGCAGACGTTTGCGGAAGCAAAGTTCACGACGAAATTTATATGCAAAACGGCAACTACCGCCGCAAAACGAACAACGCGGGCGGGATAGAGGGCGGAATGTCCAACGGTGAAGAAATAGTTTTGCGCGCGGCTATGAAGCCTATTCCCACGCTTATGAAGGGGCTTGAAACGGTGGACTATCTTTCCGGCAAACCCGTTACGGCGGCGGGAGAGCGCAGCGACGTTGCGGCAATTTGCGCCGCGGAAATAGTGGTTGAAAGCGTAGTGGCTTTCACGCTTGCAGAAGTGGTTTCAAACAGGCTTGGCGGCGACAATATGCGCGAGGTTACGGAAAGATACCGCGCTTTGAGGTGACTATGCAGGACGTAATTTTAAATATCTCGCAAAAAAGCGTTATCCACTGCGGCAAAGGCTCGTTCGAGAAATATACTAAGCGTTTTTCGCAGGAAAAAGTGTTTTTGATAACCGACGATAACGTTAATAATTTGTATAGAGCTCTAATTGATAAAACTTTTAAAAACTGCGTTAAACACGTCATATGTGCGGGGGAATCAAGTAAAAATACCCAGGTGCTTTTGCAAATTTTGCAGGCGATGCTTAAAGCGGGTATGCGCCGTAACGGTACGGTTATTGCTTTGGGCGGCGGCGTGGTGGGCGATATTGCCGGACTTGCCGCTTCGCTGTATATGCGCGGAGTGCATATCGTGCAAATACCCACAACGCTACTCGCGCAAGTTGATAGCTCGGTGGGCGGGAAAACCGCTGTGGATATGGAAGGCGTTAAAAACGTTATAGGCGCCTTTTACCAGCCCGAGGAAGTTATTATAGACCCGCTGTTTTTAAAAACTCTGCCCGAGCGCGAAATAAATTGCGGTTTGGGCGAAATTATAAAATACGGCGCGTTAGACGCGGAAATTTACGATAAATTGCTTTCCGCAAAAAATTTGAAAGATTTGAATTTTCTCGGCGATATTACTTGCGATTGCGTAAAATTTAAAGCCGAAATCGTTTCAAAGGATGAAAGAGATTTAAACGGCGTGCGGAAAATTTTAAATTTAGGGCACACTACGGGGCACGCGCTTGAATTGAATTACGGCGAAAAATCGCACGGCGAGTACGTGCTTATCGGCGCTTATTACGAGTTGCAAATTGCGCGAAACTACGGCATATGCGGGGGGGAATACGCGGAAAACCTTGAAAAACTCATACTTTCCGTAATCGGCGAAAAACCCTGTTTCGATAATATCGACGGCGCGCTTATTTCGGCAATGCACGACAAAAAGAACGACGACGATAAAATTTCTTTAATAGTTCCCGCAACCAAGGGGAACAGCGCGGAGTTGAAACTTGATTTTAACGAGTACTGCCGTCAGGTGGTTGAAATTTCGCAAAAGAAAGTTAAACTTGCGCTTATAGGTAAGGACGTTTCAAAATCAATCAGCCCGCAAATACATTATTTTATTGCAAAGCATATCGGTAAAAATATTTCATACGACTTAATTTCCGTAGCCGAGGACGGGTTTGAAAAGCATATAGACGGTTTAATAGCAAACTACGAAGGGCTTAACGTAACTATACCTTATAAACTTAAAGTTATCCCGCACCTTAAAAAAATTTGCGGCGACGCGCATACTTTCGGCGCGGTAAACACGGTAAGTTGTAAAAATCTTACGGGCGACAATACCGACGGGCTGGGCTTTGCGCTTATGCTAAAAAATAACGGCGTTGGCGTTAACGGTAAAAACGTTTTAATTATCGGCGCGGGCGGCGCCGGCAGAAGCGTTGCCAAAAAGGTTTTAGAGGAAGGCGGAAAGGTTGATATCTACGATAAAAATCTTGAAAACGCCGTTGCCGTCGCCCGTGAATTCGGCGGCATAACCGCATTAGACGAAATTTCCCCTAAACCATATTACGCCATAATAAACGCAAGCGGCGTGGGTATGCACAATACCGTTGGCGTTTCCCCTGCGGACGAAAGCGTTATTAAAAATTGCCAAGTTGCAGTTGACCTTATCTACAATCCGCCCACGAGCGCGTTTCTTGAAATTGCGGAAAAGCTGGGCAAAAAAGTTATCAACGGCAAAGCAATGTTGTTTTACCAGGCGTATTATTCCGAATGCATTTGGCACGGTATAATCCCTGACGAGGCTTCGGCAAAAATTCTGTTTGAAAAATTTGAAAAGGAAATTATATGAAACTTCTTTTTATAAACGGCGTCAACCTTAATATGACGGGCACGCGCGAAAAGGGCGTTTACGGCGAACAAACTTTGGAAGATATAAACGGGGAAATCGCGGCGCACTTCAAGGGCGACGAATGCGAGTTTTACCAAAGCAATATCGAAGGTGAAATTTGCGCCAAAATACAGTCGGCAAAGTGCGACGGAATAATTTTAAACGCAGGCGCGTACACCCATTACAGCGTGGCTATCCGCGACGCGATATCTTGCACAAACGTACCCGTGGTGGAAGTGCATATGTCCAACGTGCACGCGCGCGAGGAGTTTAGGCATACTTCCGTGCTGTCCGCGGTATGCAAGGGCGTGATAGTCGGTTTTGGCAAAAACAGTTATATCTTGGCGGGCGAAAGTTTTAAATTATGAACGTCGTTTTAACGGGTATGCCTGCAAGCGGCAAAACCACCGTTTCTTTGCTGTTGGGCGGGCTTTTGAATAGGCAGGTAATAGATACCGACGCGCTGGTGGTAGAAAAACACGGCGATATCTCCCAAATTTTTCAAAATTACGGCGAGGAGCATTTTCGTAATTTGGAAACGCAGGCGGTAAAAAAAGCCGCGCTTTGCGATAACGCGGTAATTTCCACGGGCGGCGGTTGCGTTTTAAGGCGTGAAAACGTTGAAATTTTAAAGAACGGCGGTAAAATCGTTTACCTTAAAACCTCGTTAAACGAGCTTATAAACCGCGCGGGCGACGGCGAAACACGCCCGCTTTTAAAGGGCGACGCAGTGGAAAACCTTAAAAACTTGTACGTTACGCGCACGCCCGTATACGAACTTGCGGCGGATTTTACGGTGGAAACCGACGGCGTTTCCCCGTTGCGCGTGGCTGAAATTATAGCGGAGTTATTTAAATGAAAACGGCGTTAATTACAGGCGGAACCAGAGGAATAGGCAAGGCTATTGCGCTTGCCTTTTTACAGCGCGGATACGAAGTCGTTTTAAACTACCGCGCCAACCAGCGCGCGGCGTTAGCCACGCAGGAGGAGTTTAATATTCTGGGCTATTGCCCCATACTTCTGCGCGCCGACGTTTCCGACGAGTTGCAGGTTAAAAATATGTTTAGGGAATTTTTTTCCATATACGATAAACTTGACGTACTTGTAAACAACGCGGGCGTTTCCAGCGTAAAGGTTATACAGGACGTAACTTTGGGCGAATGGAATAAAATTTTTGATACCAACGTAAAATCTACCTTTCTTTGCAGCCGCGAGGTAACCGATAAAATGGTGTTTGCCGGCGGCGGGTCAATTATAAATATTTCCTCTATTTGGGGCGAAGTGGGTGCAAGTTGCGAAGTTGCGTATTCGGCTTCCAAAGGCGCGGTAATAGCTTTTACAAAGGCGCTTGCAAAAGAACTTGCCCCGTCCAACGTCCGCGTAAACTGCGTTTCCCCCGGCGTTATCGATACGCAGATGAATTCACACCTTTCCCCCGCGGAGCTTGAAGAGCTTATAAATTGCGTTCCTATGGGCAGAATAGGGCAACCTTCCGACGTGGGCGAGGCTTGCGTTATGCTTGCGGAAAGCAGTTATATCACGGGCGAAGTGCTGTCCGTGGGCGGCGGTTTCGGCAAATAAAATAATTTTTTAGCAAAAAAAGTAATTTATAAATTTTTTTCGTATAACTTAACGGAGATAAAATGCAATCGCTTAGAGAAAGAACGTTTGAAATAGAGCGCGCGTTTCTGTCGCCTTACGCTTGTAAGTCGGAAAACACGCTTGGGCGCGACAGGGAGGAAACGCCTTGTTTTATGCGCACCGAATTTCAGCGCGACCGCGACAGGATAGTATACTGTAAAGCGTTCAGGAGGCTTAAAAACAAAACGCAGGTATTTTTCTCGCCCGAGGGCGACCATTATATCACGCGTCTTACGCACACCCTCGACGTTTCGCAGATAGCGCGTAGTATTGCGCGCACGCTTTCGCTTAACGAGGACCTTGCCGAAGCGATAGCGCTTGGGCACGACCTGGGGCATACGCCTTTCGGGCACAGTGGCGAGCGCATACTTTCAAAACTTTCGCCAAGCGGTTTTAAGCACAACGTGCAGTCGGTTAGGGTAGTTGAAGTGCTTGAAAAGGACGGCGCAGGACTCAACCTTACAAAGGAAGTGCGCGACGGAATTTTAAACCACCCCAAAAGCGGCAAACCTGCCACGTTAGAAGGGGTTTGCGTTTCCTTGGCAGACCGCATAGCATACATAAATCACGACTTAGACGACGCTATAAGAGCGGGAATTTTAACCGAAAACGACGTTCCGAAAGATATAAAACGAATACTCGGGACAAGCTCCCGCGAAAGAATTAATACGGCAATATCCTCTATTTACCGCGCGTCCAACGGTAAAAACCAAGTAAAAATGGAGGAGGAAACGGCGCGCGCAAGCGAGGCTTTGCGTTCGTTTATGTTCGAGCGGGTGTACCTTTCCGATTCCGCCCGCGGCGAAGAGGAAAAAGCCGAAAGAATGATGACGGAAACGTACGGGTTTTTTATAAAACACCCCGACCGTCTGCCTGAAAATTATTTAAAACTATTAAACGGCTATTCGGTTGAACAAGTCGTTTGCGACTATCTTTCGTCGATGACGGATAGGTACGCGGTATACACTTTCAATAAAATTTTCGTGCCTAAAGGCTGGACTTTTATAGACGAATCCAACTAAGCGTTTTACAAGGGAGAGAGGGGCTTGACCGGCGATTATAAGGAGTTTTTGTCAACTCTGAAAAGTAAACTTAATATAATAGAGGTTGCAAGCAACTATATCACCCTCGAAAAAAAGAGCGGCAGCTATTGGGCGTGCTGCCCTTTCCATCACGAAAAAACCCCGTCGTTTGCCATAAACGAAGCCGACCAATACTATCATTGCTTCGGTTGCGGCGAATCGGGTGACGTTATCCGTTTCGTACAGAGTATGGAAAACCTTGACTTCGGCGAAGCCGTCAACTTGCTTGCCGAGCGCGCGGGGCTTACCGTGCCCAACTTTGGCTACGACAGTAAAAACACCGTGGAAGCCAAGCGCAAAAAGGATTCTATATTAAAAATTTTAAACGATTGCGCGCATTTTTACCTAAATAATCTCAATTCAGGAAAGGCGGATAAGCATATCGAATATATTTTAAAACGTAGGATACCTTCAAACGTAGTCCGCAAATTCGGTTTGGGCGCAAGCCTTGACTTTAATAGCCTGCCTGCGTTTTTGCTTAGTAAAGGTTATTCTCGGCAGGATATGGTTGACAGCGGAGCGGTTAACGACGTTAACGGAAGACTGAGCGACGCTTTGGGTGAAAGGCTTATCTTTCCCATAATCAACGCTATGGACGAAGTAGTGGCGTTTGGCGGAAGAAAGCTGGAAAAAACGGATTTCAGTAAGTACAAAAACACCAAGGAAACTTTGGTTTTCAACAAAAGCAAATCGCTTTATAACGTAAATCTTTTAAAAAAGCTGAAAAAGACGCAAACTATAAGTAACGTAATTATGGTGGAAGGGTATATGGACACCATTTCGCTATATCAGGCGGGGTTTAAAAACGTAGTTGCAAGTATGGGCACTTCGTTAACGCAAGAGCAAGCGAGATTACTAAAAAGATATTCCGACAACGTGCTTATAAGCTACGACGGCGATGCTGCGGGGCAAAAAGCAAATATGCGCGGGCTGGATATTTTAACCTCTGCGGGCTTAAACGTAAAAGTGGTGCCGCTTACGGGCGGGCTTGACCCCGACGACGTAATAAAACAACTTGGTGCCGATGAATATCGGCGTTGTCTTGATTCGGCAATGCCATTGATAGACTACAAACTTAAAACGGCGGAGCGCGGCTTTGATTTAACCAAAACCGAGGATAAGCGCCAATACGTTGCCGAGGCAATGAAAGTAATAAAAACGGCGGAAAGCGCCGCCGTACAGGAAGACCTTTTAAAGCAATTAAGGGATAAAACGGGCATAACGTACGAATCTTTGAAAAGGGATTTAAACTCAACCCCGCAGGAGAAACCGCCTGTTCCCGACCGCATCGAGCGCAAGGACGCGGCTTCGGTGCAGGACGTGGCTTCGCGGTTTGTAATTGCGGCGTACCTGTTCGGCTCGAAAATAACCGAAAACGAGGATTTGAAAAACATATCTTTCGTCAACGGCGTACACTCAATCATAGCCAAATATATTTGCAACCAAAAAGAGTTCGGCGACAGAATACAGCCGTCTGAGTTGTTGGAATTTTTTGACGCGGGCACGCCCGAAAGCGCGGAACTTAACGCCATTTTCGACTATTCCGACGGTGATAAATTGCGTGGCGAAGTTGCGGAAAAGTACTTTAACGACTGTGTTAAAAATTTAAAAATTTACGCGATTGACGCGGATATATCCCTCGTTCAACGGCAAATCGCAAGCCAGACGGACTTGGAACAAAGAAAGAATTTAACGGCGCGGTTGCAGAGCTTAATTAATCTTAAGAAAAAAATCAAAAGCGGAGAGTAAATATGAATTTAACCGAGCAAAAACTTGCTGAAATTTTAAAACACATTATCGATACCTACGGCGCTAAGGGCAGTATTACCACTAACACGCTGTGCGACATAATGGAAAAATACGAAACGACTCCCGCGCAGATGGATTTCGTTTATAAGTCTATTGCCGACGCAGGCATACAAATTATAGATGAGGCGGAAAGGGACAGGGAGCTGTACGAGCAGGCGCTTTCGGATATCGGGCTTGACGACCCCGTTAAAATGTACCTTAAAGATATAGGGCGCGTGCCCCTGCTTTCGGGCGACGATGAAATAGAGTTAGCAAGAAGAATGCAGGAAGAAGGCGACGAGGACGCCAAAAAACAACTTTCAGAAGCTAACCTCCGCTTGGTGGTTTCCATTGCTAAACGCTACGTCGGGCGCGGAATGCTGTTTCTCGATTTAATTCAGGAAGGCAACCTCGGGCTTATGAAAGCGGTGGAAAAGTTTGACTATCAAAAGGGCTTTAAATTTTCAACTTACGCTACTTGGTGGATAAGGCAGGCTATAACCCGCGCCATAGCGGACCAGGCGCGCACTATCCGTATACCCGTTCATATGGTTGAAACGATAAATAAACTAACCCGCGTTTCGCGCATACTCTTGCAAAAACTCGGCAGAGAACCTACCCCCGCCGAGATAGCTAAAGAAATGGGCATAAGCGAGGAACGCGTTTGTGAAATTCAGAAAATCGCGCAAGACCCCGTTTCCCTTGAAACGCCCATAGGCGAGGAGGAGGACAGCCACCTCGGCGACTTTATAGAGGACGTTACCACGACTACGCCTTCGGAAAGCGTTTCAACGACAATGTTGAAAGAAACGCTGTTATCGGTTTTAAATAGCCTTACCCCGCGAGAGGAAAAGGTGCTTCGCCTGCGTTACGGCGTGGACGACGGCAGACCCCGCACGCTTGAAGAAGTGGGCAGGGAATTTAACGTCACGCGCGAGCGCATTCGCCAGATAGAGGCGAAAGCGCTTAGAAAATTGCGCCATCCTTCGCGTTCAAAACACCTTAAAGACTTTTTGGATACCTGATGAACCGCATACAAAAACTCTGCGCCTATTTGGACCCGTGCGAAAGTTTTGCAGACGTAGGTTGCGACCACGGCTATTGCACGCAGTATATGCTTAAAAACGGGTTGTGCAAGCGCGCTGTTATTTCCGATATCAGCGCAAAGTGCCTTGAAAAAGCCGAAATTCTTTTAAAAAATTATATTCAAAGCGGCGCGGTAAAATCCGTGTGTTGTTCGGGGCTTGAAAAGATAGACGAAAGCACGGACGAAGTGCTTATAGCGGGAATGGGCGGCGACGAGATTGTTGAAATACTTAAAACCGCGTTCGTGCCCAACCGTTTCGTTCTGCAACCTATGAAAAACGCTCGCGCGGTAAGGGAATTTCTTTTATCCCGTGGCGCGGGCATTACCGTGGACGAGCCGTTTGAGGACTGCGGCAAATACTATTTCGTTATAAAAGGCGCGCGTACGGGCAATAACGTTAATTATTTGCAAACGAATTTAAATTACGGTTTAAATTTTAAAAGCTCCGCCGCGCGCGGCTATCTTAAAGCCGAGCTTGATAAAAAGAAATCGTACCTTGAACGGGGGCTTAGTCCCGAAACCAGAGCCGCTATATCTCAACAGGCGGACGAACTAAAAAGGATATTAAACGATGAAAGTAACTGATATTTTTGCCGCGCTTGAGCAAGTTGCGCCCGTGGGATTGTCAGACGAGTTTTGCGCGAAGTTCAAAATGTACGATAACAGCGGCATAATTATAAACAGCGGCAACGAGGTTACGGGCGCGCTGTTTGCGCTTGACTTAACGCAAAAGGCGGTAGAGGAGGCAAAGCGCAGGGGATATAACCTTATAATAACCCATCACCCCGCTATTTACGGGGGAATTTCCCGCTTTAACGTTGTGGGCGACCCGCAGGCAAAGGCGCTTGCCGAATGTATGAAACTCGGAGTTTCCGTTATATCAATGCATCTTAATTTTGACGCCGCGCCCGAGGGTATAGATTATTTTCTTATGCGCGGATTAGGCGGTAAAACCGCAGACGTAGCGGCGCAGATTAAAGGAGGCGGTTACGGCAGGGTTTACGAAATTGACCCCGTAATATTGTCCGTTTTCGCGCAAAACGCCGCGAAAGAATTTAATACCTCGCGTATACTTGTATACGGCGACCAAAATAAAAAAATCCGCCGTGCGGCGTCCTTTTGCGGCGCGGGTTGCGACGATTACAATATCAATTTTACTGCGGAAAATTGCGCGGACGTTTTCGTTTCTTCGGATATGAAACACCACGAAATAGTCGCGCTTACGGGCAGAGGAATAGCCGTTATGGCGTTAACTCACTACGCTTCAGAAAATTACGGCTTTAACAAAATTTATTTAAAAATCAAAGACGGGCTTAAAGTTCCTTCGGCGTATTTTACCGACGCGGATTTGCTTTAAGCGATAAGGAGATATAAATGGCACAGGTAGAAAAACTTTTAAAGTATCAGGAAACGGATGAAAAATTGCTGGCGTTGGAACGCGAAACTTCCAATTCGGAAGAACGCAGAAATTTCGTTCAGGCTAAAAACTTTTTAACCAAAGCCCCCGAAAAACTTGACGCGCTTGAAGCAAAAGCCAAAGAGCTTAATTCGCTTTTGGGCGACCTTAACGAAAAGTACGGGGAAATTGCAGAAACTTTAAGCGATTTTGAAAATCTGGACGAGCTTATAGACGGCGGCGCTGAAATTTCTTTCTACAAAAAGAACGTTTTACAGATAACCGAACAGCTTAAAAACATAAAAGCCGAAGTTGCGGCGTTGAGCAAGGCTATTAAGGATTCCGACGAAGAATACCAAACGATGAAAAAGAAGACTATAGCCGTGCAAAAGCAGTACGCAGAGTATTCTGAAGTATATAAAAAATATAAGGACGGCAAACTTGAAGAGGTAAATTCGGTTAAAAAGGAGCTTGCCGCGCTTTCAAAGGACATTTCGCCCGAAGTTATGAAAAAGTACGAGGTCAAGCGTAGCGAGCGCATTTTTCCTATAATTTGCGAAGTGGTTAACGGCAGATGCTCAAAGTGCGGGTCTGAACTTTCGTTAGCCGGCAAGGATTTAATAGCCGGCGGAACCGTAACAGAATGCGAAAATTGCCACAGATTTTTGTATAACGGCAAATAAATTTGTGCAATTTATACAAATTTCAACAAAAAGTGTTGACAAGCGACAAAATATGTGATAAATTAAAATTCCTCCTTACGGAGGAGCTATATTAAGCGGCGGTAAAGCTGCGAAAATAATAGGGGAAAAGTAATCCGACGGTCGTAAGACCGTCGGATTTAACTTTATATTTACGGTGAAACTCTGTTTATATCTCTGGGGAACATAGTTGCGTAGCGCACGTTTTTAAAGCCCAAAAGGTGCATCGTAAGCCTTTCCAGCCCAAGACCTAACCCGCCGTGAGGGGGCGCGCCGTACTTATGAAGCATAAGATAGGTTTCAAATTCGTCGGGGTTCATACCCATTTTTTTCATTTTTGCCACTTGTTCGTCGTAGTCGTGAATTCTCTGCCCGCCGGACGTTATTTCCAAACCTCTAAATAATAGGTCGAACGAAAGCGTAACTTCGGGGTCTTCGGGGTCGTCCATAGTGTAGAACGGGCGCTTTTTGGAAAGATAATGCGTTACAAAAAGGAAGTCTGAGTTAAACTGTTGCTTTGCCCACTTGCCAAGAAACGCTTCTTCCTCGGGCTCGAAGTCTTTCATATCCGTAATGTTTTTCAGCTTCTTTACGCAAAGCTCTTTTGCGTCTTTAAAACGCACGCAGGGGATAGTATCAATTTCGGGTATATCAACTTTCAACAGTTCAACTTCGGGCGCGTATTCGGTTTTTAAAAGATTGAAAATGTACTTCAACGCCCCCGTTTCCATATTCATAATGTCGGTAAAGTCGTCTATAAAGCCCATTTCAAAGTCCATTGAAATGTACTCGTTAAGGTGGCGGGAAGTGTCGTGGTGTTCGGCGCGGAATACTGGCGCAATTTCAAAAACCCGCTCGTATACGGGTACCAGCGCCTGCTTATATAATTGCGGACTCTGCGCAAGATATACGGTTTTACCGAAGTAATCCAGCTTAAAAACGTTAGTTCCGCCCTCTGCGCCCGCAAAATTAATCTTGGGCGAGTGTATTTCGGTAAAGTTTTGGGTTTGCAAATATTCGCGGAAGCCGCGCTGTATGCCTTCCTGTATTTTAAATACCGCGCGTTCTTTGGGGTTTCTCAAAGTTACGGGTCTGTTGTCAAGGTTAACGGAAAGCTCGCAAGTTACTTGCTTTTTGGATATAACTACGGGCGGGATTGCCGCGGGTTTTGATAAAAGTTCAACGTTATGAATTTGCAATTCGTATCTTTCGCTGCCGTCGCGGGTTTCGCTTTTAACCACTTTTCCCGTAACCCTTGCCGAAGCCTGTTCTACAATATCGTCGGTAAGTCTGAAATCAGAAAATTCGGGAGAGTACACGCACTGAATGAGTTCGCGCGCGGTGCGCACTAATATAAACGCAAAGTCGGACATATCCCTGATATTGTGAATGACGCCTTTTATGGTAACGTCGTTGCCAAGATGCTGTTTAAACTCGGAATAAGGAGTGGAAGTTACGGGCACGACGCCGTTTATTTCTTGCATAGTAATCCTCTTTTGGTTTTTTCTTAATTTTACGGCTTTTGCATTTAAAAATCAAGTAAAAACACCGCGGTTTCAAAAGCATTGTCGCAATTAGTTTCGTTTGCTTAAATTTTCCGCTTGTAAAAATTTTCTTGTTGCATATTTCGCGCAAAGGATGTATAATATGTATAGTAAAGTCTGCGGTGTGCGTGGTATGGGAAATTCGTAATCCACAATGTATAAAAGGGAGCGGGCTGTTCGCGGAAATAGTCAAGGTCTGTTTTACGGAAAGTACGACGTTTCGCTTCAACGCACCCACCTGCGAGACGCGGGTTAATACTTTTTCATATCACGGCACAGGCGGATTTTTTATTTTAATTTCAAAACGGGTATTGACAAACGTAGCGTTTGGTGTTAAACTTAAACTAAGGTAGCTTGAAAGCACCTTGCAATTTAAGAATACACTCTCATAATAAGTACTCCTTTGAGTAACCGCCCTTTTTAATTAAAAGGGCGGTTATTGCTTTATTTTAATGTAAAATATAAAAGGCTAAACCGCATTTTTCGGTTTAGCCTTTTACGTTTAAAAAGTTTGTCGTATTGATTTCGGTTTATTAAACGGTAAGTTGGGAGGAGGGTTTTATTTTTACTTGGTTGTAAACGCTTTTACTTAATTTATACCCGCAAAATTTATCGGCAAGTATTCCGGCAAAAAAGATAAACACGCCTATAGCCGCAACTACGATATCCCATATAGTATCCCAAAGCGGATTATACGTTGCAAAAAATTCTTTTACAGTCATATCGCCCACGGTATTAAAATCAGGCAGCCACCGTTGCATATCGGTATGCGTAATCATATTCGCAAAATACTCGTAAATTTCCCAAAGCGCCGCAATTCCGAGTACGGAAAGTAAAATTACAGTAAAAAAGCACCAAGGTTTTAACTTTTCGCCGTTTCCGTATAAAAGTAATATGAATATACCAAACGCCCCTATAATGCCAAACACGGTATGAATAAATTTATCGAAATAGGGGATAAGTCCGTAAAAATCAAGTACTGATGCCAGGTCTATAGCCAAAAACGCAAACACGGTTACGGCAACGTTAAACGAAAAAGGCACTGATATTTTAAAAATTTTATTTAATGCAGGTATTATAAGAGGTATTAACGGAACTACGCACACCTCTAAAATTTTTATGCCGTCCCTGCCGTTAAAGGCAAAAAGATATACGAAAAGAGTAACTACGTTTGCAAGCATCAGCGCGAAAAACGGCAAATAATCCTTAATGCTTTTTATTTTCAAAACAAAACCTCCTAATACTGCTATATTTTATATTGCTAATATTTACACAGTATTATTAATTTGTGAAAAAAAGGTTAAATTGCCATAATTATTTTGCGTGATTTTAGTTAAAGTGTTAAATTACACGTTCTTTCTTTAGCTAAAACAAATAACCATAGTCGTGTTCGGCTATGGTTATAGTTGGTACGCAAATCGATTGCTCAAAACTTTTCTCGCCCGATTAAAACGTCTAATGTAATATTAAGATAATTAGCAAGTTCAAATAAACATAAAATGTGGGGGTCTGAGCCATTTTTCCAATCTACAAAATGCGACGATTTAATCCGTGTATCATTGTTAGTCTGATTTTGGGTTATACCTTTACTTTTTAATAATTCTCTAAAATACGGATAGAAAGGAGGGCAAGTTGGTGGCTGAAAATCTAAAATATTATCGGAACGACCTACAAGAAAATCGAGAGAGTACATAAAATAATTAGCTATATTCACAATTTGAGAAAGTCGCATATATTTTGCATCGTTTATCCATATGCTTAAATCAAGAGATAGTAAAAAAAGATAATAACTGCAAATTCCATAAATTTTGTACTGATAAAGAGAAAACAGTTACGCTTGAGCATATAGACTCGGTAATCGAAGACATAAAAGAGCTTGAAAGAATTTTTTATAATATTGATTACTAATGGCATTTAGGCGGGTTTTGGTTTGCCTTTGGCGTTCGAGCCTAACACACCGCAATTTCAGTAAACCTGTGGTTTAGGTACGACAATAGCCTTTTGCGGCATAAAGTTGCCGTTTTAATAATTTTCAAAAGGTATTGTCAGTATGCCGTTTGCTACTAATATGCTTAAAATGATATTTCTTAAATCTTTTTGAGTTTCAATAGGTAAACTTTGAGCAATTTTCGTAGCGCCTTCAACTTTATCAAAAAACTCCATAATTTTTCCGTTATGTTCGTTATGGCTTTTCACATATTCTATTAGGGCATTTTTAATAAGTCCAATTGTATCATTCTGCATAATATAAAACCTCCTTATGAGTATAAAAAATCAGTCTAACCGAATACTTTTGTGAAATATTCGAATTAGACTGAGAATGGTGACTGAGCTATTAACTAAACCGAAGCGCCTTGACAAGTTATATTTAAATTCTACCGATTAAATGGTCAATCGAGCAATCAAGTAAATTTGAAAGTTCTATCAGAGTTGAAAGCAAAGGTTCGGAGCCGTGTTCCCAATTATAAAAATATGAGCCGTCATATTTTGAAATTTTTCTCAATTTGTAGCTTGATATACCATTTTCTTTCATAACTTCTTTTATTCTTTGCGCTATCGGTGGGTAGTTATTACCGACAATAGGGCTTTCATTTGCACTTCTACCTATTAAAAATTCAATAGTACATTTCAAATAATCTGCCGTAGCTATTAATGCGGACAAATTCGGTTCTGTTGAATTTCTTAACCAAGAATATGCCGTAGACCACGAAATGTTTATTGCTTTTGCAAAATCATTAATATTTATGTTTCTATGGCTTAAAATTTCGTTTAGACTTTCGCCAAAGTTTATTTCTTTTTCCATTGCTTAACCTATATATATATTATATTATGTGAAGAACATCACAAAATTGCTTGACATTGCGAGTTTCTTCACATATAATTTATTCATATTTTATATTTGAGGTACAAAAATGGAAGAAAAACAAAAATGTAAAGAATGTTGGAATTGTGGTAATTACGGAGCTTACTACACGAAAGGATTTTGCTATTTCGATAAGACAAAACAAGGTTTTTGCTCAAAACATAATGAAATTAAAGAAAAACACAATAGTTGTGAATTTTGGCGGCAAGATATACATTTTAACGGTCTGCGAAAAGCAGTATCAAGAAGAGCGTTGACGGATATACTTATAAATCTTTCCGCCATCAAACAGATTTTGCAAGAGGAACAAGAAAATAAAAATGAGCAGTAATAAACAATGCAATAAATGCGAATTTTATATTCCCTATTACAGTAAAGGGCTTTTCAACTTTTATACTGAAAGGCAGGGCGAATGTAAAAAACGGAATAAAGCAGTTTGTGAAAATGATGATTGTGAATTTTGGAAAAAGTCAAATTATAAACCAAATATAGACTTGAAAATGATAGATAAAGTTATTGCAGATACAGAAGAAATAAAACACATTTACGAAGAAGAAAATTGACTATGGCACTGTGGCGAGTGCTTGAATAAACGAGCGCGCAGCGACGATTTTTATAATCGCCGCTGCGTTCAATTCAAATAAAAAAATCAGTCTAACCGAATACTTTTGTGAAATATTCGAATTAGACTGAGAATGGTGACCCTGCCGGGAATCGAACCCGGGATTGAGCCTTGAGAGGGCTCCGTCTTAACCGCTTGACCACAGGGCCTAATTAATTTTGCTTAGTGATTATATCACATATACAAGCGCTTGGCAAGCGAAAATGCATTTATAAATTAAAAACGGAACAATTTTTTTGATTCCGTTAGTTTGCCGTTGGGTTAATTTAACAGCCATTTTACGGCAAATTACTTGACTGTGAATATAAATACATTTATAATATTGGTAATGAATAAAATTTAGGAGGTGCGAAATGAAAGCTAAAAATATCCGCTTTTATTATGGAATATTTTTAAGCGTTTTCACGGGCGCAGTCGGTATTGCGTTTGTCGTGCAGGCATTGCGCATACTTGCTGCAGGCGAATGGGCTCAGGGCGCTTTCACCCGCGAAATAGTAGGAAAAATGCTTTTCCCCGTTTCAATACCCTTTTTGATATGGATTGCGGCGATAATAGCTGGATTTATTCTTTCGGTAATATTCCCTTATACGTCGCGCAAAACGGTTAAAGTAAGCGAACGCTCAACCCGCAATCGCCTTTTAAAGCGTTTGCCCGAAGGTAGCGGAGCGGAATACGAAGCTAATTTAAAGCGCGTATACGGCGAAAAGAAGTCGCGTACTATAGTATTTTTTGCGTGCCTTGCGGTTTGCTTGGCGTGCGGTATTGCGGCGGCCGTTTACTTACTCAACCGTTCGCATTTCAACGGTATAAAAACAAACGACGCAATGTTTAAAATGTTTATAAACGTGGCACCGTGGCTTGTAGTTGCATTCGGCTGTTGCATTGGCGCAACTCTGTTTGAAAAATACAGCCTAAACCGCGAAATTAACGCGCTTAAAGCGCTTATAGCCGATTATAAGGGTAATCCCGTCGTTGCAGCAAACGTTACTGAAAACGCCGTAGTGGCAAAAATTAAAAGCGTTTTATCCTCTAAATATACGGTTTGGGGAGTAAGAGGGGCGGTTGCCGTTTTCGGCGTAACGTTTGTAATATTAGGCATATTTAACGAAGGAGTAAGGGACGTGCTGATTAAAGCAATAAATATCTGCACGGAATGTATAGGGCTCGGCTGATATGAATGCATTTTTTTCAAAAATTAAAAATTGGTTTATAAACCATAAGCCGAGTAAGCGAAGACTTATACAAGTTTACACGGCGCTTTTGTATAACGCCAATATAAAGGGATTTTTTACAGCAAGTAATATATACACGGGTAACACAAAAAAAGCGTGCGTGCCAGGATTAAACTGTTATTCATGTCCCGGTGCGGTAGGCTCGTGCCCGTTGGGCTCGTTGCAGAACTCGCTTAAATCGTCGGACACGAAAGCTCCGTTTTACGTGATAGGAATTTTAGCGCTGTTCGGCATAATATTTGCAAGAACTATTTGCGGCTTTTTGTGCCCCGTTGGCTTAGGGCAGGAACTTTTATACAAAATAAAAACGCCAAAACTTAAAAAAAGCAGAGTCACGATGGTGCTTTCGTACCTGAAATACGTGATACTGATAGCGTTGGTGTTTATTCTTCCTATATTCTTAACCTCGCCTACTTTCTGCCAATATATTTGTCCGGCAGGCACCATTAGCGGTATTGCCCAGCTTGCAAACCCGCATACCGACTTTTTCGGCTATTTGGGCACGCTTTTTACTTGGAAGTTCGCTGTGCTCGTTGCGGTTATTATATCAAGCATATTTATTTACCGCTTTTTCTGTCGCTTTATCTGCCCGCTTGGCGCAATTTACGGCTTCTTTAATAAGTTTGCGCTTTTGGGCGTTAAACTCGATAACGACAAATGTACCGATTGCGGACTTTGCATAAATCACTGTAAAATGGATATCCGCCACGTTGGCGACCATGAATGTATAGAGTGCGGCGAATGTATTGCGGTTTGCCCTACCAAAGCTATAAGCTGGAAAGGTTCTAAAATATTCCTCCGCGCAACCGCCGCGGAAGCTGCGGGGCAAGCTGAAGCAACTGAAGCGCCCGCTTTAAACTCGCTCGTGCAATCTGGTACGGTTACGACGGTGATAGAGGAAGAACCTGAAACTACGAGTGAAGCAACTTCTGAATTAAAAGCGGAAAGTTCGTTTTGCGTGGGAAAGGCTACTAACAATGAAACGGTAGCAGCAAAAGTTAAAACGCCGCTTACCACTGCGGAAAAAGTAAAACGCCGCAATAAATGGTTGGAAATTGCCGCTTGGTCGCTTGCTTCGCTGTTGTTGGCTTTCGTGCTTATTTACTTTAACGTAATTGATAAAGGAAGCGGCATATTGCCTTATAAAAACGGCGACAAGTGCCCCGACTTTACCGTTCGTACTTACGACGGAACGGAAGAAGGCGGTACGTTTAAAATGTCGGATACACAAGGCAAAGTGGTTATACTTAATTTCTGGGCTACTTGGTGCGGTCCTTGCGTTGCGGAGATTCCACACTTTAACGAATTGCAGGAAAATTATCCCGACGACGTTGTGGTTATAGCTTTCCACGAAGCAAACCCCACGGAGGACGTACAGCAATATATAAACGCTACCAAAGCAAACAAAGATAGCTGGTCGGATTATTCAATGCTGTTTGCTCAGGATGAAAAGATAGTTATATCCGATATTGCAAGCCAACAGACCTCGCTGTTTTACGGATTGGGCGGTAAAGGCGCTTATCCCATAACGGTTATAGTTGACAGAGAGGGTAAAATAGCGCATTTTGAATCCAACAGCGTTAATTATTCGCAGTTGTTAAAACTTGTTACACCGTTTCTTTGAATTATAAAAACAGCCGCGCAGGCAACGCCTGCGC